>CAMCYP010000024.1 GCA_945885345.1 Bordetella parapertussis | reverse complement strand
GATGATCAGCTCATCGACCTTGACGCCCAGCTTGACGGCATATTGCGGATCCAGCGCGTGTTCGGCATCAATGAACGCCGCCGAACCACCGAGTTTCTGCATCTGCGCGATCACCGACAGCGTCAGCGTGGTTTTGCCCGAGGATTCCGGACCGTAGATTTCAACCACCCGGCCACGCGGCAGGCCACCAATGCCGAGCCCGATGTCGAGCCCCAGTGAACCCGTCGATACCGACTGGATATCCCGTGCAATATCGGCCTCGCCCATGCGCATGACCGAGCCTTTGCCGAATTGTTTTTCGATTTGCGACAGTGCCGCCGCGAGTGCCTTGCTTTTGTTTTCGTCCATGGTGCCCTCTCAGTTCTTCTTCCGGTTCGGTCATGCAGTTCTGCCCAGAACTGCACTTGATGATGCTGTTAGATGCAGCTGTTTGATACCACTGTTTGATGCTGCTTTTTGCTCAGGTGACGACCGCATTATACATAAATTTTTGCAAAAAGCTGTTTATTTATACAGTAGTGTGTAAATCACCAGATAAATAACAAAATAATTAATAAAAACAAATACTTAAATTCTATTTTAATACTGCGGGCAGCAGCCCGAGCACACCATCCAGCGCAAATTCGACCGCGCCCCGGCGCACCGCTTCGCGGTCGCCCGGAAAGTGCCGCGTCGCGGATTTCGGCTCGCCGTTTTTGACACCCCAGGCAAAACACACGGTCCCCACCGGCTTCTCCGGCGTACCGCCATCCGGCCCCGCAGTACCGCTGATCGCCACCGCAATCTGCGCATGGCTGTTGGCCAGTGCGCCGGTCACCATCTCGCGCACGGTGTGCTCCGACACCGCGCCATGTGTACCCAAGGTGTCCTGGCTGACGCCGAGCATTTCGCGCTTGGAAATATAGGTATAGGTCACAAAGCCGCGTTCAAACCATTGCGAGCTGCCGGGCACCGCCGTCACCGCCTGCGCCACCCAGCCGCCGGTGCAGGATTCTGCCGTCGCCAGCATCAGCCCCTGCGCCTTCAGCGCCACACCCACCTGCGCCGCCAGTTCAAACAATTTTCTGTCCGGCATCGTCAGTCCTCCGCTATCCGAGCCATGCATAAACAGCCGCGAGCAGCAGCAGCGTATAAGCCGCGGCAATCAGGTCGTCCCACATCACGCCAAAACCGTTTTTCAGCGTACGATCATAGTAACGAATGGGCGGCGGTTTGAAGATGTCAAAAAACCGGAACAGCACAAAAGCAAAGGCCTGCCAGTAAGCGCCCGCCGGCACAAAAAACAATACCAGCAAAAACGCCACCACCTCATCCCACACCATGCCGCCGTGGTCGGCAACCCCCAGCGCACGACCGGTCACCGCGCAGGCCCACACGCCCAGCCAGAACAGCGCAAGGATCACCACCAGCAAGGTCCACGCATCCAGATGCGGCTGCAGCACGCTGAACAGCGGAATCGCCAGGAGTGTGCCGAAGGTGCCCGGTGCGAACGGAATCAGACCGATGCCGCCGGCGAAGGCGATGCAATGCGCCGGGTGACGGTAGACGAAGCGCAGCGTCGGACGCATAGAGGTTTCAGCCAAAGTGATCAAAGCCTTTTTGCTTCAGCGCCAACGGTAAACCATCGCGATCCACCACCACGACACTGCATATACCTTCCGGCGCACGAATCACGCGCCCGATACGCGTCACCTTGACCCGGGCACGCAACGCCGCACGTTCCACCGCCGCCCGCTTCGCCGGCGCCGCAGTAAAGCACAGCTCGTAATCATCACCGCCGGCCACCAGCGCAGCCTGCGCCACCGCTGAATGCAGATAGCGCCGCAGCAAGACCGACACCGGCAAGCGCTCGAAGGCCACTACGGCAGCGACCTTTGAACGTTCGCAGATATGGCCGAGGTCGGCCACCAGGCCATCCGACACATCAATCGCGCTGCGCGCCACACCGCGTAATGCCAGACCCAGCGCAACACGCGGCACCGGCCGGTCAAGGCGCTGCATCGCCTGCTTCAGTTCGGCAGGCTTCAGTTTGATGCGTTTTGTTTTTGCCGCCACCGCCAGCGCGGCATCGCCCAGCGTGCCCGATACCCAGATGTCGTCACCGGCTTTGGCGCCGTCGCGGCGCAGGGCCTGACGCGCCGGCACCTCGCCGATGATCTGCACGCAGATATTGAGCGGCCCGCGCGTAGTGTCGCCGCCGATCAGATCGACACCATGTTTGCGCGCCAGTGCCATGAAGCCTTTGGCAAACGCCGCCACCCAGCGCGCATCGGCGCGCGGCAAGGCGATGCCCATCGTCGCCCAGCGCGGCGTCGCGCCCATCGCCGCCATGTCCGACAGGTTCACCGCCAGCGCCTTGTGGCCGACGGATTCCGGGTCGGCATCCTTGAAGAAGTGACGCCCGGCAACCAGCATGTCGGCGGCCACTGCGAGCAGCTGGCCCTTGCCCGCCCTGATCAGTGCGGCGTCATCGCCGACGCCCAGCGTCGTGCGCGGCGTGGCATGGGTGAAGTAGTGACGGATGAGATCGAATTCAGCAGGCATATGGGACCGTATTGTGCCCCGAACCCGCAATACGCGGCACAACATCGCCGTTTCAGTCCTTTTCGTGCAAAATGCCGGCCTTCCACAAACCGTCCACGGAACATCCAGCAATGAAAACTGCATCTGCCATCATAATTGCCCTCGCCGCCACGCTGGGCATCCTCGCCGTCGCACCGGCAACCGCGCAAAATTACCCGACCCGGTCCGTGCGTATCATCGCGCCCTTCCCGGCCGGCGGTTCATCGGATCTGGTGGCGCGCATCCTCGCGCAGAAGCTCACCGAATTGAACGGCCAGCAATTCATCGTTGACAATCGCCCGGGCGCCGGCGGCACGCTGGGTACCGAACTCGGTGCCAAAGCGCCGGCCGACGGTTACACGCTGACGGTGGGCAATGTCGCGCCGACCGCGGTCAACGTCAGCCTGTTCAAGAAGCTGCCCTACGATCCGGTCACTGACTTCGCGCCGATCGCACTGTCCGCAACCGGCACCACGGTACTGGTGGTGCACCCTTCGCTGCCGGTACGTACAACCAAAGAACTGATCGTGCTTGCCAAGGCAAAACCCGGACAGCTCAACTACGGTTCCGGCGGCAGCGGTACTCCCGCGCACCTCACGGGTGAACTGTTCCGCTACATGGCCAAAGTCAACATCGTGCACGTGCCATACAAAGGCACGGGACAATCGGTGAACGATCTGATCGCCGGCCAGATACAGTTCATTTTCGCAAGCATGCCGGTCGGACTGCCGCATGTGAAAACCGGCCGCCTGCGCGGCATCGCGGTCACCAGCGAAAAGCGTTCGGCGCTGGCGCCGGAACTGCCGACGGTGGCCGAAACCATCCCCGGCTTCCAGTTCGACAGCTGGTGGGGACTGGTTGCGCCGGCCAAAACGCCGAACGACATCATCGTAAAACTCAACGGCCAGCTGCTGCAGATCGTCAAACAGGCCGACGTCAAGGAACGTTTCGCAGCACTCGGCCTGGAGCCCAAAGGCACCTCGCCGCAGGAGTACGCGGCCTTCATCAAATCCGAGATCGACAAGGTCGCGCGCATCGCCAAGGCGATCGGGCTGCAGCCGGAGTAAGCCGGCTGGCAAGTCCGTAAATTGCCGGGACCGGGTTCGACAGCAAGTCCGGCAAAATCAATCGAGCCCGGTTACACCGTCACACGCCAGTGTGTGATGGAAATATCGGCAAAGCCGTTCATCATCTGGAAGTCCGGCAGCCCGCGAGCGCGACGCGGGTAAAATGTGTAACTCACCCGCGCAATGCATTTTCCTACTGCGGCGGTGTGTTTTTCCTGACTGCGCCCATCCGTGTCCATTTATTTCGTCTACGCCCTGAGTCTGCTCAACGGCATTGGCGTATTCGCAGCACAAATCCTGGTCTCCCTGTACGCGCTCAATCAGGGCGCAAGCCATCTCGCCATCGGATTGCTGGCTGCCTCATTCTCGTTGTTCCCGATGCTGCTCGCAGTCGCCGCAGGGCGGCTGGTCGACCGCTTCGGCGTACGCTGGCCGATGACTTTCGGTGCTACAACCGGCGGCACAGGCATGCTGGTCGCGTATTTTTTTCCGGGATTGACTTCGCTGTACGTCACTGCGCTGTTGACCGGCCTCGGCCTGATTTTCATCAACCTCGGCACACAGAATCTGGTGGGTATGCTCAGCACACCGGAAAACCGCTCGAAAAATTTCAGCAATTACACCTTGAGTACATCCGGCGCCCAACTGCTGGGGCCATTGATCGGCGGCTTTGCCATCGAGCATTTCGGCTACTCCTCCACCTGCCTGTATCTGGCCCTGCTGTCACTGGGACCGATCAGCATGCTGCTGACGTACGGCCGCGCACTGCCGGGCGGCACCCGCGTCCCCGGCAAGGGCAAGAGCGGCGGCGTCCGCGCCATGCTCAAGGATGCGCAGGTGCAGCGTATGCTCGTCACCGGCAGTCTGATCAACGCCGGCATCAACCTGTATCAGGTCTACATGCCTGTTTACGCCCACTCCCTCGGACTGCCGGCCTCGACCATCGGCATGGTCATCGCGATGAACTCGGCAGCGGCCTTTGTCGCGCGTTTTGCCTTGCCGGATTTAATCAGAAGGCTGGGTGAACAACGGCTGCTGACTTACGTGTTCCATGTCGGCGCAACGGCGCTGACGCTGATTCCGTTTTTCCACAACGCCGTGGCACTCGGAACCATTTCATTCCTGTTCGGCCTCGGCATGGGTTGCGGCCAGCCGATCATCATCATGCTGATGTTCAGCAACTCCAAAGACGGCCGCTCGGGCGAGGCCCTGGGCCTCAAGTTCACCGTCAACCAGATGACCAAACTGATCAGCCCGGTAATCTTTGGCACCATCTCCACGATGCTGGGGCTGCCGCCGATGTTCTGGCTCAACGCCTCGCTGATGATCGCCGGCGGCCTGTACAGCCGCCCTGCATCGATTTCCGCAAAAGCGGCATAAAAGCCGGCACTCCGCCTTTTCCGGCAATAATGGCTGCCGCACGGGCGAGGAGACTGTCATGGACACTGATGTATTGATCACCGGCGCCGGCCCTACCGGACTGATGCTCGCCAACCAGCTGGTGCGCCGCGGCGTGAAAGTGCAGATCATCGACCGCCATTCCGGTCCCGCGCAGCAAAGCCGCGCAATGGCAGTGCAGGCGCGCACCATGGAAATTTATTCGAAGCTCGGCATCGCCGATCAGGCCATCGCCCTCGGCAAGGCCGGCACCGGCGCGAACCTGTGGTCAGCCGGCGAATGGAAAGCGCGCATTCCCCTCGGCGCTATCGGCCAGGACATGAGCCCCTTCCCTTATGTGCTGATTCTTGGTCAGGACGACAACGAACGCATCATGGGCAAACATCTGCACGATCAGGGTGTCGATGTGCAATGGAATACCGAACTGCTGAACTTCGAGCAGCAGGCAGACGCTGTCATCGCCACCCTCAAAACCACAGACGGCGCGACACACCGGATCACCGCCACGTACATGGCCGGCTGCGACGGCGCGCGCAGCGTGGTGCGCGAACAAAGCAGCATTACCTTCCCCGGCGCGCCGTACGAACACGTGTTTTTTGTCGCCGACACTGTCGCCACCGGGCCGATGCGACCCGACGAACTCAACGTTTACCTGTGGCGCGACGGTTTCCACCTGCTGTTTCCGATGCGCGGCCAGGATCACTGGCGCATCGTCGGCATGCTGCCGCGGCAGCTGCTGAATCGTGACCAGCTCGCTTTCGAAGACGTCATGCCGGCAGTGCGCGAAGAAGCCGGCGCGGCGCTGGCATTCAGCAGTTGCAGCTGGTTCTCGACCTACCGCATCCATCACCGCTGCGCAGAAAAATTCCGCGACCGGCACTGTTTCCTGCTCGGCGACGCCGCGCACATTCACAGCCCTGCCGGTGGCCAGGGCATGAACACCGGCCTGCAGGATGCCTATAACCTGGCATGGAAACTTGCACTGGTGGTACAGAAACGCGCGGACCCTGCACTGCTCGACACCTATGAACAGGAACGCCAGCCGGTCGCGCAACGGCTGCTCGCCACCACAGATCGCCTGTTCATGATGCTGGTTTCGGACGGTGCCATGGCAAAACTGTTCCGCACCAGTGTCGTGCCGCGCATGCTCGGGATCGCGATGACCGTGCAACGCATCAGAAAGCTGGCCTTCCGCACCATTTCGCAGATCGGCATCCGTTACCGGCACAGCCCGCTGTCAACAACCCTGCCCGGACTGCCCGCAGGGGCGCCCTGCGGCGGGGATCGTTTCCCTTGGCTGAAGCTGCGTCTGGATGCAAACAATGCAGCCGCGGATCTGTATCAGCAGCTGGCTGACACTTCATTCAATCTGCTGGTGATCGGCCAGCCCGCGCCCGCGGAAGGCCTGCTGACCGCCGGTGACCTGCTGCGCATCCATGTCATCACCGACGATGCGGTCAATGCGGCAGAACTGGCGCGCGTCAACATTACGGGGCCGGCGTTTTATCTGCTGCGGCCGGACGGCCATGTCGCGCTCGCCGGCGGACAACTGGACACGCCCGCGGTGGATCGTTACCTGAAAAACCTCGGCATCAGCGCCGCGCCTGCCACATAAAGCCGGCGACGCAACTCAGGTCCCGGGCTTTTCCGCCGATGCTTCCACATTTGCCGCTTCCGGCGGCGGCCACTTGCCTTCAGCCTTCAGCTGCGCGATCAACTGCTCCTGCTGCTCGATGAATTTTTTCTTCAAGTGCGAGGGAAACCAGAAATCCAGCGCGGTAAAACCGAAAAAGAACAGCAGCATGATGTTGCGCGTTGACGTTTCGACGCCGTGACCATAAAGCAGCACGTAAAAGCCCAGAAACAGGTTGATGGTCCCGGCAAAATAAAAGGCATAAATCCGTTTTTTCAGCTTCTCCAGATCCATCACACCACTCCCTTCTGTTTCCGTCCGCTCATTTCCGGCCATCCTGCACTTCAGTGGCGCGCAACTGCATCGCCATTTTGTCGAGCACACCGTTCACATATTTATGGCCGTCGGTGCCGCCGAAAGATTTCGCCAGTTCAATCGCTTCATTGATGATCACGCGGTACGGCACTTCCGGACATTTCTCGAATTCAAATCCGGCCAGCAGCAGGATGCCGCGTTCCACCGGCGACAGGCTTTTGTAGGCTCGGTCAAGCAGCGGCGCGATGCGCTGCTCCATCTCCACTGCACCAGCGACCGCACCCTGCAGCAGTAACTGAAAATATTCGGTATCGATTTTGCCGAAGCCTTCGGCATCGCCCAGTTGCTCGGCAATGGTCAACGGATCGGTGCCCGCGAGTTGCCACTGGTAGAGGCCCTGCAATGCGAATTCGCGCGAACGGCGGCGGCTGGATTTCATGATGTTCCGGTGAGACATTCACGGCGAGCGTGAAAAATGATGTGATAAATAATTGTTTAAAATCAATTAGTTATATATTTTCGGCGTCCAGCTTCAGGCGTTTCATCAGATTCGCCATCTCGATCGCCGCCACTGCGCAATCGATGCCCTTCTGCTGCATGCGCACTTCCGCCTGCGCGTCGTTTTCGGTGGTCAGGATGCCGTTGGCGATCGGCATGCCGGTTTCGAGCTGTACATCGGTAATACCGCGCGCAGACTCGTTGGACACGATTTCGAAGTGATAGGTTTCACCGCGGATCACCGCGCCCAACGCCACCAGCGCGTCGTACTGACCGCTGATTGCCATCGCCTTCAAAGTCAGCGGAATTTCCAGCGCACCGGGCACCGTGACGATACGCATGTCTTTTTTCGCCACGCCGTGCTTGACCAGCGCCGCGGTGCAGCTCGACAGCAATCCGTCACCGATGTCGATGCTGAAACGCGCCATCACGATGCCGATGCGCAGACCCGCGCCCTTGTGCTCCGGTTCCAGTTCATCGATGTCATCGTAACGTGCCATACAGTTCACCCAATCACTTAATTACTTAATCACTCAGTCACGCCTTAGGCGGCTGCAGGTACCCCGTCACTTCGAGGTCAAAGCCCGCCATGCTCGGCATTTTCAAGGGCTGAGCCAGCACACGCATTTTCTTGACGCCGAGATCGCGCAGGATCTGCGCGCCGATGCCGTAGTTGCGCAGCACGATTTTTGCCGGACCGCCGCGTTCGTGCTGCGGGCGCGCGCGCTCCAGCAGTTCCGCCGCGGTTTCCTGGCGATGCAGCAGCACGATCACGCCGCGGTCTTCGCGCGCAATGGCGGTCATTGCATCATGCAGATTCCAAGAATGGCTGGTTGCACCGGTGTCGAGCAAATCAATCAGCGATACCGGCTCATGCACGCGCACCAGCACTTCATCGCGCGCGGTGAATTTTCCGCGTACCAGTGCGAGGTGCGTCTGATTGCTCGCCGCCTCGGTATAGGCCACCAACCGGAAGATGCCGTGCGCGGTGTCGATGTCGCGCTCGGCGGCGCGCGTCACCAGCGATTCGGTACTGCTGCGGTACTGGATCAGGTCGGTGATGGTGCCGATTTTGAGTTTATGTTCGGCGGCGAATGTGATCAGGTCCGGCAAGCGCGCCATCTCGCCGTTTTCCTTGAGGATTTCGCAGATCACCGCCGCCGGCATCACCCCCGCCAGCCGTGCCAGATCACAACCGGCCTCGGTATGCCCTGCCCGCACAAGGGTGCCGCCGTTCTGCGCCATCAGCGGAAAAATATGTCCCGGCTGCACGATATCGGCCGGACCGGCATCGGGCCGGATCGCCGCCTGCACCGTGCGCGCACGGTCGGCCGCCGAGATGCCGGTGGTCACACCTTCGGCGGCTTCGATCGACAGCGTGAAATTGGTGCCCATCGGTGAACGGTTGTTGCTGACCATCAGCGGAAGATTCAATTGCCGGCACCGCTCTTCGGTCAGTGTCAGGCAGATCAGGCCACGGCCATAACGCGCCATGAAGTTGATGGTTTCGGCGGTGGCGAACTCCGCAGCGAGAACCAGGTCGCCCTCGTTTTCGCGATCTTCCTCGTCGACCAGCACCACCATGCGCCCGGCGCGCATGTCGGCAATGATGTCGGCGGTGGAGCTGATGGCCATGTCGTCTTTACCTGATTTCAAAGCTTTGATTCCTGCAATCGTTCAATGTAACGCGCCAGCAAATCCACCTCAAGATTGACGCCTGCACCCGGCTTCAGCTGCTGCAAGGTCGTCGCGCCCAGCGTATGCGCGATCAGGTTCACTTCAAAACTGTCACCCTCGACCGCATTCACCGTCAGGCTGACGCCATCGACCGCGACCGAACCCTTGCGCGCGATGTAACGTGCCATCGCCGGCGGCACGGCAATCACGAGGCGGCGATTATCCCCCACCGGCTCGAAGCGCGATACCGTGCCGGTGCCGTCGACATGCCCGGTCATCAGATGCCCGCCCAGCCGGTCGGCCAGGCGCAGCGCTTTTTCAAGATTGACCGCCGCGCCCTGCGCAAAACCGGCGACTGCAGACAGCGTCGCCTGCGACACCTCGGCTTCAAACCCGGATTTATCGAAGGTCGCCACCGTCAGGCACACGCCGCTGACTGCGATGCTGTCACCCAGCGCGACATCGTCCATGCTCAAGCCATTGCCCGCGATGCGCAGTCGCAGGCCACCCGGCGCAGGCACTACAGTTTCAATACGGCCGACGGCCGAGACGATGCCGGTAAACATTATTTGTTCACCCTCGCCAGCACTCGCACATCGTCACCGAGCAGGCGGATATCGGTAATCTTCAGCTTGTGCCGGCCAGCCAGGTTTTCCAGCGGCGGCAGATGGAACATGCCTTTTGCGGTGTCACCCAGAATGCAGGGCGCCATGTAAATCAGCAATTCATCGACCAGTCCTTCGGCGAGCAGCGAGCCGTTCAGCTTGTAGCCGGCCTCGACATGGATTTCATTGCAGCCGCGGCGCGCCAGCTCCTGTATCAGTGCCGGCAACTCCACCTTGCCTTCATGATTGGGCAGCACCACAACTTCCGCGCCCTGCGCACGCAGGGCCACGCTGCGCGGCACATCGGCACCGGCGGCGGCGATCAGCGTGCCCGGTCCGAGCACATTCGACTTCAGCGGCGTCTGCATCCGGCTATCCACCACCACCCGCATCGGCTGACGGCTGGTCATCACGTCGCGCACCGTCAGCTGCGGATTGTCGTCCTTGACCGTGCCGACACCCGTCAGCACTGCACAGGCACGCGCGCGCCAGGCATGGCCGTCACGCCGCGCTTCGGCACCGGTGATCCACTGGCTCTGGCCGTTGGCCAGCGCAGTGCGGCCATCAAGGCTGGCAGCGATTTTCATGCGCACCCAGGGTGTGCCGCGGGTCATGCGCGCAATGAAACCGATGTTCAGCTCACGCGCTTCCATTTCCATCAGACCGACATCAACCTGGATGCCGGCAGCGCGCAATTGATCGAAACCCTTGCCCGACGTTTTCGGATTTGGATCCTGCATCGCCGCGACCACTCGCGCCGGTTTCGCCTTCAGCAGCGCATCGACACAGGGCGGCGTGCGGCCGTGGTGGGCACAGGGCTCCAGCGTCACATACACCGTGGCACCCGCCGCCTTGCTGCGCGCATGCTGCAGCGCAATCGGTTCAGCATGCGCCGCGCCGGCCTTTTCGTGCCAGCCCTCTCCGACCACCTTGTTGTTTTTGACGATCACGCAACCAACGCGCGGATTGGGTGTGGTCGTGTACAGACCGCGCGCCGCGAGTTCCAGCGCATAAGCCATGTGGTGATAATCGTCGGGTGTGAACATGTTTTTTTCCATCGCCGCCGCGGCGACCGGCGTTACTTGCGGACCGGCTTGCGCACTTCCTTGATCGCGTCGGTGAAATCATCGACACCCTGAAAGCTGCGATAGACCGAGGCAAAACGGATGTAGGCAACTTCGTCGAGTTTTTTCAGCTCGCGCATCACCATTTCGCCGACACGACGCGCCTGCACTTCACGCTCACCCAGCGACAGCAGTTCATTGGTCAGTGCGCCGATGGCTTCGTCGACCAGCGGCGTCGGCACCGGGCGCTTGTGCAGCGCGCGCATGAAACTGGTGCGCAGCTTGGCCATGTCGAAC
The DNA here is from genome assembly GCA_945885345.1 of Bordetella parapertussis. Classification (GTDB taxonomy): domain Bacteria; phylum Pseudomonadota; class Gammaproteobacteria; order Burkholderiales; family SG8-41. The sequence goes on along the minus strand of CAMCYP010000024.1, from coordinate 42,897 downwards.
TCGGCGCGGCTGCCGTCCTGCTTGACCACCTGCGGCATGCGCAGCTCAACCGTCTCGTAGGTCGTGAAACGCTTGCTGCAGGTGACGCATTTACGGCGCCGGCGAATGCTCTCCCCGTCATCACTCTCGCGCGAGTCAATGACCTGGGTTTCATCCGATTTGCAGAAAGGGCATTTCATTCGGTGCAGTCAGTCTCTCGGTTCAGCTCTGGTACACCGGGAATTTGTCGCACAGCGTTTTGACGCCGGCACGCACACGGTTTATCACGGCTTCGTCCTGCGGCGCGTCGAGCACGTCGGCGATCAGGTTGCCGAGTTTTTCAGCTTCATGCTCCTTGAAGCCGCGCGTGGTCATCGCCGGCGAGCCGATGCGCACACCGCTGGTCACGGTCGGGGTACGGGTGTCGTTGGGCACTGAATTTTTGTTGACGGTGATATTGGCGCGGCCCAGCGCCTGCTCGGCTTCAAGGCCGGTCACCGGTTTTTCGCGCAGGTCGAGCAGGAACAGGTGGCAATCGGTGCGGCCGGAAACGATGCGGTAGCCGCGCTCCTGCATCACCTTCGACATCACCCGCGCGTTGTCGAGCACCTGCTGCTGGTAACTGCGGAAGTCCTTCGACATCGCTTCTTTCAACGCCACCGCCTTGGCGGCAATGACATGCATCAGCGGGCCGCCCTGTGAGCCGGGGAATACCGCGGAGTTCAACACCTTCTCGTGCCGTGCATCAGCGAGAATCAGCCCGCCGCGCGGACCGCGCAGCGTCTTGTGCGTGGTGGTGGTGACAAAATCGGCGATGCCCACCGGGCTCGGATACAGCCCCGCAGCCACCAGGCCGGCGTAATGCGCCATGTCAGCCATCAACAGCGCGCCGACGTCATCAGCGATCTGGCGAAAACGTTTCCAGTCGATGACCAGGGAGTACGCCGAGGCGCCGGCGACGATCAGCTTCGGTTTGCGCACCTTGGCCAGTTCCGCCACTTCGTCGTAATCGATTTCCTGGGTTTCCGGGTTGAGGCCATACGATGCGGCACTGTAGTACTTGCCGCTGATGTTGACCTTGGAACCGTGCGTCAGGTGGCCGCCGTCGGACAAGCGCATGCCGAGGATGGCGTCCCCCGGTTGCAGCGTCGCAAGGAATACCGCGGCGTTGGCCTGCGCACCGGAATGCGGCTGCACATTGGCATAACCGGCCTTGAACAGTTCTTTCGCACGGTCGATCGCCAGCTGTTCGGCGATGTCGACATATTCACAACCGCCGTAATAGCGCTTGCCGGGATACCCCTCGGCGTACTTGTTGGTCAGCACCGAACCCTGCGCAGCGAGCACGGCCGGGCTGGCATAGTTCTCGGAAGCGATCAGCTCGATGTGGTCTTCCTGACGCTGTGCTTCCTGCTGCACAACACGGAAGATTTCAGGATCGGTGGTTTCGAGGGTATTCGTGAAAATGGTCATGGGCGGGGACTGTTCGGTGGTTACCGGCTGGAACGCCGAATTTTATCATGCGAAACACACCCACCCCGCATAACAGGAGGCCGCATTGTGCCGCGCAGGGCCTTGTTCCTGCGCAATCTTCGGTAAACTCGGGGCATACCGATATCGTCCGGCTGCATACCCATCCCGTGATTCCCCTCCCCGACCTGCTGATTTTCGCCGGCGCCGCCCTGCTGATGGTGCTGACGCCCGGCCCCAACATGATTTACCTGATCTCGCGCTCCATCTGCCAGGGCCGCGCCGCAGGGGTGATCTCGCTGTTCGGCGTGATTGGCGGATTTTTTGTGCACATGCTGGCCGCGGCGATCGGGCTCTCGGCGATATTCCTCGCCATCCCGCTGGCCTACGAACTGCTGAAGTGGCTGGGCGCGCTGTACCTGCTGTGGCTGGCGTGGGAAGCCGTCAAACCCGGCGCGCGCTCGCCGTTCGAGCCGCGTGCGCTGGCGCCGGACTCACCGCGCAAACTGCTGCTGACGGGTTTCCTCACCAACCTGCTGAACCCCAAGGTGGCGGTGTTCTACCTGTCCATTTTTCCGCAATTCATCGACACCGCACGCGGTCCGGTATTCGCGCAAAGCATCGTGCTCGGCATCACGCAGATTTCGGTGAGCTTCACGATCAACCTGCTGATCGCGCTGTCGGCGGCGGGCATCGCCGCATGGTTCGCGCGCAATCCGTTGTGGCTGGCCGCACAGCGCTACGTGATGGGCGGCGTGCTCGCCGCGCTGGCGATCCGACTCGCGCTTGAGCCGCGCCGCGGCTAAATTCTCAATTTCCCGGATGACCTCATGAAAATTACCGCCGTCACCACCTTCGTCACTTCCATGCCAATGCTCATCGCCGGCGACACGCCGATGGTCGGCGGACGCCCGCGCACCGCGATTGAAACCCTGCTGGTGCGCGTCGACACCGACGCCGGCATCAGCGGCTGGGGTGAAGCCTTCGGCCACCGCGTGTGGCCAGTCACCCGCACCGCAATCGACCGCATGATTGCACCGTTGTGCATCGGGCGTGACCCGACCGCCATCAGCGCACTGATGCACGATCTTGCACACACCCTGCACGGCGCCGGCCGCAACGGCCCGGCGATGTATGGCATGTCCGCCATCGACATCGCGCTGTGGGACATCGCCGGAAAAATCGCCAACCGGCCGCTCTACCAATTGCTCGGCGGCAGCACACGCACCGACCTGCCCGCCTATGCCAGCCTGCTGCGCTACGGCAAGGCCGAGGCGCTGGAACCGCGCATTGCCGAAGCGCTGGGCCGCGGCTACAAGCTGATCAAGATCCATGAAATCGATCCCGCCATCATCCGCGCCGCGCGCCGCGCCGCAGGTGACGGCGTGCCGCTGATGGTCGACTGCAGCACGCCGTGGACGCCGCTGCAGGCCGTGGCCATGTGCAAGGTGCTGTACGACCTCGATCTCGAATTCCTCGAAGAACCGGTGTGGCCGCCGGAAGACCATGCCGGCCTGGCCCGGGTACGCGCCGAAGGCGGCATCCCCGTTGCCGCCGGTGAAAACGTCGGTAGCGTCAATGAATTCCAGCGCCTGTTCGAACGCGGCTCGCTGGATGTCGCACAACCGAGCGTTACCAAAGTCGGTGGTGTTACCGAAATGCAGAAAGTGTTCGCGCTGGGCGAAGCCCACGGCGTGCGCGTGGTGCCGCATTCGGCCTACTTCGGCCCCGGACTGCTGGCCTCCATCCATGTCTGCGCGGCGCAGGCGCAGCAACCCTGGGTGGAGCGTTTCTACTGCGATTTCGCAGAGAATCCGCTCGGCGACGCCATCAATCCGAAAAACGGCCGCTTCGCCATTCCGCAAGGCCCGGGCCTCGGTGTCGATCCCGATCCGGCGCTGCTGAAAAAATTCATGATCGAGGCCTGACAGCGCAACTCTACACAACAACCCGCATCACAGCACCCCGCTTCATAGCGCATATATGCAACCCGGATTTCGCTAAGCTTCATACCGGACTCAATAACAATAATGCACAACGCAAGGGGGAGCCCCATGAACCCGTTCATCCGTTACACCGCACTGCTGCTGTGTTTTTCCACCGCACCGTCTCTGGCACTTGAAGACAAATACCTCGACGCCAGCGGCGTCAAAATCCGCTACATCGATACCGGCAAGGGCGAAGCCATCGTGCTGCTGCACGGCGGCACCTCGAACCTCGAAAGCTGGACCACGCGCGGCGTGGTCGACAATTTGGCGAAAGACTTCCGCGTCATCGCCTTTGATGCCCGCGGCCACGGCAAAAGCGATTCACCGCGCGATCCCGCCGCCTATGGCCGGCAGCAGGCGCTGGATGTGGTGCGCATCCTCGACGCGCTGAAAATCGAGCGCGCGCACATCATCGGTTTCTCGCTCGGCAGCAGCACTGTCGCGCAACTGCTGACGCTGCACCCGGAACGCTTCCTGACGGGCGTGCAGGTTGCCGGCGCAGGCCGCTCGCCGAAAGAAGCCAACAACCCGCGCATCGAGACCGAAGCCGCCGAAATCGCCCGCGACTGCATCAGCCGCAGCCGCGTCATGCGTCAGGCGCCTGCCGGCATGAAACCCACCGAAGAAGAAATCCAGCAGCGCATCGCCGCCTGCCGCGCCGACAGGAATTTTGACCAGTTGGCCACCGCGGCATCGCTGCGCGGCTACAAGGATCAGGCGGTCACTGCGGAACAGATGGCTGCGGTCCAAGTACCGACGCTGGGCATTGTCGGCACACTGGACCACACGCTGAAGGACATGCAGGAATTGAAGACCATACGTCCCGCAATGAAACTGGTCTTGCTTGAAGGTGTGTCGCACACCGGCAAAACCGGCATCCAGGGTGACCCGCGGCTGGTCAGCGAAATCCGCAGCTTCATTGCCGAACAGCGCAAACCCGCGTCCACCAGCTACTGATATCCCCGCCTCCGGGATACACTCGGCGCTGCGCCGTGTGATCCCGGCAGGGTGTGCGCCTCGTGCGCCCGCAACCCGCCGCGCATCACCGCCGGTTGCGCACGCCACCCCGTCATCACGAGGTTCCGCCCATGTCATTGCTTGAACAAATCGCCCTATTCATGCTGACCGCGGTGCTGCTGGTGCCGCTGTTCCAGCGCTTCAAACTCGGCGCCGTGCTCGGTTATCTCGCCGCCGGAATACTGGTCGGACCCTGGGGATTCGGGGTCGTCGCCGAAGTCGAAACGACGCTGCATTTCGCCGAATTCGGCGTGGTGCTGCTGCTGTTCCTGATCGGGCTGGAACTCGAACCCTCGCGGCTGTGGGCGCTGCGCCGTCCGGTATTCGGTTTCGGCGGCGCGCAGGTTGGCATCACCGGCCTGCTGCTGGCGGGGATAGGCATCATGGCCGGCCTGTCGTGGCAGGCGGCAGTGATCGCGGGGTTCGCCGGTGCGATGTCCTCCACCGCACTGGTGCTGTCGGCGCTGGCGGAAAAAGGCCAGCTCGGCCAGCCGCACGGCCGCGAATCGTTTGCGGTGCTGCTGTTCCAGGATCTGGCGGTGATTCCGTTGCTGGCACTGCTGCCACTGCTCGGTGGCGACCAGACCGACGCCAACTGGATTTCTGCAGCCAAGGGCGTGGCGGCCATCGCCATCGTGATCGTCGGCGGACGCCGTGTCGTGCATCCGCTGCTCAAATTCATTGCCACCCACGGCAGCCACGAAGTGTTCACCGCGGCAGCGTTGCTGGTGGTGATCGCTGCCGCGGCGATCATGGACCGGATCGGACTGTCGATGGCGCTGGGCGCCTTCCTCGCCGGCGTGGTACTCGCCGATTCCGAATTCACCCACGAACTCAAGGCCGACATCGAACCGTTCAAGGGATTGTTGCTGGGATTGTTTTTCATGGCGGTGGGCATGAGCGCCGACATCGGCCTGCTGCGCGCGCAACCGCTGCTGGTCGTCGGCCTCGCGCTGGGATTGATCGCCAGCAAGGCCGCGATCGTGTACGCCATCGCCCGCCTGCGCGGCTGCGACAATGAAACAGCACAACGCACCGCAGTGATGCTGTCCGAAGGCGGGGAATTCGCCTTTGTGCTGTTTGCCGCCGCCATCACCCTCGGCGCGCTCGACCGGCCGACCGCGCAATTGCTGATCCTGGTGGTGACAATCTCGATGCTGTTCGCACCCGGCGTGTTTGCGCTGCACGAACGGCTGCTCACGCGCTGGCTGGAGCGCACCGCGCCGCCGGAATACGACACCATCGATGGCCCGGCCAGCCCGGTGATCATCGCCGGCTTCGGCCGTTACGGCCAGATCGTGGCGCGGGTGCTGCGCATGTGCGGCATCCATTTCACCGCGCTCGAAGCCAATTACCAGCAGGTCGATTTCGTGCGCCGCTTCGGCAACAAGGTGTATTTCGGCGATGCATCACGCCTCGAATTGCTGGAAGCAGCCAAGGCCGGTGAAGCCGGGCTGTTCGTGCTGGCGGTCGATGACGTCGAAGCCTCGGTGCGTACCGCGCAGATGGTGCGCCGGCACTTCCCGAAGCTGGCCATCCTCGCCCGCGCCCGCAATCGCCAGCATTACTTCCAGCTGCGCAAACTCGGCATCACCGCGATATTCCGCGAAACTTTTCCCTCCAGCCTCGAGGCCGCGCACCGCGCGCTGCTGCAGCTGGGTCTGGGCGTCGCCGCGGCAGAACGCGCAATCACGCTGTTCAAGCACCATGACGAAGAACAGTTGAAAGCGCAGTACGCTGCGCAACACGACGAAGCGCAGTTGATCCAGACCACGCGTGACGCCGCCGAACAGCTGAAGGAGCTGTTCGAGGCCGACGCCATCGGGCCGCAGGCCGGATTTCCGCAGGCAAAGAGTTAAAAAATGCACACTAAAATGCGGCGAAAATTCAGCCTCGTGCAAACCTTGTCCACATACTCAAAAACCGGATTTCGCCGCCCGGTACGGTGCTAATCTGAGCGCAGATTTCACCTTGTCTGAACACAGGCTGCGGGCGGAGGAAAACCATGCGGGGCATATCCACAACAGGCAAGCTGTGCATTTTTTTTTGCAGCTGTTTGACATGGATTGCGGGTAACGCTGCCGCACAGGCTTATCCCGTCAAGCCGATCCGCATGATCGTGCCGTTCTCACCCGGCGGTACCTCCGACACCATTGCCCGCATCCTCGGCCAGAAAATGACCGAGGCCTGGGGCCAGCAGGTCGTGATCGATACCCGCCCCGGCGCCAGCGGCATCATCGGTGCCGAAATCGCGATGCGCGCACCCGCCGACGGCTACACGCTGCTGCATGCCAACATGAGCCAGTTCGCCACCAACCCGTTTCTCTACAAGGTCGGTTACGACACGCTGCGTGATTTCGCGCCGATCAGCCTGGTGGCCATCGCGCCGCAATTGCTGGTGATCCATCCCGGCGTGCCGGCAAAATCGGTGCAGGAGTTGGTGCAGCTGGCGCGCACCAAAACCGGCTATCTCAACTTCGGTTCCGGTGGCGCCGGTACGCTGTCCTATTCCGCGGGCGAACTGTTCAAGACGATGGCCGGCGTGAGCCTGATCCACGTGCCGTACAAGGGCACCATCCTCGCCCTCAATGACCTGCTGGGTGGCCGGCTGGAAATCGTGTTCTCCGACATGCCGATCGCCTTGCCGCACACCAGAGCCGGCAAACTGCGCGCACTGGCAGTGACCAGCGCAAAGCGGAGCACACTGCTGCCGGACATGCCAACCATCGCTGAATCCGGTGTCCCCGGTTATGCCCTCGACAACTCCTGGGGTGTGCTTGCACGGCAAAGTACGCCGCCGTCCATCATCACCCGGCTCAATGCCGAGATCGTGCGCATCCACGCACTACGGGAGGTTAAAGACCGTTATGCGGGATTCGGTCTCGAGGCCGTGACCAGCAGCCCGGCTGAATACCGCAGATTCATTCAGTCCGAAGCGGACAAGTTCGGCAAGATCATCCTGTCCACCGGTGCAAAGGTGGATTAGCCGCAGTCAATTCCCGTAATAACGGTTCACCTGCTCCGCGGCATACGCCACCTGCTCTTCGCTCAGGTGCTGTGCATGCGGCAAGGCCAGCACACGATCGCACTGCCGCTCCGCCAGCGGAAAATCACCGCGTTTGTTGCCGAGTTTCTGCGAGGCCTCGTGCAGGTGCAGCGGCGTACCGTAATACACCCGCGTCTGCACACCCTGTTTTTCCAGATGCTTGTGCAGGCCGTCGCGGTCATCAGCCTGCACCAGAAACATCATGTAGGGATGAAACACGTCGGCAGTTTCCGGCGGGATATACACCGGCCCCGGTTTGATGATGCTCCGGTACAGCGCGACATGACGGCGACGGCGTTCGATGATCGCATCCAGCCGTGACAGGCGAAACTTGAGCACCTCCGCCTGCAGTGTATCCATGCGTGAATTGACGCCGAACATCACCGCGTTGTCGCGCGCTTCACGACCGTGATTGCGATAGAGCCGCACCTTGCGCGCGAACTCCGCATCCTCCGTCAGCAGAAAACCGCCGTCGCCGAACGCGGCGAGGATTTTGTGCGGATGTGACGACACCGCGCCGCAGGCGGCGAGCGTGCCGCCGTGGCGCCCCTTGTAACGCGCCCCCATCGCCTGTGCCGCATCTTCGATCACCGCGAGACCGTATTTTTTTGCAATCGCATTGATCGCGTCCATGTCAGCGATGCGGCCGGTCCAGTGCACCGGCATGATGGCTTTGGTGCGCGACGTGATTTTGCGTTCGATTGCCGCTGGATCGATATTCTGGTCATCACCGACTTCGGCAAACACCGGCACCGCGCCGACATGGGCAATGGCCCCGGCCGAGGCGATGAACGACACCGGAGAGGTAATCACCTCATCGCCACGGCTGACGCCCAGCGCCCACAGCCCGACCATCAGTGCATCGGTGCCCGAATTCAGCGTCACGCAATGCTTTGCGCCGGTGTATTTGCAGATCGCCGCTTCGAACTCGTCGACTTCCTCGCTGAGGAATACATGGCCTTTGGACAGCACGCGGTCGATGCAGGCAAGGATTTCCTCGCGCTCTTCGGCATAGCGTTGCGCGATATCGTGAAACGGCACTTTCATGTCAGCCACAGCTGCATCCTTCGCATGGAGTATGGGTAGCGAGCATAGTGAAACACGGCGCACCGCGATACTGGCCAAGATTCGATATCATAAAATTATTAATAAAAACAAATACTTATAATAATTTCCGGGGCGCAGACGAAAAAAAGCCGGGCGCAAAGCCCGGCCGGATGAATCCGTCTGCGCTTAGCGTGCGGCGAAACAGTACAGCAGCCCCGCGCCGCCGGAAGATTTCAGATTGTCCTGGCTGCAACCACGCGACGGATGCGAGGCATTCCACGAACGCGCCGGTTCGTCGTCACTCAGTCCCCAGCGGTCATGGTGGCCGACGATGGCGGAACCATCGCCGCTTTTGCTCCAGTTGCCGCAGGTGGTGTCCTTGTCGCTGACAGCGACAGTGCCATCCGGTTTAGAACCGGTCAGGATGTCATGCGTGTTCGGCGATTCAGCGCGGCCGTTGACCTTGGTGCCCTTCTCGGTCAACGCGGTCATGCGGTTGATGCCGTTCAGCGTATGCAGTTCATCGACGTTGCGCGCAATCAGCCGGCCTTCGGCGTTGTACCACGGCCCCTTGCCGATGCGGTCGCGGGCATTGACCGCCGCTGTGCCGCCTGCCGCCGTTGCGCTCAGGTAGGCATGCCACTGCTTTTTACCCGCGCCCGCGGCCTCGGCCAGTTGCTGGCAATGCCGGTCAGCACCGGCAATGCCGCCGAGGTCGGCGCCCTTGCCGAGTCCCGAGCTGGTCACAAAAAACGACATGTCGGGACTGGGTTGCGCGGCTTGCGCGCCGAATGCCAGCACTACGCCCGCCACGGCTACGCCTGTTTTGATCCTGTTCATTGCCTACCTCCGGTGGATGGTTTTACTGCACGCTGTGAACAATGCAACATCCCCTCGTATTCCCGCTTTTTTTATTCGAGCAGCAGATTCGGTCGGCCCAGTTGCAGCAACACGCCGAGTTCATCGGCAAAGGTCCAGCTGCTGACGATATTGCCGGCATCATCAAAATTGAGTATCGCCACGGCATTGACGCCCATGCGCGCGCCGGTTGGCGCGATGCCGCAGAACGGGCCGCTGTGCGTGCCGTTGACATTGAAGCGCACCCACACCTGATTGCCCTCGGCCATCAGCACATCCAGCCCGTAACGCCGCTCGGCGAAGGCTGCGTTCAGATTCAGTTCGCCGTGGCCATGCGCCTTGCTGTAGCCGCGCGTGTGCTCAAAACCGTAGCGCAGATTGTGATGATTGGCGGCCAGCCCTTCCTTGGTCTGCGTCGACAGCCGTGTGCGCGCCGCGGTAAGCTTGTTGCGGGCCAGCGCGGTCAGCGCAGGCTGCGCTTCGAGTTTTTTGATGAAGGTCGGCGCATCGTCGGTCTGCGGCAAGGGCGGCGCAATCAGCTTGCCGTCAGGCCGCGGCGGCAGTTTTGCGCCCAGTTGCCGCAGCAGCTCCGCCTCATCCATCATGTACCAGCCCTCGACCATCTGGCCGTTGACGATGCGCAGCAGCGCCACTTCATAGACATCGATGCGCTTGCCGGTGGCCGGGATGCCGAAAAAATTGCCGGTGTGGGTGCCGGTGACACGGAACAGCAGCCCGACACGGTCACCATCGGCGATGACCTGCTCCATCACATCGACACGATCCGGCAGCGCCGCGCGCAGATACAAGGCCGGATGCGGCCAGCCCTGATCGCGGGCATTGTTTGCCAGATGCAGGTTGCCGCCGCGCACGCGGTCGTAATTCGGTGCGAGGACTTCCTTCTCGACCTGCGGCATGGCCGGTGTGCCTTGGTTCTGCTTGAAGCGCAGGGCTACGGCGACGTTGCGGGCGAGTTCGGCGGAGCGGTTGGGGTTGGCGTGATTCATGTACTTTTCTCAATAATTTCCCAAAAATTCTCTTACCTATAAAATCACTGAATTAAGGTAGTTACCAATAAGTTTTGGTTTCTAATCAAACCCACTTTACCAAGAATAAAGGGAACCCAGAATGCCAGTCCCGACCTACGACAAATTATTTAATCCACTTCTCGGAGCCATCAGGCAATTAGGCGGCTCAGCCTCCATCAGGGAACAAGAGCGTGTAGTTGCAGAATTTCTCAACCTTAGCGACCGAGAAGTAAATGAAATCCATCGGGGAAATCGTTCCAAACTTTCCTATCGCCTTGCTTGGGCTCGAAATTACCTCAAGAGATTTGGTCTTTTAGACAATTCAAAACGCGGAATTTGGTCATTAACAGCCAAAGGACTGCAAACAACAGAAGTCGACAAAACTCAAGTAAAAAGATTTGTAGTCGACTTGGATCGTAGCAACAAAGACGAGGAAATAGAAAAGGAAATCGAAATAGAAGAGACTTGGGAGGATGAACTACTAAACCTACTAAAAACGATATCACCCCAAGCATTTGAACGGTTATGTCAACGCCTACTCCGAGAATCAGGGTTTATCCAAGTTGAAGTAACGGGACGCTCTGGCGACGGCGGCATTGACGGTAAAGGCGTTGTAAGGATTGGCGGCTTACTTTCTTTCCATGTTTTATTTCAAGCAAAGCGATACAAAGGGAGTGTTTCCCCGACAATTGTCAGAGACTTCCGCGGCGCATTGGTAGGACGGGCCGATAAAGGGTTAATCATCACTACAGGAACATTTACCAGAGATGCACGACTCGAAGCCCAGCGTGATGGAACCACCCCCATTGATCTTATTGACGGAGAAGATCTCGCGCAAAAACTTAAAGAACTAGGAATTGGTATTGAAGTAAAAGAAAAAATAACTGAAGAAGTTTTAATTGATAAAGAATATTTCAAGAAGATTTAGTAGACGCGCACAGCCAAGCTTATTTTCCCACTCCACTTTTTTGCCACCGCGCCAACCCCGCCCCCAGCACCATCACCCCCGCCAGCAGCCAGAACACCCCCGACACCCCGACCAGCCCGCCGATCGCGCCGAAAGCCATCGGGCCGGTCATGCGCACGGAATTGTTGACGGTAAGACGCAGGCCCAGCGTGCGGCCGGAGCGGCCATCGGTCGAGTTGGCGAACATCAGGATCACCGTCAGCGGGATGCCGATGCCCATGCCGAGGCCGAACAGGAAGGCGATGGCGCCCAGCACCCAGGCGTTTTCCGCGAAGGGCACCAGTGCAAAACCGACCGCGCCGGTCAGGAACACATACAGCAGGAGTTTTTCGCCGGGATATTTTTCCGCCAGCCGCGCGAGGAAATTGCGCACGATGAAGGCGGCGATGGCCAGCGTCGACAGCACGGCACCGATCGCGGACGCCGACAGGCCGATGGCGTGGCCGTGGATGGGGACATAGAACTGGAACAGGTCGTAACCCAGTTGCACCAGCCCGCCGGTGATCAGCATGATCACCACACCGCGATCGAGCCATGCGCGCGGTGCGACCGCATCCTTGATGCGGCCGCGCGCCGGCGGCAGGTGTTTGCCCTGCGTCAGCAGCAGCACAATAACCACCAGCGACAGCGCGGCGGTAATCAGGCACGCCCAGTCATAACCGAAGTGGTCAATCGACAATCCGGCGATCAGCGGACCGGCAAAACTGGTCGTGGCGCCGATCATGCTGAAGTTGGCGAAATTGCGTGCGCGGTTCTCGGGACCGCTGAGGTTGCCGATCAGGTTCTGCAGCGTGACGTGGAAAAACGACAGCGCGAATCCGTTCAGCGCGGCGGCGGCATAAAACACCGTCAGCGACGGGAAAAAATACATCAGCAGCAGCGACGTCGCAGCACAGCTTGCGGCGAACAGCAGCAGTTTGCGCGCCGCCTTGCGGTCGGCAAGCCCGCCGACGAACCAGGACAACAGCACCGGGAACAGGAACAGCAGGCCGCCGATCACGCCCACCGCCGTCGCCGAGGCGCCGAGGTGCAGCGCGTACAGCGTCATCAACACCCGCATCGCGTTGTTGCCGGTGAAGTTGAAAAAGGTCAGCGCCAGCGTCAGGTAGATGGTGGGCGCGTTGTTGCGGGGTTCAGCGGACATGTAAATGTAAGGCGCGGCTTGCGTGAAATGTGGACTGACCTGCTACGGCGATGACGCGGTCATTCCGGCCCCCGCGCCACCGTTGAGACTGATTGCCGTGCGCGCAGTTCATCCACGACGCAAAAAAACCTGCCCTGCCGCAGCAGGCAGAACATGCGGACTCCGCTTGCGGCTTACTTCTTCGCCACCGGCCGCACGGCACTGTTGAAGGTGAAATTGTCATACGCCGCCTCGGCGACACGGAACCACAGGAACTGGTCACTGCGGAATTTGAGCCACTGCCCGTAAATGCGTTTGAAATGCGGGCTTTTTGCCGCGGCCTCATCGTAGATTTCGAACGCGGCCTTCTGTGCGGCTTCCATGATCGGTTTCGGGAACTGGCGCAGTTGCGCACCGCCACCGACGAGTTTTTTCAGCGCCTCTGGATTTTTGGCGTCGTAACTCGCCAGCATGTGCACATTGGCTTCGGCACAGGCCGATTCGAAAATGGATTTGTACTGCTTCGGCAGCGCATTCCATTCCTTGAGGTTGACGATGGTCGACAGTTGCGGCCCGCCCTCCCACCAGCCGGGGTAGTAGTAGTACTTCGCGACCTTGTTGAGGCCGAGTTTTTCATCGTCGTAGGGGCCCACCCACTCGGCGGCATCGATGGTGCCGCGTTCGAGCGCCTGATAGATTTCGCCGCCGGCAATCTGCTGTCCGACCACGCCGAGCTTCGCCAGCACCTGTCCGGCGAGGCCGCTGACGCGCATTTTCAGACCCTTCAGGTCGGCGAGAGTTTTGATTTCCTTGCGGTACCAGCCGCCCATCTGCACACCGGTGTTGCCGGTGGGGAACTGCACACAGCCGTATTCCTTGAACAGCGCAGCCATGGCTTCGAGCCCGCCACCGTAATACATCCATGCGTTCTGCTGCCTTGCGTTCAGGCCGAACGGCACCGCAGTGGCGAATGCAAACGCCGGATCCTTGCCGATGTAGTAGTAAGGCGCGGTGTGGCCGCACTGCACGGTGCCGTTCTGCACCGCATCGAGCACCTGCAGGCCAGGCACCAGTTCACCGGCAGCAAACACGCGGATCTGGAATTTGCCTTCACTGCCTTCGGCGACGCGTTTCGACAGAATTTCCGCGGCACCGTACAGCGTATCGAGGTTTTTCGGAAAACTCGACGCCAGCCGCCACTGGATCACCGGTTGCGCACGCACGATGGCGGGTGCAGCCACCACACCCGCAGCCAAGCCTAGGCCTGCTTTTTTGATGAATGAACGACGCTGCATGCTGCCCCTCCGGTATTTTTATATGTTATTGATTTTAAACAGTTATTTTACAAATTCCGCCTCACGACCCGGCCAGCGTCATGCCCTCAACCAGGATCGAGCCGCACTGGCGCGAACTGCGCCGCGATATATCGTTGCCGATGGCAACGATGTTTTTGTACATGTCCTTGAGATTACCGGCGATGGTGATTTCCTGCACGGGGTAGGCAATTTCACCCTTCTCCACCCAGAAGCCCGCTGCGCCGCGCGAATAATCACCGGTCACGCCGTTGACACCCTGCCCCATCATTTCAGTCACCAGCAGACCGGTGCCGAGTTTTTTCAGCAGCGCGGCGAAATCCTCGCCGGTGTCTTTCATGATCAGGTTGTGGTTGCCGCCGGCATTGCCGGTGGATTTCATGCCGAGCTTGCGCGCGGAATAACTGGCGAGGAAATAGCCCTGTACCACGCCTTCCCTGACGATGTCGCGGGCGCGGGTCGCAACACCTTCTTCATCGAATGCGCCGCTGGCAAGGGCCTTGGGAATATGCGGCAGATCGCTCATCTGCACGCAGGGCGAAAATATCTGTTTGCCGAGGCTGTCGAGCAGGAAGGATGATTTCCGATAGAGGCTGCCGCCCGATACCGCAGAGACAAAATGCCCCATCAGGCTGGACGCGACGCCCGATTCGAACAGAACGGGCACCTGCGCAGTCGGCACCTTGCGCGCCTTCAGTCGTGCCACGGCGCGTTCGGCGGCCTTGCGGCCGATCGATTCCGGTGCCGGCAGCTCAGCGGGATCGCGCGAAGTTTCATACCAGTCGTCGCGCTGCATGCCATCACCCTTGCCGGCGATCAGCGCGCACCAGATGCCGTGGCGCGAACTCGGATAACCGGCGAGGAATCCGTCGGTGTTGCCGTAGATGAAATGCGATTGCTGGGTCGAAACCGTAGCACCTTCGGAATTGGTGATGCGCTTGTCGACCTTGAACCCTGCCGCCTCGCAGGCCCGCGCCATTTCAATCGCACGCTCCACCGGCATGTCCCAGGGATGCAGCAGGTCGAGGTCGGGAAATTCACGCGCCAGCATGTCGGGGTCGGCCAGCCCGGCGCAATCGTCAATGGCGGTGTAGCGCGCAATCGCCAGCGCAGCATCGACGCTGTCGCGTACCGCCTGCGGCGCAAAATCCGAACTGCTGGCGTGGCCGCGCTGTTTGCCGATGTAAACCGTGACGCCGATGCCCTTGTCACGGTTGTATTCGATGGTTTCGACTTCGCCCTGGCGGGCGGTGACGGTCTGGCCGTAACCTTCGCTGACTTCGGCGTCGGCGGCGGTGGCGCCGCGGGTTTTGGCGTAGGCCAGCGCGTCGGTGACGAGTTGCTGGAGTGCGGCTTTATCGTAGGAAAAAGGTTGCGATGCCATGGGTTTGCGCAGCGCCGGAAGCGATCCGGGCATGAAAGGGCGTTATCATAACAGCTTCAATTTTGATTCTCATTTGACACTTGGCGCCGTGGAAGACACCCCTGAATTCGATGAAGCACCCAGTAAAAGCCAGCGCAAGCGCGACATGGACGCGTTGCAGGATATCGGCGAAGAGCTGACGCAACTGAACGAGCAGCAACTGGCCAGCGTCGAACTGCCGGAAAGCCTGCGCGACGCCTTGCTCGCCGCGCGCGCGATGAAACGCAACGAAGCGCGGCGCCGGCAAATGCAGTACGTCGGCAAGCTGATGCGCCAGGTCGATCCGGCGCCGATCCGCGTCAAGCTCGACGGCTTTCTGTCGGTGTCGGCGGAACAAACCGCGCAACTGCACCATATCGAACGCTGGCGCGAACGGCTGATCGATGATCCGCAGGCGGTGTCGGAGTTCATCGCCGCCTATCCCGAAGCCGACAGCCAGCAACTGCGCACGCTGATCCGCAATACCACCACCGAGCGCGAACGCGGTAAGCCGCCCAAGCACTTCCGCGCGCTGTTCCAGATGATTCGCGGGCTGGCAGAAGCACGTAGCCGCAGTGATACGTCAGCCGACAAATCGACTCAATGAGGCTCTGGCTATAATCCGCGCCATGTCCACACCCACCGAACTCATCATCGGCCTCGTCTCCATCAGCGACCGCGCGTCCAAGGGCGTGTACAGGGACGAAGGCATCCCCGCGCTGGAAGACTGGTTCAAACAGGCGATCAGCGATCCGCAGTGGCGTACGGTGACTCGCCTGATTCCCGACGAACGCCCGGTGATCGAAGCAACACTGAAGGAACTCGTCGACAAGGAAGGTTGCCATCTGGTGCTGACCACCGGCGGCACCGGCCCCGCGCTGCGCGATGTGACACCGGAGGCCACACTCGCGGTCGCCGACAGGGAAATGCCCGGCTTCGGCGAACAGATGCGTCAGGTCAGCCTCAAATTCGTGCCGACGGCAATCCTGTCGCGTCAGGTCGCGGTAATCCGCAAACAGGCCCTGATCATCAACCTCCCCGGCCAGCCCAAGGCGATCAAGGAAACGCTGGAGGGCCTGAAGGATGAAAACGGCAAAGCGCTGGTGCAGGGCATTTTCGCCGCAGTGCCTTATTGCATAGACCTGATCGGCGGACCGTATATTGAGACCAACGATGCGGTATGCAAGGCGTTTCGGCCTAAATCGGCAATCAGGACTAAAGGGTAATTGGTGACTGGTAACTGGTGATTGGTAACACCAAAAACCGTAGCCACCGCCACCCTTTACCAGTTACCAGTCACTAATTACCAATCACCCAAAATGCTCGAATCCATAGAAATCGAAACCAAACCCAACCCCACCGCTGCAGTCATCTGGATGCACGGCCTCGGCGCCGACGGCAACGACTTCGTACCCATCGTCAATGAGCTTGACCTCTCCGGCGTGAAAGGCGAGATCCGCTTCGTGTTTCCGCATGCTCCGGTACGCCCGGTGACCATCAATAACGGCCACGTGATGCGCGCCTGGTATGACATTTCCTTCGGCGACCTCGAAGGCAATACGCGCAAGGCCGACGAAAAAGGCGTGCGCGAATCCCAGGCCCAGATCGGTCAACTGATCGCACGCGAAAATCAACGCAAAATCCCGAGTCAAAAAATCGTGCTCGCCGGATTCTCCCAGGGCGGCGCCATCGCGCTGCAGACCGGCCTGCGTTATCCGGAACAACTCGCCGGCGTGATGGCGCTGTCGACCTATCTGCCGCTGGCCGAAAGTTTTGCGCTGGAAGCGACACCGGCCAATGCCAAAACTTCGGTGTTCATGGCCCACGGCACCCAGGATCCGGTGGTACCGTATGCGATGGGCAGCGCGTCACGCGCGCGCCTGCTGCAGGCAGGTTATGCCGTAGACTGGCACGAATACCCGATGCCGCATTCGGTATGCCTTGAAGAAATCAACGACATCGGCCGCTGGCTGGGCCAAGTGCTGGGGTAATTCGTACGGCCACAAAAAATAAAAACCGTTCGGGCTGAGCCTGTCGAAGCCCGCCCTTCGACAGGCTCAGGGCGAACGGTGTGGGTTTGCCACGAACCATGAACAGTTGATCAATGCTCTGGGAGGAGCCAAAAATGAAAAAAACAATCACGCTGGGCATCATCGCCGGCACGTTCGCATTGACCGCAAGTGCTGCCGATTATCCGAACCGTCCGGCACGCATCATCGTGCCCTTCGGCGCCGGCAGCGCCACTGACGTCGTCGCGCGCACCATCGGCCAGAACCTCGCCGAAGCCATGGGCCAGGCCATGGTCATCGACAACCGCGCCGGCGCCAATGGCACCATCGGCGCGGAACTGGCGGCGAAATCACCGAAAGACGGCTACACGCTGCTGATGAGCACCAACACGCCGAGCGCCGCAGCGCCCAGCCTGATGAAAAAAATCAATTACGACCCGGTGAAAGACTTCGCGCCGATCGCCCGCATCGGCACCATCGCCTTCGTGCTGGTGACCAATCCGTCGCTGCCGGCAAAGTCAATGAAGGAACTGATCGCGCTGGCCAAACAGCAGCCGGGGAAACTGACCGCGGGCTCAGGCAGCGCCGGCAGCCTGGTGCCGGTGTTCATGCTGCAGCAGATGGCCGGCATCGAGCTGAACCACGTGCCGTACAAAAGCATCCCGCCCGCGCTCGCCGACGTGATCAGCGGCCAGATCAACATGGTCTACGCCGACATGGTCACCGGCTCGCCGCAGATCAAAGCCGGCAAAGTACGCGCGCTGGGCGTGACGTCGAAAAAACGCGATCCGCTGCTGCCCGAGGTACCTGCCATCGCCGAAACGGTGAAGGATTTTGAGCTGATCGCATGGTTTGCGCTGTTCGCGCCGGCCGGCACGCCGGGCGCCATCGTCGACCGTCTCGCCGCTGAATCGGCAAAAATTCTCGCCCGCAGCGATGTCCGCGAACGTTTCGCGGTGATGGGCATCCAGGTCGCGCCGATGGTGCCGAAGGAGCTCGGCGAATTCCAGAAAAGCGAATTGGCGAAGTGGGCGAAGCTGGCCAAGGCCGCCAATATCATCCCCGAGTGATCCGCAGTCCGGCTAAACGCAGCTCCGTTAAAACGAGAACTTCACTTTCGATTGCGGATCCGTCGCTGCTGCGACGGCCGGCTGCGCAACGGCATTCGGATGAAGAAAAATATCGTAAAGCAGCAGCCAGCGGCGGCAATCCGGGTCGGCCACCGGCTCGACACCGTGGAATGAATTGTCAGTCTTGAAAAACGCAAACATCGAATTCGGCGCAAACGGATTGGTGTGCAGGCGCACGAATTTTTCACGGTCGTGATGCGGGCCGCCCGGGCAGCTAAAACCCGAATCCCTCGGCAGGTACAGCGAGGTTCCCATGTGTTTCTGGGAATCGTCAGGCGGCAGGTAGAACAGCATGGTTACGACTTTACGCGGCGTGTCGGTATGCGGCCCCAGCTTGTAGTTGGTGATGTCCTGCACCAGCAAGGCCTCGTCGTGGAACTCCACCCCGCTATTGCCGGCGAAACGCTGATCGATGAACGGCTGGAATTTTTTTAACACCAGCGAACGGAAATTGGCGCCTACCAGCCAGCCGGCCAGCTCCGACCAGAATGCCTGTTTTGCCGCTGGCAGCGTCGCCAGATTTTTGGCGTCCAGCCCCAGAACGAAGCGCTCTTTGTAACCTTTCAGCTGGCGCGCCTGTTCAATCGGGATCATCGCCTGCGGATCCGGCAGGTTCTGCTGCAACTGCCGGTAAAAATCCGCCGGAAACACGTCGGGAATATAAAAATGCGGATAAGGGAACATGCTGAACGGCACGTTCCCCACCTTGTACGCCAGTTGCAGCTCAGCGTCGGAAAACATGCTCTGCCACTCCCTTGAAAGTACCTTCCTTGCGTTCGGCCCGCTCTACCTGTGCACGATCATGCATCAACCCCATGGCATTCAGCTCGCTCACCATGGCGCGGTGATCTTCAAGATTCAGGTTGGTCTCGATCAGTACTGAACGCACGGCAGGATTGGCCAGCGTAGCACGGGCGCCGGTGATGACCTTGGGTTCAAAACCATCAACATCAATCTTGATGTGATTGGGCACCGGCACGGAACCGCTGGCCACCAGTTCGTCCAGCGTCGCTGCAACACAGCCCTGCACAAACAGGGCTTTCAGCGGCTTGTGTTCGAAGTCCAGCGCCTCATCGACCGAATGGCAGGAACCGCCAACGCGCATGTCAGCCATATGCAGGTCAAACAAGCCGGCCTTGTCCGACAAACCCATGCAGTAGGCCTTCACCAGATCCTGCAGCTGGTTGTTCTGGATATTACGGTTGAGCAGCGCGTAATTCTGCGATTCGGGCTCGAAAGCATAAACCCGCACCTTGCGCGTGGCGGCAGCCCAGATCGTGTACATGCCGACATTGGCACCGCAGTCGAGCAGGATCTCGCCCGGCCGGAAGCTCGCGATCCACTCCAGCGTCCACGGCTCCTTGGTATGGATGCTCTCCACCCGCCAGCGGGTCAACTGGCCCGGCGTGGCAAATACCATCTTTACACCCTCGTGCTCGATCTCGCAGCGCGGGTTAAGGCGCTCGTATTCTTCCAGTGTCAGAGCCATGTGCGGTTTTTCAGCCGGGTTGCCTTCGATTCGTTCTGATTCTATACCAGCAGGCCTCGGGCTCAGCGGCACAAAGGCACACTGACTGTTACGACAATCTTGATACAATCCGCGGCATTCTTCACGGAGCAAACACTTGAATCAACCACTGGATGGCGTACGCGTACTGGACCTGAGCTCGGTTGTCATGGGGCCTTTTGCAACCCAGTTGCTCGGCGACCTCGGCGCCGACATCGTCAAGGTCGAGTCACCCGACGGCGACATCCTGCGCCATGTCGCACCGATGCGGCACCCGGCGATGGGCCATATTTTCCTGCACCACAACCGCAACAAGCGCTCGATCGTGCTCGACCTGAAAAAGCCCGATGGCCTGGCGGCGCTGCAAAAGCTGATCAAGACCGCAGACGTGCTGTTCTACAACGTGCGGCCACAGGCGATGAAACGGCTGAAGCTGTCCTATGAAGATGTCGCCGCGATCAATCCGAAAATCATCTATGTCGGCGCCTACGGCTTCAGCCAGCGCGGCCCCTATGCCGCGCAACCCGCCTACGACGACCTGATCCAGGGTATGTCGGCGATGCCGGCGCTGTTCCATGAAGCGGGCGCGTCCAGCCCGCGTTATGCGCCGCTGGCCATCGCCGACCGTATCACCGGACTGGCGGCAGTCAACGCGATAACCACTGCATTGTTCGCGCGCAGCCGTACTGGCAAGGGGCAGTCGGTCGAAGTACCGATGTTCGAAACCGTCACGCAGATGGTGCTCGCTGACCACATGGGCGGTTTCACCTTCGAACCGCCGGAAGGCCCCTATGGTTACGCGCGCATGCTGGCGCCGGACCGCGCGCCGTACAAAACCAGCGACGGCTACATGTGCGTGCTGATCTACAACGACAAACACTGGCGCGCGTTTTTCAAGCTGATCGGCCAGGAAGCGATGTTCGATACCGATCCGCGCTTCAGCAGCCACGAAGCGCGCTCGCGCAACATTGCCGAGGTTTACGCCTTTGCCGCCGAGCAGCTGAAACTGCGCAGCAATGCAGAATGGGAAAAACTGCTGCGCGAAGCCGACATCCCGTCGGCGCCGATGAAAACCGTCGGCGACGTATTGAAGGATCCGCATCTGGCGGCCACCGGATTCTTCAAGGAATCCGAGCACCCCAGCGAAGGCCTGCTGCGTGAAATGATGCTGGCCAGCCACTGGTCAGGCTCAGACCCGATGCCGCACCGGCCGGCACCGCGACTCGGCGAACACAGCGCCGAAATCCTGCGTGAGGCGGGTTATGACGAGGCCGGCATCCAGCGGCTTGCAGCGGCGGGTGCTACCAAACTCGCCTGAAGCAGCTCACGTTCGTGCTCGGGGAAAATTCTCGCCGCAGCCATTCAAAACTGCCGACGGTACTGGATAAATCCCGAGCGCTCGGCCACTTTGTCATACAGCCTGCGGGCCGTGACATTGGACTCCTGCGTCATCCAGTAGACCCGCGGAGAACCCGCGGCCTGCGCCCTGTCATATACCGCTTCGATCAACGCCCGGCCGATGCCCTGTCCGCGTGTCTCTGCGGTCGTGAACAAATCCTGCAGGTAACAGGTCGGCGCCAGCATCGCCGTATTGCGATGGAACAGGTAGTGCACCAGGCCAAGCAGCTTGCCGCTGCGCTCCGCGACAACCGCATGCATCGGTTCGTAGGCGTCAAAAAAACGCGACCAGGTCATCCGCGTCACTTCCAGCGGCACCTTGCGTTCATAAAAGCTGTTGTAGCCCTCCCATAACGGGAGCCATTGTTTGAAATCGGCGGGCACTGCGGAACGGATGATCGGCTGGGCGGGCACGGTAACTCCTGCATTTACTGTGAATACGGGGAATACCGCCGCATGGTAACAATCTTCAGGTTTCCCGCGGCGGCCCGGTGATCACCAGCGCGATGCCGCCCAATATCGTGATCGACGCCAGCACCAGTCGCAGCGTCAGGCTTTCACCGAGGAACAGGATGCCGCCGATGGCGGCAATCACCGGTACGCTCAACTGCACCGTCGCGGCACTGGTGGCCCTGAGTCCGGGCAAGGCGGCAAACCAGATCGCGTAGCCGATGCCTGAGGCCACAGCACCGGAAGCCACCGCATAGCAGACGCCCGCCTGATCCCAGTGTGCATCACCGAGCAGGGTGAGGCTCAGGGTCAGCGTAATCGGCACCGTACGCAGGAAATTCCCTGCCGTCGCAGCCGCCGGGTCGCCGGTGCCCTTGCCACGCAGCGAATACACGCCCCAGGCCATGCCGGCGGCGATCATCAGCAATGCGCCGGTCAGCGGCGGCGCCGACAGACCCGGCAGCATCAGGCCCGCCAGTCCGCCAAGGGCCAGCACCAACCCTGTCCATTGCCGGCCACGCAGGCGTTCTCCCGACCACAGCCCGTAAGCAATCATCGTTGCCTGCACCGAACCGAAAAGCAGCAATGCCCCCGCTGCCGCAGTCAGACTGCGATAGGCCCATGAAAATGCGATGGCATAGGCAAAAAGTGCCAGCGCGGAATTCCAGCTGCCGGCCACAGCGGGTTTTCCGCTGCGCACAACGACGATCAGCCAAAGCGTGATTGCGCCTGCGATCAGCCGCACCGTAGTGAAAGTCACAGCATCGATGGTGGTGTCGCGCAGTGCGACGCGGCACAGCAGGGAATTGGCAGCGAAAGCGGCCATTGCCAGTGCCGTCAGCAACAGTACTCGCGCAGCCGTCATGCGGCGCTCCGGGATTGTCATGCCGCAGTCAGGAGCTGCGCGCCATCACCTTGAACATCGCCCAGTCGAAATCCTCACCACCTTCGACCAGCCGCGATGGCATCAGCAGATAGGGTTTGTTGTTGACCACCATGTCGAGACTGTCGCGCGAACTGAAAATGCCGTCGCGCAGCACCACGCCGACCTCGCCGTTCTTGTCCGGCGTCGTCGACAGCAGCAGCGCGGAATCGGTGGGCACGACAGGGCCCGACGCAAAAGCGCCGCCGGATTTGCCGACCCGCACCGGAATCGCAAGTTTCGACAGCACCTGTACGCCGACGCGGCGCTGCTGGTGTTCGTCGCGGGTGACACGACGGATGATGCCCATGCCCCAGTGCTGCGAAACTTCGGTCTTGACGCCGATCAGCGCACCGACGCGAACCCAGTCGCTTTTGGCTGCCGGGATGATCGCGCCACAACCGCCGTCGCTGACGTTTTCGACGATCCAGCTCTCGGCCGAGGAGTCAGTGCTGAAATCGAGTTCATCGCTGTGCGCCGGATCCAGCGTCTGCAGGATTTCCGCCATGCCATGCAGCACCGTCATCCGCGTCGCCGTATGGCGGCGCTGGGTGCCTCGTGCCGGCGCGTCGTCTGACCAGTACGAAATCAGGTGACGCAGCACCGGCAGCACCGTGTCGTTGTCATAAGTGCCGCCGAGGTGCACGCTCGAAGGAATCGCCCCGGTTTCGCGGATGCCCGCCTCCACCGACTGCAATTCCGCCAGCGCATCACCCGCGCCAAAAAATCGCGCCGTCGCCGGCAGTGTTTTTTCGCCGACCACGCGGAACGGCGGTTTGCCGCCGGCGATGTCGAAACAATAACCGCAGCCCGCGCCCGGCTGCTGCGCAATGCGGAAGCCGGACGAAAAATGCGCGACCGCGCGTTCGGCGATTTCCTGGCGCATGGGACTCAGGCCGTCAGTCGACGATATGCTGAGCATCACCGCCTTGAGGAATTCCTGCCTTACGGAACCGCTGCCGTGGGACCCCGGGTAAATCGCGATGGCATTGTTGGCGAATCCCGAAGCTTCGGCAAACTGGTAGAGGCGACCGATGTCGGACCACACTCGTGGATCGACCGGGCCGTAACGCACCAGTATCCATTTCAGCTGCAGCGTCAGCGCACGCAGCGTACGCGCCACGATCACCGGCAGGTTCTTGCGGAACACGGTGCCGCCGGTCTGTGCGGACTCGAAGCGCGCCACGCATTCCAGGTAAGCGTCGCTCAGGGCCTTCCAGAACGCGTAGCTGCCGGTCCACAGCCGGCTTTCCTGGAATTTCTGCTGGCGCGAGGTCGCAAAATAATCCTGGGCCAGTTTGCGCTGGTAATTTTTTGCCGCGCCGTCAAGCAGGTCGATGTTCTCGAACAGGCGGTCGAGTTTATAGGCTTTGGTTTCGCGCAGGGTGTCGAGCCAGTGGGTGATTTCGCCCAGCGCTTTCATCGGGTCGGTCGGCAGATCGGCAATGATCTCCCGGGCCTTTTTGATGTCGGCCATCGGATGATCCACCTTGCCGCCCGTCAGAAATCCGAGCATGGTCGCCGCTCCGCTGTCATATCGTTCCTGTCATTTTTGTCGCGGATGGCTGGCGTGGATCAGCGCCCTGCCCTGCTACCGGCCGCATGGATTCCCTGTGTGATTCCATTCTAGCGGGCGGCATCGTCAGCGCCAACCGGATCCAGTGCGGCCGCACGTCCGCGTGCGGCATCCACGCCCTCGATGATGGCAATGCCGGCCAGGAAATAAATGCCGGTAATCAGGATGGCCAGCCGGTGATCGCCTCCCGAAAGCCAGGTCACCACGCCATAGGTCAGCGGACCAAGGATCGAGGAAAATTTCACCGCCAGCCCCCACAATCCGAAAAATTCAGCCTGCCGCCCCGGCGGGCTGAGGTAGCCCACCAGCGCGCGGCCCGCCGATTGGCTGGAACCGAGGCAGATCCCGACCAGATTCGCTGCGACCCAGAACAGCGCCGGCCCTTCGGCGCGCCACGCCAGCAGCACGGTGATGATCCAGCCGACCAGCGTCAGCTCGATGGTGCGCACATGGCCGAGGTAGTCCTGCACATAACCGAAACCGAATGCGCCGACTGCTGCCGTGACATTGACGACGAGGATCAACAGCAGCGTGTCGCGGGTGGTGAATCCCATCGCCTGCTGCGCGTAAATCGCCGCCAGCGCAATCACCGTCTGGATGCCGGCCTGGCAGAACACCAGACTCAGCAGAAACCGCCGCAGGTCGCGATGGTGGCGGGCGGTGCGCAGGGTTTCGCACAATTGCGCAAAAGCCGCGCGTACCGGCAAACCGGTGCCGGGCTGCGCCACCGCGCGCTCCTTCAGCCACAAAAATGTCGGCAGCGAAGCCAGTGCAAAAATCGCCGCGGTGATCAGCATGGTCACCGGCACAAAAACTGTCGCCGGCATGCCCTGTGCCTGCGCCCAGGTCACATAAACCAGGCAGGCGCCGAGCGAAACCAGCCCGCCCAGATAGCCGAGGCTCCAGCCCCAGCCCGAAACCCGGCCCATGCCCTCGCCCCCGGCAAGCTCCGGCAGAAACGCGGCAATCAGGTTTTCCCCGGTGCCGAAGAAAAAATTCGACAGGATGATCAGTGCGACACCGATGACCACATCCCCGCTGCCGGCCAGCGCCAGCCCCGCGGTAAAAGCCACGCAGCCCAGCGTGGTTGCCGCGAGCAGACGTTTTTTTGCAGCACGGGCATCGGCGTACGCGCCGATCACCGGCGCCGTCAGCATGATCAACGCATAGGACACTGCCAGTGCGGCCGTCCACGCCAATGTCGCCCACGGTGCGTTGCCGGCGACTTCCGCGACGAAATAAGCGCTGAACACCGCGGTGATGACCACCGTGGTGTAACCGGAGTTGGCAAAGTCGTACATCGCCCACGCCCAAACCTCGCGCCGGCGTACGCCGGGTACGAGACTGTTACGCAGGGATCCGCTCTTGGTCACTGGCGGTCTGATAAAGGTAAAGGATCAGCATGGCGCGGGGCATGGTAACAGTCCGGCGCGGCATAGCCGCCCAGCAGCAGGTGGATCCGTGTGCGCAATAACCGGTACAAGCGCGGCGCAGCCCACAGCACCACAACCCCGAAATAAATCATCAGCATGACCAGCAGCATACTCATGGCACACCTCGCTTTCATCATTGTTGCTGCAGCAGATACCTGCATAAGCCGTACCTGGATTCCGGCCGACAGGCGCCGCGGTGTGGCGGACCGGCGGCATGTCACCGCCGCTGCGCGCCGAAGTCCTGACAACGCCGTCGATTACGCGACAGCACGCAGACCAGGCATAGCCGGTCCGGCCTGTTCGGCAAGCGTCTCTGGCTGGAGACAAAAAAAATATTTAAAAACAAAGGGTTGAATAGCGATTCTGCAGAACGTCGGGTTCCGGCGACAGTTTTGTCGCAGAGCATACACATAACTCATTGTTTTTATTGTTAATTTTGTGCTGGCACGGTGTCTGCAATACATCAGGGCAGAGATTAATTACGCAGCGGAATTCAGTGAAACGATCAGTGAAAAAAATCACGACCTTTGGGCTGCCGGCAGGCGCGGCAGCCGGTCGCCGGATCGGCAAACGCATCCAGTAAAGCCCGGAACCGCATCCTCCGCAGGGCTATACGCAACGAACCCCTGTTTTCCCCGGCGCAAGCCGGGGTTTTTTTGTACGGTGATCCGTCAGCTCGTGGCGTTTTTGATGACGTCTGCGTTTTTGATCACCACCCGGTTGCGTCCGCTCTGTTTGGCTTCATACATTGCAAGGTCGGCGATGCGCACCATGCCCTCCGCGGTTTCATGCAGATCACGGCTGAGGGCAATACCGATCGATACCGTGATGGTACCCAGAGACTGGCCGCCATAGGTCAGTTGCAGCCCGGAAATTTCCATGCGCACTGCCTCGGCGCGGGCCAGTGCGATGTCGCCGTCAGCTTCGGGCAGCACCACGACAAACTCTTCACCGCCATGACGCGCAACAATGTCGGAGCCGCGCACCACGGCACGAATCGCATAAGTCACGTTTTTCAGCACCAGATCGCCGGCTTCATGTCCCCAGCGGTCGTTGAACTCCTTGAAGTAATCAATGTCCAGCAGCATCACCGCCAGTGGCGTCTGCTTGCGCTGCGCGCGCATCAGTTCGGCACCCAGCGCTTCCCACAGATAACGGCGGTTCGGCAGGCCGGTCAGCTGGTCGGTCGCCGCCATGTGGTTGAGGCGGTGCAGGGCTTCCCGCAACTGCTGGTCGCGCGTCTGCAATTCCTCCGCCATTGCGTCCAGTGCCGCCCCCAGACGACTCAGCTCCTCGCGGCCACCGCCAATACCGCTGCGTGCGCTGAAGTCGCCACCACGCACTTTTTCGGCCATGTCGAGCAGAGCGTGGAATCGGCGCAATACAAAAACCTCGGCACCAAACCAGGCGAGTAAAAGTACGGCCAGTGCCACAACAACAACCCCCACAATCAAGTGGATCAGCGCGCGGGTGGAATCGGCAAAAATCATGTCCTGCGGCGTACTGACCACCAGCCGGATCGGCGCCACGCCATCGGGATTCATGCCGACATTCTCAACCGCATAAAGACGTTGTTTTCCGGTCAAGTCGGTGGTGGTGAACAAACCGTGATCAAATTTCTCCATCTGGGCAAGGACTTCCGGGTTCGGACTTTTCTGCCCGACAATGGCACGGAATTCCGGATGTTGTGCCAGAACAATCCCCTTGCGATCGAACAGGGTCATCACCCGCATCAACTCTCCCGAAGGCTGCCACAAGGGCTCGATGAAGGTATCAAGATTAAGCCCCACAAACATAACGGCGCGCACACCGCCATTCGCATTGAGAACCGGATAGGCCAGATTGATGCCGGGTAATTTCGACGCCCGCCCGATCTGATATTCCCCCACTGCAAACCGCCTGCTTTCCATGGCGAGCCGGAAATAATAACGGTCACTGACATTGACCACCGGCGTGTTGTTGGGGGTTGCGGTATTGCAAAAGATATTGCCGTCAGGAAGGATGATGCCCATGGAATGATAAATATCACCGGCTTCCATCGACAACTTGCGGAAATAGGCTTCGCAAGTCTTGACGTCCTTCAGCAGATATTCCGTGTTGCCTGAAACTGCAAAAAGCAGTTGGCGTACTCCCTCCAGGATCATTTCGGGACGCTTGGCAGTCAGCTGTGCGATCTGCCGCAATTCCCTGCGTTCAGCCGCCTCCGCCGCGCTACGCTGGTTGACACCGGCATAAAGGATCAGTCCCAGTATCGGCAAAGTCGATGCGAACACCAGCAGGACAATCCGGACCCGGGCGCTGAAATTACTCAACATTTAGACAGATTTCTCCATGTTCTCGCAGGAATCGTAACCGCAACCCGGGTTACCGCTTTGATCAGGGTCAACGATGGTTGTAAATGGTCTTGTAAAAGACCGTGATCAGCGCGGATCCAGCGGGGTCTGCCCCGCAACATCCAGCAGTTTTTCCAGCCAGGCTGCGTGGGAAAACAGCTCCGCCTCGCCGCGCGGTTTGCCCACCACCTGCAAGCCGACCGGCAGTCCGCCCCGGGTAAATCCGCCAGGAATCGCCATCACCGGGCAGGCCGTCATGGTCAGCGCATAAGTCAACACCAGCCAGCCCATGTAGCCGTCGAAAGCCACGCCGTCCCAGCTTGCGGGATAACGCCAGTCGACGTCGAAGGGCGGGCACAACGTCGCCGGACAGATCAGCGCATCGTACTGCTCGAAAAAAGCGGCGGCACGGCGAATGATTTCGCCCTGCGCGATTTCGGCAGCCACCACATCGGACAGCTTCAGACCAAGGCCGAATTCGGCGTTCTCCACCACCTCCGGTTTCAGTGCGTCGCGATATTGTTTCAGCAGCGGCGCCACGCGGGCGATGTACACCGCGCCGCGCAAGGTCAGGAAATTTCTGCCGGCATCATTGAGATCGGGATGCGTGTGCTCGACCGTGACGCCATCAGCCGTGAGTTTTGCGGCAACGGCGTCGATGACATTCCTCACATCCTGATCGACGACGGGCGCCACACCAAGGTCGGCACTAATCGCCACGCGCAGCGGTTTTTCGGCTGCGCAGCGGCCTGTGCGAAAGACGGCAGCGGCGCTCGTGGCGACAGCGGATCGCGCGCATCGAAACCGGCCTCGGCATCGAACATCAGTGCCACATCAGCCACGGTGCGCGCCATCGGCCCTTCGACTGACAGCGGATTGAACGGTTGTTTCTGGATACGCGCCACCATCCCTGGACTGGGGCGCAGGCCACTGACCGAGCAGAATGCCGCGGGCGTGCGGATGCTGCCGCCGAAATCATTGCCCGTCGCCAGCCACACCTGCCCTGCCGCCAGTGCCGCGGCACTGCCGCCGGAAGAACCGCTTGCGCTTTTACGGATATCCCAGGGATTACGCGTCGCGCCGAACACATCGTTGAAAGTATTTCCGCCGGCGGCGAATTCCGGCAGGTTGGTTTTGCCGATGACAATGGCGCCATGGGCTTCGAGCCGGCGCACTACCGGATCGGATGCCGGCGCGATGCGCTTCTCGTGCACACGCGAACCCGAGGTGCAGCGCACGCCCTCGACATCGGTGTTGTCCTTGACCGCGATCGGCAGGCCATGCAAAAAAGCGGCAGACACATCCGCGTTCTTGCGTTGCATCAGTCGTTGCGCCTGCGTCCGCGCGCGGTCAAAACACAGCGTGACCATGGCGTTGATTTTCGGATTGGTTTGCGCAATACGCGCTTCGGCCGCATCGATCAGTTCCAGCGGCGTCACATCGCCGCGCCGGAGGTGTGCCACCGCTTCGGTGGCAGTCCATTTTATGAATTCGTGCATCGTCATTTCCTCTCCGTATGCGCCATCCGCTGGTCCCGGTTTTTGTCTGCAGTATAGCGGTCGGGGACGCTGCGAACGTGATAGGCTTTCGCTCCCCGCACCGCCCAAAATAAAACAGTACAGGAACGCACCCCATGACGGCCAAATCCGCCACTCGCCCGCTGCTGCAGACCGGCGCGCAAATCCTCGTCGATTCCCTGATCACCCACGGCGCCAGTCTCGGCTTCGGTGTGCCCGGCGAATCCTATCTTGCGGTGCTGGATGCAATCTACGAGCGCAGCGACGAATTCAAATTCATCATCTGCCGCCAGGAAGGCGGCGTCACCAACATGGCCGACGCCTATGGCAAATTGACCGGACAGCCGGGCATCGCCTTCGTCACCCGTGGTCCGGGCGCAACCAATGCCTCGATCGGCGTGCACACTGCGCATCAGGATTCGACACCGCTGATCCTGTTCATCGGCCAGGTCGGCAACGACGTCGTGGAACGCGAAGCCTTCCAGGAAATCGACTTCCGCCGCATGTTCGGACCGATGTGCAAATGGGTGGCGCAGATCGACCGTGCTGACCGCGTCGCCGAATACATCAGTCACGCCTTCCACGTCGCCACCTCGGGTCGCCCCGGCCCGGTGGTGCTGGCATTGCCCGAAGACATGCAGATGGAAATGGCCCCCACTTCGACAGCAGCGCATTACCAGCGCGTCGCTGCAAATCCCGGCGAGTTCGACATGCACAAGCTGCGCGATCTGCTGGGCAAAGCGAAAAAACCGCTGATGATGGTCGGCGGCGGCGGCTGGAACAAGCAGGCGAGCGAGGACATCCTCGCTTTTGCCCGCGCCTTCAACCTGCCGGTGTGCGCCTCATTCCGTTGTCAGGATCTGGTCGACAACCGTGATCCGCATTACATCGGCGACGTTGCGGTGGGTCTCAATCCGAAACTCGCGGAACGCATCAAGACCTGTGACCTGATGCTGGTCGTCGGCGCTCGGCTCGGTGAATGGACCACCGCCAACTACACACTGTTCGACATCCCGCGCCCGGCGCAGAAACTGGTGCACGTGCATGCCGGCGCCGAGGAACTCGGCCGCGTTTACCAGGGCGAACTGCTGATCAACAGCGGCATGCCGGAATTCGCAGCGGCCGCGAAAAAACTGGCACCCGTGAAACCGGCCTGGGATGCCTGGACCAGGGAAGCACGCGCCGACCTCGAGGCCTGGCAGCAGCCGGTCAAGACGCCGGGCAAGCTCAACATGAGCGAAGTGATGGTTTACCTGCGCAAGCGCCTGCCGCCGGAAACCATCATCACCAATGGCGCCGGCAATTTCGCAGTCTGGGTGCACCGCTTCTATCCCTATCCCGGCTTCCGCACCCAACTCGCGCCGACCAGCGGCGCAATGGGTTACGGCGTACCTTCAGGGGTTGCTGCAAAAATCACCCATCCGAAACGCCCGGTGATCTCGTTCTCCGGCGACGGCTGCTTCCTGATGAATGGGCAAGAGCTGGCGACTGCTGCGCAATATGACGCCAAGGTGATTTTCATCGTCGTCAACAACGGCATGTTCGGCACCATCCGCATGCACCAGGAACGCGATTTCCCGGAGCGTGTCAGCGGCACGCTGCTGAAAAACCCGGACTTCGCCGCACTGGCCCGCGCTTACGGCCTGCACGGCGAGATCGTCGAAAAGACCGAAGATTTCGAAGCCGCCTTCGAACGTGCCTGGTCGGCAAAAACCGCATCCCTGCTCGAACTGCGCATCGATCCGGATGCGATCTCGCCGCGCACTACGCTGTCGGCGATCACCGCAGAAGCGAAGAAAAAACAAAAAGCCTGAGGAGGCCGCAATGGTGCTGTTCCTGAATGAAGCCGATGTCCAGCAACTGATCACCATGCCGCTGGCACTGGAACAGGTTGAGCGCGCGCTGAAGGATCGCGCGCTGGGCCACGCCGTCGACATGCCGCGTGCGCGCATCCAGACCACCGCCGGCATCCAGCATGTGCTGCAGGCCTGTGCGCCGGAACTCGGTTACATCGGTTTCAAGTATTACTTCAGCCCGGTCGGCAAACGTGGCGCCACCTATGTCCACCTGATCAGCATGGAAAGCGGCAAGCTCGAAGCCATTGTCGAAGCGGTATGGCTGGGCATGACCCGCACCGGCGCTGCGAGCGGGGTCGCAGCAAAATACCTCGCCAATCCCGGTGCCAGCGTGGTGGCGCAGATCGGCGCCGGTTACCAGGGCATGGGCCAGCTTGAAGCGGTAGTCACTGCGTTAAACCTCCGCGAGGCGCGGGTTTATGCGCGCACCCGCGACAAACTTGAAACCTGGTGCAAAAAAATGAGCAGCCAGCTCGGCATACCGGTGATGCCCGCCGCCTCCGGCGCCGAAGCGTTGAAGGGCGCGCATGTGGTCAACATCATGACCAAATCAACGACACCGGTAATCGACGGCGACTGGCTGCAACCGGGACAGCATGTCAATGCGGCGGGATCAAACGCTTTGTCGCGGCGCGAGATTGACGCCAAGACCATCGCACGCTGCAAACTGATCACCGTCGATTCACGCGGCACCGCGCGCAACGAATGCGGCGACCTGATTGCCGCGGTTGAAACCGGCAAGTTAAGCTGGGACACCCTGCCGGAAATCGGCGAGGTCATCGCGGGCCGCGTGCCGGGCCGCGCCGGCAAGGACGACATCACGCTCTACGAATCACACGGCATGGGCATCCAGGACATCTACACCGCGGCCAAGCTGGTCGAACTTGCACACAGTCGCAAGGTCGGCACCGCTCTGGAGATTTGATATAACCATTTGATTTTATTGATAAAATATGACCACCTCGAATGATGTGATCGGCTTCGTTGGCATCGGCGCCATGGGCACGCCGATGGCCGGCAACCTCGCCCGTGCGGGCTACAAACTGGTGGTGTACGACCTTGATGCCGCACGCACTGCGGCGTTCGCCGCTGCCCATGGTGTAACGGTTGCAAAAAATCTCGCCGAGCTCGGCGCTGCGGCAAACATCATCATCACCATGCTGCCCGACGGCAAAGCCGTGCGCACTGCACTGTGCGGCAACAACGACAGCTTCAAGGAATGCCTGCTGGAACGCGCACAAAAAAATGCGCTGGTCATCGACATGAGTTCATCCTCGCCGATGGGTACGCGCGAACTGGGAGCACTGCTGGAGCAACGCCATCTGCAGTTCATTGATGCCCCGGTATCCAACGGCGTGAAAGGCGCAGTCGCCGCAACGCTGTCGATCATGGTCGGTGGCGACCGCACGATTTTTGAACGCGTCAAACCCATGCTGGGAAAAATGGGCAATCAGATTTATTACGCCGGCCCGCTGGGCGCCGGCCATGCAATCAAGGCCCTCAATAATTATGTGTCCGCCGCAGGGCTGATCGCCGCCTGCGAAGCCATGCACGCCGGCCAGGCTTTCGGCATCGACCCGAACGTGGTGGTCGACATCATCAATACTTCCAGCGGCATGAACAACACCACCAAAAACAAATGCAGGCAGTACATGATTTCCGGCGCCTACAACGCGGGCTTCTCCGCCGGCCTGATGGCAAAAGATGTGCGCACTGCCCTGGAAATCGCCGAGGCCATGCAGACCTCGACCCTGCTTGCCAAACCGACGGCCGAAGTGTGGAACGCGATGGAAAAACAACTCGGTTTTCTCTCCGACCACACCGAGATGAACAGATTTCTCGCCAAATAAAATGCTGAACGCATCCTCCCCATGAAAATCTGGCGCGGCCCGCATGACGCCACCTGGGAAACCACCCAGCAGGAACTCAGCGCAAACTATCTGACTGATGGTCTGCCGGTCGTGCCGCCGGATGCTGAACGCGTTGCCGCGATGCTCACGCACAACGGCTATTACCCTGAAGAAGAAATTGCCCTGCTGCCGCCGGGCTTCGAAACCGCCACCGCCGGCGACATTGCCATCTGCGCAGTGATGGCCGGTTGCAAGCCGGAATATCTGCCAGTGCTGATTGCCGCCACTGAAGCGCTGTCCGACATGAATTTCAACCTGGTCGGCATCGCCACCACGACGGGATCCGCCGCGCCAATCTACATCGTCAACGGACCGATCGCCGAACGCATCGGGATCAATTCCGGCGGCAACGCGCTGGGTTCCGGCCATCGCGCCAACGCCACCATCGGCCGCGCGATGACGCTGATCCTGCAGAACATCGGCGGCGCCAAGCCGGGCGAAGTCGATATGGCAACGCTGGGACAGCCGGCGAAATACGCCTGCTGTTTTGCCGAGAACGTCGTGGAGAGTCCATGGCCGCCGCTGCACGTCGAGCGTGGATTTGCGGAAGAAGCCAGCGTGGTCACCGTGGTCGGCATTGCCGGCACCGTCGAAGTCAACGATTCCGGCAGTCCCAATGCCGGTGACATGGCGCAGACCTTCGCGCAATCCATGCTGATCGCCGGTGTCGCCGGTGGCTCGGGCCTGCTCGGCGGTGGTGAACCGCTGTGCATCCTGCCGCCGGAATGGGCGGCACAGTTTCACAACGAAGGCTATACCAAGCAACAGGCCAAAGCAGCGATCTGGGAACGCGCAACACTGCCCGTAGAAGCACTGGCGCCGGCGATGCGCGTGCGCCGCATGTCGGCCGCTTCCGATCCGTCGGCCGGCATCATCCGTGTCGCGGAAAAACCCGACGACCTGATGATCGTCGTCGCTGGCGGCGTGGGCCGCAAGGCCGCTTACGCGCCGACCTGGGGTGGCACGACCAAAGCCATCAGCAGGGAAATCAAAATCCGATAAGGAAGACGGCAAGCACAAGGCGCGCTGGTCTAATCTGGACGGTCAGCATAGGACTCGCTGGCACCTGCAGGACGGCCGGCAAAATGC
Organism: Bordetella parapertussis; assembly: GCA_945885345.1. Classification (GTDB taxonomy): domain Bacteria; phylum Pseudomonadota; class Gammaproteobacteria; order Burkholderiales; family SG8-41. The sequence continues at coordinate 8,529 of CAMCYP010000024.1, read as the reverse complement.
CCGCCGGCATCTTTCAATACCGGGGTCAGGACAACCCGGACAGCGCCGATTCGTACGCCGTGGATGCCGCATCCGGTGCATTGACGCTGAAGTTCATGTCACGCACCAAGCCATCGCGCAGGCCGTAGACCCAGCCATGCACGGTCAGATCCTGACCACGTTCCCAGGCATCCTGCACAATGGTGGTCTGGCAGACGTTGGCCGACTGCTCGATCACGTTCAGTTCGCACAGCTTGTCGGCGCGCTGCACATCTCCTGCCGCCACCAGCAACCGCGCTTCGTGCTTCTGCCGTACATCCTGGACATGTCGCAGCCAGTTGTCAGCCAGGCCGATGCGGTCGCCGCGCAGCGCGGCGCCGACGCCGCCGCAACCGTAATGGCCGACGACGATGATGTGCTTCACCTTCAGCACATCGACCGCGAACTGGATTACCGACAGGCAGTTAAGATCGGTATGGGTGACCACGTTGGCGACGTTGCGGTGGACAAAAACCTCACCCGGCAACAGGTCGATGATTTCATTGGCGGGCACCCGGCTGTCGGAACAACCGATCCACAGGTATTCCGGCGACTGCTGGCGTGCGAGTTTGCTGAAAAATTCCGGATCCTGGCGGCGGATGCGCTCGGACCAGTGGCGATTGTTGTCGAACAGGTGTTGTAGGGTTTTCACGATGACGGACAGTCACTCAGGAACGCGGAATCCGCATTTTCTCACACCGCGCAATTGCCGCTGTGCCTCATTCGACGCGGACGCCTGATTCCTTGACCACCTTCGCCCATTTGGCGAATTCGCTGCGCAGGTACTGCGCAAATTCCTCAGGTGAATTGCCGCGGATCTCGAACGCATCCTGCGCAAAGCGCTGGCGCAGATCCGGCGTCCTGAGTGCCGCGAGCGTGTCGGCATTGATCTTGCGCACGAGGGCCGCGGGTGTCGCCTTCGGCGCCAGCAGACCATACATGTTATCGACTTCGAAACCCGGATAGCTCTCGGCCACGGTCGGCACATTGGGCAGCACGTCGAGTCGTTTGATGCTGGTCACCGCAATCGGCACCAGTTTTCCGCTGCGCGACAACGCAACCACTGGCGGCACCGCAGTAAAGCCAAGCCTTACCTCTCCGCCCAGCAACGCGGTCATCGCCGGGCCGGCGCCTTTGTACGGCACGGCCTGGAGATTGGCTTTGGTGATGGTGCGGAACAGTTCGCCCGAAAGATGACCCGCCGTGCCGATGCCGGGAGACGCGAAAGGAATTGGTCCTGCTTTGGCCTGCCGCACGATATCCTGCATCGAGTTGACCGCGGTGTATGACGGATGACGGGACACCACCGTCGCCGAAACGCTGGTCAGGGTGATGGGTGCAAAATCCTTGAATGCATCGTAGCCGACATTGCGGTACAGGCTCGGGTTGCAGACAAATACCGAGGTGGTCAGCAGCAGCGTGTAGCCATCAGGCTGTGCCTGGCCGACCAGCGCGGTGCCGATGTTGCCGCCGGCGCCACCACGGTTGTCGATCACCACCGGCTGTTTCCACTGCTCCGACAGTTTCTGCGCCAGTAATCTCGCGACCAGGTCAGCCGGACCGCCGGCGGCAAACGGCACCACCACGCGCACCGGCTTTTCGGGATATGCGGCACCGACTACGGGCGCAACCAGCAAAGCCATTACAACCACAATCCCGCCTGCAATCCGCAACAATCCCTTCGGCACTGTATGCATGACTCCTCCCGGCAGCACTGCTATTGATTTTTTTGATTACACCCGTTAACCCGGGGCAAGTTCGCGCATTGTGGCATACAGCGCGTTTTGTGCCTCGAAACCGATGCCGGGACGATCCGGCAGTTTCAGATAACCGTCCTCGACTTTGGCGTCATCGGCAAAACCGGCGAACATGCCGAACACGCCCGGATAGGCCTCGCAGCCGCCAAGACCGAAACCGCCGACGATGTGCAGCGTCATCTGGTTGCCGCCGTGCGGAAACACCGATTGCGGCGACCAGCCGTGTTCTTTCAGCATCGCCAGCGTTTTTGCAAACTGTGCAATGCCGTACGACTGCGGCACATCGGTCTGGATAATGTCGCGGTCGGGACGCAACCCGCCGAAACGCACGAGATTGCGCACGTCCTGCGTGGAAAACAGGTTTTCGCCGGTGCCGATGGGCGCAGCGTAAATTGCCGCGACTTCGCTGAGTAGCGCATAGTCCAGCGGATCGGTAGGCTCTTCAAACCAGCGCAGATCATAGGGCGCCAGCGCTTTGGCGTAGGCCAGCGCGCGATCGCGATCAAACCCGGCATTCGCATCAACAGCCAGATTCCTGCTGCTACCGACTACTTTTAATGCAGCCTCAATGCGCGCTACATCATCAGAAATCGACAGGCCGCCGACCTTGATTTTCATGGTGCGGTAACCCTGTGCGAACTTGCTGCGGATTTCGTCGAGCAATTCGGGAATGCCTTTGCCCGGCTCGTACCAGCCGCCGCCGACGTAGCAGGGGACTTTATCTATCTTATTGTTTTTATTATATATTTTTGCAATCAGCGCATGCAGCGGCAAACCGGCGATTTTCGCCGCAGCGTCCCAGCACGCCACTTCAATCGTGCCGATCGCCACCGAACGTTCGGTGTGGCCACCGGGTTTTTCCCGCTGCATCATCGCCGCCAGGATTTTTTCCGGGTCGAGGTTGTCGCCGGCGGCATTGAGCAGCGTTTCGGGATCAGCCTTGCGGATGCGCGGAATGAAACGCTCGCGCATCTGCGCGCCGCAGGCATAACGTCCGGTGGAATTGAAGGCGAATCCAGTGACGGGTTTACCGTCACGGATGACGTCGGTCATTACCGCGACCACCGAGGTGGTCATCTCGCTGAAATCGAATACTGCGTTACGCAGATCCGATTTCAGTGCGATCGAAACCTCGCGGATGTCAGTGATACGCATGGTTACCCCACTGCGTACACACCGCCGCAACCGCCATCAATTAACCTTGATCCCGGCTGCCTTGACGACCTTGGTCCACTTCTCCACTTCGACCCTGATCTGCGCAGAAAACTCGGCTGGCGAACTGGCAATGATGTCGAAACCCAGACCCTCGATACGCGACTTCACATCCGGCTGAGCCATCATTTTGACCACCTGTCCGTGCAGCTTGGCAACGATTTCCTTCGACGTTCCCGCCGGCACCAGCAGGCCCTGCAGCGTATCGGCTTCCTGGCCCTTGAAGCCGACTTCCGCCATGGTCGGCACATCGGGTATTGCCCCGGAACGTTTGGGGCTGGTGACCGCGATCGCACGCAGCCGCCCGGAGCTGATGTATGGCGTCGTTGGCGGCAATGCGGTACAGCCGATCTGCACCTGGTTGGCAACCACCGCACCCACTGCGGGACCGGCACCGCCGAAAGGCACGGTGATGAAATCCAGTTTGCTGGTCAGTTTCAGCAACTGCGCCGACAGGTCCGGTGTGGTACCGATGCCAGGCGTCGCCACCGAGAATTTTTTCGGGTCCGCCGCCACCAGCGTCAACAGATCCTTCATCGTTTTCGCGGCGATGGTCGGATGCACCGTGAACACATTGGGCGAGGCCGCCATGTTGGAAACCGGGATGAAACTCTTGTACGGATCGTACGGAATCTTCGCGTACAAACCGGGGTTCACCACAAAACTGGAACTGACAACGATCAGCGTGTAACCGTCGGGGGCGGACGACGCCGCCACTCCCATGCCGATGTTGCCGCCGGCACCGGCACGGTTGTCGACCACGACCTGCTGCCCCATGCCATCGGTCAGTTTCTGCGCGACCACCCGTGCAATGACATCGGTCGGGCCGCCGGGCGCGAAGGGCACGATCATGCGTACGGGGCGTGTCGGATAGTCCTGCGCCTGCACTCCCGGTGCTGCCACTGCCGCCGCCACCAGACCCGCCACTGCCATCCCGCCGAATCGCTTGATCATGTTTGCTCCCTCTGAAAAATCTTGATGTATGCGGCTATTGCTGGACGCCGGCATCCCGGATGACCTTGCCCCAAGTGTCCGTTTCCTTCTTCACGAACTGCAGGGCTTCCTCAGGCGTGCTGGTCACCGGATAAGCGCCACGGGCTTCGAGGCGTTTCAGCATGTCCGGGTTTTTCAGCATCTTGTTGAACTCCGCATTCAGCCGGCTGATGGCCGCGGCAGGCGTGCCTGCGGGCGCCGCCATCACATACCAGGTATCGACCTGGAACCACGGATATCCCGCCTCGACGATGCTGGGCACGTCCGGCAGGGTCTCGGTGCGCTTCTCGGTCAACGTCGCCAACGCGCGCAACTTGCCTGCCTTCACGTGCGGCGCCGACGTCGCCACGCCGACCACCACCATGTCCACCTGCCCGCCGAGCAGTGCGATCGTCGCCTGGTTCACACCCTTGTGCGGAACGACCAGAATGTTGAGCTTGTTCTCCGCGATGAAATAGCGCGCGGCCAGATCGTTCGAGGTGCCGGCGCCGCCGGTGCCGAAGTTGAGCTTGCCGGGGCTCCGTTTCGCCAGTGCCACCAGCTCCTTCACGGAACGCGCCGGCACCACCGGGTGCACCACGAATGCATTCGGAATGGATGCAACACGGCCGATCAGCGTCAGGTCTTCCTGCTTGTAATTGAGTTTTTTGTACAGGCTCGGACTGATCGCCAGAGACGGCGAGCAGATTACGATCGTGTAGCCGTCGGCCGGCTGGCGTGTCGCATATTCGGTGCCGACGTTGCCGCCGGCACCGGGCCGGTTTTCCGGTACTACGGGCTGGCCCACCTGTTCGGACAGCTTTTGCGCGAGAATGCGACCGAGAATGTCGGTGCCGCCGCCCGGCGGGAACGGCAGCACGAAATGAATCGGCTTGCTCGGATAAGCCTGTGCATGGACCCGGGGCGCGCCGACGGTCAGCGCGGCCACTGCAACCGACGCAATGGTGGCAACAATACTGTTCATGTTTTTTTTCCTCGATTGGTTTGTTAAATGCTTGTTATTGACGGGTGGCGCAAGCCGCGAACGGCCTGGGGCACACCACAGCGGCAGCGACACTGCATTACGGCCACTACCGACCATGCGGATTGTCCACGCATGGCCCTTTTTGTCAAACCCCGCAGACAGTCCCGCGGGACAAAACGGGTAGAATGGGCGCCCGTTCCGCCATTCCAATAACAATTCATCCAATAATAATCGCTGTCATGAAACACCCGCGTATCGCCCTGATCCACGCGACTCCGCTCGCCATCGATCCCATCGTCGCCGCATTCGGCCGCCTTTGGCCCGAAGCGCACATCACCAATCTGCTCGACGATTCGCTGTCCGCGGATCTTGCTGCCGAAGGCCGCCTGACCGACGTGATGATCGACCGTTTCCTGACGCTGGCACGTTATGTCCACGGCAGCGGTGCGGATGCCATCCTGTTCACCTGCTCGGCCTTCGGGCCCGCCATTGAAGCCACAGCGGCAATCATGCCCATCCCCGTGCTGAAGCCCAACGAGGCCATGCTCGATGAAGCCCTCGCCGCCGGCAATCGCATCGGACTGATTGCGACGTTCACGCCGAGCATCCCGGCGCTGAAGGCCGAACTCGAAGACATGGCCCGCGCAAAAAAACAGCCCATCACCATTACCACGCGCACCCTGCCGGATGCGCTCGCCGCCCTGCAGCGCGGCGATGCCGGCAGCCACGACCGCCTGATCGCCGATGCCGCCGCCGGGTTGATGCCCTGTGACGCACTGGTGCTCGGCCAGTTTTCGATGGCCACTGCCGCACGCCTGATTCCGGCACAGACCGGTTGCCGCGTACTGACCAGCCCCGATTCCGCTGTGATGCGCCTGAAGGAGACTTTGCGCGCCTGACTACATTGGTACACCCGCAGCTCATGCACCACCTCGAGGAGGATGTGATGAAGCCGAACCTGTGCCGTTGTTTTGCTGCTGCACTGTCGCTGTCCGTAATCACCACCATCCCGGCTTACGCGCAAAATTATCCCGTCAAGCCAATTCGTTTTATCGTGCCCTTCATAGCCGGCGGTCCGACCGACATCCAGGGCCGCATGCTGGGTGAAAAGCTGGCGCAGCGCGTCGGCCAGCAGGTGCTGATCGACAACCGCGGCGGCGCCAATGGCAACATCGGCCTGGAACTCACGGTCAAGGCCCCGCCCGACGGTTACACCATCGTCATCTCGACCGTGGGCACCTACGCGGTAAACCCGCACCTCTACAAGCTGCCGTTTGACGTGGTAAAGGACCTGGCCCCCATCATCCAGGTATCGAGCTCGCCCGGCGTGCTGATCGTGCATCCCTCGGTGCCGGTAAAGTCGGTCAAGGAACTGGTAGCGCTGGCACGGGCGCGGCCGGGACAGCTTAACTACGGCTCCTCGGGTATCGGCGGTTTCAGCCATATCTGCGGCGAACTGTTCAGCATGATGACCGGCACCCGAATGACGCACATCCCGTACAAGAGTTCAGCACCGTCGCTGACCGACCTCATCGCCGGCCAGGTCGAAGTGCTGTTCAACAACGCGATCTCTACAGTACCTCACGTAAAGACCGGCCGGGTACGCGCGCTGGCCACCACTGGCTCCAAACGTCTGTCCGTGCTGTCGGAACTCCCGACCGTCTCGGAGGCCGGTATTCCCGGTTATGAAAACTCGTCGTGGTCCGCCATCACCGCGCCCGCAGGCACGCCGGCGCCGATCATCGCCCGCCTGCACAAGGAGTTCACCGGCATCCTCGCCGACCCCGACATCCAGAAGCGCCATGCCGATGTCGGCGCACAGATCATTGGCGGCACACCCGAGCAGTTCCACGCCTACCTGAAAGCGGAAATCGAAAAATTCGGCAAGCTGGTGAAGGCGGCAGGCATCAAGGCCGCATCCGGCGGATAAACACCGCGGCAATAAAAAAAGCGCGGCATCAGCCGCGCTTTTTTTTACGCCGGAATTACTGCAATCAGCGAAAACTTTCGGCGCAGCGCTGGATGGCCTGGTTGGTCTCCTGCTTCAGGCATTCCCGCGCATCGAGTTTTGAACGTGCGGTCAGCGCGCGCGGGCCTGCGTCAGCCGGTGCAGCCGCAGTTGTAAGGACTGGCAGAACTGGCGCAGCAAGAACCGGAACGGGAACGGCTGCCGGTTTGGCTGCAGGTGCCGCCTCAGCCGCGGGTTTTGCTGCGGCTTCGACCGCAGGCTTCGCGGTCGCTTCAGCCGGTTTACCCGGCGCTGCCGCGGCCTGTGCCGCCGGTTTGGCCGCCGGCGGTTTGGCCTTGATCACGATCGGCGGCGGGGGTGGCGCGCCCATGAACATGTCCCAGGCCAGCCATCCGGCCACGCCCAGCACCGCTATGCCAGCGGCGGCCATGCCGGCCTTCTTCTTGTCCAGATTCATCGCCATTGCCGTCTCCCTTATTTTCGTTCTTCGCAACCGGTTGTCAGGATCTCAGGATACTGCAAAACCGCAGTACGCTCCGCTCAGGCCTCCCCGAGCAATGCTTTTGCCGTGCGTTCACACACCCAGGCCTTCTGTTCGTCAGTCAGCCCCGGGATACCCTCCACCGCCGCCGGCACATCGAGCGGCGCCATGTCGAAGGGATGGTCGGTACCGATGACCACGCGGTCAGCACCGACCTGGTCGATCAGGTATCTGGCCGCCTGCGGATCGTGGGTCAGGCAGTCGAAATAAAAACGTTTGAACAGTTCGCGCGGCGGCGTCGCATTGTTGACCTTGGGTTCGTTGCGCACCTGGTGGCCATGGCGGAAGCGGCCGATCTGGTACGGAATGAAACCGCCACCGTGCGCCAGCATGATTTTGAGATCGGGCATTTCATCCAGCGCACCGCTGAACATCAGGTGCGCCACCATCAGTGTGGTGTCCAGCGGGAAACCGACGAAATTCGACAGGTAGTACTCTTCCATGCCGCCCTTGGCCAGGCACTGGTAGGGATGGGCGAAGATGAAGCAGCCCAACTGCTCGATGGTTTTCAGCACCTTGCGGAATTTTTTGTCGGCCAGCGCCGTGCCTTCGATCGAAGTCGCCAGTTCGACGGCCTTGAACCCATGCTCATTCACCACACGTTCCAGTTCGGCAATCGCGGCATCCGGATCCTGCATCGGCAGGTGCGCCATGCCGCGCAGCCGCGACGGGTGTTTCGCCACCATCTGCGCGATGCCGTCGTTGGCCAGCTTCGCCGCATGCAGCCCCGCGTCCGGTGACAGCCAGTAAAAATAAATCGGCGGGCCGACCGAGATCACCGACACGTCGAGTTTGTTCTGGTTCATCCACTCGACCTTGAAGTCGGCATCGTAGAACTCGGGACTCAGAATCGCCGGACGGCCGTGCACATCGAAATATTTATTGCCGTCCTTTTCGGTGATGCTGGTCTGGAATCGTGCGGGGTCTTTTTCCATCGCCGCGATGATAGTCGGCGGGATGACGTGGCTGTGCAGGTCGTAACGCATGGCTTTTTTTGATTCCGGTAGATTAAGAAAAACTGCGGTTATTTTACTTGGAGCAGCGGGCGCAAAACGCGCGCATCGCGCAGGCGCTC
>CAMCYP010000023.1 GCA_945885345.1 Bordetella parapertussis | reverse complement strand
GTGTCCGCACCCAAGGCGCAGCACGATAACATCCTGCAGCGTCTGCATTACGTCGATGACGGCAGTCACAAGCATCGTCTGCTCGACCATGTGCTGCGTTCGGACGAATGCCAGGCGCAGTCCATCGTCTTTACCGCGACCAAACACGGTGCGGATCGTCTGGCGGACAAGTTGTTTCACGCCGGCCACGAAGCTGCTGCCCTGCACGGCAACATGAACCAGTCGCAACGCAACCGCACACTGGCGCGCCTGCGCAGTGGCGCGGTCAAGGTGCTGGTGGCCACTGACGTCGCCGCGCGCGGCATTGATGTTGCCAGCATTTCACATGTGTTCAATTACGATCTGCCGAAAGTAGCCGAGGATTATGTACACCGCATCGGCCGCACTGGTCGTGCCGGTGCCACCGGCACGGCGATTTCATTCGCCTCGTCGGAAGACGTGCGCCAGCTGAAACAGATCGAGCATTACATCGGCCGTACCATCGAGCGCTGGAGCGTTCCGGGTTTTGAAGCGAAAAACCCGATTCGCAGCGATAGCGGCGGCGGCAAACGTACCGGCCGTCCGGGTGCGCGTCGTGGCGCGCCGCCTTCGCGTGATGCACGCGGTCGCGGCGGTTTCCGTTCCGACAGCAGCCGGCGCAGCGCCGGCGGTTCGCGCTAAGCGTTACCGTCCAATATATCTGCGGCCAGTATTTGCCGCATTAAGCAGAAATCCCCCCGCTGCCGCAAGGTGCGGGGGGATTTTTTCATCCGGCGACAGGGTTCCGCGCATTGATTTTCGCGCATGCTGCCATTACAGTAGACCGCTTTCACGACGGCATAAAAACAATGAAATTCAGCGGGGAGATTGCAGTTGCTGCGCCGCGCGACGCCGTGTTCAGAAAATTGCAGGACATCCATTTTTTTGCATCCTGTATTGACGGCGTGCGCGACCTGACACCGCTCGACGAACGGCGCTTTGATGCGGTACTCGAAACCAGGGTTGCTTACATGACATTCAAGTTCAAGGTCACCGTGGAACTGATCGAAGTGGTGGCACCGGAACTGATTACGGCAAAAATCGAAGGCGCGCCCATGGGGCTGGTCGGCCGGCTGAGTGCGACATCGGCGACGCGGTTGATCGCAGCAGGCGACCACACCACCATTCAATATGAAATTGACACTGTGCTGACCGGAAAGCTGGGCAGCATCGGGCAGCCGGTGCTGAAAGCCAAGGCCAGGGACATGGAGAAACAGTTTGCGAAAAATCTGGGTGCGGCCTTTGCGACTGCGCAGGGGGCGGCATGAGCCCGTTTGAACTGGCCGAACCGCGGTCGCTGAGGGCCGCACTGAAACTGCTCGACGCCGGCGATCCCTCAGTGCGCGTTTTTGGCGGCGGCACCGCATTGATGCTGATGATGAAAGCCGGCGTGTTCCAGCCGACGCGGCTGGTCAGTCTGCGCGGCATTGAAAAACGTTACGCCAGGGTGGCGTCCGCCCCGGACGGCGGCCTGCGCATCGGCGCGCTGGTGACCTTGAGCGCGCTGGGCCGCACGGCTGCAGTCAAAAAACGCGCGCCGGTCATTATCGACACCCTGCGCACGCTGTCCAACGTGCGAGTGCGCAATGTTGCCACACTGGGTGGTCATCTCGCACATGGCGATCCGCACATGGATCTGCCGCCAGTGCTGATGGCGCTGGGTGCGCAGGTGGTGACTGCGGCGACCGCGGGTTCGCGTACGCTGGCGGTTGCCGATCTCTACGCCGGTTATTACGAAACCACGCTGGCACCCAATGAACTGATCAGCGAGGTCATCGTGCCGGCGCAGGCCGGATGGTGCTCCGCCTATATCAAGCTGACCACGCGCGCTGCCGATGACTGGCCGACGCTGGGCATCGCGGTATCCCTGCAGACGGATGGCCGGGTGGTGCAGGATGCGCGGTTCGTGGTCAGTGCCGCCACCGAAAAACCGCTGCGCTTGCCGTCGGCTGAAGCAGCGCTGCGCGGCGCGACCGTGACCGATGCCGTGCTGGCACGGGTGGGAGACGCGGCTGCAGCAGAAGCGGAGCTGACGGGAGATGCCCACGGTTCGGCGCCCTACAAGACTGAACTGCTGCGGGTGTACGCGGGACGTGCCGTGCGCAAAGCGCTGGCTGCTTAAGAAAATCCAGGAGCGCAGGTTTTGGCAATCACATTAGGCAAGAACAATTCCGTCGCTGCCGAATTTGTGTCGGTCGGCCAGTCGATCCCTCGCGTTGAAGCGCGGGCCAAGGTCACCGGCAAGGCCGAGTATGTGCACAACCTGCGGCTGCCCGGTATGTTGTACGGCAAGATCCATCGCAGCACGGTGGCGCATGCGCGCCTGCTCAGTGTTGATGTCGCCGCGGCGCAGGCGATGCCCGGTGTCCATGCGGTCTATACCGCTGCTGATATCTGCAAACTGATCCCAGAGCCTTATTACGGCCCGGCCTTCCACGATCAGCCGATCCTGGCAGTCGACAAAGTGCGCCATGTCGGTGAGCCGGTGGCCCTGGTGCTGGCAGCCGATCCGCATATCGCCGAGGCAGCTGCACAACTGATCGTTGCTGACTATGAAGAACTGCCCGCGGTGTTCGATGAAATCGAGGCGATGACTTCGAAGGCCGTGGTGCATGAGGTGCTGAAACCGGCGGGGACCTTTCCCGATCTGAAACACCTCAAAGACAAACGTGATACCAATATCGCCCTGGATTTTCATCTGCGTCGCGGTGATGCACAGAGGATCTTTGCCGAAGCCGATCATGTATTCGAACACACCTTCCGCACCCAGCAGGTGTTGCATCTGCCGCTGGAGCCTTTTGTTACAGTGGCCGACCCCACGCCGAACCAGCTGGTGATCCATACTGCGTCGCAAAGCCCTTCGTTTGTGCGCATCGAAATCGCGCGGCTGCTCGGCTGGCCGGAATACAGGGTGCGGGTCAAGGTGCCGTACCTGGGCGGCGGTTTCGGCGCCAAGCTCTACATCAAGCTTGAGGCACTGGTGTCGGCAGCGGCGCTGCTCGCTGGCCGGCCGGTGAAAATTGCGCTGACCATGGAGGAGCAGTTCTACCAGATCACCAAGCACGCGACGACGCTGCGCATCAAGAGCGGCGTCAGCAAGGACGGGAAAATCCTCGCCCGCGAATGCGAAGTGTGGTGGAACGGTGGCGCTTATGCCGACATCGGTCCGCGGGTGACGCAGAAATCCGGTTTCACGGCTGCAGGCCCGTACGATATCGACCATGTCAGCATCGATTCGTACGCGTTGTACACGAATTTGCCGGCTGCCGGCGCCTTGCGTGGCTTCGGCATACCGCAATTGGTGTGGGCTTACGAGAGCCATACCGACATGATCGCGCGGGAGCTTAAGATTGATCCGCTGGCGATTCGCCGCAAAAACATTCTGCGTGAAGGCCGGCCGCAGGCGACGGGTACGCTGATGCGCGACGCCGGCATCGAGCCGGTGCTGGAGCGCCTGGCGCAGCGCATGGCCTGGGAAAAACCCTTCGATAAAGGTTCCGGCACTGTGCGCCGCGGTCGCGGTATTGCGATCGGCTTCAAGGCGAGCATTTCGCCGACGACCTCGGTGGCTATCGTCAACGTCGGCGCCGACGGCAGTTGCATGGTCCATTGCAGCACCGTGGACATGGGGCAGGGTTCGGATACCGCCATGGCACAGATCGTCGCCGAGGCGCTGGGCATTCCGGTGGAGTCGGTGACGCTGGTGCATCCCGATACTGATGTCACACCGTACGACATGGCGACTCTGGGTTCGCGTTCGACCTACCACATGGGTCATGCAGTCAAACTCGCGGCCGAGGATGCGCGTGACAAGCTGCTGGCTTTGGCGCGCGACGTCGGTCTGTCGGCAGAGACCACGCCGATTCCGGATATTTTTCGCAAAAAATATGGCATGCAGGCCGGCAATATCGTCGGCATCGGCAGTTTCATTCCGCCGTATACGCCACCGGAGCCGGGCACCGGCCTGACACAGGAAGCAACACCGTTCTGGATGATTGGGGCTACCGGTGCAGAAGTTGAGGTCGATACCGAAACAGGTGAATTCAAAATCACGCGGCTGGTGAATCTGGTCGATGTCGGTCGCCCGGTGAATCCTGCCATTGTCGAAACCCAGATTTCCGGTGCGACCATCATGCAGCTCGGCTTCACGCTGTCCGAGCGCATGGATTTCGACGCCGGGCAGGTCACCAATGCATCACTGGCGGATTACAAGATTCCCGGCATTCGCGACCTACCGGCAATCATGGAAAACGAAGCCGTCGACATGGTGCAGCATTCCGGGCCCTTCGGTGCCAAGGGCGTCGGCGAAAGCGGCACCTTCGGAGTGTCACCGGCGATCGCCAATGCGATTGATGATGCGGTCGGTGTACGCCTGATGACATTGCCGCTGACTGCGGAGGCGGTGTATCGCGGGCTGCGCGCGAATGCGGGCAATCCGCTGAAAGATTGAGAATGACTACAACGCATAAAAATATTTCTTTCCGGTTAAACGGCCGTCCGGTGACAGTACATGCCGGCAACCACCAGAATCTGGTTGAGCTGCTGCAGGGGCAGGGTCTGTTCGGCGCGCGCGAGAGCTGCGCGCAGGGCTTGTGCGGCTGTTGCACGGTAGTGGTCAATGGCGCGGCGGTATCGGGTTGCCTGACCATGGCGACACTGGTCGATGGCGCCGATGTGCGCACCATCGAGGATAGCGCCGATGGCGAGCTTGATGTCGTGCAGCAGGCCTTCATCGACACCGGGGCTTTCCAGTGCGGTTTCTGCACCCCGGGTTTTATCCTGATGACGCGGCAACTGCTGGATGCGCATCCGAATCCGTCTGATGACGAAATCCGTCACTATCTGGCGGGCAACCTGTGCCGCTGCGCGGCTTATACTGAAATCATCAAGGCCGTGCGGCTTGCGGCAAAAAAACGCAAGGGTTGACCATGAAACGTCCTGCCGGCAATCCCCTCGATCTGCGCGCCTGGCTGGACACTGCGCGTTCCCTCGGTGAATTGAAGGACGTGCGCGGCGCAGACGCCAAGCTGGAGCTCGGCGCGATCAGCGAACTGAACGTCAAGATCGACGGTGCACCAGCGCTGCTGTTCGATGATATCCCGGGTTATGCCAAGGGTTTTCGCGTGGTCACTTGTACTACAGCGAGCCCCGCCAGATTGTCGTCCATCCTGCGTCTGCCGGTGGAGCGCAATCACCATGACTTAGTGCAGCAACTGCGCGGGTTGCCCAAAGATTGGCAGACGGAAGCGCCGAAATACGAGTCGGTGCTGGTCGAGACCGGCCCGGTGCTGGAAAACATCCAGGCCGGCAAGGACGTCGACATCAACATTTTTCCGTCACCGCTGTGGCATGAGAAAGACGGCGGGCCGTACATCGGCACCGGTTGCTGCGTGGTGACCAGGGATCTTGATTCGGACTGGGTCAATGTCGGCACCTACCGCGTGATGGTGCACGACAAAAACCATGTCGGTCTGGACATGATTCCCGGCAAACACGGCGCCATCCAGTACGACAAGTACATGAAGGCGGGTAAACCGTTCCCGGTGGCGATCGTCATCGGCTGCGATCCGCTGGGCTACCTGATTTCCGGCATCGAAGTGCCGTTTGGCATGTGCGAGTACAACTACATCGGCGCCATCCTCGGCGAACCGGTGCAGGTGGTGCATGGTGAACTGACCGGGTTGCCGATTCCGGCGGGCGCGGAAATCGTGCTCGAAGGTTACTGTCATCCCGGTGACGTCAAACTCGAAGGCCCCTTCGGCGAATTCCACGGCTATTACCCGGGCAAGGAGGGTACGGCTCCGGTGATGACCATTGAGCGCGTGTACTACCGCAACGACCCGATCATCGTCGGCAGTCCGCCGGCAAAACCGCCGAACGATTATTCCTATTCCAAGGCGGTGATGCGTTCCGCGCTGCTGTTTGATGCATTGCTTGCCGCCGGCGTGCCGGATGTGGCGAGTGTGTGGGCACATGAAATCGGCGGCGCACGCATGTTCAACGTGGTGGCGATCCGGCAGCGCTATGCCGGCCATGCGCGCCAGGCCGGGCACATCCTCAACCAGTGCGGCGTCGGTGCCTACATGTCGCGTTACACAGTGGTGGTCGACGAGGATATCGATCCGTCCAACCTGCAGGAAGTGATGTGGGCGGTCGCCACACGCAGTGATCCCGAGATCGACATCGACATCATCAGGCGTGGCATGGGTTCGAAGAACGACCCGATGTTCGTCGCCTACCGTTACAACGCGCCGTACAACTCCAAGGCCATTATCGACGCCTGCCGGCCGTACGACCATTTACATGAATTCCCCGCGGTCGCTGAAGCCAGCAAGGAACTGCAGGAAAAGGTAAAGGCCAAGTGGAAAGACCTGTTCTGAGCGGGGCTGCTGGCCGGAGTTATGTAAGTATTTGATTTTATTATTATTTTATGGGCCGCGGCGCACGTCATCCAGCCCGGCCTCCCACAACTGGCGCACCGGGGCACGGAAGAACTCGTAGTCCTTGGAGTAGGTGGAGTGGCCGAAGCGGCGGTTGATCAGATCGGTAGATGGTGATCTGGCGTTCGCGGCCGATCTGTTTTTGCAGCAGCCCGTAATCCGCATTCCCATGCAGCTCCGGCGGCATTTTTTTCTGCAGGCGGTCGAGGGCCTGGCAGGTTCATGAGTTCCGTGTTTGGGTTGTATGATGGTTCTGATGAGCAAGGCAGCCCGGTGGATACAGCTGGAGTCCGAGGACGGGACGGCGGTTTTGCGTCTGGACGGCGTCTGGCGCCTGTCGAATCTGGCGGCGATCTCCGCTGCATTGCAGTCGTCGGGATTGGCCACCTGCAAACATTTCGTACTGGAAGGCAGCGGCCTGCAGGAACTCGATACCGCGGCCGGGTTCATCCTTTACCGGCACCTGGCAGGTATCGGTTGTACCGAATCCATGGTGACCCTGCGCGGGTTTGACCCGCGCCATGCGCGCCTGCTGGAACTGGTCCGGGAACGTATGACCTGTCCGCCCGCTGTCGTGAAGAACCGGCGCCGGGATCCGCTGTCGCGGATCGGCGCTGCGACGTTCAAGCTGTGGCATCTGCTGCAGGTTCATGTCGCGTTTGTCGGTACGGTGGCGTCCGAACTGCTGGTGCTGTTGCGCCGGCCAAAACTGTTCCGATTCAAGGAAACCGCCTCCCAGTTTGAAGTCATCTGCCTGGATGCCATTCCCATCGCGGCATTGGTGACCTTCCTGATCGGCGTGGTGTTTACCTACCTGCTCGGACTGCAGGCGCAGCGTTACGGCGCCAACATTTTCGTCGTCGATGGTGTGGGGCTGGCCGTTTGCCGCGAACTGTCGCCGCTGCTGGTGGCGGTCATTGTCGCCGGGCGTTCCGGTGCGGCATTTACCGCCCAGATCGGGACCATGAAGGTGCAGGAGGAAATCGACGCGATCAGCACGCTCGGGCTGTCGCCGGTCCAGGTGCTGGTGATCCCGCGGCTGGTGGCGATCATGGTGGCACTGCCGTTGCTGGTTTTTGTCGGCGACCTCGCGGGCATTGCCGGCGGGATGCTGATCGCTTCCTGGCAACTGGATGTTCCCGTGCAGACGTTTCTCGAGCGACTGCACAGTGTGCTGCCGATGAGCGCGCCGGTCGTCGGCTTGGTGAAGGCGCCGGTGTTTGCGGCGTTCATCGCGATCATCGCCTGTCGCATGGGCATGCTGGTGGCGCGGGACGCCCGCAGCGTCGGTGAAAACACCACCTCCACTGTCGTGCAAAGCATTGTCTGGGTGATTGTGCTTGACGCGGTATTTGCCATCGTCTTCCAGCATCTGGATATCTGAGTGGATACGAACACCGCACCCACGGTTGTCCAGCAGGATGTGGTGCTGCAGGTAGACAGCATCGTCACCCGTTTCGGCTCGACGGCGATACACGACGGAGTCAGCTTCAGCGTGCGTCGGGGGCAGGTGGTTGCACTGATCGGTGGCAGCGGCACCGGCAAGTCGGTGCTGGTGAAAGAGATTATCGGATTGCTGCGGCCGACGGCCGGCACCGTTCGCCTGCTGGATGCCGATGTCTGGAACAGCAGCGCCGCTGCGTTGAGCAGGTTGCGCCGCCGCTTCGGCATGTTGTTCCAGGACGGCGCGCTGTTCTCCTCGCTGACCGTGGCGGAAAACATCGCGGTGCCGTTTCGGGAGCATACCGATCTGCCGGAAGAACTGATTGCGCCGCTGGTCGGATTCAAGCTGTCACTGGTGGGATTGGCGCCGGAGGCGGGTGCCAGGATGCCCGCAGAACTGTCGGGCGGCATGCGGAAACGGGTCGCGTTGGCGCGGGCCCTTGCCCTGGAACCGGAAATCCTGTTTCTGGACGAGCCGACATCGGGACTGGATCCGATCAGCGCCCGTGCCTTTGACCATCTGGTGCGGGTGTTGAGTGACGGCCTCGGTCTCACGGTCTTTATCGTGACCCATGATCTGGATACACTGCTTTCCATTATCGACCGGGTCATCGTACTGTCGGGTGGCAAGGTCATCGCTGACGGCACGGTGGATGCCGTGATGCGGAGCGGCGACCCCTGGATCAGGGACTATTTTTCGGCGCGTACACCGGCCGGGCGGAAAGAGAGTTGATGGAACCGGAAGCGAAGTACACTCTGGTCGGGGCCGTGGTGCTGGCGTTGCTGGCGCTGATTGTTGTCGCCGCCGTATGGCTCAAGGGCTCCGGTGGAGAACGCGATAACATGCCGTACAAGATTTATTTTGCCCGCCAGTCGCTGGAAGGCCTGCAGATCCGCAGTGACGTCAAGATGCAGGGCATCAAGGTCGGCACGGTAACGGGATTCCGCATCTCGGCCCGCCGCCCGGGCTCGGTGGAAGTGGTGATCCGGGTCGACAGCTCCGCACCCGTCCGCCAGAGCACCCGTGCCACGGTCGAGCGGCAATTGCTGACCGGGATTGCCAATATTCAGCTGGCCAATGCCGATGAGGAGAGTCCGCCGCTGACCGAAGTGCCGGCGGATGAGCCTTATCCGTTGATCGCCGAAGGTGAATCCGAATACAAACTCACGGAATCAATATCACAGGTGGCGCAGCGTGCGGATGAAACAATGCGGCGTATCAACATCGCGTTGTCGGACGAAAATCAGGTGGCGCTCAGGGAAACCCTGGTCAACCTGCGCCAGATTTCAGGGGATATGAGCCGCAGCATGGCCGGGCTGGACAAGACGCTCGCATCGCTGGGCCACGCTGCTGATGAAGTGCGCAGCATGAGCGTCGTGGTCAGGGAAGATGCACACAAGCTGGCGCTGCGTTATGACACGCTGGGCGAAGAGTCCACCACGGCGGTCAGGGAAGTGTCTGCTGCCGTTCGCCAGATGAGTGCGGATGTGGCGCGTCTGTCAGGGCAGATGGATGGATTGCTGGCTGACGGCAATGTCGAATTGCGGGTGACTGCCCAGGAGCTGCGCACGACAGCTGATGCGCTGGGGATGGCGGCCCGCCGGCTCAGTGAGCCGGGCCGCGCGTTGTTCGGGCCGGCCAAGGGCAGCATGGGGCCGGGGGAGGCGTCAAAATGAAACCATTCACGCGGGCAGTGTTGGCATCGGTCGTGATGACGGTGCTGGGGGGCTGCGCATCGTTCGGACCTCAGGAAGTGCAGCGTTATTACGTTCTTGAAGCACCGCCTGCCGGAGCAAAGGCAGCCGTGCTACCCCGCGCGGCCACGCTGCTGGTTGCACCCACCACGGTATCCGGTTTTTACGAAACCCAGGACATCGTCTACAGTCGCGCGCCCGGCATGCGCGCCTATTACCAGCTTCATACCTGGGCGGAACGCCCGGGACGGCGACTATCCGAACTTCTGGTCATGCGCCTGGAGCGTGCCGGCTCCTTCAGCACTGTGGCCACGGTGCTTGGTGGCATCAAAGGCCAGGTGATTCTCGGCACGCACCTGGCGGAGTTTTATCATGATGCCGCTACCGTACCCGGGAACGTGAAGGTGGTGGTAACTGCGGAACTCACGGATCCGGTGCGGCGGATATTACTGGCTCGACGCACCTTCGAGCGCTCGGCCCCTGTGCCGAGCTATGATGCACCTGGTGCGGTACAGGCGTTCAACGTTGCTGTTACCGCACTGCTGGACGATATCGCCGACTGGGTGGAGGTTTCCGCTCCGCGTTGAAGCTGAGCCGGCCTCATTGTGTCGGCACGTCGCACCGGCTTCAGCCAAATTCGCGCATACTGCCCCGTTCCCGTTGTTCAACGCATGCATTTTTCAGGAATTCTCGCCATGACCATTTCCATGTATGAGGCCAGCGTACCGCGCTTCGTCAACATTCTGACCAATCTGTCGGCCATCCTCGACAAGGCACAGGCCCATGTCGATGCAAGCAAAATCGACCCTACGGCATTGACTGCATTCCGGCTGTATCCGGACATGTTCGCGATGGCGCGCCAGGTGCAGATCGCCTGCGATACCGCCAAGGGCGCAGTGGCGCGGCTGGCCGGCGTGGATATTCCGGTGAACGAAGATACCGAGCAGACACTGGCCGAGCTGAAGAAGCGGATCGCGACGACCATTGCTTTCGTGCAGTCGATCCAGCCCGAACAGATCGATGGCTGCGAAGACAATGACATTACGCTGCGCCGCGGTGAAAAAAGCACCACCTACAAGGGCATGCAGTTCCTGCTCGGTCACGCGCTGCCAAACTTTTATTTCCATGTCACGACCGCCTACAACATCCTGCGCCACAACGGTGTGCATATCGGCAAGCGCGATTATCTCGGCAACCCGTAATAAACCAGTAAAAACCATATTCAACGGAGGAAAAATGCAGCAGAAACTGATGATGGCCGCGCTGGGCGTGGTGCTGGGTTGCAGCGGATTTGCCGTAGCGCAGGACAAATACCCGGTCAAACCCATCCGCATGATCGTGGGCTACGCCCCAGGCGGCGGCAGCGACATCATGGCCCGGCTGATTGCGCCGCAGATCACCGAGGCGCTCGGGCAGCAGGTCATTGTCGAGAACCGCGCCGGCCAGGCACAGAACATCGCCGCAGAATTCCTGATCAAGCAGCCGGCCGACGGCTATAACCTGTTCCTGAGTTCGGCGGCGCTGGGCGTCAACGTCAGCCTTTATCCCAAGCTCAACTACGATCCGGTGAAGGACTTCGTGCCGATCGCAGTGTTTTCGAGCAGCGCCAATCTGCTGGTGACACATCCCTCGCTGCCGGCGAAAAACGTCAAGGAGTTCATCGCCGTGGTGAAGAAGAATCCCGGCAAGATGAATTTCTCGTCCTCGGGCAGTGGCAGCACCCAGCACCTGTCGGGCGAAATGCTGAAGCTGATGATCCAGGGCGACTTCACCCACATCCCGTACAAGGGCACCGGCCCGTCGCTGGTCGCGCTGGCCAGCGGTGAAGTCGAGTTCTCCTTCACCAACATTCCCGCCGCGCAGCCGCTGCTGAGCCGCATGCGCGTGCTGGCGATCACCGGTGAAAAACGCTCTGCGCTGATGCCCGAGGTGCCGACGATGATCGAAGGCGGCCTGAAGGGATTCGTCACCCAGACCTGGTACGGCGTGTTGTCGCAACGCGGCACACCGCAATCGGTGGTCACCACGCTGAACAATGTCATCGTCAAGGCCGTGCAGCGCGAGGATTTCCGCAACAAGCTGGCGCAGATGGGTGCCGATCCGATCGCAGAAACGCCGGAGTATTTTCGCAAGATGCTCGGCGAGGAGATCGAACGCTGGAGCAAGGTGGTCAAGGCTTCGGGGATCAAGCCTTAATCGTTGGGACGATCAGAGCCTGGTTCGGGCTTTGGGCGGGGATCCCCCAGGGACCGAATCAGTGTTTTATTTCAACCGCGGATTCAACACATCCCGCAACTGGTCCCCGACCAGGTTGATCGCAACAATCGTCACCAGCAGCGCAATCCCCGGGAAAAAGCTGATCCAGTATTTGCCCGACAGCAGGTGGGTGTAGCCGTTGGCGATCAGCAGGCCCAGCGACGGTGAGGTGATCGGCATGCCGAGGCCAAGGAAGGACAGCGTGGCTTCTAGTGCGATCGCGTGGGCGACCTGCACCGTGGCGACGACAATCAGCGGCGGCAGCACATTGGGCAGCACGTGGCGGAACAGGATGCGCGCGCCGCTGTAGCCGGCGCAGACCGCAGCATCAACATATTCCTTTTTCAGTTCGACCAGCGCCGCGCCGCGTACGGTGCGCGCGTAATAGGCCCATTGCACAACGACCAGTGCGATGATGATCTTGTCGATGCCTTGTCCGGCCAGTGCCAGCAATATCAATGCAACCAGGATGGCCGGGAAGGACAGTTGCAGGTCGACGATGCGCATGATCAGCGCGTCGATCCAGCCCCCGGCGCGTGCCGAGACCAGTCCGATGACCAGTCCCAGTCCCAGCGCGGCGACCGTGGACATTACGCCGACACCGAGACTGATGCGCAGACCATAGAGAATCGCCGAGACCATGTCGCGGCCCTGGTCGTCGCTGCCCAGCCAGTAGGTGTATCCCGCTGCGGCTTTCGCGCCCGGTGCGAGTTTGGCGTCGAGGATGTCGAGTTGTGCGAGGTCGTACGGATTTTGCGGCGTGATCCACGGCGCAATCAGGGTTGCGATCAGCAACAGGCACAATACCCAGAATGCGCCCAGTGCGATGCGGTCGCGGGCAAAGCCGATGGCGAATTCGCGGCCGGGTGACAGTGCGGCGGTCATCGTGAACCTTTCAATCGCACCCGCGGATCAAGCGCGGTGTAGAGCAGGTCGACCAGCAGGTTGATGAAGATGAATAAAAACACGATCACCAGCAGGTAGGCGACGATCACCGGGCGGTCGAGCACATTGATGGAGTCGATCAGCAGCTTGCCCATGCCCGGCCATGCAAACACGGTTTCAGTGACCACGGCAAAAGCGATCAGCGAACCGAGTTCCAGTCCGACCACCGTGACCACCGGAATCAGGATGTTGCGCAGGACATGTACTCGGACCACGTCGCGTTCGGGTACACCTTTGGCGCGGGCGTAGCGCACGTAATCCTGCAGCATGGCTTCGCGCGTGCCGGCGCGGGTGAGGCGGATCAGCAGTGCCAGCTGGAACAGTGCGAGGTTGGTCGCGGGCAGGATCAGGTGGCGGATGCCGTCCCAGGTCAGGAAACTGACAGGGATACCGAAGACATCAATGGTGGCGCCGCGTCCCGTGGTCGGCAGCCAGCCGAGTTGCACCGAGAACACCATGATCAGCATCAGTCCGACCCAGAACGTCGGCAGCGAGAAGCCGAGAATGGAGCCGGCCATGATGCTGCGGCCGACCCATGAATCCGGCTTCAGTCCGGCGAGCAGGCCCAGCGGGATGCCGAACACGATGGCGATCAGCATGGCGGTGAAAGCCAGTTCCAATGTTGCCGGCATGCGTTCGAGGATCAATGTGATGGCCGGCACGTTGGCAGCGAAGGACAGGCCAAGATCGCCGCCGAATGCGCTTTTGAGGAATATCCAGTACTGCTGCCATAGCGGCTTGTCGAGCCCGAGTTGCGCAATGGTCTGCGCGATTTCTGCCTGGTCGGCCTGTGGATTGATCAGAATGTCCACCGGGTTGCCGATGGCATAGACGCCGATGAACACCAGCAGCGACATCACGATGAGCGTTGCTATGCTTTGGGCGAGGCGATGCAGGATGAAGTTCAGCATCAGCGGTGCCCGGGCCGGGATGCCGGATTACGCAGAAACCGTGACAAAACGGCCCAGGCGCACGGCGGTCTGTCCGCGATAAAGCCGTTTCGATGGCATCACCAGCACGCAGCGGTCGTACGGCGTGCGTACTTCGTGTTCACCGTCCCAGCCGATGAGGGTTCCCGCCTGATCGATCACCTCCAGCCCGGTGAACGGCCGCGCGAAACGGAATGTTTCCGAGGTGATAGTGACCGGATGGGTCACTTCAACGATTTGCTGCGGCAATGGCGTCGCGGCGAAGCGCCACGGCCCGTTTTCAGGATCGATGATGCCGTAGCGGGCAAGGAAACGCAGCGTGGTCTCGCGCGCGACATCCACGGTGCGCCGCGCCCAGTGCTGGCCGCATTCGACCAGCAGTGCGTTTTTCGGACTGGTGGCATCGCCGAAAGCGGCATAGTCGCGCATGCGCTTGCCGGCCGCATGCCCCGAATCGCAGACGGCGAGGGCGGGGTAAGCGACTTCAGCGGCCAGCAGCCGGCCCTTGGCGAGCGACCCTGCGAGCAGCAGCGGTTCTGACGGGTGCTGCATCGAATGGGTGTCGAGCAAAAAGTCGACGTCGTGGAGATAGGGGCGGACGATCCGGGCGCGGCGCAGTTCGACACTGTCGCGTTTGCCGTCGAGCACCTCGGGTGTCCACAGCCGGTTGAAATCCTCGTCGACCCAGCGCGAGGCTTCGGGTTTGGCGGGGTCGAAGTGCTCGAACGCGGCGACATTGCAGAACGCTAGCGTGAGCCGGCCGTGGAGCGGGCGGATGTCGCCGCGAAGCAGTTCATCAAGGACGATTGCGCCGCAGATTTCATTGCCGTGCACCAGCGCGGTCAGCATCACATGGGGACCGGGTTTGCCGCTGTCGATCCGGGTGAAATACTCAATGCCGGTATTGCCCGCACGGTAAGACGAAATGTCCGGGGCAGATATTTCAACGGAATAGGCGTTGGGGTCGGTCATCGTGTTTTGTCATGTGTCCGGTTTGAGGAGGTGTGCTCAGCGTCCGCGCGGCGTGAAATGATGGGCAAGGGTGAACTCGTCCGTGCGCGGTGTGTAATCCAGGCCGGCGCGCATTGCCCAGCTCACGACCTGGTGGTGCAGTGGAATGAAGGCGAGGTCGGTCATTGCCAGCGTGTTGGCGTCGCGCGCCAGTGCTTCGCGTTTGGTGCGGTCAACGCTGGCGAGGGCTTGCTCCATCAGCGCATCGACTTTGGGATTGCTGTAATGCCCCCAGTTCCATGCGCCATAGCCTTTTTCCGGATTCGGCGTGGCGACCAGCGAGCGCAACGCGAGGTCCGCGGCGAAGGTGCCCCAGCCGAGCAGCATGAAGCCGGTTTCTTCCTTGCGCACCCGCCCGAGAAAAGCCGACATCGGCGTTGCCTCGACGCGGGTGGTGATGCCGACGCGGGTCAGCAGTTGTGCCACGGTCTGCAATACCTGTTCATCATTGATGTAACGGTTGTTGGGGCCGGCGAGCGTGACGCGGAAGCCCTTGGGATAGCCGGCTGCGGCGAGCAGTTTTTTTGCGCCTTCGGGATCGTAGGCTTCGGGTTTCAGCGCCGCGTTGTGGCCGAACACACCCGGTGACACGATGTTGGCGGCAGGCACAGCGAGGCCTTCCATCACGCGTTCGGCGATGGCGCTGCGGTTGATGGCTTTGGATATTGCCTGGCGCACGCGCAGGTCCATGAACGGATTTTTGGCGAGCGGTTTGCCATTGTTGTCGGTGACCCCCGGCGGCTGCGCGCGATACTGGTCGAGGTGGAGCAGGATGGTGCGCCAGGAAGTGGTTTGTACGACTCGTAATTTATTGTTTTTATTGAGATTTTTTATATCTGCCGAGGGTACGTGCTCGATCACGTCGAGTTCGCCGGAGAGCAGCGCCGCAGTGCGCGACGGGTCTGCGGGAATGATGCGCAGCGTGACCCTATCCCAACTTGGCCAGGCCGGACGTTTTCCCCACCACTGATCATTGCGCGCGAGTTCGAGCCGGTCGCCGCGCTGGTACTTCACGAATTTGTACGGTCCGGTGCCGATCATCGCGCGGCCCGAATCAAAATCTTCGGGGCCTGCGTTCAGTGCATGTTTTTTTGAAACGATCAGGATGGAATTGATTTCCTCGGGCAATGCGCCATAGGGATATTTTGTTTTGATGCGCAGCGTGTGCGCATCGACGGCCGTGGCCGATGCGATATAGCGCACGTAGGAGGCAAACCCGCCCGGACTGCCCTTGATCGACAACGGGCGCTGCAACGAAAACGCGACGTCTTCAGCGGTGAAGTCGGAGCCGTCATGAAATTTAACGCCGCGGCGCAGCTTGAATTCCCAGGTGGTGGCATCGACAGCACGCCAACTCTCGGCGAGTCCCGGGATTAATTTTGTTTGCGGATCGACATCGGTCAGCGATTCAAATACATGGCGCGCCACGGTCAGGTTGGGCTGCGAGGCGAGCAGCTGCGGATCGAGTGAAGTCACTTCACCGGAGAGACCAATGCGCAGTTCGGCAGCAGGCGCTGTTGTGCACAGCAGTGCGACGAGCAGGGCGGATATCAGAGTGAATTGTTTTTTCATGGCAGGACTCAAGCATACCGCAGCCCTGCGTTGACAGTGCAGGCGGGCCTGCCTATCCTGCCCCTTTAACGACGGACGTTGCCATGAATCCGCCTGCTACACCCGGTGCCGGGACGCTGAAGCTGATCCGCGAATTAATCGCGTTTCCAACGGTCAGCCGGGATTCCAATCTCGAACTGATTGATTACGTGCGCGAGCTGCTGCGGCCGCTCGATGCCGACCTGCGCATGACTTTCGACGCCGACAAGCGCAAGGCCAACCTGTTTGCGACGCTGGGCCCGCGTGGCGTGCCCGGCGTGGTGCTGTCGGGCCACACCGATGTAGTGCCGGTGGACGGTCAGGAGTGGGCGACGGATCCGTTCACGGTGACCGAGCGCGATGGCCGCCTCTATGGCCGCGGTACTTCCGACATGAAAAGTTTCATTGCCTGTGCGCTGGCGCTGGTGCCGGAGTTCGTGCAGCGTGGATTAAAGACGCCGGTGCACCTGGCGTTTTCCTATGACGAGGAAGTCGGTTGCCTCGGTGTGCGTGACCTGCTGACCGACATGATGCAGGCGGGCATCAAGCCCTTGTCGTGCATTGTCGGCGAACCGACGGAAATGCGGCCGGTGATTGCGCACAAGGGCAAGCAGAGTTACCGCTGCACGGTGCGCGGCCTGGCGTCGCATTCGGCCTATGCCCCGTGCGGCGTCAATGCGGTGGAGGCAGCGGCAGAGGCAGTGGCCTTTCTCAAGCGGCTCGCGCGGCGGCACCGCGACCGCGGGCCCTATGATCGCGGCTTTGATGTGGCCTACACGACGGTGCATACGGGTGTGATTCGCGGCGGCACCGCGCTGAACATCGTGCCGCACGACTGCGTGTTCGATTTTGAATTCCGCAATCTGCCGGGTGATGATCCGAATGCATTGCTGAGGGAATTCGAGGCGCATGTACGGGATGTGATCGAACCGGAAATGCATGCGGTTGATCCGCGAAGCGGGTTCAAAATTGTGAAAATGTCGGAGATTCCTGCACTCAATACCGGCGCCGAGGCGGAGATTACCGCGCTGGCGCAGGAATTTTCCGGCAGCAACGACATCGCCAAGGTGTCATTCGGCACCGAAGCCTCACAGTTTCAGGTGGCAGGCGTGCCGACGGTGGTATGCGGGCCCGGTTCGATCCGCGAGGCACACAAGCCCGACGAGTTCGTTACACTGGAACAGCTGGTGCGTTGCGAGGTTTTTTTGCGTGCGCTGATGGCGCGCATGTGTGACGGCCGGAGTTGAGGCCGCTGATTTTTCAAACACGGAGGGGATCATGAAAACGACATGCAGGGCAGTTGCGGCAATGCTGGCGGGACTGGTGGCACTGGGCGCAAGCGCAGCCAATGTGAAAGTGACACCGCTGGGCGGGCAGGAAGGCGAGTTCTGCCCGCAGGACCGGGCGCTGATCTTCGAGGATCCGAACGGCACGCGCATCCTCTATGACGCCGGCCGGACGGTTGCGGGAGCGAATGATCCCCGCCTGGGCAAGATCGACATCATCCTGGTCAGCCATATGCATGGCGACCATCTCGGCAATGCGCACAACAAGGCGCCCAATTCGGGCAGTTGCGACAAGCCCGACATGTCGGTATCGGCGCTGCCGAATTCGAGTTCGGTGAACATCGCGCTGGCAAAGAAAGCCAAGATCGTGACCGGCAGTGAAATGCCGCCATTTTTTGCCAACAAGCTGAAAGCGAACGGCGGCGACCCGAGGGACTCGATCCTCGCGCGTTTCGGCGGCAGCGTGAAGGTCGGTGGCGTGACGATTGCGACGGTGCCCGCGTTGCACAGCAATGGCCTTGATCCCGACTACATTGGCGGCGAGCTGGGCAAGAACATGAAGGAAGCGGGTATCGCCGGCTATGTCGGCGAGGCGACCGGTTATGTGCTGACGTTCAGCAACGGCCTCGTGGCTTATCTTTCCGGCGACACCGGCATCACGGCGGCGCAGGACAGGGTAGTGCGCGGCTACTACAAGGCGACGCTGGCCGTGATGAACATCGGCGATGGGTTTTCCACGGGACCGAAGGAAGCGGCTTACGTGATCAACGACCTGGTCAAGCCGGCTTCGGTGATTGCATCGCACGCCAATGAGGTCGCGACCAAAGGCGGCAAGGTGTTGCCGGGTACCAAGACCGAGACCTTCATGAAGGCGGTCAAGGTGCCGGTGCATGTTCCTCTGAGCGGCAGGACCATGGAGTTTGACGCCGGCGGCCATTGCACGGCCGGCTGCTGAAGTTGCGGAGCCCGTAAAAAAACCCCGCGCCGCAGCGCGGGGTTTTTCATGGTGGTCATCAGGGCGAAATATTACATAACCTGTTGTTTTTATTTGTTTTATTAAGCCTAGAACTCGGGTCGTGATGGTCTAGTTGTTGTGGGTTGTCGCGATGAACTTGTCATCGCCCTGTTGTTCGCGTTCGAACTGCAGGAACTCGTAGTAGCCGCAGCGCTTGCCTTCCGGGTAATCACGGCACACCGTGGGCCGTGCCTCATACACCGTGCACTGGCGCTTTTTGGTGTCGAACATCTTGCAGATTTTTCCGTAGTGCTTGTCGTCCTGCTGGCGCAGTGAACGGATTTTTTCCGATTTGACGTAGCGCGTGTAACGGGTCTCAGCCTGTTTGTAGGTGATTTCGAAATGCTTGGCCAGTCGCGCGATGTCGCGTTTGCCGACTTCGATCAGGGGATAGCTGCAACAGTAGCCGGGGCATTTGCTGCAGTCGTACTGGACTGCGGATTTTTTTGTGGTCTTGCTTGAGGCCATGTCAGCGTGCGCCGGATTGAATGCGCTTCCTTGAGAAAGCGCGCATTCTACCCGTGTGCGCCCGGTCAGTGGTGAAGGATTTTAGACAAAAACTGCTGCGCGCGCTCCGAGCGCGGCGTGCCGAAGAATTCGTCCTTGGTGGCGTCTTCGACGATTTCACCGCGATCCATGAAAATCACGCGGTGGGCGACCTTGCGCGCAAAACCCATCTCGTGGGTCACGCACATCATGGTCATGCCTTCCTGGGCTAGCTCAACCATCACATCGAGTACTTCGTTGATCATCTCCGGGTCGAGTGCCGAGGTCGGCTCGTCGAACAGCATCGCGATCGGGTCCATGGCCAGCGCGCGGGCAATGGCCACGCGCTGCTGCTGGCCACCGGAGAGCTGACCCGGGAATTTCTGCGCATGATCGATCAGGCCGACACGTTTGAGCAGGGCATGGGATTTGGCGGTGGCTTCCTCGGCGCCGCGCCCCAGCACTTTGACCTGCGCCAGGTTCAGGTTGGCCGTGACGTTCATGTGCGGGAACAGTTCGAAGTTCTGGAACACCATGCCGATTTTGGCGCGCAGCTGCGGCAGGTTGGTCGCCTTGTCGCCTACCGACTGGCCGTTGACGATCAGGCTGCCCGCCTGGAAGGGTTCCAGCCCGTTGACGCATTTAATCAGCGTTGACTTGCCCGAACCCGAAGGGCCGCAGACGACGATGACCTCGCCTTTTTCGACCTGGGTTGTGCAGTCCTTCAGCACCTGGAAGCTGCCGTACCACTTGCTGATGCTCTTGAATTCGATCATGGGCATGACGGGTGCCTTTCTAGGGGCCTGTTAACGCGGCGGCGTGATGCGCAACTGCAGCCGCTTGACGGTATACGACGCAAGGAAGCAGAAGATGAAATAGATCAGGGCCGCGAACAGGTACATTTCCACCAGCCGCCCGTCGCGCTGCGCGACCTTGCTCGCCGCGCCCATGAAATCGGTCAGGCCGACCACGTACACCAGCGAGGTGTCCTGGAACAGGATGATGCCCTGAGTCAGCAGGATCGGCACCATGTTGCGAAAGGCCTGCGGCAGCACGACCAGCCGGGTCGCCTGCGGGTAACTGAGGCCCAAGGCATAGCCGGCATTGACCTGGCCCTCGGGCACGCTCTGGATGCCGGCGCGGATGATTTCACAGTAGTAGGCCGCCTCAAACAGCGTGAACGCGATCAGCGCCGAGTAGAACGGGCCGATGCCCTGGGCGTAGCTGTCGCCGCTGATTTGTTTGACGGCGATCGGTACCAGGAAATAAAACCAGAAAATCACCAGGATCAGCGGGGTTGCACGCAGCAGGTTGACGTAAATGCCGGCAGGGATACTGATGAATTTGATGCTGGACAGCCGCATCAGCGCGAGTATGGTGCCGAGCACGATGCCGCCGACCATCGCCAGCAGGGTCAGCCACAGCGTTGTCAGCATGCCCTGTCCAAGGTAGGGCAGCGCGCGCTGGATGACGTCGAAATCGAAATTCGAAAACATTTTCCCTCACCCCCGGCCCCTCTCCCGCCGCAAGCGGGAGAGGGGAGGTATTGGGTGCTGTTGCACGGAAAGAGAACGGAACATGCGCTATTCCCCGGTGCCGATGTAACCGGGTACCCGCACGCGGCGCTCCAGCAGCCGCATTGCGACGACCACCGCCATCGTGATCAACACATAAACCACGGTGGCCAGCGTGAAAATTTCAAAGGTGCGGAAGGTGTATTCGGAAATGGTGCGTGCCTGAGCGGTGAGTTCGAGCACGCCGATGGTGAGCGCCACCGAGGAATTCTTGAAAATGGTCAGGAATTCCGAGGTCAGCGGCGGAATCACGATGCGGTAACCCATCGGCAGCAGCACATGGCGGTAAACCTGCGGCATGGTGAGTCCGGTGGCGAGTGCGGCGTGGGTTTGTCCGCGGGGAATGGACTGGATGCCGGAGCGCACCTGCTCGGCGACGCGGGACGCGGTATAGAAGCCCAGCGCCAGCACCGCGCTCCAGAACTCGGGCATCGGCATGCCCTGTTTCATCCAGGTGCCGAATGCATCGGGCACGATTTCCGGCACCACGAAGTACCAGATGAACATCTGCACCAGCAGCGGGATGTTGCGGAACAACTCGACATAGGCTGTGGACGGAGCCTTCAGCCACCAGACATTTGTCGTGCGCAGCACGCCGAGCACGGAGCCGACGGCGAAGGCGATGATCCAGGCACACAGCGAAACCAGCAATGTCCACTTGACGCCGGAGACGACCCAGTCGAGGTAGGTGCCACCACCGGAGAATGCCGGCTGTGTCAGAAAGCCGAAGTCCATGAACGCAGTGTAACTGCAACGGGAAAGCCGGCGCAAAAAAATCGGGGGGCCGCAGCCCCCCGACGGGATGGATCAGCGTGACTGGATCAGCACTTCATCCTGCCGCACGCGCCGACGCCCGTGTCGTTGGGGTTCTTGATGGCGGCTTTCAGGCCGTCCGACATGGGCAGATTCATGTTGATGCCCTTGGGCGGAATCTTGGACTGGAACCACTTGGTGTAAATCTTGTTGATTTCGCCGCTCTTGTACAGGCCGACCACCGCGCTGTCGACGACTTTCTTGAAGGCCGGGTCGTCCTTGCGCAGCATGATCGCGTACGGATCGTCGGACAGGAATTCGCCGATGACTTCGTAGTCATTCGGGTTCTTCGCGCCGGCTTTCAGCCCGTAGAGCAGGACGTCGTCCATCGGGAATGCCGCGGCACGGCCGGTTTCGACGGCGAGGAAGGATTCGGCGTGGTCCTTGGCGGGGATGAAATTGATGCCGAGTTTTTTCTCGTCGTTGTAGGCCTTCATCGCGCGTTCGTTGGTGGTGCCCTGTGTGAAGACCACGGTCTTGCCCTTCAGGCCGTCATAACCCTTGATGCCCGAGCTTTTCTTGACGATGATCTTGGTGCCGGTCATGAAGTAGGTCGGCGCGAAGTCAACCTGCTTCTGGCGTTCCACCGAGTTGGTGGTCGAACCACATTCGATGTCGATGTTGCCGCCGGTCAGGATCGGGATGCGGGTCTGCGAGGTCACGGGGACGTACTCGACCTTCAGCTTCGGCATTTTCAGTTCGGCCTTGACCCGGTCGACGACTTTCATGCAGATGTCCATCGCGTAGCCGATCGGCTGCTGCTTGTCGTCCAGGTAGGAGAGCGGCACGGAGGAGTCGCGATGGCCGACCTTGATGACGCCGGTGTCCTTGATTTTTTTCAGTGTGCCGGTCAGTTCCGCGGCGTGCGCGGGCGCGGTGAACAGGCCCGCGGCGACGATGACAGCGACCAGATGCGTAATGCGAAACATGGTTAGTCTCCTTGTGTTCTTGTGACAGTAAGTATGGCAATAACGATGAGTAATGTAGGGGGCAGCCGTCTGGATGGCAGCATGGGAGCGTTACGCGATTCAATCTAAGGGAAGTCGCCGGCTTTGTCCAGTTTCCGGGGGTGGGGGTGCGCTCGATGAAAAGTGATTGTTTACAGAGACTTGTCTGATGCGGCCGCCGTCCGGTACCAGGTGACGCAGGCTCGCGCCAGCGCGCGCGTGGCATCGACGCAACGCGTGTTGACGGGGCCGTCGGCAAAATCGATGGCCACCGGCGTTTCGGTGCACGCCAGAACCACCGCCTGCGCACCGCTGCCGAGCAGGCGCGCCACGGCTTCCACGGCAAGTTTGTGGGCATGTGGCAGGTCATTGGCTTTCACCGCGGCGATGGCCGGCAGCACCAGCTGGTCCTGGTCTTCGCGGGTGCTGACAATGCACCGGAGGCCGCGCTCGGTAAAACGCCGCTGGAAAAATCCAGCCTTTACTGTGCCGTCGGTGCCCAGCAGTCCAACGGTACCGGTGGTGATGCCGCGTTCGATCAGCATGTCGCACACCGCATCGGCTATGTGCAGGATGGGCAGGCCGCCCTGTTCGACGAGATCGTCATACCAGTAGTGCGCGGTATTGCAGGCAATGGCAATGGCGTCGGCGCCAGCCTGCTTCAGGGCAGCAATTCCGCGCAGCATCTGCGGCAACGGGGATTCACCGCCACGGAGGATGGCGGCCACGCGTTCCGGGATCTGGGGTACGCCCCAGGCGACATAGGGAATATGGTCTTGGTCGCGGGTGGCCGGGGTTTCGGCCACCAGTTTGGCAAGGAAGTCGGCAGTAGCCAGCGGGCCCATGCCGCCGAGGACGCCGAGCAGCGGGGATGCGGGGTTTCTGTTCATTGGGGAGGGGGAGGGTGGGGGGGCGATTATCAGCGGATTCTGCCATGCAAGCCTCGCGACAGCTTGCCGGGAGTATGCTGTGCCCGTCTGCAGGCGGGGCGGCTTACTCCCGCGGTTCCGGCGACAGCCGGGACTGGCGCTCCGTTGCGGATTTTCGTTCAATCTAACCTAAAGGAGCATTCAGCAATGTCTACCAAGGAAAAAGCTGCGCAGGGGAGTGCGGCGACGGCAAGCATGAAGAAGTACAAGAACATGAATCAGTCGGAGAAAACGGCGTTCATCGGGAAATTATTTCTGTTTTTCCTGACGTTCGGTTTTGCCTACCCCAGCATACTGCTCGACTGACCATGTGTTCCGGGGCGCTTCCGCGCCCCGGTCCATCGATTTCATTCCAGAAAGTCTTCAATCAGCCGCGCTACGGCCGCAGGCTGATCGTGGTGCAGCATGTGCCCTGCGTCCTCCACCCAGGCTTCCTTGTAATTGCGCAACGCGCCCTTGCGTTC
Organism: Bordetella parapertussis; assembly: GCA_945885345.1. Lineage (GTDB taxonomy): Bacteria > Pseudomonadota > Gammaproteobacteria > Burkholderiales > SG8-41. The sequence continues at coordinate 31,088 of CAMCYP010000023.1, read as the reverse complement.
AGCCAGCTGTTCCGGCGTGTCCTTCAGATAGCCCGTGCCTTCGGAGTTTCGGCCGAATACCCATAACGCAGGCGCCGTGATCTCGCGCCAGCAGGCAATCAGCTCCTCGACGCGGAACAGCACCGGATTGGCACGCTTGTGACGCGGATCGCTGAACATCTCGATCACTTCCGGCGCGGTTTCATGGGCCCAGATGCGCGCGATGTATTGCGCTTTTTCCGCACTCAGCCGCGGATTGTCGCGTTGCAGCCGCGCCGTCAGCGCATCGAAAGAATGATAAGTGCGGAAACGCGCTTCCTCCCCCAGTTCGTCCAGCCAGCGCCGGTAGCGGCCGGGAGCGTCGGCAGGTGTGGTGCGCGCGAGGCCGAAGCCTTCCAGCGATACCAGCCGCGACACGCGTTCAGGGCAGATGCCGGCATAAGTGCCGGCAATGACGCCGCCCATGCTGTGGCCGACCAGTTGCGCTGGTTGCTCCGGTGAATACATCGTCAGCAGCGCGTCGAGATCGGCGTAATAGTCCGGAAACCAGTAACCGTGCGCGGACCATGCGGAAAGTCCGAAACCGCGCCAGTCTGGGGCGATCACCTGCCAGTCGCGTTGCAGTTCATCGACGACGAACTGGAAGGAGGCCGAGACATCCATCCAGCCGTGCAGCAGGAACAGCGGCGGTGCGCCGGCAGGGCCCCAGGTGCGTACATGGTGGCGCAGGCCGTTGAGTTCGTGGAAGGCGGAGTGGCTGGGTTTCATGTCATTGTTTCAGGCGTCGCGCGGCGGCGGATTATGCGGGAATTCTATGCGGGAAATACATCTGGAAAATACGGTGGACTGGCCATGCTGCCGCCAGTTGCATACAACGTACGCAGCTGGCGTCGCTATGTCATGGATTTTATTGGTGTTAAACAAAGCTGTGCGTACTCTTAAACCCGACGGCGCCAGCACGTAAAATAGCGGCTTATGCAGCCTGCGTTCATTCATCTGCGCTTGCACAGCGAATATTCCATCGTTGATGGCATCGTGCGCGTCGATGAAGCCGTGGCCGCGGCGAAGGCCGACGGCATGCCGGCGCTGGGCCTGACCGACCTCGGCAATGTCTTCGGTCTGGTCAAGTTCTACACGGAGGCGCGCGGCAAGGGCATCAAGCCGATCATCGGCTGCGACCTGTGGTTGAGCAACATGGCGGACCGCGATAATCCGTTCCGGATCTTGCTGCTGGCACAGAACCATCAGGGTTATCTGCGTCTGTGCGAGCTGCTGACCCGCGCCTATCGCAGCAACCAGTACCGCGGCCGTGCTGAAGTGATGAAGGAGTGGCTGACCGATGTCGGAACCGACGGGTTGATCGCCTTGTCGGGTGCCCATCACGGTGATGTCGGCCAGGCGCTGGTTTCCGGCCACGAAGAGGCCGCGCGCAAGCTGGCGCAGGAGTGGGCGACGCTGTTTCCCGGCCGTTATTATCTTGAAGTGCAGCGCCTGGGACCCCAGGCGGTGACCGGCGGTGCCGCGACCATCCCGGTGGAGCAGCATGTCGAGCGCGCGCTGCAACTGGCGGCTGCGCTCGGTCTGCCTGCCGTGGCCACACATCCGGTGCAGTTTCTCAAACCGGAGAATTTCCGCGCGCACGAGGCGCGGGTGTGCATCTCCGAGGGCTACGTCCTGTCGGACCAGCGCCGGCCCAAGCGTTTCAGTACGGAGCAGTATTTCAAGACCCAGCGCGAGATGGCGGAACTGTTCGCCGACGTGCCGGAGGTGCTGGAAAACACCATTGAAATTGCCAAGCGCTGCACGCTGGGTCTGACACTGGGCAAAAGCCGTTTGCCGCATTTTCCGACGCCGGAAAACGTCAGCCTTGAGCAGCATTTGCGCGAGCAGGCGGGCGCAGGCCTCAATACGCGCCTTGCCGAGCTGTATCCCGATGCGGCGGAGCGCGCCAGGCAGGATCCGGTGTACCGCGAGCGGCTGGAATTCGAGATCAAGACCATCCTGCAGATGGGTTTCCCCGGTTATTTCCTGATCGTCGCTGACTTCATCAACTGGGCGAAACAGAACGGCGTGCCGGTAGGGCCCGGCCGCGGTTCCGGCGCCGGTTCGCTGGTGGCGTACAGCCTCGGCATCACCGACCTCGACCCGCTGCGTTACAACCTGCTGTTCGAACGTTTCCTCAATCCGGAGCGGGTGTCGATGCCCGACTTCGATATCGACTTTTGCCAGGACGGCCGTGATCGTGTCATTGATTATGTGAAGACGCGTTACGGTGCGGATTCGGTATCGCAGATCGCCACCTTCGGCACCATGGCAGCCAAGGCGGTCGTGCGCGATGTCGGTCGCGTGCTCGACCTCGGTTACAACTTCTGCGACCAGCTGGCCAAGCTGATTCCCTTCCAGCCCGGCAAGCACATCACGCTGGAAGAAGCGCGCAAGATGGAGCCGCAGCTCGCCGAGCGCGAGAAGAAGGAAGAAGAGGTTGCCGAGCTGCTGGAGCTGGCCGGGACGCTTGAGGGGTTGACGCGCAATGTCGGCATGCATGCCGGCGGCGTGCTGATCGCGCCGGGCAAACTGACGGATTTCTGCCCGCTGTATGTTGCCGATGCGTCGAATGCTGCGGTCAGCCAGTTCGACAAAGACGATGTGGAGGCCATCGGGCTGGTCAAGTTCGACTTTCTCGGCCTGACCACGCTGACCATCCTTGACTGGACGCTGCGTTACATCAAGCAGCTGGATCCTTCGTCAACGCTGAAGCTGGAAAAACTGCCGCTGGACGACAAGGCGGCGTACGATATTTTTGCCAAAGCCAATACTTCGGCCGTGTTCCAGTTTGAATCGCGCGGCATGCGCGACATGCTGAAAAGCGCCAAGCCCGACCGCTTTGGCGACATCATCGCGCTGGTCGCCCTGTACCGTCCGGGGCCGATGGAGCTGATCCCGGAATTTTGCGCGCGCAAACACGGCAAGCGCTTCAGTTATCCCGATCCGCGCGTCGAAAGCATCCTCTCCGAGACCTACGCCATCATGGTCTACCAGGAGCAGGTGATGCAGATGGCGCAGATCATCGGCGGCTACAGCCTCGGTGGCGCCGACCTGCTGCGCCGCGCGATGGGCAAGAAAAAACCCGAAGAGATGGCCGAGCACCGCGGCTTGTTCCGCGAGGGTGCGGCGAAGAACGGTCTGGACCAGCGCAAGGCCGACGAACTGTTCGACCTGATGGAAAAATTCGCCGGCTACGGCTTCAACAAGTCACATGCTGCGGCGTATGCGCTGGTTGCCTACCAGACCGCGTACATGAAGGCGCACCATCCGGCCGCGTTCATGGCAGCCAACATGTCGGCGGTGATGAATGACACCGACAAGGTGCAGCAGCTGGTTGATGATGCGCGCGACAACCGGCTGGAAGTGCTGGCGCCCGACGTCAATTCCGGCGGCTACCGCTTCGAGCCGGTGGACGAAAAAAGCATTCGTTACGGCCTCGGCGGCATCAAGGGCACCGGCGAAGGCGCCATCCAGCAGATCGTCGAGGCGCGTACCACGGGCGGGCCGTTCAGGGATCTGTTCGATTTCTGCCATCGCGTCGACAAACGTGTGGTAAACCGGCGCGTGGTCGAGTCGCTGGTGCGCGCGGGTGCTTTTGATGGCATCAATGACAATCGCGCGGAACTGATGGCCTGCGTCGGGTTGGCGCTGGAAAGCGCGGAGCAGGCGAGCCGGGCCGCATCGCAGAACAGCCTGTTCGGCGACGCCGCCGATGCGCCGCGGGGGGTGGCGCCGGCCAATATCGCACGCTGGAGCAAAAAAGAACTGCTGCAGAACGAAAAGCTGGCGCTGGGTTATTACCGCAGCGACCATCTGTTCAATGTCTATCGCGACGACGTGCGGCGCATGGTCAGCAAAAAACTCGGCGATCTGGAGACCGCCAGCGACATTGGTGGTCGCACGGCGAACATTGCCGGCGTGGTACTGTCGGTGCGCGTGCAGAACACGGCCAGCGGCCGCATGGGGATCGTGACCCTGGCCGATGACACCGGTAAACATGAAGTGGTGGTGTTCCGCGAGGTGTTCGATCGTCACCGTCACAAGCTGCGCGAGGATGAACTGCTGGTGATTGAGGTGCGCGGTCGCCAGCGTTATCGTAATCCCGACGCTGAGGATTCAGGCGGCGGTGATAATTCGCTGCGGCTGGAAGCAATGGACATCATGGACCTCAACGAAGCGCGCAACCGTTACGCGCGCGGCATCCGCCTGACCTGCAATGGCCAGTCCTCGGGTGCGAAGCTCAAGGAACTGCTGGGCCCGCACCGCCAGGGCCGTTGCACGGTGGCCGTCGAATACACCAGCAACGGCGCGCGCTGCGAGGTGAAACTGGGGCCCGCCTGGCAGGTCAACCTCAATGAAGACCTGCTGCGTTCGCTGGGCGAATGGCTGAAGCCGGAGAACGTGAATATTGTGTACGGCATTGAATAAGCGGCTGCGCAGCGTGCCGGCGGCGTTTTTTGCCGCTGTGCTGATGATTGCGATGCCGGCCATCGCCGGAGAAGCTGAATGGAAAGCGCTGATCGACCAGGCGAACCGCCATCTGCAGCAGGGAGACCTGCCGCGGGCTGAATCGTCGGCGCGGGAGGCCCTGGCCGAGGCCGAGCGTACTTTCGGCAAGCAGCATCGTGCGATCGACCAGAGCCTGGTCACGCTGGGCCTGGTTTTGCGGAATGCGCAGCGTTATGCGGAGGCCGAGAAGACCCTGCGCCAGGCGCTGGCAATGCGTGAAAAAGCACTGGGGCCGCACGATCCTGCGACGGCACTCGTCATGAACAATCTTGCCGATGTGCTGCAATTGCAGAAGAATTTTTCCGAGGCGGAACGCTGGTACCGGCGCACCGTGCCGGTGTTCGAAAAAGCTTACGGGACTGATTTGCGCACCGCAGTCAGTCTCGGCAATCTCGGCGTCGTGATGGATGTCCAGGGAAAACATGCAGCGGCGGAGCCGTTGTTGCGCCGCGCACTGGCAATGAAGGAAAAGGTGCTCGGTGCCTACAGTCCCAGTGTTGCGCTGACGCTGACGCAACTGGCGGACACTCTGAATGCGCTGGGCCGCAAGGCGGAGGCCGACACACTCGCGGCGCGTGCTGCGGCGATCCGCAAGAGTGCCGCTGCCGCGACGAAGACATGAAAATAAGTTTTTGTTTTTAAAGTAATTTTTACACTGTGTCGCGGGTCTCGAAGCGGTCGCCGAAGTTCTCGTCATTTCCGTCATCGCTGACCGTAACGCCGCTGACGTGTGATGCGCGCGGCCCGCGCTGCGCGCATTCAATGATGGCGGCGACCGTCGCTGGCGTGCCGTGCACCACGGCTTCCACACTGCCGTCGCTGCAGTTGCGCACCCAGCCGCTGATGCCCAGTTGCCCTGCCTTGTAGTCCATGTAATTGCGAAAACCCACGCCCTGCACGCGGCCGCGAATCAATAAATGACGGGTAATCTTTTCACGCATGGGCAACAGGGTCTTTGCTTGCGGCAGTAATGCATGCAGAGTAGGCTGCCGCAGCGAGTTGAGATGCGCTGATTTTAATGAATTCCCGGATCGGAGGAGCCAATGAATAAAGTATTCATGAAGCAGATCGCAGCCGGAACCCTGTTGATCATCGCTGTGCTGGCCGGCGGCTGCGCCGCGACCGGCGCCGACCGCAATATCGCGGAAGACAAAGTGGTGTACCACATCAATGACAGCGCCGCACAGGCCGCGAATGCGTTGCGCAACATCAGCAATCACCTTGAGGTCAACCCGAAGGCGAGGATCGTCGTCGTGACCCATGCCCAGGGCGTTGATTTTCTGATGGACGGCGCCAAGGACGCGCGCGGCAACCCGTACAACATCGCGGTGGAGCAGCTGAAAGAGCAGGGCGTGGAGTTCGACGTCTGCCTGATCACGCTGCGCAATCGCAAAATCGGCAAAAACAAATTCATACCCGAGGCACAGTTTGTGCCCTCCGGGGTTGCCGAAATTACCCGGCTGCAGCAGCGCGAGGGCTACGCTTACTTGAGGCCCTGAACGGTCGCTGCGCGCGCCATGCCGGCCGCGCGGTCGGTGCAAAGATTTTCTCCGCCGAGTTTCTGCGCGAATCCCGAGCGCTGGAACAGCGACAGCGGCTGCGCGCCGGCGCCGGTGATGACCAGCGTCTTGCCGTTTTTCGCGAGTTTCCGGCGCAGGGCTTCGAGGATGTCGAGGCCGGTGGTGTCAACGTTGAGGGTTTTCTGCAGATCAAGCACGATCACCTGCGTCGGATCGGCGGGATCGGCGCGGGCGAGCAGCGGTTCCAGCTTGTTGGCGGAGCCGAAGAACAGTGAGCCGAACATTTCGTAGTTACGCACATTGCCTGAAGACTTGCCGTTGGTGATTTCAGTGACGCCGGTCAGAGACGACATGCGGGTGATGAAAAAAATCGCCGCCATCACCAGCCCGGCCTCCACCGCCACCGTGAGGTCGAATACCACCGTCAGCACGAAGGTCGCGAGCAGGATCGCACGATAGTTCATGGTATAGCGGCGCATTTCGCGGAAGTCGTGCCATTCCCCCATGTGCCAGGCGACGACGACCAGGATCGCCGACAGGGCGGCCAGCGGTACATGCCTGGCCAGGGGGGCGGCGACCAGCACGATGGCGAGCAGCGTCAGCGCATGCACGATGCCCGATATCGGGCCGAAAGCGCCCATGCGCACATTGGTGCTGGTGCGCGCAATGGCGCCGGTGGCGCAGAAGCCGCCGAACAGCGGTGCAATGATGTTGGCGATGCCCTGTGCCATCAGTTCCTGATTGGGTTTGTGGCGGTCGTCGATCATGGCGTCGGCGACGGTCGCCGACAGCAGCGATTCGATGGCGCCGAGCAACGCGATGGCGATGGCCGGCGCCACCAGGTGGCGCATGGTGGCCACCGAGAGTTCGGGGAAGGCGAAGCCCGGCAGTGTCTGCGGAATGCCGCCGAAACGCGAGCCGATGGTTTCCACCGGCAGGTTGAGCAGCGCCACTGCCGCGGTGCCCGCAACCAGCGCGATGATGGGCGCGGGAACGATGCGCCAGGCCTGTGGCCAGAATACGATCAGCACCAGGCAGGCCAGGGCCAGCGCTACCGCGGCCCAGTTGATGGTATGCAGTGCCTGCCACAGCACGGCAATCTGCGCGAAAAACTCCGCGGGCAGCTGTCCGGTGCTGAGGCCGAGGAAATCACGTACTTGCGACAGCAGGATCAGCACCGCGATGCCCTTGGTGAAACCGCTGATCACCGATACCGGAATGAAGCGGATCCAGGTGCCCATGCGCAGCAGGCCCATCGCCAGCAGCATGAAGCCTGCCATCAGTGTGCAGATCAGCAGGTTGGCAACGCCGTAATTGACGACGATGCCATAGACGATGACGATGAAGGCGCCGGTAGGGCCGCCGATCTGCACCCTTGAGCCGCCGAGCGCGGAGATGATGAAACCGGCGATGATCGCGGTGTAGATCCCCGATTCCGGCGTCATGCCGGAGGCGATGGCAAATGCAATCGCAAGCGGCAGCGCCAGCACACCGACCGTCATGCCGGCCAGCACATCGGTGCGCAGCCGCGCGGCGTTGTATTCGCCGATGACTTCGAGCAGGCGTGGACGGAAGCGGGGCAGGACGGGCATCGTTTGAGGCGTCGCGGAAGTACTTAGTTAGTGCGGAACTTGTGGATCATTTTTTCATCAAGTTCGATGTCAAAACCGGGTCCGGTTGTGACCTGCATCATGCCATTGCGTATCGGCGGGCGGTTGATCCACATCAACTGCCAGACGGGATCCCGCGCCGGATCGGCAAAACATTCGGCGTAGGTGCCGTGGGGCACGGCGGCCAGCAGGTGGCTGGCGATCTGCGCTTCCTCGTGGTGCGCCATGGCCACGCCGGCGGCGCGGCACAGCCCGGCGGCGCGCAGCCAGTCGGTGACGCCGCCGCCTTCGGATACGTCGTAATTGACCAGGTCTACCGCGCCGGCGTCGATCAGGCGGCGGATGGCATGGCTGGTGATTTCACTTTGCCCGGCGGTGACCGGCATCGGGATCGCCCGGCGCACCCGCGCCATCTGCGCGGCGTCGTCATACCAGTGGCAGGGCTCTTCGAACCAGCGGATGTTGTGGGCTGCAACCAGTCGCGCGAAGCGGATCGCGTCTTCGGCCGCCCAGCCGCGGTTGGCATCGACGCAGAGGATGAAATCGTCGCCGACCGCTTTGCGCGCAACGGCGACGCGTTTTGCATCTTCTTCCGGCGACAGGCCGCCGACCTTGAATTTGCAGCCGGCCATGCCGGCATCGCGGTACGATGTGATTTCGCGCGCGATGTCGGCATCGGTTTTGCCGGGCATGTAATAGCCGCCGATGGAAATGATCGGCAGCTCGGTGGTGTAACCGCCGATCAGTTCACGCACGCTTTTACCCAGCGCGCGACCGACGAGATCCCAGATCGCGCAGTCGACGCAGGCGATGGCTTCGAGCAGCAGTTTCTTGTCGCCGGCGGAGTGGCTCAGCGCAAACATGCGGTCCCAGGCGCGCTCTCTCTCGAAAATACTCAAACCATTGATTACATTGAATAAATCGTTTTCGATCAGTTTTGCAATTTGCGGACCGTGGGCGCGGTTGTCGCCGTTGTAGACGTTGCTGGTCAATCCGCTGTCTGTGCGCAAACGTGTGATCACCGTCGAGCGTTTGAGCACGCTGTAGGTCGAGCCGCCGAAATTTTTGCTGAGGGGAATATCAATGGCAATGGCTTCGACGGCGGTGATGCGCATGGCACTCCTTCAAAAAATACGGGCTGGAATTTTACGAGCGGAAATTTTTACGGGCGAAAACTGAAGACGGAAGCTTCAGATGAAAACGATCAGCACGCCCATTACGAGTGCGCCACCGATGGCACCGAGGAAAATCTGCCGGTCGCGCAGGGACCATGGCGGCGCGCGCATTACGGTGTTGGCGCCCCAGTTGCGCTCGGACTCATCGCCGGCATCCATGATGGCAGCGTCGATGGAGTGGCGGCTGACGCCGAAGTTGGCGGCAAAGGCGTCGGGATCGGTGAGGGCGCCGGTTCTGGCGGCGAGGCGCATGGTCGCCGCCATCGAATCGAATTCCTTGGCCAGTCCGCGCGAGGGGATGGTGTCGCCGGGCAGGGTGGGCGACTGGCTGCGGTCCGCGGATCGCGACGCCGGCAGGGTAGTGTCGTCAAACAGCATTTTCTGGAAGTCAATGCTGGCCGGTTGCGCGACGGCAATCAGGGGTGCCGTAATGTCCCCCAGCCCCTGCTGGCGGCATGCCCGCAGGTCGGCAGCGAGTTCGGCGATGCTGGCGTAACGCTCGTCGGCGGATTTGGCCAGCGCCTTGGCGATGATCAGGTCGAGCATCTGCGGCAGCGCGGTGTTGACCGCGCTCGGTGGCGGTGGCGTGAAATTGACGATCTGGAACATCAGCGAATTGACATCGACGCCGTCGAATGGCGTCTTCCCGGCGACCATTTCGTAAATGATCACACCCAGCGAAAAAATGTCGGCGCGTCCGTCGGAGCGTTTGCCCAGCACCTGCTCCGGTGACAGGTAGCGCGGCGAGCCCAGCACCACGCCGGTCTGGGTGCGTACGTCGGCGGTGCGCATGCGCGCGATGCCGAAGTCCATGATTTTCACCCGGCCGTCGCCGAGGATCATGATGTTGGCGGGTTTGATGTCACGATGCACGACATCATGCTGATGTGCATACGCCAGGCCGTCGGCAGCCTGCGCAGCGATGTCCAGTGCGCGGTCCACGGTCAGTTCGCGGTCCGCGATCAGGTCCTTCAGTTCGCGGCCTTCGAGGAACTCCATCGCCATGTAGGCGAGGTCGCCGCTGCGGCCGATGTCATGGATGGTGACGATATTCGGATGGTTGAGACCGCCGGCGGCACGCGCTTCGATGGTGAAACGTTTTTCGTAGTGCTCCATCTCGCCGGGATCGATTGCCATATTGATGGTCTTGATGGCCACCGTGCGCTCCAGCATCGGATCCATTGCACGATAGACCACACCCATCGCGCCGCGTCCGATTTCGGAGGCGACATCGTAACGGCCGATTTTGGCGGGTTGTTCCATTCGCTGGGTCAGGAGCGGAAGTTCAGCGGCCGCGGGCGACGCTGCGGTACACCGGACCCCAGCTCGGGTGTCCGGCTTCGGCGGCGGTCAGGCTGAATTTGGGATCGGCGCTGAAGGCGTTGCTGAATTCCTGCCGGCATTGCGCGACGCGGTCGGTGACGCAGTAGATGAAGGCGAGGTATTTGTAGGCTCGTGCCTGGTCAGTGCGCGAAGTCAGACCCTCGGCAAGGCCGGCCTGCAGCAGGCGTTGCGCCTCGGCATAGTTTCCGTCTTCATACTGTGCGATGCCTGATTTAAGCCGGGCTTCCGGTGTTGGTAATGCCGACTCCTGCGATTTGGCGCGGGCTTTGTCAAAGTCGAGCGAATCCGTGACGGACTGCACGCCTTTTTTCATGGTTTCGCAGCCGGTCAACAGTGGCAACAGCAACAGCATGATGATGAACAAACGTTGCATGGCATTCCCCCTAACGGAACCGATGCCGGATTTTAATCTCTTCGCCGGGCATGACCTCAACTACCTGAAGGTATGAGGCAAATCCGGGGTTGCGGATTTCGAGCTTGTAGATACCGGGTTTGAGCGCAATGTCGCGCAAAGGGGGGGAAACGCCGTATTGATTGCCATTGATATGGATTTCTCCCCAAGGCAGCACGTTCAAGCGCAGGGTACCTGTAGTCACTTCCGCGGCCGGGCGTGGTGTTTTTTTGGGGATAGGCGTCTTGTGTGATGGCTCGGCTTTGGCCACCGGGACCGGGAGCGGTTCGACCGCAGGCGGTTTCGCCCGCAACGGTCGCGGCATGACCACTTTTGATGCCGCAATCTCGGCCTGCCGTTCTGCTTCCCCGCTTTTGACTGCGATTCGTACGCCGATGGCGATGGTCAGGATCAGCGCCACCGTCAGTGCAGTGGCGAGCGGCGGGCGGCGCATGACCTGGGCGCGTGCGGTGCTGGCGGTATGACTGAGTTTTTCCAGCGCGGCGCTGGCATGCACTGCGGCGGCACCGGGCTTGCGCCGCGGCGGACGCGGCGGCGCCGGGTCCTTGCCCAGCGCGTATACCTCATGCTCGCGCACATGCTTGTCGGTGCGCGAACCCTCGAAGCTGAACAGGTGCGCATAATCCGGCGACAGCGCCGAAACCACTTCGTAATAGGAGCGTGAGGCCAATACCTGGTTCACGTCGGCGAAACTCATCACCCGCTGCGCGACGTTGATGCCGTCACCGATGATGTTGGGCTGGCCGTTGATGTCCTTCACCAGCCGCACCGGCCCGAGGTTGATGCCACTGCGCAGCCGCAGTGATTCATCATTGCGTTCGGCGAGCGCGTCGCGCAGCGCCAGCGCAAGGAACAGGCCGTCCTCAGGATCGCCGAGGAAGCTGATCGCCGCGCCGTCGCCGGTGTCGAGGATGATGCGGTCCTTCGTCGGCACGTCTGCCAGCGCCTGCGCCAGCAGCAGGTTGAACTGCTCCTTGGCGCGCATCTGCTCCGCCACCGACTTCTTCGAATATTCGACGATGTCGATGAACGCGACGCTGCAGACAAAGGTGCGGTTGTCGTTGGCCATGGCCGGGAGGGTGACGGTTGTCGGCTGTTTTTTTGTTATGTTATTTGATGCGCAGGCCGGGCTGGGCGCCGGAATCCGGCGACAACAGGTACAGGCCGGGCGCGTCGCCGCTGGCAGCCAGCACCATGCCTTCGGACATGCCGAATTTCATTTTACGTGGCGCAAGGTTGGCGACCACCACCGTCAGCCGGCCTTTCAGCTGCTCAGGGTCGTAGGCGGCCTTGATGCCGGCGAAGACCTGCTTGGTGCCGAGATCGCCTACATCCAGCGTCAGCTTCAGCAGCTTGTCCGCACCTTCGACGTGTTCGGCATTGGCGATCCTGGCGATACGCAGGTCGATTTTGGTGAAGTCGTCGATTGAAATGGTTGCCGGGCCTGTCGTCGCGGCCGGTGCTGCGGCGGTGGTTGCAGGTGCGGGCGTGGGGGCGGTGGTCATTTGCAGGTTTTCCTTGTTGGCTTCGGTCAGCGCGGCGATTTGTTTTGTATCGACGCGGCTTGTCAGATGGTTGTATGGGTTTATTTTTTCAGGATAGATGTTGTAGTCCAGCCAGTCGAAATCCCTGCCGAGCGCAAAAAAATCTTGCGCGACTTGCCGCGTAATTGCCGGTATCACTGGCGCAAGGAAAACGCTCAGCATCTTGAAATCAAATACGCATTTACTGCAAACCACTTGTAGTAAATCGCGTTGTGACTCGTCCTTGGCAAGAATCCAGGGTTTCTTCAGATCTACGTACTGATTGATGCTGTCGGCAATACGCATGATTTCCCGTAAAGCCTTGCCGTATTCACGCAAGTCGTAGGCTTCTGCAATATTTTTGGCGGATTCGGCGCGTTCAGCAGTCGCGACGGGATCCATTTCCGCCAGTTGTTGCCATGAAGTCAGCTGACCGTCGAAATATTTTGTGAGAAAGGTTGCGGTACGGCTGGCGATATTCACGTATTTCCCCACCAGATCACTATTCACCCGCGCCACAAAATCATCCAGATTCAAATCCAGATCTTCCATCGTCGAATTCAGCTTCGCCGCGTAGTAATAACGCAGCCATTCCGGATTCAGGCCCTGCTGGATGTAACTCTCTGCAGTGATGAAGGTGCCGCGTGACTTCGACATTTTCTCGCCGTTCACGGTCAGGAAGCCGTGGGCGTAGACCTTAGTCGGCGTGCGAAAGCCTGAATGCTGCAGCATTGCCGGCCAGAACAGCGCGTGGAAATAGAGGATGTCCTTGCCGATGAAGTGAACGAGTTCGGTATCACCGCCCGGCTTGAGGAAGGCATCGGCGTCGATGGTGATGCCCTTGGCTTGTTGTTTCTTGACGTAGTTCAGGAAGCTGCCGAAATAACCCACCGGTGCATCGAGCCAGACGTAAAAGAATTTCTTGCCGTCAGTGCCGGGAATCGGAAAGCCGAAGTAAGGCGCATCGCGCGAGATGTCCCAGTCTGAGAGTTTCGCTTCGCCGGCTTCGCCCAGCCATTCCTTCATCTTGTTGGCGGCTTCGGCTTGCAGGTGCGCATTTTCGTTGACGCCCTGGGTATAGCCGCGCAGAAATTCTTCGCAGCGTTTGTCCGAGAGCTTGAAGAAGTAATGCTCTGACGCCTTGCGCACAGGTGCTGCGCCTGAAACGGTGGAATAGGGGTTCTTCAGGTCGGTGGGCGCGTAGGTCGCGCCGCAGACTTCGCAGGAGTCGCCGTACTGGTCTTTCGCGCCACACTTCGGGCATTCGCCCTTGATGTAGCGATCCGGCAGGAACATCTGCTTCACCGGATCGTAGAACTGCTCGACCGAACGCGTGGCGATCAGGTCCGCGGCTTTGAGTTTGCCGTAGATGTCGGCGCATAGCGCTTCGTTTTCAGGCGAGTCGGTAGTGTAGAAATTGTCGAATTCGACGCCGAAGCTCTTGAAGTCTCGGTCGTGCTCATGCCAGACGCGGTCGATCAGTTGTTTGGGCGTGATGCCTTCGCTGTCTGCGCGCAGCATGATCGGCGTGCCGTGGGTGTCATCGGCGCCGACGTAATGCACGGTATGGCCCTGCATGCGCTGGAACCGCACCCAGATATCGGTCTGGATGTACTCGACCAGATGGCCCAGGTGGATGGCGCCATTGGCATACGGCAGCGCAGACGTGACAAGTATCCGGCGCGGCTTGTGTGCGATGTCAGTCATGGGCGAGTTAATAACAGCCCGGGAAGCTGCCGTCGTAAACCTGCAGCGCGGAGGTCACAAGAATGCGGCGCGCTTTTTGCGTGTGGTCAGGCATGGGTGTGAGTCGGGGGGTGATGCTAAAGGATTGAATTGTAACAAACTATTCTGAAACTCCCGGTCTGCGGAAGGGCGTCTGCCACGGTTCCTTGCGGAGACTCTGGCAAAGACGCAAAAAAACCTTTGCCAGCATAGGGTTGTGGTGGTTTGCAGGGGGGTATCTCGCTACAATCGCGGCCTCACCACGCATTAGCAATGGAACCCGAATCATGTCCACTACCCCGATTACCGAGCAGGACGTTCAAACGGCGCTGAAGCAGCTGACCGATCCCAACACCAAAACGGACTATGTCACCGGCAAGTCTGCGAAAAACATCAAGGTGGAAGGTAACAACGTCGCTGTGGATATCCTGCTGGGTTATCCCGGCAAGAGCCAGATCGAACCGATCCGCAAGGCAGTGGCGGACAAACTGAAAACCCTGCCCGGCGTCGGCAGCGTGACGGTCAATGTGTCGATCAAGATCGTGCCGCATGCAGTGCAGCGCGGCGTAAAACTGGTCCCCGGCGTGAAAAATATCATCGCTGTCGCATCAGGCAAGGGCGGCGTCGGCAAAAGTACCACCGCAGTGAACCTGGCGCTGGCGCTGGCTGCCGAGGGCGCGAGTGTCGGCATTCTCGATGCCGACATCTACGGCCCGTCACAGCCGATGATGCTGGGCATCGCCGGCCGTCCGGAATCCAAAGACGGCAAATCGCTGGAGCCGATGGAGGCGCACGGCCTGCAGGCAATGTCGATCGGTTTCCTGATCGATACCGAAACGCCGATGGTGTGGCGCGGTCCGATGGTGACCCAGGCACTGGAGCAGCTGGTGAATGAAACCAAATGGCGCGATATCGATTACCTCGTCGTCGATCTGCCGCCAGGCACCGGCGACATCCAGCTGACACTGGCGCAGCGCGTGCCGGTCACCGGTGCCGTGATTGTCACCACGCCGCAGGACATCGCGCTGATCGATGCGCGCAAGGGCCTGAAGATGTTCGAAAAGGTGGGCATCCCCATCCTCGGCATCGTCGAAAACATGTCGCTGCACATCTGCTCGAAGTGCGGCCACGAAGAACACATCTTCGGCGAAGGCGGTGGCAGCCGCATGGGCGCCGATTACAACGTCGAACTGCTGGGTTCTCTGCCGCTGGACATCAACATCCGCATGCAGGCCGACTCCGGCAAGCCGACGGTGGTGGTCGATCCCGACGGCCGGGTGGCGGACATATATCGCCAGATCGCGCGCCGCGTCGCGGTGAAAATCGCCGAGAAGCAGCAGGACCATTCCGCCGCATTCCCGAAAATCGTTGTAAAAAACACATAGTCGGGATGGGGAAACCCTTTCGAATCCGCAGGATTCGGCGCTAAGATAGCGGCGTGCTGAATTCCGCGATTACCGCCCAATGCGCCAGTCCGGCGCGCAGCCGCCCGTGACGGCACGGCGCGGTATCGTGTGCGCATCGTTTCAGCGCCGCCAGTCCACACCCCGGTAGTTCCCCCGACGCCCACCCATACCAGCAGAGGCATCATGCGCTTCCGTTTTCCGGTCATCATCATCGACGAAGACTTCCGTTCGGAGAACACGAGCGGCCTCGGCATCCGTGCGCTGGCCAAGGCGCTGGAGGAAGAGGGCCTGGAAGTGCTCGGCGTCACCAGCTACGGTGATCTGTCGTCTTTTGCACAGCAACAGTCGCGCGCCTCAGCCTTCATCCTGTCGGTCGATGACGATGACTTTTCGGCACAGGAACTGGAATCGACGATCGGCGAACTGCGCACCTTCGTCAAGGCGATCCGTTTCCGCAATTCCGAAATTCCGATTTTTCTGTACGGCGAGACCCAGACCTCGCGGCATATCCCGAACGACGTGCTGCGTGAACTGCACGGTTTCATCCACATGTTCGAGGACACGCCGGAATTCGTCGCACGCTACATCGTGCGCGAATCCAAGGCTTATCTCGACAGCCTGGCGCCGCCGTTTTTCCGCGCGCTGACGCATTACGCGCAGGACGGTTCCTACTCCTGGCACTGCCCGGGACACTCCGGCGGTGTCGCTTTCCTGAAAAGCCCTGTCGGCCAGATGTTCCACCAGTTTTTCGGCGAGAACCTGCTGCGCGCCGACGTCTGCAACGCGGTCGACGAACTGGGTCAGCTGCTCGACCACTCGGGGCCGGTGGCGGCTTCGGAGCGCAACGCGGCGCGGATTTTTAACTGTGATCACCTGTTTTTTGTCACCAACGGCACCTCGACCTCGAACAAGATGGTGTGGCATTCGACGGTAGCGCCGGGTGACGTGGTGATCGTCGATCGCAACTGCCATGTGTCGATCCTGCACGCGATCACCATGACGGGTGCTGTGCCGGTGTTCCTGATGCCGACACGCAATCATTTCGGCATCATCGGTCCGATCCCGCTGGAAGAATTCACCTGGGAAAACATCGAGAAAAAAATCCGCGCCAATCCGTTTGCGGCGAAATCGACGTCGAAGCCGCGCATTCTGACCATCACCCAGAGCACCTACGACGGCATTCTCTACAACGTCGATGTGATCAAGGAAAAACTCGACGGCAAGATCGATACGCTGCATTTTGACGAAGCCTGGCTGCCGCACGCGACCTTCCACAAGTTCTACCACGGCATGCATGCGATCGGCCGTGACCGTCCGCGGACCAAGGAATCGGTGGTGTTTTCGACCCAGTCCACGCACAAGCTGCTGGCGGGGCTGTCGCAGGCTTCACAGATCCTGGTGCAGGACAGCGAGACGCGCAAACTCGATTACGACACTTTCAACGAAGCCTACCTGATGCACACATCGACCAGCCCGCAGTACGCGATCATCGCGTCCTGCGACGTGGCGGCGGCGATGATGGAGCCGCCGGGCGGCACCGCACTGGTCGAGGAATCGATCATGGAGGCGCTGGATTTCCGCCGCGCGATGCGCAAGGTCGATGCCGAATTCGGCAAGGACTGGTGGTTCAAGGTGTGGGGGCCGGAACGTCTCGCTGCCGAAGGTGTGGGCAACCGCGACGACTGGATGCTGCGCCCCTCGGAACGCTGGCACGGCTTCGGCAATCTTGAGCCGGGTTTCAACATGCTGGATCCGATCAAGGCCACGGTGATCACTCCGGGTCTGGACGTGACCGGCAAGTTTGCCAAGAGCGGTATCCCGGCTGCGGTGGTGACCCGGTATCTTGCCGAGCACGGCATCATTGTCGAGAAGACAGGCCTCTATTCCTTTTTCATCATGTTCACCATCGGCATCACCAAGGGCCGCTGGAACACCATGGTTACCGAATTGCAGCAGTTCAAGGATGACTATGACAACAACCGGCCGCTGTGGCGCGTGCTGCCGGAGTTCCTCGCCGCGCATCCGCGCTATGAAAAAATCGGCCTCAAGGATTTGTGCGAACAGATCCACGGCGTCTACAAGGCCAATGACATCGCGAGACTGACCACAGAGATGTACCTGTCGGACATGCAGCCGGCAATGCCGCCGGCCGAAGCCTGGGCGCGCATGGCGCATCGCAAGATCGAGCGTGTCGAGATTGACCATCTGGAAGGGCGGGTGGCCAGCGTGTTGCTGACGCCGTATCCACCGGGCATACCGCTGCTGATTCCCGGAGAACGTTTCAACAGCACCATCGTGCGGTACTTGCAGTTTGCACGGATGTTCAACCGGCAATTCCCCGGTTTCGACACCGACATCCACGGTCTGGTGGCGGAGGGCAGTGGCGAGCAGCTGCGGTATTTCGTCGATTGCGTGGCTGATGTCGTGGGTAATTAGCAAGTATTTGTTTTTATTGAACTAATAAAAATTCAAGCATTCAAGTGGCGCCAGTCTGGGAAATCGAAAACGCATTGCCCGGTGCGGTATGGCCAGTGGTACCTACCCCGGATGCCGCGGCGCTGCTGGCCATGCATTACCAGTTCGAGCATACGCAGTGGCTGACTGCAGACGCACTGGCCAGTCTGCAATTGAGTCAATTGACCAGTATTCTCGCGCACGCTTATGCCACGGTGCCGCACTACCGAGAGCGCTGGGCCGGGCTCTACGATCCATCGCTTCCATTGACCTGGAAAACGTTCTCGACGCTGCCACTGCTTGCGCGTACTGATTTGCAGGCTCGCTTTGAGGCCATGAAAAGTACGCGCATCCCGGCGCAGCATGGTCCTGTCGGGGAGGCTCGCACTTCGGGTTCCACCGGAACGCCGGTTCGCGTGTTGAACACCGCTCTGTGCGGCCTGTTCTGGCGCGCCTTTACCCTGCGTGATCACGCATGGCATCGACGTGACCTCCATGGCAAGCTGGCTGCGATCAGGCAGGGCGTTCCACGCAACGAAGGTGAGGGGTGGGGAAGCGCAACACAGGGCACAGTGCGCACCGGGCGTGCGGTGACCTTACCCGTGAGCACGGAAATCGGGGAGCAGCTCCGCTGGTTGCAGGCACAGGATCCGGATTATCTGCTGTCCCATCCCACGAATCTCGGGGTGCTCGCGCAGTTATCCCTGAAGCAGGGAGTACGGTTGCCACGATTGCGGGAAGTCCGGACGAGTGGAGAGGTACTGTCGATGGAGGTGCGTGAATTGTGCCGGGCGGCGTGGAATGTTCCGGTGGCTGACATGTACTCGTGTAACGAACTGGGGTACATTGCGCTGCAATGCCCAGAAACCGACTGTTATCACGTCATGGCAGAAGGTGTGGTGGTCGAGGTGCTGGACGAGGCAGGCCAGCCCTGTGCGCCGGAAGCGGTGGGGCGGATTGTCGTCACCGCACTGAATAATTTTGCAACACCGCTGGTTCGTTACGAGATCGGGGATTATGCGGAGGTCGGGGCTCCTTGTTCCTGCGGACGGGGTTTGCCGGCGCTGTCGCGCATCATCGGGCGCGCGCGCAACATGCTGCTGATGGCGGACGGCGGCCAATTCTGGCCGGCGTTCGGGCTGCGCGGCCTTACGGAAACGCTGCGTATACGACAGCACCAGATCGTGCAGAAGACGTTTGATCTGATTGAAGCGCGACTAGTGGTGGAAGTGCCGCTTGACGAATCGCAGGAATACCAATTGCGTACGCGGCTGCTGTCACGGGCGCCGCCGGGTTTTCGGATGGAGATTGTCTACTGCGATGCAATTCAGCGCAGTGCCGGCGGCAAGTTCGAGGATTTTATTTGCGAGGTTCGCGGTCGCTCTTCATAGGCGTGTTCAGCGTCGGGTGGCAACGACGCAAAGGAATTTTCCGCCCCCGGGCACTGAAGGTCCTCGAATACTCTCACTATTGCTGATGCCGGTCGAATTGGTCGTCAGCGCCACAATGCGAAAACCGGCGTATTCCAGCAGTGACTCCAGGCGTTCAGCTGACCGCAGCGGATGGTTGGACTGGTGCTGGCCGTACTGCATTGCAGCCCGGGCAAGATCTTCCGGGGTAATTCCGTACCGCATCCCGAATTGCCGCGCTTTTTCGGACACCGTATTGCTGAAGGCGATGACCTGCTCTTCGGTAAAAACGATCTTTTCCGGTCCTGGATCCAGCCGCAGCTGGCTTGCGGTCAGGAGCGTGCCGCCGGGCCGCAGCAGGCTGTGCCAGCGGGTTGCGAGTTGCGGCCACTCCGTATGCGGAAATCGGCCCAGAAACGAGTCCGTGCAGATCAGGTCAAACGGGTCTGGCAGATCAAGTCTCAGTATGTCGGAGCAGACGGTCCGGATATTGATGCCGATTTTTGCGGCGTACCAGCGGTTGAGGTAAAGCGGGGTTTCGCAGAGATCCGTGACAGTTACTAAGGGAGAGATGCCGGTGCGTTGTGCCGCGAGGGCGATCTGCGCGAGCATCGCATAATCCGAGGTGCCGGAAATCAGGATGCGTGGCTCGGGGTTGCTCCCCGCGAAACTCCTGATCGAATGTTGATAAAACGCAGTGCGGTTTGCCGCCGTGCCGGCCAATCCCATGATTCTCAGGAACTGCCACAGGCCGTGATTCCAGACACAGCTTTCGCCGGTGACGGCATCTTTGTGGCACAGCTCCGCCGCAATTTTCCAGGCGATCGGTGCGCTGAGTTCGAGTGGTTCGTCTGGCAGATCGACGGCGCCCGCTATTGGTTGAAGCATGGCGATATCATAACCGACCCTGCCGTAAGGCTGAATGCTAAACTGGATTCATGCACGCCCCGGTTACTGCGAGCCCGATGATCAATGCGCTGCGATCCGCGGTTGACGGCATGGTCTGGCCTGCCATTTCCAATCCGGATGCGGCGCGGATGCTGGCGTTGCAGTATCAGTTCGAACAAAGCCAGTGGTGGCCCGTCGAGCGCCTGCGGGACTTGCAACTGCAACAATTTGCGCAGGTGTTCCGCCATGCGGTGGCGACGGTGCCGTATTACCGCGAACGTTTTTCACCTTGGGCTGCGGGCATCGCATCCTGGGAGCAATACCGGGCGCTGCCACTCTGTACGCGCCGCGATATCCAGCAGGCGGGCAACGACATGCACAGTACCGCACCGCCGCCGGGGCATGGCGCACTGGTCACGACCCAGTCATCGGGTTCGACCGGCACGCCGTTGGTGACCCGGGGTACGGCATGGACACAACTGCTGTGGCATGCATTGCTTTTGCGCGATCATTTGTGGCACCGGCGTGATTTCAGCGGCAAGCTCGCGGCGATCCGCACCAAGACCGAAGACTACCGGGCACCGGGTTGGGGGGCGGCTACCACGGCATTCGTGACCGGACCGTCGGTGGTGCGCAGCCTGGCCGCGAGTCTCGACGACCAGCTACGCTGGCTGGCTGACGAAAACCCGGATTACCTGCTGTCCTTCACCACCAACCTGCAGGCGCTGGCCAGCCGCAGCCTGGAGCTCGGTGTGCGACTGCCGCAGCTCAGGCAGGTGCGTGCTTATGGCGAGATGCTGCGCCCCGAGACGCGCGGCATCGTGCGGGAGGCCTGGGGCGTTGAATTGGTCGACAGTTACAGTTCGGAGGAGCTTGGCTATATCGCGCTGCAGTGCCCGGAGTGCGAGCATTACCATGTGCAGGCGGAAAACCTGATTGTCGAAATCCTGGATGACAACGGTGCACCCTGCGCCCCCGGCGAAACGGGGCAGGTCGTGGTGTCAACGCTGCACAATTTCGCGATGCCGCTGCTGCGTTACGCCAGCGGCGATTATGCGGAAGTCGGCATGCCCTGCGCCTGCGGCCGCGGCCTGCCGGTGCTCACGCGCATTGTCGGCCGCCAGCGCAACATGCTGCTGCGGCTGGACGGCACCCGTTATTGGCCGAGTTTTCCATTTGAGTCATGGGCGAACATCGCGCCCATCGAACAGTTTCAGGTGATTCAGCACGAGCGTGACCATGTCGAGTTGCGCGTCGTGGCGCCGCGCGACCTGACATCTGCCGAGTGCGACGCAATGCTGGCCGCACTGCGCAAGGCCCTTGACTGCGATTACCGGATGACGCTGGTGCGCCTGACGCAGATTCCGCGTGCTGCCGGTGACAAATACGAGGATTTCATCTGCGCAGCGGAGTGAATGCCGCAGCCCGGTTGTCCGCCTCTTGTTTCTGTTCCTCGGGCAATCCGGCAGCCAGCGGGGCGAGGTTCTGTTGTGCGTATTCGTCGCCCTGCAGCGCGGCAACCTTGACCCAGAAATAAGCCTCCTGCGGATTGCGTTCAACACCTTTGCCCTCGTGCAGCAACAGGCCCAGGTTGTACTGGGCCTGCACATGCCCGCGGCGCGCGGCTTCACGGAGCCAGCGGGCGGCGCGGGCGGGATCTGTTGCAACCCCCTGGCCCTGGATATAAGTCAACCCGAGGTTGAATTGCGCACCGGGATCATTCTGCGCGGCGGCGAAATTCCACCAGCGATGGGCTTCCGCCATGTTTTTGCTTACGCCGTAACCGCGCGCGTACATCAGGCCGAGACTGGTTTGCGCCCGGACATCACCGCCTTGCGCCAGTTTCCGGTACCAACCAGCGGCTTTGCCGAAATCCTGTTCGGCGCCATCCTGGCCGGCGTAATAGGCTTCGGCCAGCGCGCGCATCGCCGTACGGTCACCGGCCTCGGCGCGCACGGTCAGGTCATTGATGGTGATTCGGGATTCAGCGGCTAGCGCGGCGAACGCAGCGCAGAGCAACAGCAGTGTGGCGAGCCTAAGCGGCCACGCGGTCATGGATTTCGAAACGGTAATCGTGGGCGTGACGCTCATCTTTGCTGTAACGCTGCGTGCTGTGTACGCGCCACTGCGCGGCATCGAATTCGGGCATGTGCGTATCGCCGGCCGGCTCGGCGTCAACAACAGTCAGGTAAATACGGTCCGCCTTGGGCATGGCGGCACGGTAGAGCTCACCGCCGCCGATGACGAAGATTTCACTGTCGCCGGTGCATAAGGCGACGGCTTCATCCAGTGTATGTGCAATTTTTGCGCCGGGAATGGCGTAATCCTTCTGCCGCGTGACAATGACCGTAGTGCGGCCGGGCAGCAGCCGGTTGATTGATTCGTAGGTCTTGCGGCCCATGATGATGTGGTGACCCATGGTGACCTGCTTGAATAACTGCAGTTCATTGGGCAAGTGCCAGGGAATTTTTCCGTTGGCGCCGATGATGCGATTTTTTGCCATCGCCACGATCAGCGACAGGCGGGGCTTTGCTGCCGCCGTCATACCGCTACCGGGGCGCGGATCGCCGGATGCGGATCGTAATTTTCCAGCGTGAAGTCTTCGTATTTGAAGGCGAACAGGTCTTTCACTGCCGGGTTCAGTTTCATCACCGGCAGCGGGCGCGGTGTGCGCGACAGTTGTTCGTGCGCCTGGTCGAAATGGTTCAGATAGATGTGCGTGTCGCCGAAGGTATGCACGAAGTCGCCCAGCTTCAGTCCGCAGACCTGGGCGATCATCATGGTCAGCAGCGCGTACGACGCAATGTTGAAAGGTACGCCGAGGAACATGTCGGCACTGCGCTGGTAGAGCTGGCAGGAGAGCTTGCCGTCGGCGACATAGAACTGGAAAAACGCGTGGCAGGGCATCAGCGCCATCTGGTCGAGCTCGGCGACATTCCATGCCGACACGATCATGCGCCGCGAATCCGGATTCTTGCGCAGTTGCTCCAGCACCTGACTGATCTGGTCGATGTGGCGGCCGTCGGCTGCGGGCCATGAGCGCCACTGGCGGCCGTACACCGGGCCGAGTTCACCGTCGGCCTTGGCCCATTCGTCCCAGATGGTGACGCCGTGTTCTTTCAGGTAGCGCGTGTTGGTTTCGCCCTTGAGGAACCACAGCAGTTCATGGATGATCGATTTCAGGTGCACCTTTTTCGTGGTCACCAGCGGAAAACCGGTATTGAGATCGAAACGCAGCTGGGCACCGAACACGGAGACCGTGCCGGTGCCGGTGCGGTCGGATTTGCGCGTGCCGTTGTCGAGCACATGGCGCAGCAGATCAAGATAGGGGCGCATTGCGTATCGTATGGAGTCCGTTGACTGACGCGCCGATTTTAACAGGCCGTGACCGCTATAATTGCTGCGAAATTCACCACAGGAAATTCCACCATGCTGGCCAAGTTGCATACTCAGGGCAGTCTGACCGCCGCGCGCGAACTCGCCCGGGCAAAACACCTGCTGATCGTGGCGCCGGCCGGCACTGCGCCGTCAACGCTGCCGCTGGGCGATACGCTGGCCCGTGCCTTGTCCCGCCGCGGCAAAAAAACTCTGGATGTGACTGTCAGTGCGCAGACACCGGATGGCGCGTTGGCGGTATGGGTGGCGCCTGACCTGAAAAAATCCGCATTCGAGCAGCAGACCGTCATGCGCAAGGCGGTTGGCATATTGCTCGCCGAACATCCGGAAGAAATCACGGTGCTGATCTCCGGTCCCGGTACTGGGCGGCGCGCGCTGGCCGAACTCGCCGCTTATGTACTGTGGGTCAACGGTACGCCGCTGCCCCAGCGCAAGAAAAAACCCGCAGGGAAACCTTTGCGCAGGATCCTGATGCGGGGGCACAAGTCTGCTGACGGTTTTGCGCAGGCGCGAGCGGTGGCGGAAGGCAGCCAACTGTGTCGCGAACTGACGGTATTGGCGCCGAACGAGCTGACGCCCCGTGTTTATCGCCAGCGATTGCGCGGGATTGCGCGTGAATACGGCTGGACGCGTGAAGAGTATGACTACAACAAACTGAAGCGCATGGGCGCCGGTGCGTTCTGCGCGGTGGCGCAGGGCAGCGATGAAAAAGACGCGGCCATCGTGCGCCTGCATTACCGGCCGCGCGGCGCGAAAAAAACCGTGGCGCTGGTTGGCAAAGGCATCTGTTTCGACACCGGCGGGCACAACCTGAAGCCCGCGCGTTACATGCAGGGCATGCACGAGGACATGAACGGCTCGGCGGTGGCGCTGGGCATACTCGCCGCGGCGACGGAAGCCGGACTCAAGGTCAACATCGACTGCTGGCTGGCGCTGGCGCAGAACCACCTCAGTCCGCGTGCCTACAAGCAGAACGACATTGTTACTGCGCTGAACGGCACCACCATCGAAATCGTGCATACCGATGCCGAGGGGCGCATGGTGCTGGCCGATACGCTGACGCTGGCGGCGAAAGCGAAACCCGGCGTGATCGTCGATTTCGCGACCCTGACCGGTTCCATGCATGTTGCGCTGGGCAGTCGCTACAGCGGCATCTTCGCAACCAGTGAGGTGCTGGCCGCCCAGGCGCTGAAGGCCGGTGTGGATGCCGGCGAAAGACTCTGCGCGTTTCCGATGGATGAGGATTACGACAGCGCGCTGGACAGCGCCGTGGCCGACGTCAAACAGTGTACGCTGGATGGCGAAGCCGACCATATTCTCGCGGCGCGGCTGTTGCAGCGCTTTACCGACAAGACGCCGTGGATCCACATGGACCTGTCGGCGCACAGCTGCAAGGGCGGGCTGGGTGCAGTGGCGACGGACTGCACTGGATTCGGTGTGGCCTGGGGTTTGGCCTTTCTGAAAGGCCGCTGAACTTAACCGCGTTTTTTATCCCAGACGTAACGCGCCAGCCGCTGCCAGCGACTTTGTGGCTGTTTGAGCGCGTTCGGCGCGCGGCCGGCCTGATCGCGGGCGTGGCTTTGCTTCACCAGTTCATGCAGTTCGCGCATGTTCAGCCCGCCGGGGCCCTTGATCTTTTCGGGGTCTGGTTTCTCGCTCATATCGCGCCTTGGTCACCGTAACGGCTATGATAAACTTCGTGCTTGATTTTAATGGAGTTTTTCAGCCATGTCGGGCAGCACGCTGGGTACCTTGTTCTGCGTTACTTCTTTCGGCGAATCGCACGGGCCGGCGATCGGCTGCGTGGTGGACGGCTGCCCGCCGGGACTGGCGCTGAGCGAGGCCGATATCCAGCTTGAACTCGACCGGCGCAAACCTGGAACGTCGCGCCATGTCACGCAGCGGCGCGAAGAAGACAAGGTTGAAATCCTCTCCGGCGTGTTCGAAGGTAAAACCACCGGCACACCCATCGGCTTGCTGATCCGCAACACCGATGCGAAAAGCAAGGACTACGGCAAGATCAAGGATCTGTTCCGCCCGGGCCATGCCGATTACACCTACTGGCAGAAATACGGCATTCGCGATTACCGCGGCGGCGGGCGCCAGTCGGCGCGTGAGACCGCGGTGCGCGTGGCGGCGGGTGCGATCGCGAAAAAATGGCTGCATGAAAAATACGGCACGGTGATCCGCGGCTACATGTCGCAGCTCGGCCCGGTGGAAATCCCGTTCGTGACCTGGGATGAAGTCGGCAACAACCCGTTCTTCGCGCCGAACGCGCAGATCGTCGACGAGTTGGAAACCTTCATGGACAAGCTGCGCAAGTCCGGAGATTCCGTCGGCGCAAAAATCACTACGGTCGCGACCAGCGTGCCGGTGGGCCTCGGCGAACCGGTGTACGACAAACTCGATGCCGATATCGCTTACAACATGATGAGCATCAACGCAGTGAAGGGCGTCGAGATCGGCGCCGGCTTTGCCGCGGTTGCGCAAAAGGGTACGGAACACTCCGACGAAATGACGACTCAGGGTTTTGTGTCCAACAACGCGGGTGGTGTGCTCGGCGGCATCTCCACCGGGCAGGACATCATCGTCAATGTCGCAGTGAAGCCGACGTCGAGCATTCGCCTTGCGCGCCACACCATCGACACCGCCGGTAATGCGGCGATGATCGAAACCCACGGCCGCCACGATCCCTGTGTCGGCATTCGCGCGACACCGATCTGCGAGGCGATGCTGGCGCTGACGCTGATGGATCACGCGCTGCGCCATCGTGCGCAGAACGCGGATGTGCGCAGCGGCACGCCGGTCATTGCCGCGCAAGCGCCGGCGGGCGTGATCGAGAAACTGCGCGCGGCGGCTGCGGCGGAAAACCCCGACCCTGACGAAGCATAAAATAATCTATTAAAAATAATAGGTTATAAATACCGTGTGTCCTGCGCACGGTGCCGCCTGTGCCCAAGCCGATCTATTTCAACCTCTCTTCCTTTTACTTCTTTTACTTCGCCTATCTCGGCGCCTTCGCGCCGTTTTTTGCGCTGTACCTGAATTCGGTCGGCATGAGTGCCGTCGAGATCGGCATGCTGATGGCGCTGCCGCAACTGACGCGCATTCTCGCGCCGCATCTGTGGGGCTGGCTGGCAGATCGCAGCGGGCGGCGCATTCATGTCGTGCGCTGGTCCGGCGCCGTCGGTACGCTGGCGTTTCTCGGCGTGTTTGCCGGCGAGAGTTTTGCTCTGCTGTGCACGGTGCTGTTCGTGATGACGTTTTTCTGGAGTGCGGCGCTGCCGCTGGTGGAGGCGACCACGCTGTCGCATCTCGGTGATGAAACCGCGCGTTACGGCCGCATCCGCGTCTGGGGCTCGGTGGGTTTTATTGCCGCGGTGGTGGCGGTCGGTTATCTGCTGGATTTCTTCAACCCCCGCGCCGTGCTGTGGGTGATCGCCGGTTTGATGGCCTGCATGCTGCTGCTGTCCTGCGTGGTGGCGGAAGCGCCGGCCGTGCCGCATCCCGGAGACGACCGTACGGTGTGGCATATCGTGCGCCAGCCGGCAGTCATCGCCATCGTCGCGGCTTCGGCGCTGATGGCTGCGGCGCATGGGCCGTATTACACGTTTTATACCATCCACCTCGTTGGCCACGGCTACAGCAAATCGCTGGCTGGCTGGCTGTGGGCGCTGGGCGTGATCAGCGAGATCGGCATTTTTGTGTGGATGTCGCATCTGTATCGCGCGTTCACGCTGCGCCAGATCCTGATCACCAGCACGCTGCTGGCGGCCTTGCGTTTTGTCGTCATCGGCTGGGGCGCGAACAGCGTATGGCTGTTGCTGGCGGCGCAGACCCTGCATGCGGCGAGTTTCGGTTCCTTCCATGCTGCGGCCATCGGCGTGGTGCACAAGCTGTTTCGCGGCCGTCATCAGGCGCGCGGCCAGGCGATTTACGGCAGTCTGGCCTATGGACTCGGCGGGGCGATTGGCGGGCTGGCCAGTGGCTATGCTTGGGGTGGGCTGGGTGCCGGACTGACGTTTACGCTCGCAGCGGGCTGCGCGATGCTGGCGACGACCGTACTGTGGCGCGGGCTGAAAGCAGGGGCCGCCCTGTGAGATAATCCATGGTTTCAACAGCTTGGCACCCGAACGGTATTTCCATGGCAGGCAAAACCCTTTACGACAAACTCTGGGACGCCCATCTTGTGCGCGAAGAAGCGGACGGGACGGCAATGATTTACATCGACCGCCATCTGGTGCACGAAGTCACCAGTCCACAGGCTTACGAAGGTCTGAAACTGGCAGGACGCCCGGTTTGGCGCTCCGATTCCGTGGTGGCAACCGCTGACCACAACACGCCGACGCGCAACTGGGACAGGGGCCTCGACGGCATCACTGACAAGGTGTCGCGGCTGCAGATTGAGACGCTGGACAAGAACATCAAGGAATTCAAGGCCAAGGTCTATTTTCCTTTCCTCGACAAGCGTCAGGGCATCGTGCATGTGATCGGGCCGGAGAACGGCGCGACGCTGCCGGGTATGACGGTGGTCTGTGGTGATTCGCATACCAGCACCCACGGCGCGTTCGGTGCGCTGGCCTTCGGCATCGGCACCAGCGAAGTCGAGCACGTTCTCGCCACGCAGTGCATGGTGATGAAGAAGTACAAGAACATGAATGTCGCTGTCGAGGGCAAGCTGGGCAACGGCGTCACGGCGAAAGACGTTGCGCTGGCAATCATCGGCAAGATCGGCACGGCAGGCGGCACCGGTTATGCCATCGAATTCACCGGCAGTGCGATCCGTGGTTTGAGCATGGAAGGGCGCATGACCCTGTGCAATATGGCGATTGAAGCCGGCGCACGCACGGGCATGGTCGCGGTAGACGACAAGACCATCGAGTACTGCAAGGGCCGCATGTTTTCGCCGACCGGCGCACTGTGGGACAAAGCGGCCGCTTACTGGCGCACGCTGACCAGCGATAAGGACGCCAAATTCGATGCAGTAATTACTTTGCGCGCCGAAGACATCGTGCCGCAGGTGACCTGGGGTACTTCACCGGAGATGGTGACCACGGTGAGCGGCCGGGTGCCGGATCCCGCACAGGAAACCAACCCGGTGAAACGGGAGGGCTATGCACGCGCGCTGAAATACATGGATCTGAAGCCGAACACGCCGATTACCGAGATTCTTGTCGACAAGGTGTTCATCGGCGCCTGCACCAATTCGCGCATTGAGGATATCCGCGCAGCGGCGGCCGTGGCCAAGGGGCGCAAGGTTGCGGCTAACGTAAAGCTGGCGATGGTGGTTCCCGGTTCCGGTCTGGTGAAAGCACAGGCCGAGCAGGAAGGGCTGGACAAGATTTTCGTTGAAGCCGGCTTTGAATGGCGCGAGCCGGGTTGCTCGATGTGCCTCGGCATGAACGAGGACCAGTTGAGCCCGGGCGAGCGCTGCGCTTCAACCTCCAACCGCAATTTTGAAGGCCGTCAGGGCCCGGGTGGCAGAACGCATCTGGTGAGTCCGGCGATGGCGGCAGCAGCAGCCGTTACCGGGCATTTTGTTGATGTTCGTAATCTTGACTGAGGAGATGAGCATGAAACGTATCGCGTGTTTGATTGTGTTGGCAGCTGTGGTACTCGCAGGTTGCAATACCATGCAGGGCCTCGGCAAGGATGTTGAGAAAACCGGCGAGGCCATTCAGCGCAAAGCGCAATAAGTCATGGAAAAGTTCGTTCGCAAAGAGGGGCTGGTTGCGCCGCTCGATCGTGCCAATGTCGATACCGACGCGATCATCCCCAAGCAGTTCCTGAAATCGATCAAGCGTACGGGCTTCGGTCCGAACCTGTTTGACGAATGGCGTTATCTCGACCGCGGCGAGCCGGATTCCGACAGCACCGGTCGTCCGCTGAACGCGGATTTCGTACTGAACCGAAAGCGTTTTGAGGGCGCCACGGTGCTGCTGGCACGGGAAAACTTCGGCTGCGGTTCGTCGCGTGAACATGCGCCCTGGGCGCTGTTGCAATTCGGCATCCAGACCATCATCGCGCCGAGTTTTGCCGATATTTTTTACAACAACAGCCTGAAGAACGGCTTGCTGCTGATCACGCTCGACCTGAAGACCGTCGACAAGCTGTTCCGCGAAACGGAGGCCAGCGAGGGTTACCGGTTGGCGATCGACCTCGAGCAGCAGACGGTGAGCACGCCTTCCGGCGAAAGCTACAGCTTCGATATCGACCCGCACCGCAAGCATTGCATGCTGAACGGGCTGGATGACATCGGCCTGACGCTGGCGCACGCCGACGACATTCGCGCGTTCGAGGCGAAACACAAGACGGCGCAGCCCTGGTTGTTTTAGTTGATGCGTGAAGTTGTGAATGAGTGAAAGCGTGAACGGGCGGCGCCAAACGCTTTTACTCATTTCCCCTTCTCTCTTTCAATTGTTTTTACACGGATTTTGAAATGAAAATCGCAGTACTCGCCGGTGACGGTATCGGTCCCGAAATCGTTGGTCAGGCGCTGAAGGTCTTGCGCCGCCTGGCGGCGGATGGTTTGAAGCTGGAATTCGAAGAGGCCCCGTTCGGTGGTGCCGGGTTTGACGCGCATGGTGATCCGCTGCCGCCGTCAACGCTGAAACTGGCGAAGGAGGCCGACGCGGTGTTGTGCGGAGCCGTCGGCGGACCGAAGTACGACGCGCTGCCGCGACCGCAGCGCCCGGAGCAGGGCATCCTGCGCATCCGCAAGGAGCTCGGGTTGTTTGCCAACCTGCGTCCGGCGGTGCTGTATCCGGAGCTGGTCAGCGCATCGACGCTGAAACCCGAGGTGGTGTCGGGCCTTGACCTGATGATCATCCGCGAACTGACTGGTGACATTTATTTCGGCGAGCCGCGTGGCCGGCGCGACAATGCGCGTGGTGAGCGCGAAGGTTACGACACCATGCTGTATTCGGAGCCTGAGATCCGTCGCATCGCCGAAGTGGGATTCCAGACGGCGATGAAGCGCGGCAAGAAACTGTGTTCGGTGGACAAGGAAAACGTGCTCGAGACCAGCCGTTTCTGGCGCGAGATCGTCACCGACGTTGCAAAACAATATCCGCAGGTGGCGCTGTCGCATATGTATGTGGACAACGCGGCGATGCAACTGGTGCGCAATCCCAAACAGTTTGATGTCATTGTCACTGGCAACATTTTCGGTGACATTCTGTCGGATGAAGCCTCAATGCTGACCGGTTCGATCGGCATGCTGCCCTCGGCCTCGCTCAATTCCGGTGGTGGCGGACTGTACGAGCCGATTCACGGTTCCGCCCCCGATATCGCCGGCAAGAACATCGCCAATCCGCTGGCCACCATCCTCTCGACAGCGATGATGCTGCGGTATACGTTCAACAAGGACGAGTGGGCTTACCGCATCGAGGCGGCAGTCAAGAGCGTGCTGGCGGCGGGTTACCGCACACCGGACATTGACGAACCTGGTGCGCGTAAAGTTGGTACCGTCGAAATGGGTGATGCAGTGGTTGCGGCGCTGTAATCAATCGCTTGTTGTAATAAATTTGTTGTAATATATTGTTTTAAAAGGTGTTTTTATGAAGAAGGTCGGTATCATCGGTTGGCGCGGCATGGTCGGCTCGGTGCTCGTGGAGCGGATGCGGGCAGAGCGGGATTTTGATTTGATTGCGCCCACATTTTTCTCAACATCCCAGGCGGGTGGCCGCGGGCC
>CAMCYP010000022.1 GCA_945885345.1 Bordetella parapertussis | reverse complement strand
TCCCACTCGATAGTGGCGGGAGGCTTACCCGAAATGTCATACACCACGCGGTTGATACCGCGCACCTCATTGATGATGCGGTTCGACACTTTGGCCAGCAGGCTGTACGGCAGTTCGGCCCAATGCGCGGTCATGAAATCGGTGGTCTGAACGGCACGCAGTGCAACAACGTATTCATAGGTGCGGCCGTCGCCCATCACGCCGACTGACTTCACCGGCAGGAATACGGCAAAAGCCTGCGCAGTTTTGTCATACCAGTCAGCCGCACGCAGTTCTTCGATAAAAATCGCATCGGCTTCGCGCAGCAGATCGGCATATTGCGCCTTGACCTCGCCGAGGATGCGCACGCCCAGACCGGGACCCGGGAAGGGATGGCGGAATACCATGTCGCGCGGCAGGCCGAGTGCCAGGCCCAAGTCACGCACTTCGTCCTTGAACAGTTCGCGTAGCGGCTCCAGCAGTTTCAGGTGCAGCGTGTCCGGCAGACCGCCGACGTTGTGGTGCGACTTGATGGTGTGCGCTTTTTTGGTCTTGGCACCGGCCGATTCGATGACATCCGGATAAATGGTGCCCTGCGCCAGCCATTTAGCTTTGGGCAGTTTTGCCGATTCAGCCTGAAACACTTCAATGAATTCGCGGCCGATGATTTTGCGTTTCTGTTCGGGGTCGGTGACACCGGCCAGATGTCCCATGAACTGGTCACGGGCATTGACGTGGATCACCTTGACGCCAAGGTTTTGCGCAAAGGTGGCCATCACCTGTTCCGCTTCATTGAGTCGCAGCAGACCGTTATCGACGAACACGCAGGTCAGCTGTTTGCCGATGGCGCGGTGGATCAGCGCCGCCGCCACCGAGGAATCGACCCCACCGGACAGGCCGAGGATGACTTCCTCATCGCCGACATCGCGACGGATGCGGGCAACGGCTTCTTCGACATAGTTGGGCATGCTCC
The DNA here is from genome assembly GCA_945885345.1 of Bordetella parapertussis. GTDB lineage: Bacteria > Pseudomonadota > Gammaproteobacteria > Burkholderiales > SG8-41. The sequence goes on along the minus strand of CAMCYP010000022.1, from coordinate 55,889 downwards.
AGTCGCCCTTCAACCCGCAGATGCCCAGCACGAAGCGTTCGATCAGCGCCCTGCCCTGCGGTGTATGCGTGACTTCAGGGTGGAACTGTACAGCGTAAAACTTGCGCGCCTCGTCGGCCATGCCGGCAATCGGACAGGTCGCGTTGTTGGCCATCAGCTTGAAGCCCGGCGGCAGCTCAATGACCTTGTCGCCATGGCTCATCCACACGTCGAGCATGCCGTGGCCATCAGACGTGGTCCGGTCCTGGATGTTTTTCAGCAAGGCGGTATGGCCGCGTGCACGCACTTCGGCATAACCGAATTCGCGCACCTTGCCCATCTCGACCTTGCCGCCAAGTTGCTCCGCCATGGTCTGCATGCCATAGCAGATGCCCAGCACCGGCACACCCAGTTCGTACACCAGCTTCGGCGCGCGCGGTGTGCTGTCTTCCCATACCGAAGCCGGGCCACCGGACAGGATCACGCCGTCGGGTTTGAAGGTCCGGATGAAATCTTCGGTGACGTCGTGTGGGTGGAGTTCGCAGTACACGTGGAGTTCGCGTACCCGGCGCGCAATCAACTGGGTGTATTGCGAACCGAAATCGAGGATCAGGATTTTTTCGTGGTGCACGGACTGGACCATTACGTCTGGTTTTCAGGCACCGGCGCACAAGGCGCCGGCGGATCAATCATTCAACGCGAATTATTCGACACGATAGTTCGGCGCTTCCTTGACGATCTGCACGTCATGCACATGGGATTCGCGGATGCCGGCCGAGGTAATTTCAACGAACTCGGCTTCACGGCGGATGGCATCGACGCTGCCGCAGCCCATATAGCCCATGCTTGCACGCAAGCCGCCCATCAGCTGAAGGATCAGCGGCGCGACACCGCCCTTGTACGGCACGCGGCCTTCAACGCCCTCAGGCACCAGTTTTTCGGTGTCGAGTTCATCGAGTTCCTGGAAGTAACGATCAGCGGAACCCTGCTGCATCGCGCCCAGCGAACCCATGCCGCGATACGACTTGTAGGAACGCCCCTGGAACAGTTCGATTTCGCCCGGCGATTCTTCGGTGCCGGCAAACAGGCTGCCGACCATTACCGTATGGGCACCAGCCGCAATCGCCTTGGCGATATCACCGGAATAACGGATGCCGCCGTCGGCAATCAGCGGCACATCTGTTTTTGCGAGCGCCTTTGCAACATTGTCCACGGCGGTGATTTGCGGCACACCGATACCGGCCACGATGCGCGTGGTGCAGATCGAGCCGGGACCGATGCCGACCTTGACACCGTCGGCACCATGATCAACCAGTGCTTTTGCGGCGGAAGCCGTGGCGATATTACCGCCGATGACCTGCAGCTTCGGATAAGTGCGTTTCAGCCAGCGCACGCGTTTCAGCACGCCTTCAGAATGACCGTGCGCAGTATCGACGATGATGACATCAACCCCGGCTTCGACCAGCGCCTCGGCGCGTTCTTCCGTGCCTTCACCGACGCCGACCGCGGCACCAACGCGCAAGCGGCCCAGCTTGTCCTTGCAGGCGTTGGGATGCTCCGAGGATTTCAGGATGTCCTTGACGGTGATCAGGCCGCGCAATTCGAAATTCTTGTTGACCACCAGCACGCGCTCCAGCCGATGTTTGTGCATCAGCATCCGCGCTTCTTCGCGGCTCGAGCCTTCGCGCACCGTGATCAACTTGGCGCGCGGTGTCATGATGTTTTTGACCGGCTGGTTCAGCTTGCTTTCAAAACGCAGGTCGCGGTTGGTGACGATGCCCACCACCTTGCCGTCGGCACCGACCACCGGTAAGCCGGAAATGCGGTGCTGCCGGGTCAGTGCCAGCACGTCTTTCACCGTCATGTCCTGCGTGATGGTGATCGGATCCTTGACGATGCCGCTCTCAAAACGCTTGACCTTGGTGACCTCGATGGCCTGGGCTTTGGGCGTCATGTTCTTGTGCACGATGCCGATCCCGCCTTCCTGGGCAATGGCTATCGCCAGCCGGGATTCGGTCACGGTATCCATTGCCGCCGATAACAGCGGTATGTTCAGGGAGATGCCGCGGGTAAGCTTGGTTTTGAGGCTGACTTCACGCGGCAGGATTGAAGAATGTGCCGGAATCAGCAGCACATCGTCGAAAGTCAGGGCTTTCTGCACCACGCGCATGGGATGCGTCCTTCGCAAAGCGCGGATTATAGGCGTTGGGACGTAAACGGTAAACTGACTGCGGCGTTATTACATTGACGGCAGCGCGCAAACTGGCTATTTTCTGGGCAGTCTCGCGTGGACAGGATGTGTTGCCGCGCCTCCCAAATTGAGCAGGTATTGATCATGAAAACTCTCCTTGCAATCCTCGCTGTAGCCACCCTGCCTTTTACGGCGCATGCCCAGATCATGAAATGCATAGGCGCCGGTGGCCGGGTTGAATTCGCGGCGGCCTGCCCTCCCGGTACCAAGGCCGAATCCACGGGGATTCGCAACAATCCTGGCGCAGCCACAGCGAGTCCGCAAAAATCCCTGGCGGAACGCGATGCCGAATTCCGCAAGCGTACAATGGAGCAGCAGGAAGCCGCCAAAAAGGGCGAAGAAAAAAGCCAGGAAACCGCAGACCGCAAACAGAATTGCGAGTCTGCACAGTCCTATCTGCGCAGCTTGCAGTCTGGTGTCCGTATCGGAAAAACCGACCCCAAAACCGGTGAACGTGTATTTCTTGAGGATAACGAACGTGCGGCAGAAATGGCGCGGGCACAACGCGCAGCAGATACCAGCTGCAAGTAATTTGTCAGCGTTTTTTGCTGCGCTGCCTTCGCGCCGCTTTGGGTTCGGTAGTCAACGGCCGGTAAATTTCGACACGGTCTCCCGGTTGCAGTATGTCGTCGCTGGCGGCGACTCTGCCGTATATCCCGACCGGCGTGGCCGCCGGATCAATGACCGGAAACTCTTCCAGCAACCCCGACTTTCGCAGTGCGGCAGCCACGGTTGCACCTGTCGACAATTCCAGCTCGCGCACGATCTGTCGCTCGGGCAGAGCATAGACAACGGAGATTTTCATCCGGCTTGGGCGCGGTGCAACTGCTCTGCCCGCTTCAGGAAGGCATCGACCATGGTGCCGGCGATATAGCCAAATACAGGTCCCACGAGTTTCTCCAGCAAGATGCTTGAAAATTCGTAATGCAGCTGGAAATCGACTTTGCAGGCCTGTTCGTCCAGTGGCGTAAACCGCCATTCACCATCCAGGGTCTTGAACGGACCTTCAACGAGCTGCATGGTCATGCGCTGAGGGAATTCCTTGCGGTTTTCCGTCGAGAAACTTTGCCGGATGCCGCGGTAGCTGATATTGATCGTTGCTGTGGTTGTTGCAGGGTTGCGCAAGGTCACTACAGTGCCGCTGCACCAAGGCAAAAATTCGGGATAACGCTCAATGTCATCAACCAGCCCGAACATCTGGGCGGCGCTGAAATGAACCAGTGCAGAACGGGATACTTTCATACGGGAATCCGCAGCGCCATCTCCGGCCCGGTTAAAATACGGCTTGTCATGACATGGTTACGCAATGAGCATTGTTGAGAACAAAAAAGCGTTTTACGACTATTTTATCGAACAGCGCTTTGAGGCGGGTATTGCCTTGGAGGGCTGGGAGGTAAAGGCGATCCGTGCCGGCCGCGCGCAGTTGAAAGAGGCCTACGTGACGGTCGGCAATTCCGAGCTGTTCCTGATCGGCTGCCATATCAGTCCCTTGCCTACCGCGTCAACCCATGTGCTGCCCGATCCCACGCGCACGCGCAAACTGCTGCTGCATGCTGAGGAAATCAGCCGCCTGATCGGCAGTGTCGAGCGCGCGGGATACACTCTGGTGCCGCTGAACCTGCATTATTCGAAAGGCAGGATCAAGCTTGAAATCGGGCTCGCCAAGGGCAAAAAACAACATGACAAACGCGATACTGAAAAAGACCGGGAATGGCAGCGCGAGCAACAACGGCTGATACGCGCAAAATAGATAGGGACAGGCGACAATCAGTGTGGGGTGGCTGACGGGACTCGAACCCGCGACAACCGGAATCACAATCCGGGACTCTACCAGCTGAGCTACAGCCACCACCGAAGCAAATCGAAACACGCTGTTTTGTGGCGCGCCCGGCGGGACTCGAACCCACAACCCCCGGCTTAGAAGGCCGGTGCTCTATCCGGTTGAGCTACGGGCACTAACGAGCGGGGAAGCCGGGATTTTTCCGCCGGAACCGAAGGCGCGTAATATACTCCGCCCCTGACGCTAGCGTCAATTACACGCCCGCTGATGGTGGGGTGCTGCACCCTGCCCGGTTTGCTTGCGATGGGTATGGAATTCTGTTATTAAAGCTCTTTTTTTAAGCGCATAATCTTCCTCATGACCACTGAAATACTTAAAAATTACCCTGCGTACAAGCCTGTCAAGGCAAAAGAGGAATACATGAATGCGCGGCAGTTGGCGCATTTCCGCAAGATGCTTGAGGAAATGAAACGCGAGCTGTCTCAGGATATCGACCGCACCGTTCATACGATGCAGGACGAAGCCACCATTTTTGCGGATCCCAATGACCGCGCCAGCCAGGAATCCGACATGTCGCTGGAGTTGCGCAACCGCGACCGCGAACGCAAGCTGATCAAGAAAATCGATGAAACCATCGCCCGCATCAGCGCCAAGGATTATGGCTATTGTGATTCATGCGGTGTGGAAATCGGCATCAAGCGACTGGAAGCACGGCCGACGGCAACGCTGTGCATTGACTGCAAAACACTCGACGAGTTGCGCGAGCGCCAGGTCGCCAAATAAGAAAAATGTTGTTGCAGCAATAAAAAAGGGAGCCTGAGCTCCCTTTTTTATTGCCATACGCCGGGATTAACGGCGCATGGCTGGCGATCAACTTATTGCACTGGCGCAGGTTGCGCTTCTGCCGGTGCTCCCACCGCCTTCATTGACAGGCGCAGGCGGCCTTTTTCGTCAGCTTCGAGCACTTTGACACGAACTGCCTGGCCTTCCTTGAGGTGATCGGCCACGCTGTTGACGCGTTCGTTGGCGATCTGCGAAATATGCAGCAGGCCGTCACGACCGGGCAGCACGCTGACGATGGCACCGAAATCCAGCAGCTTAAGCACAGTGCCGTCGTAGATACGGCCCACTTCGACATCGGCGGTCAGTTCTTCAATGCGCTTGCGGGCATTTTCGCCGCCTTCCGATGACACGCAGGCGATGACAACGGTGCCGTCATCCTGAATGTCGATCGTGGTGCCGGTTTCCTCGGTGATTGCGCGGATGACTGCCCCGCCCTTGCCGATGACGTCGCGGATTTTTTCCGGCTTGATTTTCATGGTGATCATGCGCGGCGCCCAGGCGGAGAGTTCGGTGCGCGGCGCATTGATTACGGTACCCATCTTCTCCAGGATATGCAGGCGGCCTTCACGTGCCTGGCTCAACGCAGCATGCATGATTTCCTTGGTGATTCCGTTGATCTTGATGTCCATCTGCAGCGCAGTAACGCCATTCTCTGTGCCGGCCACCTTGAAATCCATATCCCCGAGGTGATCTTCGTCGCCGAGGATATCGGACAGCACGGCAAAGCGGTTGCCTTCCTTGATCAATCCCATCGCGATACCCGCCACCTGTGCTTTCAGCGGCACACCTGCATCCATCAGCGACAGACAGCCGCCGCACACCGATGCCATCGAGCTTGAGCCGTTGGATTCGGTGATTTCCGAAACAACGCGAATGGAATAAGCAAACTCTTCGGCGGACGGCAGCACGGCCACCAGTGCGCGCTTTGCCAGACGACCATGGCCGATTTCACGGCGCTTCGGCGTGCCGACGCGCCCGGTTTCGCCGGTCGAATACGGCGGGAAGTTGTAGTGCAGCATGAAACGTTCGCGGTAAGTGCCCTGCAATGCATCGACAATCTGCTCGTCGCGCGAAGTGCCTAATGTGGCGACCACGATGGCCTGGGTTTCGCCGCGGGTGAACAGCGCGGAACCGTGGGTGCGCGGCAATACGCCGGTACGGATGGTGATCGGGCGCACGGTGCGGGTATCGCGACCGTCGATGCGCGGTTCACCGTCGAGGATCTGGTTACGGACGATTTTTGCTTCGAGATTGCCCAGTTCGTTTTTGACGGTATTGATCAGATCGGGCGAAGCATCTGCAGGCAATAGCTCAGCAACTACTTTCGCGCTGATTTCCTTGACGCGGACCGTGCGGGCCTGCTTCTGCTTGATCTGATAGGCCTGACGCAGCTCGGCTTCGGCAATCTGGGCCAGACGCGCGATGAGTTGCTCGTCTTTTTGCGGCGCGGTCCAGTTGTATTCCGGCACGCCGATTTCATCGACCATTTCGTTGATCGCGTTGATGACGGTGCGCAGCTGTTCGTGACCGAACACGACTGCGCCGAGCATGATGTCTTCCGACAGTTGCTGGGCTTCGGATTCGACCATCAGTACCGCCTGCTGCGTGCCGGCAACTACGAGGTCCAGTTGTGAGGTTTTCAGTTCGGTGGCAGTCGGGTTGAGGATGTATTGACCATCACTGTAACCCACACGCGCGGCGCCGATCGGGCCGTCAAACGGCATGCCGGAGAGCGCCAGCGCGGCGGATGCGCCGACCATGGCCGGAATATCCGCGTCGATTTCGTTGTTCGAGGACATCACCGTGGCGATGATCTGCACTTCGTTGTAGAAACCTTCGGGAAACAGCGGGCGAATCGGACGGTCGATCAACCGGCAGGTCAGGATTTCCTTCTCTGACGGGCGGCCTTCGCGACGGAAAAAACCGCCGGGAATTTTGCCTGCGGCGTAAGTGCGTTCCTGGTAGTCAACCGTCAGCGGGAAAAAATCCTGCCCCGGCTTTGCGTTGCGTGCGCCGACGACGGTGACCAGCACCACGGTATCTTCCATGGTGACCATAACCGCACCAGACGCCTGGCGCGCGATTTCGCCGGTCTCCAGCGTCAGCTGGTGGCGACCCCACATCAATGATTTTTTTACCGGGTTCAAGATGAATATCCTTTTCTCTGTATTGCTCAAATTTGCTGTGCTCAAAAACAAAAAGACCGCACATGCGGTCTTCCGGAGGATCAATAAAGGCTAGATGCCGACGCTCCCCAGCGCCAGCTTGCCGACCATGCGCCGTGCAAACTGCGCACGGACGCTGGCATTACAGACCTGCATGCGCCCGCTTACTTGCGCAGGCCAAGACGCTCGATCAGCGCCTTGTACTGTTCGGCTTTGGTTCTTTTCAGGTAATCAAGCAGTTTGCGGCGCGTACTGACCATCCGCAGCAAACCGCGGCGGGAATGGTGATCCTTGCTGTGCGCTTTGAAATGCTCGGTCAGATCCGTGATCCGCGCGGTCAGCAACGCAACTTGGACTTCGGGCGAGCCCGTGTCGCCCTTGGCGCGCTGGAAATCCTGCAGAACCTGTGCCTTCTGGGCAGTGGTTACAGCCATGTCTTCTATCTCCGACGAAAAATCGCGCTATTCTACCCTGTAACTACCGGATTACTCAAGCCGTTTTGCCCCGGCATCACAGGCGCCAGCTGAGTCAGCAGGCGTCGCGCCAGCAGCGTCCCCGCAGCGACCTCGCCGATGCCGAAAAAGGCGCCTGAAGGCCCATACAAGCGGTACAGCGCGGCTATGACCGCGACGGCCTCCACCCGCTGGCCAGTGGTCAGTCGGCGCTGGTCCTCTGCGCTGAGTTCGAGCCGGGGCAGGCTCAGGGCAAAAGTGTCCGCTGGCAGCAGACGCTCCAGCCGTTGCGGCAGGGTCATGGCCTCAAGATCATCCATGGACACGGTATTTGCCAGATCAAGCCCTCCCGCGGCTTCCCGCGTCAGCGCAACCAGATGGGCGCCACAGCCGAGGACGTTACCGATATCCTCAGCCAACACCCGGATATAGGTACCTTTGCTGCAGGAGACGCGTAACCTGATATTTTTATCAATAAAATCAAGTAGTTTTATGTTGTTTATGATAATGGGTCGAGGTTCGCGAGTTATGGTTTCGCCAGCCCGGGCATAGGCATACAACGGTTTGCCATCGACCTTGATGGCGGCATGCATCGGTGGTATCTGCTGTTGCGGGCCGGTAAATCGCGGGAGCACGGCTGAAAGCTGCGTCAGGGTCACAGCTACCGGCAGTTCCTTGATGACCTTGCCTTCAGCATCGCCGGTTGTGGTGGTCGTGCCCAGGCGCAGCGTGGCCAGATAGCCTTTGTCGGCATCGAGCAGAAACTGTGAAAACTTGGTGGCTTCGCCTAAACCGATCGGCAACAGGCCGTCGGCCAGAGGATCCAAGGTTCCGGTATGCCCCGCCTTGCGCGCATTGAACAGACGTTTGATGCGGGCCACCGCCTGCTGGGAAGTGAGCCCCCGCGGTTTGTTGAGCAACAGGACACCGTCAACCGCATTGCGGGCGGCTGCAGCCGGCTTCACGACGGCTTGTTCCCCTTGGGGTCGGCAACCGCTTCGTCGATGAGTTTCGACAGTCGCACCCCACGCTCGACAGAAATGTCGTAGTGGAAGTGCAATTGGGGGACGGTACGCAGCTGAATGCGTTTCGCCAGTGTGCTACGCAGGAAACCCGCAGCATGTTCCAGTGCCCTGGTGGCAGCTTCCTGCTGCACGGGCTCGCCGAGGGCCGTGAAAAATATCTTCGCGTGCGAGTTGTCCTGCGTGACCTCGACATCAGTGATCGTGATCAGGGCTACGCGCGGATCCTTGAGCTCGAGCCGAATGATCTCCGACAACTCGCGCTGGATCTGGTCGGCGATACGCCGCCCGCGGGAAAAATCTTTAGGCATGTGATACCCGATCTGCAGCCGGCGGCGGACCGCCGGCCCGGACGTTGATCCGGGACTGCGTTACAGGGTCCTCGCGACTTCGACGACTTCGAAGACTTCCAGTTGGTCGCCTTCTTTGATGTCGTTGAAGTTCTTGAGGGACAGGCCGCACTCGAAGCCGGCCTTGACCTCGCGTGCATCGTCCTTGAAGCGCTTCAGCGAATCGAGTTCGCCTTCGTGGATCACGACGTTGTCGCGAAGCAGACGTACTTTTGAGCCGCGGCGCACCAGGCCTTCGAGTACATAACAGCCGGCGACAGCACCAACCTTCGAGATGCGGAACACCTGACGGATTTCGACCAGGCCGACAGCGCTTTCCTTGCGTTCCGGCGACAACATGCCGGTCAGCGCAGCCTTGATTTCATCAACCGCGTCATAAATCACGTTGTAATAACGGATATCGACGCCATTGCTCTCGGCCAGCTTGCGGGCCATGCCGTCGGCACGGGCATTGAAGCCGATGATCACGGCTTTGGACGCCAGCGCGAGATTGACGTCGGATTCGGTGATGCCGCCCACCGCCGAGTGCACGATATTCACTTTCACTTCATCGGTCGACAGCTTACTCAATGCGTGTGTCAGGCCTTCAAAGGAACCCTGCACGTCGGCCTTGATGATCAGCGACAGGGTTTTTACTTCGCCCTCGCCCATTTGCTCGAACATGTTTTCGAGTTTGGCGGCGTGCTGTTTGGCCAGTTTCACGTCGCGGTACTTGCCCTGGCGGAACAGCGCGATTTCCCGTGCCTTGCGTTCGTCGCCAAGCACCATGACTTCAGCGCCGGCTGCCGGCACTTCCGACAAACCGAGTACTTCCACCGGAATCGAAGGACCCGCCGTATCGATGGTTTTGCCGGCTTCGTCTAGCAATGCACGCACGCGACCGAATACTGAACCGGCGAGCACGATATCACCCTTTTTCAGGGTACCTGACTGGATCAGAATGGTTGCCACGGGACCGCGCCCCTTGTCCAGGCGCGCTTCCACGACGATGCCTTTTGCCGGCGCATCGCGCGGTGCTTTCAGTTCCAGCACTTCTGCCTGCAGCAGTATCCGCTCGAGCAGGCTGTCGATGCCCTGCCCGGTCTTCGCCGACACCTCAACAAACATGGTGTCGCCGCCCCATTCTTCAGGCACCACTTCGCGTGCAGCGAGATCCTGCTTGACGCGCTCGGCGTTGGCTTCCGGTTTGTCGATCTTGTTCAACGCCACGACGATCGGCACCTTGCCGGCCTTGGCGTGATGAATCGCTTCCGCAGTTTGCGGCATAACACCGTCGTCAGCCGCCACCACCAGAATCACCAGGTCGGTGACTTTGGCGCCACGGGCGCGCATGGCCGTGAAGGCTTCGTGGCCAGGTGTGTCGAGGAAAGTGATCATGCCGCGCGGGGTTTCCACGTGGTAAGCACCGATATGCTGAGTAATGCCGCCGGCTTCGCCACTGGCAACCTTGGTGCGGCGGATATAATCAAGCAATGAGGTCTTGCCGTGATCGACGTGCCCCATCACCGTTACCACCGGTGCACGTGACTCGGACTTGACCTCGGGCTGTTCGGCCGATTCGGTCAGGAAAGCATCGGGTTCGTCGAGTTTTGCACGTTTGGCAGTATGGCCCATTTCTTCGACGAGGATGATTGCCGTGTCCTGGTCGAGAACCTGGTTGATAGTCGCCATCGTGCCCAGTTTCATCAGTGCCTTGATCAGTTCAGCGGCCTTGAGCGACATTTTGTGCGCCAGATCGCCGACCGTGATGGTCTCCGGCACCATCACATCACGCACCATCGGTTCAGTCGGCGCAATGAAACCATGCTGCTCGTCGCCATCCTGCTTGTGAGTCGTGCGATGTACTTTGCGCTCACGCCAGCCCAGACCACCGGTGGCATCACCGCGTGTCTTGATGCTGCGTTTACGCGCCGTAGGATCCTGCCAGACCACTTGTTTGACCGGTTTTTTCGCGCTTTTCTTGACCTTGTTCGCGACATCAGTAGCCGGCACTGCGGGCTTGTGCAGAGTGCCTTCCACTACGGGCTCTGCCGCAGCCGTTGCAGGTGCTACAGCAACAGGCTCAGCTTTGGCCGCCGCCTCTTCCGCAGCGGTTTCGGCTACAGCTCGTGCTTTCTTCTGTTTTTCCTGTTTTTTGGCAGCGTCTTCAGCCTGACGTGATGCGAGTTCGGCGTGCTGTTTTGCTTCCGCTTCACGGGTGGCGAGTTCCGCCGCGTCGATCAGGGGTTTCTTGACGACGGGTTGTGGCTCCTCGACCTTCTCCGGTTCCGCGGCCTCACGTTTGACCAGCACACGTTTCTTGCGCACTTCGACCTGAATGGTACGTGCCTTACCCGTCGTGGCGTCGGCTTTCTTGATCTCCGTTGTTTGCCGGCGGGTCAGAGTGATCTTCTGCTTGCTTTCCTTGGCACCATGCGCTTCGCGCAGATAGTCGAGCAGCTGCGTTTTGTCTTTTTCGGTCAGCGTGGCATCGGCGGTCAGCGCCTTGGTCACGCCGGCGGCGCGTAACTGCTCAAGGAGCAGTTCCGGCTGCAGCCCCAACTCCTGGGCGAATTCTTGGACTTTAATCTGGGCCATTGATGATTACTTTTGCGATCTCAAGCGTTGGTTTCAGCAAACCACGGCGCACGAGCGGCCATGATCAGTGTTTTGGCGCGTTCAGTATCGAGCGCGGTCAGTTCGACGAGATCGTCCGTCGCGTAGTCAGCGAGATCTTCCTGCGTGGCAATGCCTTTTGAAGCCAGCAGTCGTGCCGTGTCGTTATCCATGCCTTCGACCTTCAGCAGGTCTTCGATGTCATGTTCGACTTTCTCCTCGCTGGCAATCGCCTGCGTCAGCAACGCATTGCGGGCACGGCTGCGCAGCTCGTTGACTGTGGCTTCGTCAAAAGACTCGATTTCAAGCATTTCGGTGAGCGGCACATAGGCAACTTCTTCCAGCGTTGCAAAACCTTCCTGCACCAGGATGTCGGCCACTTCCTCGTCCACATCCAGCTTTTCCATGAATTCGGAGCGCGTACGTGAGGTTTCCTCTTCGCTTTTTTTCTTGGCGTCGACTTCGGTCATCAGGTTCAGTTCCCAGCCGGTCAGCTCACCTGCCAGACGGACATTCTGTCCGCTGCGGCCGATGGCCTGCGCCAGGTTTTCCTCATCAACGACGATGTCCATGCTGTGTTTTTCTTCGTCGACGACGATGCTGCTCACTTCCGCCGGTGCCAGGGCATTGATCACGAACTGCGCCGGATCCGGATTCCACAACACGATGTCGACGCGTTCCTGGGCCAGTTCGGCGGTTACTGCCTGTACGCGCGAACCGCGCATGCCAACGCAGGTGCCGATCGGATCAATGCGCGCATCCTTGGAATGCACGGCAATCTTGGCCCGTGAGCCGGGGTCACGTGCAGCACCCTTGATCTCAAGCAGGCCTTCTTCAATTTCGGGCACTTCAAGTTCAAATAACTTCGCGATGAATTCCGGGGCCGTTCGCGACAGAATCAGGTGCGGGCCGCGGGCCAGACGGTCGACTTTCCAGACGTAGGCGCGCACACGATCGCCCAGACGCAGATTTTCCTTGGGGATCATCTGGTCGCGCGGCAGCATGGCTTCGAGGCGGCCGGATTCGACGATGGCGTTGCCGCGCTCCATGCGCTTGATGACGCCGGTGACCAGGTGTTCCTTGCGCGCGAGGAAATCGTTGAGGATCTGTTCGCGCTCGGCATCGCGGATTTTCTGCACGATGACCTGCTTGGCGGTCTGTGCGCCGATGCGGCCGACCTCCATGCCTTCCAGCGGCTCTTCGACAAACTCGCCGATTTCGTATTCCGGATCTTCTTCCTGCGCCTCGTGCAGCTTGTACTGACGGGAAGGAACCTCGATTTCCTCGTTTTTCACCACTTCCCAGCGGCGGAAAAAGGAAAATTCGCCGGTGGTGCGATCTACCGATGCGCGCACATCGACGTCTTCGGTGAACTTCTTCTTGGCCGCCGAAGCCAGGGCGAGTTCGAGCGCGCCGAACACAATTTCCTTGTCGACGTTCTTTTCGCGCGCCAGCGCGTCAACCAGTAACAGAATTTCACGATTCATATCCGTCTCCCGCTCAAAGCACCGGCACCAGCCGCGCCTTATCCACATTGCCCAGATCCAGCGACAGCAGCTGCCCGTCAATTTCCAGACCCACTTTGCCTGCCTCGGTATCACGCAGCACACCGACAAAATTGCGTTGCCCGGCCACCGGCACGCGCAGCTTCAGCTTCGCTTTTTGTCCGTTGAACCGTGCAAAATCCTTTGCCGTGCGCAGCGGCCGGTCCAGCCCTGGCGATGACACTTCCAGGCGCTCGTAACCGACGTTCTCCACTGCGAGCCACCGGCCCAGATGATTGCTCACCAGGGCGCAGTCATCGACATTGATGCCGCCGGGTTTGTCAATAAAAACGCGCAACAGCCCGCCCTTGGTCGAACGTTCAAGTTCCACCAGTTCGTAGCCGAGTCCGGCCAGCGTGTTTTCGAGCAAACCCTGCAAATCCATGCAAAATCAGCGACACAAACAAAAAATGGGCGATCCGCCCATCCGTGTGCGCTGCCCAATTCGTTTCACAGAACTTTGAAGTATAACAAAAAAACGGGGTTCGTCCAATAATCCACCGCAACGCGCGGATTATGCCGACTATCATAAATATTGTTTATATTCAATTAGTTAAATTATAAAAGTGGAAGGAATTCCGGTTTTAAGAAAGGGCTCACTTGCCGACCCTCGATAACTGTATATAATTACAGTTATGGATAATGAAAACCAAGTTGAAAACCTGGTCGAAAACCAGAAGCCGCTGACCTCCCGTCAGCAGGAAATCCTGCGCCTGATCGAGGCCCACGTCGAAGAGTCCGGATTCCCGCCGACGCGCGCCGAAATCTGCAGTGCCATGGGCTTCAGTTCACCGAATGCTGCTGAGACCCACCTGCGTGCGCTGGAACGCAAAGGCGTCATCGCCATGACATCCGGCGCCTCACGCGGCATCCGTCTGACGCAACAGCAGGACAGCCTGCCCGTGGTTGGACGCGTCGCCGCCGGCAGTCCCATGCTCGCGGAACAAAACGTCGAGCAGCGCTACCGGGTTGATCCCGCAATGTTTGAGCCGGCTGCTGACTATCTGCTGCGGGTACGCGGCATGAGCATGCGCGACGCGGGCATCCTGGAAGGCGACCTGCTGGCAGTGCATCGCACGCCGCACTTCAAATCGGGACAGATTGTCGTCGCGCGCCTGCACGACGAAGTCACGGTCAAACGCATTCAGCGCAATCGCAACACTGTTGAGTTGATTGCCGAAAACCCGGATTTCAAACCCATCGTGGTCGACCTGAAACGGGATCCCCTCGAAATCGAAGGCATCGCCGTGGGCGTCATTCGCAACGGCAAGGGATTCTGATTACCGCGCCAGGACGGCGCCGGATTTAATCCCCCCTGACTCAATCCTCCGCTCAGTAATCAGGAGTAATCGAGCCCCATCACTTCACGCACATCGCGCAATGTTTCCTGCGCCATTTTGCGTGCCTTTTCACAGCCATCGGCAATGATGTTGCGCACCAGCGTCGGATCATCAAGATAACGTTCGGCGCGTTCACGCATAGGTTTCTGCTCGGCGATGATGGCATCAATCACCGGCTGCTTGCATTCGATACAGCCTATGCCTGCGCTGCGACAGCCCTCCTGCACCCATTTTTTCTTCGCCTCATCCGAATACACCAGATGCAACTGCCATACTGGGCATTTTTCCGGGTCGCCCGGGTCCGTGCGTTTGACGCGTGCCGGATCAGTCGGCATGGTCTTGATCTTTTTTGCCACGTTTTCCGGGCTTTCGCGCAGTGAAATCGTGTTGTTGTAGGACTTGGACATTTTCTGCCCGTCCAGCCCCGGCATCTTGGATGCCTCGGTCAGCAACGCCCGGGGTTCGGTGAGTATGACCTTGCCGCCGCCTTCGATGAAACCGAACAGGCGTTCGCGGTCACCCAGCGGCAGATTCTGCGTTTCCTCAAGCAGTGCCCGCGCAGCGGCCAGCGCCTCGGCATCGCCCTGCTCCAGATAATCGGTGCGCAGCTTGCGATAGAGCTTGCCGCGGCGCGCACCGAGTTTTTTGATCGCGGCTTCGGCCTTGGTTTCGAAGCCGGGTTCACGACCGAAAACATGGTTGAAACGGCGGGCGATTTCGCGGGTGATTTCGACATGCGGGACCTGGTCTTCACCAACCGGCACCAGATTGGCGCGGTAAATCAGGATGTCCGCGCTTTGTAGCAACGGATAACCGAGAAAGCCGTATGTAGCGAGATCCTTTTCGGCGAGTTTTTCCTGCTGGTCTTTATAGGTTGGCACCCGCTCCAGCCACGACAACGGCGTGATCATCGACAGCAGCAGGTGCAGTTCCGCGTGTTCGGGCACCTTGGACTGGATGAACAGCACGGCTTGCGCCGGATCAACGCCGGCGGCCAGCCAGTCCACCACCATGTCCCAGGCGTGGTTCTCGATCGTCGCCGGATCGTCGTAATGGGTGGTCAGCGCATGCCAGTCGGCAACGAAAAACAGGCACTGGTGTTCATGCTGGAGCTTGATCCAGTTTTTGAGCACGCCATGGTAATGGCCGAAATGCAGGGCGCCGGTCGGGCGCATGCCGGATAAAACGCGGTTTTCAAACATGGTGGGTTCCGGAAAATGCTCTCGGGATAGTCTGCGGGCAAGCCATGCAAATCCTGCGCCTGAGGCCAGCCTTCATAAATATCAATAAAAACAAATGGTTATAAAGCACAGCTCGGCGCAATACCGCACCGTGCTGAGGCTGATTTTAACTGAAGCCCCAAATTGAGTCGCAGGCAACTGATTTTTCGGGTTTTTTACAATCCGAACGGTGCAAGGCTGCCCTTCCCTGCGCGGGTGACCAGAGGCGTCGCCCCGGTCAGGTCAACCACCGTCGTCGGCTCAATGCCGCAGGAGCCACCATCCAGAATCAGGTCAACCTGGTGTTCCAGTCGTTCGCGGATTTCTGCTGCATCGGTATGCGGCTGCTCGTCACCGGGCAGCAGCAATGTTGACGACAGCAGCGGTTCGCCAAGTTCGGCCAGCAGTGCATCCACTACCGGATGGTCGGGTATGCGCAGGCCGATGGTGCGTCGTTTCGGATGCTGCAGTCGTTTCGGCAGTTCGCGGGTCGCCTCAAGGATAAAAACATAACTGCCGGGAGTAGTCGCTTTCAGCAAGCGGAACTGCTGGTTGTCGACCCGTGCATACGTGGCCAGTTCGGAAAGATCACGGCACACCAGCGCGAAATGGTGGCGGGCATCGATGCCGCGAATGGTGCGAATGCGTTCCATCGCGGCCTTGTCGCCGATGTGGCAGCCGAGCGCATAACAGGAGTCGGTCGGATACACGATGATGCCGCCGGAACGGATGATTTCAGCAGCACGCTTGATCAGGCGCGGCTGCGGATTGTCCGGATGTATGGAAAAAAACTGCGACACGGCGAACAGCCTGGCCGGTTATGGCGGCGCTTAAAACCCGGACCAGACCGGATCGCAGCCTGCGGGCAATACCGGCACATTGCCGACGTCACGATAACCTTCGCCGGGGCCGTGAAAATCCGAACCTGCCGAAGCGCGCAAACCGAAACGTTTGGCATAGCGGGCCCAGATCACAAATTCATCGGGCGTGTGCGACCCCGTGACCACCTCGACCGCGGCGCCGCCCAGTTCAACAAATTCGCCGAGCAATTTTTCAGCTTGCTGCTGATTCAAGGGGTAGCGCCCGGGATGTGCCAGTACGGCCAGGCCACCGCTGCCGATGATCCAGCCCAGCGCATCGGTCAGCGCCGCCCATTGGTGCGGTACATAGCCGGGTTTGCCCGGCGTCAGGAAATTGCGGAACACCGCATTGGTATCGCGCGCATGTCCGGCTTCCACCAGGTAGCGCGCAAAATGCGAGCGGCTGAGCAATTCCGGATTTTTGGCATAACGCCGCGCACCCTCCAGGCTGCCGGCAATACCTGCTGCAGCGAGGCTGTTTGCCATGCGCTGGGCGCGGTGCTCCCGCCCGCTGCGGATTGCGGCAAGGCCTTCCGCCAGCGGTGCATGGTCGGCATCCACGTTGAGGCCGACGATGTGCAGGGTCGTTTCTTCCCACTGCACCGATATTTCAACGCCATTGATCAAACGCAGGCCCCATTGCACAGCCGCTGCACGCGCGGGCGCGAGGCCGGCCAGTTCATCGTGGTCGGTCAATGCCAGCATGTCCACGCCGCGCAAAACGGCACGCTCCACCAGCTCGGCCGGGCTGAGCAATCCATCAGAGCAGGTGGAGTGGCTGTGCAGGTCGACTTTCATTGAAATGGCAATAAAATCAATAAATTAGAAAGGTATCTCAGGCATCATATCAAACTTCACTAAAATCACGCAGGTCAATGCCCACACTCGTAATGCCCATAACGCACAACATAATCGTTGCAACCTTACTCGCGCTGTTTACAACGCCGGCGCTGGCAGCCACCTGCAGCGCCGAATCGGGTAAATCCCGGGTGGCATTGCTTGAGCTGTACACCTCCGAAGGTTGCGACAGCTGCCCTCCCACCGACCAATGGTTCAGTGCGCTGCCTCAGCGTGGTTACACACCGCAGCGGGTATTAGCGCTGGCCTTTCATGTCGACTACTGGAATTACCTCGGCTGGAAAGACCCCTATGCCCAGGCGCAGTTCAGCGCGAGACAAAGTGATGCCAGCCGTCGTAACAAGGCGCGGGTGGTGTACACGCCGCAACTGCTGCTGGATGGTGCAGACTACCGTCGCAGCCTGCTGGGTGACGATATCGGCCAGCGCATCAGCAAAACACAGCTGCCGGGTGCGCAAATCAGCATGTCCATAGACACCAGTTCCCAGCCGCGCTTACGCGCCAGGATCAGCACTGTGACCGGCACCGCACAGGCCTATGCGGTGATTTATGAAAACAATCTGGCCACGGAAGTCGCTGCCGGCGAAAACAAGGGCAAGCGTCTGCGCCATGATTTTGTGGTACGCGAACTCCATGGTCCGTTTGCAGTGACTGCTGCTACCCCTCTGGCCATTGATCAGATCATCGGCAGGGATCGCGCATGGAAAGCAGCTGATCTGCATGCTGCCGTTTTTGTGCAAGACGCTGTCACCGGTGTCGCCTTGCAGGCACTGAATCTGCCGTGGTGCAGTCCGGGATAGGACGCTTTAAAAACAACGGCTTACCGGTACCCGCTGGCTGGCGATTCGGCTATACTCCAAATGGCTTAACTCAGGGGACGCCTCCGGGCATGAACAGAAATCAAAGCATCGCGCTGGCCATCGCCGTGGCCAATCTGCTGCTGATCACCTTGTTCCCGCCAATTGACCAATATTCCGTCGCCTCTTCGGCCGTGCCCGTATTCGCGGGGTTTTATTTCATTGCCGGCAAACCACTGATGAGCGTGATCAACAGCGACTTGCTGACCATCGAAGTCATGGTGGTGTTGATCAATTTGGCCATTGCCTGGCTGTTGCTGCGAGACAAACCGGCGGGCACCAAAACCCGCAACATGAGTCTGCAGAACGCATCGCTGCTGTTTACCGCCATCAATCTTGTGCTGATGCTGCTGTTCCCGCCGATGGAATCGGTATTTGCGTTGACCAAGGCGGCGATCCCGACATTCGAGGGCTTCTATTTCATTTTTTCGCAAAAGCCCGCACACGTGATCGTCGAAACCCTGCTCTACCTGGAAATCATGTTCATCCTGGTCAACGGCGCACTGCTGTGGCTGATTTTCCGTGACAAGCGTCCGCCTTCCGACGAGGAAATGCGGGCGGCGATGCAACAGTTCGCACGCAGATAAACGCGGCAGCTGCGTCCCACGACTGATAACTAACGCGGCTGGTGCAGCCGGCTTTGCGCCGGTACGTGTTGCGCGAGAAACTCCATCTGGTCGGCGAGGATGCGCCGGTTGGTGAGGATCAGATACTCGGCGCGGTTCGGCACATAAGGCAGGTACACCAGCTCCATGTTGGCACCTTCCGGCGTGCGGTCGCTTTTGCGCTCGTTGCAGGCGCGGCAGGCCGTCACCACGTTCATCCAGGTATCCCGGCCGCCCTTCGAAAACGGCACGATATGGTCACGGGTCAGGCGCGCGCCGGTAAAACTGGTCGCGCAGTAGGCGCAGATCTGGCGATCACGGTGGAACAGTTCGCGGTTGTTCAGCGGCGGTACCTGGTTGAATGACTTCATCGCCATCGCTTTGCCCTTGATGGCGATGATGCTGGAGCCGCTGATCATCGAACGTTCGCCGGTGATGCGGTTCATGCCGCCGTGCACGGTAAACGCATGGTTGCCCATGCTCCAGGCCACCTGATCCTTGGCGTAGTAGTAGCAGGCGTGCTGCCAGCTGATCCAGCGATGCGGCACGCCGTGCGTGTCCAGCGTCAGGATCAGCGGCAGCGGGTGGAGCGCCGCCGGGTCATTCAGTGTCGGGTGATAGCCATCCATTGCGGGCAGTTATTCATCCAGAAATGACGCATGTTGAAGTGCCGCAACAATTTACCAGATTTCTGAATATTTGGAAGTTTTCGGCCTCCGGCTGGCCGGCCGGCAGCGGTCGCGCTATACTCCGCCGGCGTGATTTACCCCGTTCCATATCCCGGTTCACATCCCGGCTCACCCCCGCATCCGGCTTCGCTTCGTTGCCTGCAGCCTTGCGGCCCTGTGCGCCTGCATCGCGCATCATGATGGCCCCACGGTCACCGGTTTGCGTTTTTTCTGCCTTCTCCGACCAGCGCCCGCTTTTTACCGCGCTTTTTTACTTATATGTCCTTTGCCGACCTTAATCTGATTCCTGAACTCCAGCGCGCTGTCGCTGATGAAGGTTATACCGAGCCGACGCCGATCCAGGCCAAAGCCATCCCGGCCGTGCTCGAACGCCGCGACATCATGGGCTGCGCCCAGACCGGCACCGGCAAAACCGCCGGCTTCACATTGCCGATGCTGCAGTTGCTCGCGCCGTACGCCAACTCCAGCCCCTCGCCCGCGCGGCACCCGGTGCGGGCGCTGATCCTGACCCCCACCCGCGAACTCGCGGCCCAGGTCAGCGACAGCGTGCGCGGCTACAGCAAGCACCTGAAACTGCGCTCGACCGTGGTCTATGGTGGCGTCGACATGACGCCCCAGACCAAGGCCCTGCGCGAAGGCGTTGACATCCTGATCGCCACGCCCGGTCGCCTGCTCGACCATGTGCAGCAGAAAAGCGTTTCGCTGGGCCAGGTTGAAATCCTGATCCTCGATGAAGCCGACCGCATGCTCGACATGGGCTTCCTGCCCGACATCCGCCGCATCATGGCGCTGATCCCGGCACAACGGCAAAGCCTGCTGTTCTCCGCGACGTTCTCCGAGGACATCAAAAAACTTGCCAACCAGTTGTTGCGCAATCCGCTGATGATCGAGGTGGCGCGACGCAACGCACCGGCCGACCTCGTTGAACACCAGGTTTACGAAGTACCGGCAGCCAGCAAGCGCGCGCTGCTGGCACACCTGATCCGTTCCCGGGAGATGAAGCAGGTACTGGTGTTCCTGCGCATGAAAAAGGATTGCAACAAGCTGGCGCGTGAACTGGAACGCGACGGCATCAATGCCGCAGCCATTCACAGCGACCGCACTCAGGCCGAGCGCGAACTGGCGCTGGCCGACTTCAAGGAAGGCCGCACTACGGCGCTGGTCGCCACCGATATCGCAGCACGCGGCATCGATATCGCGGAACTCCCCTTCGTCATCAACTACGAACTGCCGTACACCCCGGAAGATTACGTGCACCGCATCGGCCGCACCGGCCGCGCCGGCATGCCGGGCGAGGCCATTTCGTTGATGAGCCCCGATGAAGAACGCCTTCTGATCGAAATCGAAAAACTGCTGAAACGTCCGATCCCGCGCAAAGTCCCGGACAACTTTGACCTTGAGCGGGGCCGAGAGCAGCGTCCGCGCCGTGAAACGCGCGATGAAGCGCCGCGGCGCGAACCGCAGCAAGCCGCACCGGCAACCCCGCGCCCCGCTGCACCATCCCACGCACAGCCGCACTCACCGACGCAGCCGAAGCCACAACGCGCCAGCGACGGCTTCGACTTCAGCAAACCGTACGAACCCTCAGGCGGAACCGCTGCCGGTGCGCCCGCGCAAAAGCCCCCGGCATCGCAGGGGCGCACGCATCGCCCGGCCGCAGCGCTGCTCGGCGGCCTCGCGCTCAAAGACAAAAAATAAGCTGTCTTGCTGATCCGTGGAAGCGCTGACCACCGCGGAACTGCTGTACTTCTGTTTCATCATTTTCATCTCCTACGCCATCCGCGGCAGTTCCGGATTCGGTGGCGTCACGGTTCCGCTGCTGACCTGGATACTGTCGCTGAAAACCGTGGCGCCGCTGGTAACCTTCCTCGGCCTGATTTCATCCGCCGCCATACTGCGCACCGCCTGGCACCATGTCGCCTGGCAGGACCTGCGGCGGATCTTGCCGTCCACCGTCGTCGGCGTCGCCATCGGCGCGTATTTTTTCAAAACCCTGGATGCACTGACGCTGGCGCGTCTGCTCGGCGGCATCGTGTTCGCCTACGGTTGTTATGCGCTGATCATTACCTGGCGACCACGGCGCGAAACCCGACTGCCGATGGGCGTGATCACGCCTGTCGCCGGCACCATCGCCGGGTTTGTCGGCACCATGTTCGGTTCGATGGCCGGCATGTTTTATGCAATGTACCTCGACATGCTGCAGCGCAGCCGCGATGTATTCCGTGCCACTGGGCCGCGCTGTTTGCGCTGGGCATTCTGCGTGGCGGAGCCTATGTCATCACTGGCGAATTTACCCGTGACGTGATGATTGCCTGCGCCGCGGCGTTGCCGATGATGGGGCTGGGCATCTGGGCTGGCAGCCACATTCATGCCAATCTCAATGACCTGGCTTTCAAGCGGATGGTAGCCGTCATCCTGATGCTCAGCGGCCTGCCGCTGCTGCTGCGCTGACCGCGGCTATAATCCCGACTCATTTTGATTTAAAGGTGCACCCATGGCACAAACCCGCTCCATGACTCCCGCCGAACTGCAGAATGCCTTGCACGACGGCCGCGAAATCGCACTGCTCGATGTACGTGAGGACGGCGAGTTCGGGGAAGACCACCTGCTGTTTGCCACGCCGCTGCCGTACAGCCGGCTGGAACTCAACATAGCTGCACTGGTGCCGCGAAAAAATGTGCGTATTGTGCTCTGTGATGATGGTGTTTCCAGCGTGGCACAACGTGCCTCCGTGCGTCTCGCTGCGCTGGGTTACAGCGACCTCACCGTGCTCGAAGGCGGCACCCGCGGCTGGAAAGCCGCCGGTTATGTCCTGTTCAAAGGCGTCAACGTGCCGAGCAAACTGTTCGGCGAGCTGGTTGAACACGCCTACAACACGCCGCGAATCACCGCGCAGGACCTGGTCAAGATGAAGGCCTCAGGCGAAGACTTTGCGCTGGTTGACGGCCGGCCGGTGCATGAACACCACAAGATGACCATTCCCGGAAGTACCTGCTGCCCCAATGCCGAGTTGCCGTATCGAGTGGCAAGCATGGTCAAGAATCCTAAAACCAAAATCATCGTCAATTGTGCCGGTCGCACGCGCTCCATCCTCGGCGCGCAAACCCTCATCAATTTCGGTGTGCCCAACCCGGTGTATGCATTGGAAAACGGCACCCAGGGCTGGTACCTGTCAGACCTGCAGCTCGAATACGGTTCAGCGCTGCAGTATCCGGAGCAGATTGATCCTGCGGCGCTGCCGGCTCAACAGCAAGCGGCAAAAGCACTGATCGAACGCTTCAAAGTGCGCACGGTGACTGCGAGCGACGTCGCCAGCTGGTTCAAGGCAACGGATCGCACGACTTATCTCTGCGATGTGCGCACACCCGAGGAATTCGCTGCAGGCAGCCTGCCCGGCGCACAACACACGCCCGGCGGCCAACTGATCCAGGCGACAGATCAATGGGTGGGCGTACGCAATGCCCGCATCGTGCTGATCGATGGCGGCGAGAACGTGCGCGCACCGGTGGTCGCCAGCTGGTTGCTGCAACTGGGCTGCGATGCCTTTGTGCTCGAAGGCGGCGTCAAAGCCCCCCTCGCCGCTGCGCCAGCGGCCAAACCGGCACTGCCGGAATTACCGCCGATCAACGCCGATGAATTGCAGAAACTCGTTAATACCAAAGCCTGCACCGTGTTCGATGTTGGCTCCAGCATGGCCTATCGCAAGGCGCATATTCCCGGCAGCCGCTGGAGCATACGTGCGCGCATTGCCAAAGATGCTCAGGGCGCAAAAACACCCATCGTGATCACGGCTGAAGATATGGATGTCGCGCGGCTCGCGGCGACTGAATTGCGCGATGCCGGGATCAATGACATCCGGTTCTACGCCGGCGGCGCCGCGGCGTGGGGCAAGGCCGGCCATCAAACCGCGGCATCAGCCGATAATCCGGCCGACCGCGAATGTATCGACTACCTGTTCTTCGTGCATGATCGCCATGCCGGCAACCGCGCGGCCATGCAACAGTATCTGGCCTGGGAAACCGGCTTGATGGCGCAGCTCGGCGAACAGGACAAATCGGTGTTTCGACTGCCTGCACACTGACATAAAATATAAATAATCAATAAAATCAATAATTTATATTGATAATTGCGTTACGCAATCAGGGAGTTTTGCGTAAACCCAGGATACTGACCAGCGCATCGACTTCTCTGGCGTATTCAGCCACTGCAGCCACGGTCTTGCCGGCATCAAGGAAATTCCATGCCCACAGATTGGCATCCAGATCCTTTTTCCATTCGTCCTGTGCCGCGAGTTCCGCGTAACGCGATTCCCAGAATTTTACCGCTCCCGCTTCGGTTCCTTTGGGCGCGATCACTGCGCGGAAATTAGTCATGGTGCCCTTGATGCCCTGCTCCACCCAGGTCGGCACAGCAGCGAGTGCGCCGCCTAGTCGCTGCGGTGACGATACAGCAATCGTGCGCAATTGACCGCTGCGTACATGCGGCACAACAGCAGAAACGGCCGTGGAGACCGCATCGATGTGGCCACCGAGCAATGCGGTCACTGATTCCGCACTGCCTTTGAAGGCGACAAACTTGACGCGCCGCGGATCTATCCCGGCCCGCTGCAGCACCAATGCCGCCGACAGGTGGTTGGCGCCGCCGATCGACGTCGATACGCCGATGACCACCGAACCGGTGTCTTTGAGCAGGCGTGCAGCCAATTCGCGCCCGCTGGCAATCGGCGAATCAGCGCGTACCGAAACCGCGAAAAATTCATCGAACAGCATCGCGACCCAGGTGTAATCGCTGTGTGCGTACGGACTCTGGCCGATGGCCCTGCTGATCAGCACATTGAAATTGCCGATCATCTGGTAGTGCCCGTTGCCGGCGTGCTGGTTCAGATAATTCCAGGCAATCAGGTTGCCACCACCCGGTTTGTTGACCACGGTGACCGGGCCTTCGTACAGGCCGCGTGTTTGCCACAGGCGCTGGATCAGCCGTGCCGTCTTATCCGGAGCGGCACCCGGTGCGGTACCGACAATGATTTCAACCACGCGATCGGGCTTCCAGCCCGCAGGCTGCGCCTTGACGCCGGCCACGGCGAACAGCAACGACAATGATCCGCACAACCATGCCACGCGCGCGCAACCCGCAAGCATCCACATCACATTCTCCCCCCCGGATTTTTTGATGGGCAACGTGGCCAATATAACAAAGGGCCGCGGTGTTAGCATGGCGCCTTCGAAAATCTTGACTGGATGTTATTGACCATGGATGAATCCGCAGCACGCCAGGCCTTTGAGCAGGCATTGGCCACTTACGAACAGGAATTCGGTAAATTTTTCCTTGCACGCCTGTTCGGTCTTGAACTTGCCTACACCCCGGACGAATGCCGCATCGACTTCGAGCTGAAGGATTTCATGCACAACCCGCAAGGCGGTTTGCATGGAGGCATCAGCGCTTTTGTACTCGACATCTCCATGGGACATCTGCTGCAGCGGACCAGCGGTGCAGGTGCGACGCTGGAGATGAAGGTGCAATACCTGAAAGCCGCCAAGGCCGGTCGGCTGACCTGTACCGCACGCTTCATCCGTCACGGTCGCAGCATCTCATTCCTGCGCTCGGAACTGGTGGATGAACAGGGTGAAATGATCGCCTACGCGACCTCCACCTGGAAATCGCTGAAGTCGACTGTGGCCAAGGCCGGATAATGGTGCTGCGGCTGGTGCTGGACACCAACGTCTGGCTGGACTGGCTGGTGTTTGATGATCCCGGCATCAAACCGCTGCAGGCCGCTGTCGCCGCAGGCAGCGCCGAAATCGTCATCAACAGTGATTGCGAGGCCGAACTGCTGCGCGTACTTGCTTACCCGCTGCAGAAATGGACACTGGATCCTGGTCGCCAGGCTGCCTGCATCACTGCATGCCGGGCTGTGGCACACAAAGCGGAAATGCCCTGCTTCATCAACCTGCCCGCCTGTGCTGATTCCGATGATCAGAAATTTCTGGAACTGGCAGCGGGTGCTGGCGCGCATTACCTGCTGAGCAGGGATCAGGCGCTGTTGGTGCTGGCGAATCGTCGACCGCCGTTGCCGTTCCATATCGTGACTCCGCAAGATTTTGCGGCGCATCAGGGCGTAGAATCTTCAAACCGCGTAACGCCGCGCGCCGTCTGAGGAGGAGACGTTGATGGAACTGATACCGCTGGGTCCGGGATTTGCTGCCGAAATACGCGGCGCCGGCATGGCCGATGTCGCAGGCAGTGATGCAATCTACGCCGCCGTGCGCGCTGCTTTTGAAGAACATTCGGTGCTGCTGTTTCGCAAGCAGGAAATCACCGACGAACTGCAGATGGCGTTTTCGCGCAAATTCGGTCCTCTGGAAATCGCCAAAGCCGCATCGCGCGGTGAAGGAACGCCGTTCAGCATCCTGACCAATGTCGAGCCCGACGGCACACTGGTGCCACCCGGTCACAAGGAAGAGTTGCGCGCCAAGGCCAACCAGCTGTGGCATACCGACAGCTGCTTCAAGATTCCGCCTGCGCTGACTTCGATATTGTCCGGACGCACCGTGGCAACCACTGGCGGCGAAACTGAATTTACATCGATGCGCCTGACCTGGGAGCGACTGTCTCCCGCCATGCGCAAAAAACTCGACAACGCCTATGCCTGGCATGACTACGCGCATTCCCGCGGAAAAATCGCGCCGCACCTCGCTTCCGAACGCGAGCGTTCAGCCATGCCAGCAGTATGCTGGCGCATGCGCTGGCGCAATCCGGTCAACGGCCGCGACGCACTGTACCTTGCTTCGCACACCTGTGGCATCGACGGCATGGAACACAGCGAGGCCCTGCAACTGATTGATGAACTGACGGCCTTTGCCACCCGACCCGAGCACATCTATCAGCATCGCTGGCAGCCCGGCGACGTTATCATGTGGGACAACCGGGCGACGATGCACCGCGGCCGGCCCTGGCCCATGGACCAGCCCCGCTACATGATCCGCACCACGGTTTCAGCCACCGATGCCGACGGCCTGGCGGCGATGTGGCCGGAGCGCAGCGTTGCCTGAACATTCAATCCACGAAAAACGCCGCCTGCTGGCGGCGTTTTTACAATGTCAATCCAGTTTTCTGGTCAATTGGCCTTAATACCCGCCTCACGGATGACCTTACCCCATTTCACATATTCCGAAGCCAGGAATTTCTGAAATTGCTGTGGGTCAGAAGGGGCGGCTTCGGTGCCTGCCCTGCGAAATGCAGCGATGATATCCTGCGACTGTAGCAGCGCTGTCGTTTCCCTGTACAGTTTGTCGATCACTGTTTTTGATGTGCCCTTCGGAACCGTCAGCCCCATCCAGAATGTCGCGTCATATCCCGTAAGTCCGGCTTCCGCAATGCTCGGGATGTCCGGCATTTGCGGCGACCGTTTTGCAGTAGTCACGCCCAGCGCCCGGAGTCGTCCGGCGTTATGGTGAGCCAGCGCGATTGCAATACCCGGAAAGCCGATTTTTACCTGTCCGCCAAGCAGATCGGCGGTGGCTGCGCCGCTGCCCTTGTACGAAATATGCGTGATCTTCACACCGGCCATGGTCATGAACAATTCGCCGGAGAGATGCTGGAAACCGCCAGTGCCGGACGAAGCCCAGTCCAGCTTGCCCGGCTGGTTTTTCGCCAGCGCAATCAGATCCCTGACCGACTTGACACCCAGTGACGGATGAACAACCAGCACGTTGGGTGCTGCGCCAAACTGGGTGACTGGTACAAAATCCTTCAAAGGATCGTAGGAAAGATTTTTGTAGATATGCGGGCTCAGCACGAATGGCGTAGCAGTCATCAGTACCGTGTAACCGTCCGGCTCTGCCTTGGCGGCCATGGCGGTTCCAAGCGCGCCGCCCTGGCCGGGTCGATTATCAACCACGATCTGCTGCCCCAGACGTTCGGCAAGTTTTGCCGAAACTATCCGTGCCGGTACATCCGTAGCCCCCCCGGCGGCAAACGGAATGATCATCCGTACTGGTCTTTCGGGATAATTTTGTGCGACAGCCGGCAAACCCAGCATGATGCCGGTCGCGGCGAGCGCGATTGTTCCTGCAACTTTACCCATAACTCCTCCAATGTTGTTTTTGAACTTCCTGTGCCATGGTAACAAGTCGGTGACAAATCACCAAAAAAAACGCCGCAACAATGCGGCGTTTTTTCAACAGTAATGCTGCAGTGCGATGTTAGTTGATTTCTGCACCGCTGGCCTTGACCACCTTGGCCCATTTCGCGGCTTCGGCCTTCATGAAATCAAAAAATTTCTCTGACGTATCCTGCCAGGCAGGTTCCTGTCCAACAGCCTGCAGGCTGCTCGCCATTTCCGGTGTTTTCAGCACCCGCAGCAGATCATCATGCAGCTTTATCTGGATATCGCGCGGCAGGCCTTTGGGACCGGCTACGCCGAACCAGGCCACCATCTCGTAACCTTTGACGCCGGCTTCGGCAATCGTCGGCACATTGGGCAGTTCCGGTGAACGTTTTGCACCGCTGACCCCCAAAGCGCGCAGGCGGCCGCTCTTGATATGCGGCAGCATGCCAGCGATTCCGGGAAATGCAACCATGACTTGTCCGCCGAGCAGATCAGCGGTAACCGGGCCGCTGCCGCGGTACGGGATGTGGGTCATTTTGATGCCGGCCATACTGGCAAACAATGCGCCGGTCAGATGCTGGGTGCTGCCGTTACCCGAGGATGCGTAATCAATCTGGCCGGGCCTGGCCTTGGCCAGCGCAATCAGTTCCTTCACCGACTTTGCCGGCAAGGAAGGATGCACCACCAATACATTGGGCGCGCTGGTGATCTGGGTGATCGGAGTGAAATCATTCAGCGAGTCATACGGCAGTTTCTTGTACAGGGCCGCGCTGACAAAGTGCGTATTGCTGATCATGAACAGCGTGTAGCCGTCGGGCGCAGACTTGGCGGCAATATCGGCGCCGATCGTGGAGCCTGCACCAGGGCGGTTTTCAACAACGACCTGCTGGCGGAACGCTTCACTCATTTTTTGCGTGACAATCCGACCGGGCACATCGGCCGCGCCGCCGGCGGAGAACGGGATGATCATGCGTACCGGCTTGACCGGATAGTTTTGCGCTGCGCCCGGGGCGGCGGCAACAGCACTCAGTACGCCCAGCAGTAACAGGGCATGGCGTTTGCAACTTTTGTATCTCATTGATTGCTCCTTCGTCCACAGGCTAAGAACTGGCGCGGGATAATACCATTGCATGCGCCGTGTCCGGAAATCAGCAGGGGGTGTTGCGGACGTGAATCGGGGACAGCGCCTGCAGCGTGCCGGCAAACGCCGGGACTAGGCGGCGGCCAGCGGTAAATGGAGCGCGTCTTGCAGCAGTCGCTCAAACTGTTCCGGCGGCACCGGTCGGCTGATCAGGTAGCCCTGGATTTCATCGCAGCCGTTGGCTGCCAGAAAATCCAGCTGCTCGGCGGTCTCGACACCTTCGGCAACCACTCCCAGGCCGAGGCTGTGTGCCAGGGAAATTACGGCTTTGACGATGGTGGCATCGTCGGGATCGGTGGCAATGTCGCGGACGAAGGCCCGATCCACTTTCAGACGGCTCACCGGAAAGCGTTTGAGGTAGGCCAGGTTGGAATAACCGGTGCCAAAGTCGTCAACGGCGAGCTGCACGCCCAGCCGGTCCAGTGCTTCCAGTGCAGACACAAAATGTTCAGCGTCGTGCATGACCAGGCTTTCAGTCAGTTCCAGTTGCAGGAATTCGGGCGCGAGTCCGCTTTCATCAAGGATCGCCCGGATCCTGTTGATCAGGTCACGCTGATGAAATTGCCGCGCTGAAATATTGACGGCAACCTGCAAGTGACCGAGTCCGGCCTCGTGCAGTTGCCGCGTGTAGCGACAGGCCTCGCGCAACACCCAGTCACCGAGCTGCACGATGAATCCGCTTTCCTCGGCGAGGGGAATGAACACATCCGGGCCGATCATCGCCTCGCCCGGAGGCAGCCAGCGCAGCAACGCTTCCATGCCGATGACCGTACGCGTGGCCAGATCCACTTTCGGCTGGTAGTACAGTGCAAACTCTCCCTGCTCCAGCGCACGATGCAGCCGTGTCTGCAAATCCAGGCGCTGCCGCACTGCAGCGTTCATTTCAGAAGTGAAAAACTGGATCTGGTTGCGCCCGAGTTCCTTGGCCCGGTACATCGCAGCGTCTGCATATTTCAGCAGGGTTGCGGAGTCATCGCCATCACGAGGGTAAAGGCTGATGCCGGCACTGCAGGTCACCACGATTTCCTGGCCCTGGTCGCGCCAGGGCCGGCATATGGCCCTGATGATGCGCTGTACTGCGCCGGTGACTTCATCCTCCCCCTTTTCGTTGCGCAGCAGGATCACGAACTCATCCCCTGAGAGCCGGGCCACAGTATCGCTGCCACGCACGTTTTCGCACATGCGTTCCGACATGGCTTTCAGCAGGTTGTCGCCGGTTTCATGGCCCAGGCTGTCGTTGATCAGTTTGAAATTATCGAGGTCGATGAACACCACTGCCACAATCTGGCTGTAGCGTTTCGCGTAAGAAACGGCCTGCCGCAATCTATCGCTGAGCAGCGACCGGTTGGGCAGCGCAGTCAGCGCATCATGCGTCGCCTGGTGCTCAAGCCGTTGCTGGTAACGCCTGCTTTCGGTGATGTCCTCGACTGAACCCTCGTAATAGAGCAGCCCGCCTTCTTCATTCTTTACTGCACGGCCATTCTCCGAAATCCAGATCACGCTGCCGTCACGACGTCGCACTTCCGAAACAAAGTTCTTCACCGATCCGTGCCGCTGCATCTGCCGGATGAACTCGCCCCGCTGGCTGGGATTGACGTACAACTGGCCACCGATATTGCTGAGATTGGCCATCAGGTCGGCCGGCGATTCATAACCGTAAATGCGCGCCAGCGCAGGATTCGCGCGCAGATAGCGCCCGTCGGCGGTAGTCTGGAAAATACCCTCGACCGCATTCTCGAAAATGCCGCGATAACGCTCTTCGGCCTGTCGCAGCGCCTGTTCGGCGATCTTGTTGCGCGAGACGTCCTGCACAAAACCTTCAATCGCGGTCAGCTTGCCGTCCGCTGCGTAAATGCCGATGCCGGCCTCCCACACCCACTTGACCGTGCCTTCCGCGGTCACGATGCGATAGTCGACAAAAAACCGCCGGTGACTGTCCAGCGCATCACGGATTTCGGCACGCACCCATTGCCGGTCTTGCGGATGGGTGATGGCTTCGTATGAAATGTTGCCATTACCGACCAGTTCTTCGGGCCGGTAACCGGTCAGCATCTGGCAGCCATCGCTGACAAATTCCATGGTCCAGTGTTCGTCGTCAAGGCAGCGGTAAACCATGCCCTCCAGATTGCTCATCAACGTCGAGAGCATGCGTTCTTTTTCGCGCAGCACTTCGCGCGCGCGTGCCAGTTCCGCTTCCTGGATGCGTAGCGATTGCAGCAACAAGCTTGGGTTGTCGTTGGAGTTCATGGTGCTGCACCAGTAGTTAGCAACAATCGTTCCCAAAATTTTCTGGAATACTACGGAAAATCACGAGCTTTTGCCTGAAAAATCAGGCCACAGCAACTCTGGATGCACTCTGGCAGTGCGCATGCCCCCTGCTGGTGCGGAAATGGAAAGCCCCGCGGGAGCGGGGCTTTGTTGGCCGGTTACCCGGCACGGCGCCACCGTAGAGCGGCGTCCTTTGATGAATGGCATTACACCACTCCGGATTTGCGCCGACCGCAGCTTGCGGTTGCGGCCGTAACAGGCGATATCCAGACGGTTGCCCGGAATTTCGCACGCTGCGCACCAGGTACCGGACGCGCAGTGCTGCGCACTTCTGATTGCAGTTCTACGCTTGCATTTGCGCAAGGTCAACGATATTTCAGCGGCATTTTTTGCATTGTCGCCAGGCGATTTTGACATTGCCGGGAAAACAGGAGCTTAGCTGCAGAATCTCGGGTAACACTCAAGCTGCAGCGGCAACGACTGGCCCCTTGTCAAAGGTCATGGCGCCCATTTTTGCGTCCACCCGGATTACGTCCCTGGGCGCAAAACGGCCTTCAAGGATGTACTTTGCCAGTGGATTTTCGATCTGCGACTGAATCGCCCGCTTCAGCGGCCGCGCGCCATACACCGGATCAAACCCGGCCTCGGCAATCACCTTCAGCGCAGCATCGCTGACTTCGAGTTTCATCTCCATCTGCAGCAGACGTTTTTGCAGATACGCGAGCTGGATGCGGGCGATCGACAGAATATTTTTCTCGTCGAGCGCATGGAATACCACGATTTCGTCGATGCGATTGATGAACTCCGGGCGGAACTGGGCTTTCACTTCACCCAGCACCGCCAGCTTCACCACCTGGTAATCGTCGCCCTGCATCGCCTGGATCATCTGCGAGCCGAGGTTGGAAGTCATCACGATCACCGTGTTCTTGAAATCCACAGTACGCCCTTGGCCGTCGGTCATGCGACCGTCGTCGAGCACCTGCAGCAGCACGTTGAACACATCCGGATGCGCCTTCTCGATTTCGTCGAGCAGGATCACCGAGTACGGCTTGCGGCGTACGGCCTCGGTCAGGTAACCGCCCTCCTCGTAACCGACATAACCCGGCGGCGCGCCGATCAGCCTTGCCACTGAATGTTTTTCCATGAATTCCGACATGTCGATGCGGATCAGGTGATCCTCGGCATCAAACATGAATTCGGCCAGCGCCTTGCACAATTCGGTTTTGCCAACACCGGTCGGCCCGAGAAACAGGAAAGAACCATAAGGCCGCTGCGGGTCGCCAAGGCCCGCGCGCGAGCGACGGATGGCATCGGATACCAGGCGCACGGCTTCGTCCTGTCCGACCACGCGGCCGTGCAGGCGATCTTCCATTTTCAGCAGTTTTTCGCGTTCACCCTGCATCATTTTTGACACCGGGATGCCGGTAGCACGGGATACGACCTCGGCGATTTCCTCGGTGCCGACCTGAGTGCGCAGCAAGCGGTGTTTCGGCTCGGCGGCACTGGCCGTCTCAGCCTGTTTCAGCTGGGTCTCGAGTTGCGGCAGTTTTCCGTACTGCAGCTCTGCCACCTTGTCGAGCTTCCCGGCACGCTGCAGTTTGACGATCTCGGCGCGCACATGGTCGATCTCTTCCTTGATATGCGCACTGCCCTGCACCTGTGCTTTTTCGGCTTTCCAGATGTCGTCAAGGTCGGCGTACTCGCGCTGCAGTGATTTGATTTCGGTCTCAAGCAGTGCCAGACGTTTGCGCGAGGCCTCGTCTTTTTCCTTCTTGATCGCTTCGCGCTCGATTTTCAGCTGGATCAGCCGGCGGTCAAGTTTATCCATGACCTCCGGTTTGGAGTCGATTTCCATCTTGATCCGCGAGGCCGCTTCATCAATCAAGTCGATCGCTTTGTCCGGCAGGAAACGATCGGTGATGTAGCGATGCGACAGCTCGGCTGCGGCGACAATCGCCGGATCGGTGATTTCGATGCCGTGGTGCAGTTCATATTTTTCCTGCAGTCCGCGCAGGATGGCAATGGTTGCTTCTACCGATGGCTCGTCGACCAGTACTTTCTGGAAGCGGCGCTCCAGCGCAGCATCTTTTTCGATGTATTTGCGGTATTCGTCGAGCGTGGTGGCGCCGACGCAATGCAGTTCACCGCGCGCCAGCGCTGGCTTCAGCATGTTTCCGGCATCGATCGCACCTTCTGCCTTGCCGGCGCCGACCATGGTGTGCAGCTCGTCGATGAAGACGATGGTCTGCCCGGCATCCTGCGAAATTTCCTTGAGCACCGACTTCAGCCGCTCTTCGAACTCGCCGCGGTATTTGGCGCCGGCCAGCAGCGAAGCCATGTCCAGCGACAGCACGCGCTTGTTTTTCAGCGTTTCCGGCACTTCGTCGTTAATGATGCGCTGGGCAAGGCCTTCGACGATGGCCGTTTTGCCCACGCCCGGTTCGCCGATCAGCACCGGGTTGTTCTTGGTGCGGCGTTGCAGGATCTGGATGACGCGGCGGATTTCGTCGTCGCGGCCGATCACCGGATCGAGCTTGCCCGAGCGCGCACGTTCGGTCAGGTCCGTGGTGTATTTTTTCAGGGCCTCACGGCTGCCTTCGGCTTCCGGGTCGCCCACCGATTCTCCGCCGCGCATGGCATTGACCGCCTGCTCGATGTGCGCACGATCACCGCCATGCTGCTTCAGCAGCCGGCCGGTTTCGCCCTTGTCCTGGGTCAGCGCGAGCAGGAACAGTTCGGAGGCGATGTACTGGTCACCACGTTTCTGCGCCTCCTTGTCGGTGAGGTTCAGCAGGTTGCCGAGATCGCGGGAAATGGTCACCTCGCCGCCGGTGCCCTCGATTTTGGGCAGGCGCTCAATGGCAGTTTTCAATGCGCCGCGCAGCGCGGAAATGTTGACGCCTGAGCGTTGCAGCAGCGCAGCCGTGCCGCCATCCTGCTGATTTAGCAAAGCCTGCAGCAAGTGCTGCGCTTCGATGTAGGCATGATCGCCGCCAACAGCCGCGCTCTGCGCGTCAGCGAAGGCCTGCTGGAACTTGGTGGTGAATTTGTCGAATCGCATTGGAATCCCATTGCCGGTGAATACGGATATTCACGAAATGGGGCGTGATCGGGCAAATTTCAATGCGCGCCGGAGGGGTATCGCGGAATATATAAAATATTCAATAAAAACAATTACTTAAAAACACCATCCGAAGCCGGACTGGCAGTGCTTTGCGCAGTACCGGCTCAGGCTGCCATGCCTGCGGAGTTTTGCGCCGTCGCCCTGCCCCGCGAGCCGGTTTCCGGATAGGGATACAGCATGTTCAGCGCAATGCTCTGGTTCGCCGTCTGCACGATGCGCACATGCTCGCGTTTCAGTTCACGTGCATGGCGGCAACCGCAGGCATGCGCAATCATGTCAATTTCCTTGTTCATGCTGTTGCAGTAATTGGCCACGCGCAGGTATTTCTCGGCGACGACCAAACCGCGCTGCAAGCGTTTGTTGTGCGTGGTGATGCCCGTCGGACAGGTGTTCTGGTGGCAGCGCAGCGCCTGTATGCAGCCCAGCGAAAACATGAAGCCGCGCGCAGAGTTGATGAAATCCGCGCCCACGCACAGTGCCCATGCCGCCCTGGCCGAGGTCACCAGCTTGCCGGCAGCGATGATGCGCACACGGTCACGCAGGTCGGCCTGGATCAGCGCATCAACGACGCGCGGCAGCGCCTCCGCAATCGGCAGCGCCATGTGGTCCATCAGCGTCTGCGGCGCGGCGCCGCTGCCGCCTTCGCCGCCGTCGATGGCGATGAAGTCCGGCGCGAATTCGCGGCCGCGGCGCAGGACGGCGTCACACAGATCATTCATGAAGGCCCAGCCGCCGATTGCGGTCTTGATGCCCACCGGCCGGCCGGTCAGGTTGCGGATGTAGGCAATCTTGTCGAGCAATTGATCGACATTGGCGATGTCGTGATGGCGATTGGGGCTGATCGAGTCCTGCCCCGCCGGTATGCCGCGGATGCGGGCGATTTCCTCGGTGACTTTTTCACCCGGCAGCACGCCGCCCTTGCCGGGCTTGGCGCCCTGTGACAATTTGATTTCGAAAGCCTTGACGTGTTTTGCCAGTTCTTTCGCCTTTTCCGCGGAAAAGCTGCCGTCGACCTCCCGGATGCCGTACTTGGCGGTACCGATCTGCATGATCACGTCGCAACCACCAGTCAAGTGATACGGCGACAGCCCGCCCTCGCCGGTGTCCATCCAGCATCCGGCTTCAAAGGCCCCGCGCGACAGTGCCTCAACGGCGGGCTGCGAAATCGCGCCGAAGCTCATGCCGCTGATGTTGACAATGGACTTGGCCTCGAAGGGCTGTTCGCAATAATCGTTGCCGATCAGCACCGACGGCGTCGGCAGACGGTCTTCTTCAAGCACCGGATAGGGATGGTTGACGAAGAGGATGGAGCCCGGCACGTTCAGGTCATTGGTCGAACCAAAGCCGATGATGCCGCCTTCGTTTTTCGCGCTTTTGTAGACCCAGCCGCGCGTGGCGCGGTTGAACGGCATTTCCTCGCGGTCATTGGCGAAAAAATACTGGCGGAAATATTCGCCGAGGTCCTCAAAGAAAAAGCGCAGATGGCCGATGACCGGATAATTGCGCAGGACCGTGTGTTTTTTCTGGGTGACATCGTGGATGATCATGAAAATCAGTCCGCCGATGATCAAAAAGCCGAGCACCGTGCCGATGCCATACGACAGCACACCCATGATTTCGCCCATGCGCGCTCCCCTGCCAGTCGGTTAGAATTCCTGCCGCACTATAGCAGCTTGCCGATAATCACAACGTATTGCCCCTCCATGATTCTGGCCCCTGAAATCGAACGCAATGTGACCGCCGCGCTGGCGGAAGACGTCGCCGCTGGCGACCTGACGGCGCAACTGACGCCGGACATTCCGAATGCTCAGGCCCATGTCATCTGCCGTGAAGACGCTGTGCTCTGCGGTACGGCCTGGTTCGAGGCCTGCGTGCATCGACTGGATCCCGCTGCACGCCTGCACTGGCTGGCGGGCGATGGCGAGCGCGTAGCCGCCGGCGCCCGCGTGTGCGACATCACCGCTTCATCGCGTGCGATTTTGACCGCGGAACGCAGCGCATTGAATTTCCTGCAACTGCTGTCGGCCGTGGCGACAGTGACCCGGCGTTACGTCGACTGTGTGGCCGGCACCCGCGCCGCCATACTCGACACCCGGAAAACCCTGCCCGGCCTGCGCGTCGCGCAGAAATACGCAGTGACGGCCGGTGGCGGCCGCAATCACCGCATGGGTTTGTGGGATGCCATCCTGATCAAGGAAAACCACATCGCCGCAGCCGGCGGTATCGTTGCCGCGCTGGCGGCGGCAAAACAGGACCAACGCGCAAGCTGGGTGCAGATCGAAGTCGAAACGCTGGCGCAGTTGCGTGAAGCCGTCACGGCCGGCGCGACCATGGTGCTGCTCGACAACATGACGCTGGATGACATGCGCGCCGCCGTAAGCTGGACCGCGGGCCGCGCCGAACTCGAAGCCTCCGGCGGGATCACGCTGGATAACGTGCGCGCGATTGCCGAAACCGGCGTTGACCGGATTTCGATCGGCGCGCTGACCAAGGACATTGCCGCGGTTGACCTGTCGCTGCGTTTCACGACAGCAAAGTGAAACTCAGACTACACACCAAGGAATTAAAGTAAATTATTGATTTTAAACAATATTTTACTTGGTGCGCCCAGCGATGAAGGTTTTCACCGCCTCGACATCCGGATCCATCACCGCGACGCGCTGCAAGCGGCTTTCCAGTCCCTCATAACCCGGCGGCACTGCAGGGTCATGTCCCAGCGCCTCGCGGATGGTCTCGGCGAATTTTGCCGGCAAAGCGGTTTCCAGGCAGATCAGCGGTACACCCGGTTCGCGCTGCTTCAGACCGACATTGATGCCGTCGGCAGTGTGCGGGTCCACCACCACGCCATACTTCTGTTCGATGCTGCGGATGGTCGAGATGCGGTCGGCATGAGTGCTGCGCCCGGAAGTGAAGCCGTACTGCGCGATGGTCTTCCAGTACGGCGTTTCACCAAGATTGAAACCGCCGGCATCCTCAACCTCGCGCCACAAACGCGCCACCATCGCCGGGTCACGCTCCACCAGGTCGAAGACAAAACGCTCGAAATTCGAGGCCTTGGAAATATCCATCGACGGACTGGAGGTCTGCGCCGTTTCCCGTCCGCTGCGCACACGGTAACGTCCCGAGTGAAAAAACTCGTCGAGCACGTCGTTTTCATTGGAGGCGAGGATCAGGTGCCTGATCGGTAGCCCCATCATGCGCGCGATGTGACCGGCGAAAATATTGCCGAAATTGCCCGAGGGCACAGCAAACGACACCTGCTCGTCATTGCTCTGCGTCGCGGCAAAGTAACCTTTGAAGTAATACACCACCTGCGCCACGATGCGCGCCCAGTTGATCGAGTTCACCGCGCCGATGCGATGTGCGTTCTTGAATGCGGCATCACCGCTGACCGCCTTGACGATGTCCTGGCAGTCGTCGAACACACCGCGGATGGCGATGTTGAAAATATTGGCATCCTGCAGCGAATACATCTGCGCACGCTGGAACGGGCTCATCTTGCCGTGCGGCGACAGCATGAAGACGCGGATGCCCTGCCGGCCACGCATCGCGTATTCAGCTGCGGAACCGGTGTCGCCCGAAGTCGCGCCGAGGATGTTCAGTGTCTTGCCTTCGCGCCTCAGCACATATTCGAACAGTTCACCGAGCAGCTGCATCGCGACATCCTTGAACGCCAGCGTCGGTCCATTGGACAGCTTCAGCAGGTGCAGTCCGGGTTCCAGCGTCTGCAGCGGCGTGATATCCGCCGAACCGAAGGTCTCCGTGCGATAGGCACGGTGCACCAAAGCAGCCAAGTCGTCCTGCGGGATGTCATCGACAAAGCGGCTGATGATGGCGAAAGCCAGATCGGGATAGGACAGCGCGCGCAATGCAGCGAGTTCCGCGGTATCCAGCTTCGGATAAGCCTGCGGCACCACCAATCCGCCGTCCGGCGCCAGTCCGCCCAGCAATACGTCGCAGAAACGCGCACCGGACATGCGGCCGCGGGTGCTGACATAGCGCACGGAAGCGCCGGCTGCGGCTGCTTTGGGAGCCAGTGCGCTCATTGCAGAGCTTCCATGCGGATGCGGGTGATTTTCCCGGAAACCACGGGCAGCGCTTCGATACTGCGAATCGCGGCATCGATTTTCTTTTCCCGCGTCAGGTGCGTCAGCAGGATGATGTCGACGTGCTCTTCGCCGTCATGCGGCTTCTGCACCAGCGCTTCAATCGAAATCGCCTGATCAGCGAGAATGCGCGTGATGTCGGCCAGTACGCCGGCCTTGTCGGCCACGCGCAGCCGCAGGTAATACGAAGTCTCGACCTCACCCATCGGCAGGATCGGCACGTTCGACAATTGATCGTGCTGGAACGCCAGGTGCGGCACCCGGTGTTCCGGATCCGCAGCCAGAGCACGCGCGACATCGACCAGGTCAGCCACCACTGCCGACGCGGTCGGTTCGGCACCGGCGCCGGCGCCGTAGTACATGGTCTGGCCGACGGCATCACCCTTGACCAGGATGGCGTTCATCACCCCTTCGACATTGGCGATCAGCTGCCTGGTCGGAATCAGCGTCGGATGCACGCGCAACTCGAAGCCGGCCGCCTTGCGTTTGGCAATGCCCAGCAGTTTGATGCGATAGCCCAGCTCTTCGGCGTAACGGATGTCTTCCTGCGCCAGCCTGGAAATGCCTTCCACATAGGCCTTGTCGAACTGCACGGGAATGCCGAAACCGATCGCCGCCATGATCGCCAGCTTGTGCGCAGCATCAACCCCTTCGATATCGAAGGTCGGATCCGCTTCGGCGTAACCTTTGCTCTGGGCTTCTTTCAGCACATCGGCAAACGCCGCGCCCTTGGCACGCATTTCCGACAGGATGAAATTGCTGGTACCGTTGATGATGCCGGCGATCCATTCGATGCGGTTGGCGGTCAGCCCCTCGCGCAGCGACTTGATGATCGGGATGCCACCGCCGACTGCCGCCTCGAAGGCCACCATGACGCCCTGCTTTCGAGCCGCGGAAAAAATCTCGTTGCCGTGCAGCGCCAGCAGCGCCTTGTTCGCAGTGACGACATGTTTGCCGTTGGCAATCGCCTTCAGTATCAGCTCCTTGGCGATGGTGTAGCCACCGATCAGCTCGACAACGACGTCGATCTGCGGATCATTCACCACCTCGAAGGCATCCGCAGTCACCCGCGCCGCATCACCGGCGACGGTTTTGGCGCGCACAATATCCTTGTCCGCGACCACGGCGATGCGGATCGCACAACCGGCACGGCGCGAAATTTCCTCGCTGTTGCGCTGCAGTACCTTGAATGTGCCGCCACCGACAGTGCCGGTACCCAGCAATCCCACATTGATCGGTTTCATTGTTTTCCTGTTTCCTGTTACCGGTTTCCCGTTACTTCACCAGCCCGTCCTTGCGGAACATTTCTTTAATGGTCCGGATTGCTTGGCGGGTCCGCGCTTCATTTTCGATCAACGCGAACCGCACAAAGTCATCGCCGTAATGACCGAAACCGGTGCCCGGCGCCACCGCCACCTTGCCCTCGGCCAGCAGTTTTTTCGAAAACTCCAGCGAACCCATTTTTTTGTAAGGTTCCGGAATCGGCGCCCAGATATACATCGTGGCCTGCGGCTTGGGCACTTCCCAACCCATGGCGTTCATGCCGGCCCACAATACATCGCGGCGGCCCTGGTAGATCTGGCGCACGTTTTCGACGCAGTCCTGCGGGCCTTCGAGCGCAATGATCGACGCCACCTGGATCGGCGTGAAGGTGCCGTAGTCGTGATAACTCTTCATGCGGGCCAGCGCATTGACCAGGTCACGGTTGCCAACCATGAAACCCACACGCCAGCCGGCCATGTTGTAGCTCTTGGACATGGTGAAAAATTCGACCGCCACATCGCGTGCTCCCGGCACCTGGAGGATAGACGGCGCCTTGTAGCCGTCGAACACGATGTCGGCATAGGCCAGGTCGTGCACCACGTAAATGTCATGCTCCTTCGCAATCGCGATCAGGCGTTCGAAAAACGCCAGGTCCACGCACTGTGTCGTCGGATTGCTCGGGAAGTTGACGATCAGCATCTTCGGCTTCGGATAGGTGTCCTTGATCGACTGCTGCAGAGCCTCGAAAAAATCGACGCCGGCGTGCATCGGCACATGGCGGATGTCCGCGCCGGCAATCACCGGGCCGTAGATGTGGATCGGATAGCTCGGATTCGGCACCAGCACGATGTCGCCCCGCTCCAGGGTCGCCAGCGCGAGATGGGCAATACCTTCCTTGGAGCCGATGGTGACAATCGCTTCCGATTCCGGATCCAGTTCCACGCCATAACGGGTCTGGTACCAGTTGCAGATCGCCTTGCGCAGGCGCGAGATGCCCTTGGATACCGAATAGCCGTGGGTATCCGTGCGCTGCACCGATTCAATCAGTTTGTCGACAATGTGCCGCGGCGTAGGCTGGTCGGGGTTGCCCATGCTGAAGTCGATGATGTCCTCACCACGCCGGCGGGCGGCGAGTTTCAGCTCGCCGGTGACATTGAATACATACGGCGGCAGGCGTTTGATGCGCGGGAATTCTTCCATGTCTGAATCTCTGAGTATTGCTGCGGCGAATTTTGGTAAATGAGTCCGGGTAAACGAATCTTGATAAGCGAATCTTGGTAACATCCACCGCAAATTGCACTTGCTGCAGCGCCAAAAGAAGCGCCCGCAGACATCTCGCGGGTGGAAAACACACGATTGTATCGAAGCGGATTATTCGCGGCAAATCAGAGAGTTATGAAACTGCACCTGGCAGACAGCAAAAACCTCTATGCGGTCACCGGTTATGGCACGGGTTACCTCGCCGTCAACGCCGTCCGTTACGAGCAACCGCTGGTCATTACCCCCGACCAGGCCCCGGAACCATGGCCGGTGCTGCAATTCGACGCCCTGGACGCAGCCGCAATGGCGGTGCTGCTGGAAAAACGCCCTGAAATCATCGTTCTGGGCACAGGTGCCACGCAGCGCTTTGCCGTGCCGGCAGTCCTCCGCCCGCTGATCGAGGCCGGAATCGGCCTCGAAACCATGAATACCCCGGCGGCCTGCCGCACCTACAATATTCTGATGGGCGAAGGCCGGCGCGTGGTCGCGGCTATGTTTCTGCCCTGAGCTGTTCAGGCTCCGTAGCGGGGGCCTGCAGCGGCAGCATGAAATAGAAGGTCGCGCCCACATCGGGTTCAGCTTCGGCCCAGACCTGTCCGCCGTGGCGCCGAATTACCCGCTGCACCAGCGCCAGCCCGATGCCGGTGCCCTGGAATTCGGATTCGCTGTGCAGACGCTGGAAGGCACCGAACAGCTTGTCGACGTACGCCATGTCGAAGCCCACCCCGTTGTCACGCACAAAATAAGTCCGACCGTCGGCGGCCTCGACACAGCCGACTTCAATCATGGCGCCGGGCTTGAGACTGGTGAATTTCCAGGCATTACGCAGCAGATTGTCCAGCGCGATCCGCAGCAAGCCGGCGTCGGCGGCCACCGTCATGCCCGGCGCGACCCTGATGCTGACTTTGCGCCCTGGATCCGCCGCCGCCAATTCAGCCGTGATGTCCAGTACCAGTGCTGTCAGGTCACAGGCACGGATTTGCGGATCACGGCGGGTGACTCGCGCCAGTTCCAATAAATCATCGATCAGCTTCGCCATGCGCTGGCTGCCGGCACGCACCCGGTCCAGATAACTGCGGCCGGTTGCATCCAGCTTCGACGCATATTCGTCGAGCAGGATCTGGCTGAATCCGTCGATGGTGCGCAAAGGCGCGCGCAGGTCATGGGATACCGAATACGAAAATGATTCAAGCTCGCGGTTGGCTGCCGCCAGCGCGCGCGTACGCTGTTCGACGCGTTGCTCGAGCTCCGCATTCAGATGCCGCACTTCGGCCTCGGCATGGCGGAAATCGGTGAGGTCATAACCCATCAGATGCACACCGGCGACAACCCCGTCGTCGGCGACATGGGGAATCAGCGTCAGGCGAACGACGCGCGCGCCGGCCTGGGTGTCAAGGGTGCGCTCGGTGACAACCTCTTCACCGCGCAGCGCCAGTACTAGCAGCGGCGCCAGCATTTCCCCGTATTTCGACACATCCTGCTCGACACGCAGCACACCGTCCCGGACATC
This sequence comes from Bordetella parapertussis, assembly GCA_945885345.1. Classification (GTDB taxonomy): domain Bacteria; phylum Pseudomonadota; class Gammaproteobacteria; order Burkholderiales; family SG8-41. The sequence continues at coordinate 13,697 of CAMCYP010000022.1, read as the reverse complement.
GAGCCTGGCTGCGCCAAACCAGCGGTCAAACGCAATATTTGAATACTGCAACTGCTGCTTGCCGTCAAAAAACGCGATGACTGCCGGTACATTGTCAGCAATTGCACGCAAACGGCTTTCGTTATCACGCAGCAAGCGCTCCATGCGCAACTGATCCGTCATGTCACGCAGCAGTACCAGCCGGACTTTTTCGCCAGCCAGCGTGGTCGGATAGGAATAGACCTCGACATCCACCACTTCACCGTTGCTGCGCATGTGCTGTTTCTGCAGTCGTTCGACGATGCCTTTGGGCCGCGCGTCCGCATTATCGATGTAGAGCTCTCGCCCAGCCGGGGTCTGGATGTCTAGGAGGTTCATCGACAGCATTTCCTGCCGGGCATAACCGTACATCGCCAGGCAGGCGTCGTTGACGTCGATAAAGTTCAGGTTGTCTTCGTGGCGCAGGTACATCGGCAGCGGGGTGAGTGCAAAAATCTGCCGGTAGCGGGCCTCGCTTTCCATGACTTTCGCTTCGTTTTCCACCTGCTCGGAGATGTCTGCGATGACCGATATCAGGTAAGGGATTTTTTCGCTTCCACTACCTTCATCGAATCTTGATACCGAAAGATTGACCCAGACGTTTTTTCCGTCCTTGCGCCGGTAGCGCTTCCTCCGCGAATACCCTGTCGTGGCGCCGGACATCAACTGCCGGTTCATGTCGTGCGCAACGGCTACATCCTCCTCGGGCGTGATTTCCGTGGTTGTCTTCTGCAGCAGTTCGCTTTCCGGATAGCCGAGAATTTCGCACAGTTTTCTGTTGACGCGCAGAAACCGTGGCCGCGAAGAAAACTCCCGGATTGCGATTCCCACCGAAGCCTGCTCGAACACTGCGCGGAAGCGTGCTTCACTCTCCTCCATTGCCTGCTGCACGCGTCGACGGTCGGTGACGTCCATGGCAAGTATCAGGCGTGCCGGCTGGCCGCCGTACTGGAACGGCTGCGCAGTGATATCAACAGTGATGATCCGCCCACTCTTGGTGACATGCCTGCGCTCGAAATGCGCCGGTAGCGCCGGGTTGCGCCCGAGAAGTTGCTGCATTACCCGGTCGCGGTCTTCCTCGACTTGCAGGTCGATGGCACTCATCACCTGGAACTCTTCACGCGTGTAACCGTATTTCTCGATGGCGGCATCGTTGACGGCGAGGAATTTCGGCGTATCGACCTCTGCCACCCACATCGGCAGTGGCGTCGCGGCAAAAATCCGGCGATAACGCTCTTCGCTCGCTTCCAGCGCCTCGACCATTTTCATTCGCTCCGTGACATCCTGTGCCGTCGCCAGCACGCCGGTGAATTTCCCCGATTCGTCGGTCAGCGGCGTGTTACTCCATTCACAGATGATGTGACGCCCATCCTTGCGGATATTTTCATTGCTGCCTGTAACATTCATTTCGCCATTGCGCAGGCGGGCACGCCGCGCTGAAACCTGTTCGCGCACCGGACCCGGCACGATCAGTTCGGCAATGTCCCGTCCGCGCAATTCGTCTGTTGCATAGCCGAAAATTTTCTCTGCGGCAGGATTGCAGTACACCACGCGGAAATCCTGATCCTGCAGCAGGCAAGCCACCGGCATATGCTCCAACTGCAGCTCCAGCATGCCCAGCAAATGACGACGCTCACGCTCCAGGTGGATGCTGGTCTGCTGCGCTTCGGCGCGATCCATGAACTGGCCGATCTCGCGGCTGATGACCTCAAGGGTGTCGAGCATCACCTGGTCTGGCGCTTCGACCCGTTGGCTGAAAAACTCCAGCGCATCCTCGGTGTCGCGGCTGCGCCGGACAGGCATGGCCACAGCGCCGCGCAATCCGGCTTCTTCGGCAAAATAACGCCGCCGCTCGCTCTGTTGCGCGAAGTCCGTATACCAGACGATTTCGTTGCGAGAGATGGCCAGGCTGACCGTCCCCGACTTCATGTTGGCCATTCTCGGCGCTCGTGCAAACTCGACGAACGCATTGGCGCGTATGCCGGGGGCCAGCCAGTGCTCGTGGCAGGTCAGCACCGAAGTTTCAGGATCGATATGCCGGCGCGCCCCCCAACTCCATTCCATGGTATGGCAAATGGTCTCGATCACCTGTTGAATGGCCCGCGCCTGGTCTGCTTCCTGTCCGAGGATACGTGCAACGTCATGCTGCAGGCGCAGCTGCTGGCGCAGTACAATTTCTGCGGTAATGTCATTGCCCACACCGCGATAACCCGCGAGTGCACCGTCGTCGTGGAAAACCGGTTCGCCGCTGAGACTGCCGTAGGACACTACTCCCTGCTCGCTGATATGGCGCAGGGTCAGGCCACGGAAAGGCGCGCAGCGTGCGATGACCGTCTTGTGGGCCATCCAGTCGGAACCCACAGGCGTGATGAATTTGTGGTCCCAGCACGCTTTCCCCAGAATTTCTTCGGCCGTTCGACCCGACATCCGGGAAAATCCATCCGAAATCTGCTTCACCCGATATTCCGCGTCCGACTCCCAATACCAGTCAGAACCGAGCGCGCTCAGCGCCTTGAAGCGGGCCTCGCTATTACGCAATGCGCTCTGCGTTGCCTGTTGCCGGGCCAGCAGCACCAGCAGCACCAGCGTGCCACCACCAAGCAAACCGACCAGCAGACCGGCGATGATCCGGTAACGCGTCGCCGTCAATTGGCTGGCAGCCATCGCCGCACCGGCGCTGATGCCCACGCCGACCAGCAGCGGGTGGTTTTCCATGGCGCAATAACTGCTGACACGCTCCAGGCCGTCAATGGGACTGCTGATCAGTCCCGTACGGCAATCGCGTCTGATCTGCAATACCGGGCGGATCCAGTCGTTGCTGCTTAAATCGCGCCCGGAAACAATGCCTCCATCGCCGACACTGGCAATCAGCATGCCGTCCCTTCTGAGCAGCGCCAGTGTGCCGCCGAATCCGAGATTCATATCGTCATGAATCTTCAGCAACTGTCCGATATTGATGCTGACCAGCGTCAGGCCCAGCAGTTTTCCGTCGCGGCCGGGCATCGGATAACTCAGATAAAACGTCCAGACCGCGGGATCACCCTGCCGGTTTGCCGGGCTGACATACAATCGCGGTTCTGTCTGCCGGTGGGCAGCGAAATGTTCGGCGATGATCGCCGGTGAAATCGCCATGGCCCGGCTTTCCCAGACTTTTTCACCAGCCGCATCAAACAGCGAAAACTCGGCAAACTTTCCGCTTCTGCCGGCCACCATCCGCGCCATGCGCAACGCCGCAATATCCAGCCCTTCGCGCTGCGCTTCCGCTGTAACCAGTCGCACCAGGCCTTCAACTGCAGTCAGCCTCGCGTCCAGCTGATCACGCAATGCCCGGGACAGCGTTTCGGTGTGTTGCTCTGCAGTTTTGGTTGCTGCAACGGTACCCTTGCGGATGGCCGCATCATTCGCAAGAAGGATGGCGGCGCCGAGGCAGCAGGCCCCCAGTGTCAGCACAAAACGAGGGTTGTGCAGGCTGGCCGTCAGCCGGCTGAACAGGGTTGGCGCAATGCGCGCATCGCTGCTCTCTCCCTCCGTTCCACTCCCCGATGAATTTGTCACGTCTTTTTATGCGCCGTATTGATGCGCCATTGCGCTGGGTTGGACTGGATCGCGAGAGTTCATCTTATAATTGCCTCATCACCTTGTCTAATGCAGTTTGAGTCCGTTATTTCAGTTCACCACCCAGTCCACATTTGAGCCGTCATTTTTCCACGAAAGCCTATTTGCCATGCCTTCACAGATCAATGCTGTTGCCGAACAAATCAACAGCATCATCCTCGGTAAATCGCAGCAGATCAGGCTGGCCATCGCCTGCCTCCTCGCTCGCGGTCACCTGCTGATCGAGGATGTTCCGGGCGTTGGCAAAACCACGCTGGCCCACGCCATTGCAACTTCACTGGGGCTGAAATTCCAGCGCATCCAGTTCACCAGCGACCTTTTGCCGGCCGATATCCTCGGCGTTTCGGTGTACAACCGCGACAGCGGCAGTTTTGAATTTCATCCTGGTCCGGTATTCACCAACGTTGTGCTTGCCGACGAGGTCAATCGCGCCACGCCGCGTGCGCAAAGCGCGCTGCTTGAAGCCATGGAGGAAAACCAGGTCACCACCGAAGGCGAAACCCGGCCCCTGCCGCGCCCGTTTTTCGTGATTGCCACGCAGAATCCTTCGCACCAGATCGGCACTTTTCCGCTGCCTGAATCCCAGCTTGACCGTTTCCTGATGCGCATCGAACTTGGCTATCCCGATGCGCAGGCCGAGCGCGCATTGCTCAATGGCATCGACCGGCGCGATCTGCTTGACAATCTCCAGCCCCGCCTTGCTCCCGAAGAACTGGCGCAACTGCAGCGAGAAGTGCAGCAGGTCCATGCCGCGCCGGCGCTGCTTGACTATCTCCAGGCGCTGGTCAACTACACCCGACAGGCGCCGTATTTCGAGCACGGACTCTCGCCCCGGGCCGCGCTGGCCATGTTGCACGGAGCCCGTGCCTGGGCCTATATGGATGACCGGAAGCATATTGTTCCCGAAGACCTGCAGACCGTGCTGCCGGCCATCGTCGCGCATCGCTTGAGTCCCGCGGGTGAACTCGGCAGCGCCAGCCGCACGGATCTCGTTGCACGCCTGCTGCAACAGGTAGCCATCCCCTGATGCCCCCGGCTGCCGGATCGCCGTCACTCTTTGGCGCGCTCAGAAATGGCATCCTCGAATGGATGTTCCAGTGGCGCGGTCCTGAACGCGGCACCATCGTGCTGGTACAGCGCCGCGTGTTCATATTGCCAACACGCCAGGGAATACTGTTCGCGGGCGTGATCGTGTTGATGCTTATCGGATCGGTCAATTACGACCTGTCCCTCGGCTTCATCCTATCTTTCCTGCTCGGCGCGACCGGCATCCAGTCGATGCTGCATACCTTCCGCAATCTGGCCAACCTGCGCATTGCGCCGGGCAAGGTTCAGCCGGTATTCGCCGGCGAGCAGGCGCAATTCCAGATCCGCATCGACAACCAGGCGCGTGTTCACCGCCACAGCGTCGGTATTACCCGCGACAAACGGATCGCCGTCTATATCGATATTCCTCCCGGCGAAGAAATGACGGCCACGATAGGCATACCTGCAATGCAGCGCGGCTGGCTGCGCCCCGGGCGCCTGACGCTGTTCACGTTTTTCCCGGTCGGCCTGTTCCGTGCCTGGTCATACGCCGACCTCGACATGCATGCGCTGGTTTATCCCGCACCGGTACCTCCGGGACTGGCGTTGCCGGTGCCGGCCGCCGGCAGTGGTGACGGCGGCGTGCATGGCCACGGCCATGATGAGTTTTCCGGATTGCGCCCATACCGCCCCGGTGACTCGCCCCGCCATATTGCGTGGAAAGCCGTGGCACGGGACGACACCCTGCTGACCAAGCAATTCGCCGGTCGTGCCGACGCCGAACTCTGGCTGACGTGGGAGTCGCTGCCGCCGGCGATGGATACCGAAAACCGGCTTGCGCATCTCGCACGCTGGGTCCTCGATGCGGATGGTGCAGGACTGGCTTACGGACTGCGCCTGCCCGGCCTCGCGCTACCGATTGCCAGCGGCGCCGCGCACCGCGGCGACTGCCTGCGCGCACTGGCTTTGCATGGTCTCGCTACCGACCACGCTTGACACGCGGATCATCGGATCCCGTGAAATCCTCTGGCTGGGCGCCGGGTTTCTGTTTGCCAGCCTGCCCCATTTGCTGCGGATGCCGATCTGGATTTCTGTGCTGGCCATCAGCATTGCCGGCTGGCGCCTGCTGCAGTTGCGCATGCGCAGCAAGCCGGCAGCGAAATGGATGATGATACTGATCGCCGTCGCTGCCAGCGTCGGCATCCTGCTGCAATACCGGACGTTGTTCGGGCGCGATGCCGGTGTTGCCTTGCTGGTGGTCATGCTTGCGCTGAAACTGCTGGAAAGCCGCACCCAGCGCGACGGCATGCTGCTCGGCTTTCTCGGCTGTTTTCTGCTGGTGACCAATTTCCTGCATTCGCAGACCATTCCGACCGCAGCCTACATGCTAGGTTGCGCATGGCTGCTCGTTGCCAGCCTGATCGGCATGCAATACACCGGCGCATGGCCAGGCTGGCGTTCACCCGTGCGCAGTGCTGGCGTGCTGATCCTGCAGGGCGTGCCGCTGATGCTGGTGCTGTTCCTGCTGTTCCCGCGCATCCAGGGGCCGTTGTGGGGAATGCCTCAGGATGCTTATGCCGGATTGAGCGGCCTGTCCGATACCATGAGCCCGGGCAGCATGAACAGCCTGATCCTGTCCGACGCCATCGCGTTTCGCGCGTCTTTCGCCGGCGTCATACCCGAACCCAAGGATCTGTACTGGCGCGGCCCCGTGTTATGGGATTACGACGGCAGGACGTGGACAGCGCCACGCATCGTACAAAGCACCACCGATCTTCCCGACCACAGCCCGCAGATCGAATACACGGTGACGCTGGAGCCGCATAACAAACGCTGGCTGTTCGCGCTGGAATTTCCGGGCCGGCGCCCGCCACGCTCCATTGCCACGCGCGACATGCAACTACTGAGTTTCACCCCTGTGCGCACCCGCATGCGCTACGACATGGTGTCTTCCATCGGCACGGCCTACGGCGCGGACGATGACCAGAGCCTGCTCGCGCGCAACCTGCGCCTGCCGCCCGACACCAATCCCCGCACCAGTCAATTTGCGCAGGATCTGCGCCAGAAGTTTCCTGACGACCGTAATCTGGTCGCTGCGGTGCTGACCCGTTTTCGTAATGAAAATTTTGTCTACACACTGTCGCCGCCGCTGCTCGGCGAACAACCTGTTGATGAATTCCTGTTTGAGACACGTCGCGGTTTTTGCGAACACTTCGCGTCGGCATTTACCGTTCTGATGCGCGCCGCAGGCATACCGGCACGGGTAGTCACCGGCTATCTGGGCGGTGAAATCAATCCCGTTGGTGAATACATTCTCGTGCGCCAGGCCGATGCCCATGCCTGGGTGGAAATCTGGCTGAAAAATACCGGCTGGGTGCGCGTGGATCCCACGGCAGCGGTGTCACCGGCGCGGGTGGAACGCGGAATTGCCTCTGCGCTGCCGCGCACTGATCCGCTGCCGATGTTCGTGCGTGGCGATTTTGCAATGCTGCAACGCATGCGACTGACACTGGACTCGGTAACCTACACCTGGAATCAGTGGGTGCTGGGTTACACCCCGGACCGCCAGCGCCGTTTCCTGTCCTATATCGGTTTCAGCGAATCGACCTGGCAAACGCTGGCTTTCGTCTTGCTGTTCTGCGCGGGTATCGCTGTTTTGATCGGCACGGCTTTCGCGTTGCGCGACCTGCGCGGCGTGCGTGAAGATGCCGTGAAAAAAATCTACGAACAGTTTTGCCGGAAGCTGGGACGGCAGGGATTGCAGCGTGATGCGGCGGAGGGTCCGCGCGTTTTTGCGCAGCGCGTGACACAAAAGCTTCCCGAACTGGCCGCTACGGTGAATGAAATCACCGCTTTGTATATAGCCCTGCGCTACGGTGGTGAATCCCGGCCGGAGCAAATACAAGCATTGAAACGCCGGGTGCGCGCTTTTTCAGCGTAAAAAATCAATAAAAACAATGGGTTATTAATATTCCCCGATGGGATTACGCGGGTGGCAGCAATCCCACGGGATCCACCGGCTTGCCCATGCGGCGAATTTCGAAGTGCAATTTCACCTGATCGGTATCGGAATCGCCCATTTCTGCGATTTTCTGGCCGCGCGTCACCATCTGCCCTTCCTTCACCAGCAGTTCGCGGTTGTGCGCATACACACTGAGAAATTTTTCGTTGTGCTTGATGACGATCAGTTTGCCCAGACCTCGGATGCCGGTGCCACTGAAAATCACCCGGCCCGGCCCTGCCGCCATCACCGGCTGGCCCATTTTTCCGGCAATACCGATGCCTTTGTTTGAAGCTTCGTTGAACGGACTGACAACCTTCCCGCTCACCGGCCAGATCCAGTCCACGTCATCGACACCGGCAGGAACCGGCTTTGCATCATTCGGCTGTTCAGGCGCTTTGGCGGTCGTTGCAGGCTCAGGTTTGACGCCGGACATCTGGGCATAGGCCTGGTCCGAATACGGCACACGCACACCACGCGGTTCTGCCCGTGCGCCGGCAATAGCGCCCGGCCCGGTGCCCAGCGGTTTCGCTTCCACCGCACCCGATGGCGTACGCAGCGGTGTGGCTACCACGCCTCCGGGCGGTGACAGCCGCAATTGCTGGCCAATGCGGATGCGCGACGGCTCTATGCTGTTCCAGGCCGCCAGTTCGCGGTAATCCAGACCGAATTCGAGCGCAATGCTGTACAGCGTATCGCCGGCCTTCACGGAATAGAAGTCGGGACGCGGCTGATCCGGCGCCGTTGACTGCGCCACGCGGGGGGCAGGTCTGGTCTGCGGCGCCTTGGTCTGCTGCGGGGGAAGCCGTTCAGTGACCGGTGCGGGACGCCCCGTCATGCAACCGGACAGCAAGGCCAGTACAGCAACGGCGGGCACAACACTGAAAATGCCGCTACCGATGCGATGAAGCACGCGCTCCGCCGGCACCACATGCCGCTTGTGCTCAGCCCAGGCCGGGGAGCAACGGAACAAATTTCGCATCTTCCACTTTTCGATCAACATAACCTTGTGCGGTTTTCTCAATGACATGCAAGCCCTGCTTGCCATGATGCGTCAGAGGGATGATGAGTTTACCACCCACGGCGAGCTGGTCGCGTAATGCCTGCGGCACATGCGTCGCCGCAGCCGCCACCACGATGCCGTCGAACGGTGCCTGCTCCGGCATGCCCAGGTTGCCGTCGGCGTTGCGCACACGCACGTTATGCGCACGCGCGTCGCGCAAATGGCGCCGCGCCTTGGTCAATAACGGAGCGAGCCGCTCTATTGAATACACCTCGCGCGCCAGCCGCGACAATACCGCCGCCTGATAACCGCATCCGGTGCCGATTTCCAGCACCTTGTCCAGTGTACCGCCGCTGCGCAGCAATTCCAGCATGCGTGCCACAGTGTACGGACTGGATATGGTCTGGCCAAAACCCAGCGGCAGCGACATGTCCTCGTAGGCCCGGCTCGCCAGGGCTTCATCGACAAAGATATGCCGCGGCACTTCACCCATTGCAGCCAGTATCAATTCATCGCGAATGCCCTGCCCGCGCAACCGCTCCACCATGCGCATGCGCGTGCGCTGCGAAGTCATGCCGATGCCGGAGTTAGCCGCGTTCATGCGTGGCCCAGCCAGCGGGCTACCGTTTCCATCTGCGCAAACCGCGTCAGGTCCATCTGCAGCGGCGTGACCGATACCTGGTTGGACGCCGCAGCATGGAAATCGGTTCCCTCGCCGGCATCCTGCGCGCCACCGGCGGCACCGACCCAGTACACGGTTTCGCCGCGCGGCGTGCTGGCCTTGAGCACGGGTTCCGCCTTGTGGCGTTTGCCAAGGCGGGTAACCCTGATGCCCTGCAATTGCTGATGCGGCACATCGGGTACGTTGACGTTGAGTAGCACCGGCTGCTCCAGGCGGTGTTTGGAAAAACGCATTACCAGTTCAGCGGCGATCCGCCCTGCAGTAGCGAAATGGTCATGCCCCGCAGCAACCAGCGATATCGCCAGTGACGGGATGCCGAGCAGGAAGCCTTCAGTGGCTGCGGCGACGGTGCCGGAATAAATCGTGTCATCACCCATGTTGGCGCCATGATTGATGCCGGACACCACGACATCCGGCAATTCGGGCAGCAATCCGGTCACAGCCAGATGCACGCAGTCGGTCGGGGTGCCGTTGACATAGTAATAACCGTTGCTGGCGCGACGCACCGACAGCGGCCGGTCGAGTGTGAGCGAATTGCTGGCGCCACTGCGATCGCGCTCGGGGGCGACTACTGTGACGGTACCCAACGCGGCAAGCGCCTGTTCCAGGGCCGCCAGGCCCGGTGCAAAATAACCGTCGTCGTTGCTGAGCAGGATGCGCACGCTGATGTTTCGTTTTGCTTTGTTGTGTGCCCTGCATTGCGGCAGGCGGTTGTTCCAGGATCCCCGGTTTACATCGCGAATTTTAGCATGTGCTGCTGCGGGGTCCGGCGCGGATGCTAGGATACGCATCCCCTTAAACCACCGGTCCACGATCATGGCCCCCATCGGCTTCCGCATCCTGCCCTTTCCGCCCCAACCCGCACCGAAAGTCATCGCCGCGCTGCGTAAAATCGCCACTGCCCACCTCAGCGACAACATGCACCGCCTGCACGCGGTCGGCCCCGATCTCTGGCCCTGCCACCGTGGCGGCAGGCTGGTCGGCACCGCACTGACCGTCAAAGTGAGTCCCGGCGACAACCTGATGGTGCACAAGGCCATCGATATCGCCCGTCCCGGCGACGTGATCGTGGTCGATGCCGGCGGCATCAACACCCAGGCCATCATCGGCGAGATCATGGCCTCGCTTGCCGAAAGAAACGGCGCTGCAGGCATGGTCATCGACGGCGCGATCCGCGATGCCGATGCGCTGGCAATGTCGAGCTTTCCGGTTTACGCCAGCGGCGTGACCCATCGCGGACCGTACAAAAACGGCCCTGGCGAAATCAATGTGCCGGTGGTCATCGGCGACGCCGTGGTCAATCCCGGCGACCTCATCATCGGCGATGATGACGGACTGCTGGTGCTGCCGCAGGCGCTGGCCGAAGAAACCATTGCATTGGCGCTGGACCAGGCCAAAAAAGAAGCTGCGCTACTGAAAGCCATCCGCGGCAAGGGCAAGGTCGATCGCAGCTGGGTGGATGAAACACTCCGCGCCAAAGGTTGCGTGATTCCGGCGAAACTGCGCAGCCGGTAAGCCATCTGCCGACCTGAGGCCCATGGATTTCGAGTTATCCTCCGACCAACGCGCCATCCGGGATGCAATCACCCGGGTCTGCGCGCGTTTCGGCGCGGACTACTGGCTGCAGAAGGATCACGAAGGCAGTTTTCCGCATGAATTCCATGCCGCCATTGCCGCCGATGGCTGGCTCGGCATCGCAATGCCCGAACGCTACGGCGGCAGCGGTCTCGGTATCACCGAAGCGGCACTGATGATGGAAACCATCGCCGCATCCGGCGCCGGATTTTCCGGTGCGTCGGCCATCCACATGAATATCTTCGGACTGCATCCGGTGGTGGTTTATGCAACCGACGAACAAAAACAGCGCTGGCTGCCACCACTGATTGCCGGCACCGACAAAGCCTGTTTTGGCGTCACTGAACCCGGTGCCGGCCTCAACACGACTCGCCTTGCAACGAAAGCCATCCGCGATGGCGATGATTATGTGATTACCGGACAAAAAGTCTGGATATCCACCGCCCAGGTCGCGAACAAGATCCTGCTGCTGACACGCACTACGCCGCTGGAGCAAACCGAAAATCCAATCGACGGCCTGACGCTGTTTTATGCCGATATCGACCGCAGCAAGGTCGAAGTCCGCGAGATCGAAAAAATGGGCCGCAAGGCGGTGGACTCCAACCAGGTGTTCATTGATGGCCTGCGCGTGCAGGCAAGGGATCGCATCGGTGAGGAAGGCAAAGGATTCCGTTACATCCTTGACGGCCTGAACCCCGAACGCATCCTTGTCGCTGCCGAAGCCGCGGGTCTCGGTCGCGCCGCTTTAAATCGCGCCACGCAATATGCCGGTGAACGCATCGTATTCGACCGGCCAATCGGTCAGAACCAGGCCATTCAGCATCCGCTGGCGCAACGCTGGATCGAACTCGAGGCAGCGCGGCTGCTGACCTACAGGGCAGCGAGCCTCTACGACGCCGGAAAACCCTGTGGGGCCGAAGCCAATGCCGCGAAATATTTTGCCGGCGAAGCCGGATTCAAAGCCTGCGAAACCGCGGTGCTGACCCACGGCGGCATGGGCTATGCAAAGGAGTTCCACGTCGAACGCTATTTCCGCGAGGCGATGATTGCGCGTATCGCACCGGTCAGCCCGCAACTGATCCTCTGCTACATCGCGGAACGCGTGCTTGGACTGCCGAAGTCCTATTGATCACCGGCGCTGCTGCGACGGCGCGCGCCGTGTTGCTGCAATAACAGCCGCACCTGCTCCACGCCCGCCGCGACGTCATCCCCCGGCTCAATCAGCGGCAGAAAACCCGTGACCCGCCGCCGGTAATTGAAATACACCGGCAGGATCGGCACGCCGGCGGCGTGGGCAATACGGTAAAACCCCGATTTGAAGCGCGCACCTTCGGTACGCGTGCCTTCCGGCGTAATCGCCAGCCACAATTGCTGATGTTTGCCAAACGCAGCGGCCATTACATCCGTCAGGTTTTCAGGTTGTGCGCGGTTGACGGGAATGCCGCCCAGCCAGCGCATGAATCCGCCCAGCGGCCAGAAAAACAAGGTGTGTTTGGCAATGAAGGCCACGCGCAGGCCGAGCACATACAGGAACGCGGCACCGACGATGAAATCCCAGGCTGAGGAATGCGGTGCGATGGCAATCACCAGTTTCGGCTGATCCGGGAACACGCCTTCGCTGCGCCAATCCATGCGCCGCAGTATCCAGAGCCCCAGCAGTCGCAGCAGGCCGTAATGGCGGCGCGGCACGGTGCCGCCGACATGGACGGACTCTACCGCCATGCGGCGATCTGCGCCCGTCGAATCAGCCATTTTTCCTCCAGCCCTGGACGCGGCATGATCAACCATGCCGTCATCTATCAATTGAGTTATTTTTTTATAACTTATTGTTTTTATTTATTATTTATATCAATTACGGCATACGGTCGGTCATGCTGCAATGACGGCATCATGCCGCGGATTTTGGCCACCCGTGCGGGATCGATGTCCGCGTAAACGATGCCCGGCTCTTCGCCGCCATCGGCCAGCACCTCGCCCCAGGGATCCACGATCAGCGCATGGCCATAGGTTTGGCGGTTGCCCGGATGCTCGCCGCACATTGCTGGCGCCAGGATATAGGCGGCATTTTCAATGGCACGCGCCTTGAGCAGGGTATGCCAGTGCGCCTTGCCGGTCTGGCGCTGGAAAGAAGCCGGCACGCTGATGAACTGCGCGCCCCGCTGCGCCAGCGCGCGATACAAATGCGGGAAACGCAGGTCGTAGCAGACCGTCATGCCCAGCGGGCCCCACGGTGTCGCTGCAATCACTGCCTGTTCGCCCGGGCGATACGAGGACGATTCGCGGATCACCTTGCCATCCGGCAAAGTGACATCAAACATGTGGATCTTGTCGTAAGTTGCCACCACCGTGCCGTCAGCCGCGATCAGGTAAGAGCGGTTGACGATACGCTCCTCACCGGTTTTCAGCGTCAGTGAACCGAGCAGCAGCCAGACCTTGTTGCTGCGTGCCAGATTTTGCAGATCGACCAGCGTCTCGCCGCCATCGGCGTCCAGTGCTCCCTCGCGCATGACGCGGCCACTGCCATCCATCATCAGCGAGTATTCCGGCGTCAACACCAGTTGCGCACCGCTTTTGGCTGCTTCGGCGACCATGGTCTTCACTGCGGCCAGATTGGCGGCCAGATCACTGCCACTGTTGAGTTGCAGGCATGCCGCGCGGAATGGCTGGCTCATGGCGGTTTTTTTCAGTCTGGATTGCACTGCGGAATGATTGCCGCGTGCAGATTGAATCTTGGTCGGGGCGAGAGGATTTGAACCTCCGACCACCTGCACCCCATG
>CAMCYP010000021.1 GCA_945885345.1 Bordetella parapertussis | reverse complement strand
AGTGGCGATTTTGGCCACAACCCGGAGGGACGGGGCGATTTGGCCCCAGGGCGTTGTCGCGCCTTCGCTCATTTGCCACAGGGCAAACCACGCTCGACGCTCCTAGCCCTGAGGCCAAATCGTCGCCGTCGCACTCACGAAGTAATTGTTAACAGGCCCTAGTCTTTCAGTATTCCTGTTTCAGGGTTTTGCTGCTCGTTCAATCCGGCTGCGAATGTAGGCGAGGACGCGGGCGCGGTCGGCATCCGACAGGTCGCTGGCGTTGATTTCAAACGGGCTGCCGCCGGTGGTATCGACAACGATGTACATGGGCCGGCCTTTGCCCGGTCGTTCCTGCAGCACCACGCTGCGCGCCTGCCGCCAGTCAATCCGGGTATCGCCGCCGCGGAACAGTGCATAGGAACGCCCCAGCTCCGGTGTCAGCTCCGCCTTGAAGGTAAAGAAGTAGACGCCGCCGAACAGCGCCAGCAGCGCGGCCATGCAGTAACCGAAGAATTTGCCGTTGAGTGTGAAATTGCGCCCGATCCAGATCGCCAGTGCGATGCCCAGCGCAAACACGAACAATCCCAGCCATCCCGGATAGGCGATGACCAGGCCTTGCGCGGTTTCGGTGAGCCGCATCATGGCCGGTGATCAGGCCGCCCTGGCGAATTCGGCTTCGACCATTTTTTCGTGGGCCAAGACCTTTTGTATGCTCGGCCGTTGTTGCATGCGCTCGAAAAACGCCATGCAGTTCGGGAATGCCGACAGGTCGAGCTTGAAGGTGATGGCACGGCGGAACGCCCAGAAAAAATAGGCGTCGGGTGCGGTGAAGTGATCGAAAAAGAATTCGCGTCCCGCGAGCATCTGGTCGGCCAGCCTGAAATCCTCGAACAGCATCTTGTTGCCGGCGCGTTTGACACCTTCGGCTGAGCCGGGCATGTCGCAGTAGTTCTCCGGACGTGCGTTGGGCGTCAGGTGGGGATGGATGGTCGAGCAGAACCAGGCCATGACCGAGATGGCCTTGATTTCGGCTTTTGGATCCTGCGGCAGCAGCCGGGCTTGCGGAAACTGGCGAGCGATCCAGATCTGGATCGCGATGTTCTCGGTCAGCGGGTCGCCGTCGATGATCAGCACCGGTACCTTGTGCTTGGGATTCAGTTTCAGGAATTCCGGCTTGTTCAGCTGACCGGAGCGTGAATTCATGTTGTGCACCGTGAAGTCGGCGCCGGCCTCGGTCAGCGTGACGTACGGCACCAGTGCGCAGGTCTTGGGGGCGTAGAACAGTTCGAGTTTCACTTGCGGTCTCCTCCGGCGGTGAAAAAAACCGGATGCAGGCGGGGCCGGCATCCGGTGATCAGCCTGCTGATTAAACGGTATTTTCAGAACCAAAAATCACCGTGCACTGACTCGACAATACGCCGCCGTTTCCATGCGCGAGTGCAACGTCACAACTCTTGACCTGACGCTCACCACATTCACCGCGCACCTGACGGATGGCTTCGATCATCACCAGCAAACCGTACATGCCGGGGTGGCAGTACGACAGGCCGCCGCCGGAGGTGTTGACCGCCAGCTTGCCACCGGGCGCGATGGCGCCACCCGAGACGAAGCGGCCGCCTTCGCCCTTCGGGCAAAACCCCAGATCTTCGAGGAACAGAATGGGATTGATGGTGAAGGCGTCATACAGCGACAGCATCCTGACGTCTTTTTGCGTGACGCCCGCCATCTTGAAGGCCTGCGGACCGGACACCGATGCGCCGGTCACCGTGAAGTCGGGCAGGCTGGAGATATTGGCATGCGACAGTGTTTCGCCGACACCCAGCACATAGACCGGTTTTTTCTTCAGAGTTTTGGCTTTGGCCGCCGAAGTCAGCACGATGGCGCCGCCGCCGTCGACCACCAGGCAGCAGTCACGCACCGTGAACGGGTAGGACACCATGCGCGCGTTGATGACTTGATCAATCGTCAGCGGTTCCTTTTCCCAGGCCTTGGGATTCATCAATGCCCATTTGCGCGCAGCGACCGCGACTTCGGCGAGGTGTTCGCGCGTGGTGCCGTACTGGTGCATATGGCGCGCCGCCGCCATGGCGTAGGCGCTGATCGGCAGGATCGGCCGGTAGGGCGACTCGTAGGGATTGAATTCGCGCGGGCTGGCGGCGGCGCGCGATACCGAGCGCTGCGTGCTGCCGTAGGCGATCACCGCGACCTCACACAGCCCCAGCTGAATCGCCATCTGGGCGTGGGCGACATGGGTCATGAATGACGAGCCACCGATTTGCGTGCCGTCGAACACCTTGGGTTTAATGCGCAGGTATTCGGCCAGCGACATCGGGCCCATGCGCACCTGCGTGGCTGCGACAAACAGCCCATCGACATCCTTCAGTTTCAGGCCGCAATCGTCCAGCGCGCGCATGGTGGCCTGCGCCATCAGGTCGACGGGGGAGGTGTGTTGCGCGACCTGGCCCAGGTCGGATTCCGCTGCGCCGACAACGGCGATGCTGCCGCGTTTGAGGCTGCTCATTTGGCGTCTCCCGCGGGCGTGAACACAGGGAAGGGCAGGGTTTTCTCGTCGCCGGGATTGACCTTGAATTTCACGCGCATGCCGATTTTTACGTCCATCGCATCGATGCCTTCGACACGGCTCATCAGGCGATAGCCTTCGTCCATGTCGATCATCGCCACGTTCAACGGCGCCTCGCCCTTGTAATGGACGACGGTGGTGGTGTAGACCGTGCCGAGCCCCTTGGACACGCGCCACTCGATATTTTCGCTGCCGGTTTCCGGCGCGAGGGCACGCGGGTAGAAAAACGCCTTGTTGTTGTCTTTGCACACCTGGTAGGCAAGCTCGCCTTTTTTCAGGTGCTCGACGTAAACGCCGAGCGGGGATTGCTGGGTCAGATCAGACATGTGCTGCTTCCTTTTTTGGTTAATACGACGTGCAAACAGAATTCGGATCAGTCGACTTTCATTCCCGAGGCTTTTACCACTTTTGCCCATTTTTCGATTTCGGCGTTCAATTTCAGCGCAAATTCGTCGGGTGGCATGCCCACCGGCTCGGCGCCGCCGGCCAGCATGACCGCGCTGATTTTCTGGTCATGCAATGCTGCCGCGAATTCTTTGTAGAGGCGGTCCACCACCGGTTTGGGTGTGCCGGCCGGCGTGAACAGGCCGTGCCAGCCTTCCGATTCATAACCCGGCAGTCCGGCTTCACTGATGGTCGGCACATTGGGCAGCAGTGCCGAGCGTTTGGCGTTGGTCACGGCGAGCAGGCGCAGCCGGCCGGACTCCACGTGCTGCATCGAACCCGGTGCACTGATGAACGATACTTGTACATGGCCGCTGATCAGATCAATCAGCGCCAGCGATGCACCCTTGTACGGCACGTGGAGCATTTTGACGCCGGCCATGGTCTTGAACAGTTCAGCGGCGAGATGCGTCGGTGCGCCGTTGCCGGTGGAGGCATAACTCAGCGCGTCGGGTTTGGCCTTGGCCAGAGCGATCAGGTCCTTGACGTTTTTCACCGGCAGTGAAGGATGTACGACGAGGATGCTGGTGATGATCGCGATCATGGACACTGCAGTGAAATCCTTGCGGATGTTGTAAGGCAGGTTTTTCACCAGGCTGACATTGATGGCGTTGCCGGTCGTGCACAGCAGCAGCGTATGGCCGTCAGCGGGGGATTTGGCGACGATGTCCGAGCCGAGGATGCCGCCGGCGCCGCCGCGGTTGTCGACCAGGATGCGCTGGCCCAGAGCTTCGGTAAGCCGCGGCGCCAGAGTGCGTGCCGTGATGTCCACCGGGCCGCCGGCGGGGAAGGGCACCACCAGACGGATCGGTTTGCTTGGATAATCCGCCGCTGCCACGGCAGGTATGACACCGCAACACAACAACCCGGCCAGCAATCTGCGTATGGTTCCAGTCATGGTTCTCCTCCGTTATGGGTTTTGTTGTTTGTTCGGGTGATTCGATTGCCCGGATCAATCCGCCTTGGCGCCCGAGGCTTTGACCACTTTGCCCCATTTGACGATTTCCGAGCGCAGATAAATGCCGAACTGCTCGGGCGTGGTGCCCACGGCTTCGACGCCGTCACCGGCGAGGCGCTGGGTGACATCGGGCATTTTCATGATGCGATTCATGTCGTTGTTGATTTTTGCGATCAGTTCGCGCGGTGTCGCTGCCGGCGCAAACGCCGCATACCAGCCGCTGGCCTCGTATCCCGGCACGGTTTCGGCGATGGCGGGCAGTTCCGGCACCGCGGCCGAACGTTTGCTGCTGGTCACCGCGATGGCACGCAGCCTGCCGCTTTTGACCTGAGGCATTGCCGACAGCATGTTGTTGAACATCAGCGATACCTGGCCGGCGAGCAGGTCGGTGGTGGCCGGTGCCGCGCCCTTGTACGGGATGTGAACCATCTTGACGCCGGTCATGGTGTTGAACAGTTCGCCGGCGAGGTGCGGCATGCCGCCGGTGCTGGCCGAGGCGTAGTTGAGCTGTCCAGGCTTGCTGCGCGCCAGCGCGATCAGGTCCTTGACGGTTTTGACCGGCAGCGTCGGATGCACAACAAGGATGAACGGTGCCGCTGCGACCTGTGCCACCGGCGCCAGATCCTTCGCCGCGTCGTAAGTCATTTTCGGATAAAGGCTCGGTGTCACCGCATAGGTCACGGGCACCATCAGCAGCGTATAACCGTCGGGTGCCGCGCGCACAGTGAGCTCGGCGCCGATCATGCCGCTGGCGCCCGGCCGGTTGTCGACGATGACCTGCTGGCCCCAGGATTCCGTGAGTTTCTGCGACACGATGCGCGCCAGCAGGTCGGTCGGACCGCCGGGCGGATAACCGACGATCATGCGCACGGCTTTGGCGGGGTAAGTCTGCGCCGCCGCTGTGCCGCAGAGGGCGGCGAGAGCGAGGCTGATCAACAGTTTGCTGTAGTGCTTCATTTTTTTTCCTGTTCGGCGAGGAACTGCAGCGTGGCCTCGCTGCAGCGATCAGGGTAGGCGCCGGCGGCATGCCAGGCATCACCTTCCATGATCAGCAGCTTTGCCGATTTGATGCCGGACACCCAGGCTTTCACACCATCCACCGAGCGCAGGCCGCTGCCGGTGGTGGTGATGATCAGCGTCGGGCAGCTGATGCGTTTGACGTCTTCGCGGATGTCGAGCTTCGGCACCCAGCGCAGATAGCTCTGCAGCGTCGACAGCGGCGTCTTGCCCTGCAGGTTGTGGATCCACCAGTCGACTTCGGCTTTGGAGGCCTTGGTGCCGAGCCGGCCCTGCATGGTGTGCGCGGCCCAGTCGACCACGCCCTTGCTGTTGATGTGCTTGACCCAGTCATCGACGCCGGCGGCAGGCAGCACCGGCGGTGTGACACCGATCAGGGTTTGTACCAACTGCGGCCGGTTGGCGGCCATCGCCAGCGCCATTGAGCCGCCGCTTTTCGCGCCGATCAGATGCACTTTCGTGCAGCCGATATGCTTGATCAGCGCTTCGATGTCATCAAGCAGTTCATCCATCGACCATTCATGGTCGGCGGACATGGGTGTCGAACGGCCGAAGCCGCGCAGGTCGAGGCGCACCACACGGTAGTGGCGCGCGAAATGCGGCACCCAGGCGCGCCAGGCCTCACCGGATTCAGCGAGGCCGTGCACGAACAGGACGGTTTCAGCCTTTTTCCAGGGGTCGGTGTAGTCATCGATGGTGTAAAAAATTTTGCAGCCGTCGGGGCGTTCCAGGGTGTATTGCAAGTGACTCTCCGTTCAGATTTCAGGTATTCGGCTATTTGTTGCCAGTCAATAAAATATTAATAAAATCAAATACTTATAAGTATCCCGTCATTCCGGCGCAAGCCGGAATCCAGGATTTTGATAGCGACTGTTGCTGGATTCCGGCTTGCCCCTCCAAGAGGACTTCCTTCGGGCGCGCCGGAATGACGTAGTGGGATGCGTTATTGATTGAGGTTCACGTTTTCTTGGTGTCTTCCAAACCGAAATCAATCAGCGCCTGCGCGCGTAATTTGTTTTTCTGGATTTTCGAACTGCCGGTCATGCCGATTTTTTCGAAGCTGTCGACGATCTGCACATAACGCGGCACGCGGAAATTCGCCAGCTTCTCTTTACTCCACGCAATGATTTCCTGCGGCGTTGCCTGCTCACCTTCGCGCAGGATGATGTAGGCGGCCGGCACTTCCACCAATCGCGGGTCGGGCACGCCGATGACCTGTGCCTGTTTTATTTTCGGATGTTTGTGCAGCACATCCTCGACTTCGGCGGGTGCTACGTTTTCGCCGCCGACGCGGAACACATCCTTGATGCGGGTGAGGAATTTGAGCCGCCCGTCTTCGTCCATGATGCCGAGGTCGCCGGTGTGCAGCCAGCCTTCGGGTGTTATGGCTTTCGCGGTCTGCTCGGGCATCTTGTAATAACCCTGCATAACGCTCCAGCCGCGCACCTGGATTTCGCCGGGTTTTCCCGCCGGCATCACTGCGCCGGTCTCCGGATCAACCAGCCGCACCTCGACGTCGTCGAGGATGTGCGCCCAGCCATCGATGCGTTTTTCGATGTCATCGTCGTACTTCGACATGCAGACATTGGGCGAGGCTTCCGACAGCCCGTAGGCCTGGCACAGCCCTTTCATCCCCATGCGTTCGATGACTTGGCGCGACACTTCCGGTCCGGCGGAAGCCCAGCCGTTGCGCAGCTTGAGCGGATATTTGTCGAAATTCGGATGGTTCAGCATCATCAGGAACATGGTGTCGTTGCCCGAGGTGTGGGTGCACTCCTCGCTCCACATCGTCGCCAGCGCTTCCTCGGGCTCGAACGATGGCGAGGACAGCAGGCAGGCGCCGCTGGTCAGTGCGGCATGCAACGACAGTGTGGTACCGGCCACGTGGTAGAAGGGGCGTGCGCTGTAGTAGCGGTCGCGGGCCTTCAGGTTGAACCGCGCGGCGATATGGCTTGCGTTGCGCAGCATGTTGTCGTGGGTCAGCATCACGCCTTTTGGATATGAGGTCGTTCCCGAAGTGAACTGCATCAGCAGCACGTCGTCGGCGCTGACCGCAGGGGGCCAGGTTTCCTCGCAGGCGGCACCCTTGCTCAGCAGGTCGGCGAAACCGATGGCGCCCGCCGGCACATCGCGGCCCAGCACGACTACAGTCTGCAACAGCGGCAGCGCTGCATCGGGCAGCTTGTGGTCCAGCGCAGGGCAGATGCCGCGCAGCATGTCGATGAAATTGATCTTCAGGAAACGGTCGGTGATAAACAGCAGCTTTACGTCGGCCTGCTTCAGGCAGTAGAGCATTTCGTCGGCCTTGAAGCGGGTGTTGACCGGCACTGTGACCGCGCCGATGCTGGCTGCGGCGTAAAAGAAAATCACCCATTCCAGGGAATTGCCCATGCACACAGCCACATGGTCACCGCGCCGGATGCCCAGCGCGCGCAGGCCCTGGCCGACTTCGCGCACGTTGTCGCGCAGCTCGGCCCAGGTCAGGCGCTTGCCGGAGATCACCAGCGCCTCGTCCTGCGCGTGCGCATCCGCAGTGGCTGTGAGGAATTCGAGGAGGGTTTGTTTTTTCCAATCGGCCATGATGTTGTCCGGCTTACTTTCCCTTGAACTGCGGTTTGCGTTTTTCCTTGAAGGCAGCGACGCCCTCGACATGGTCCCCGGTCATGCGCGCGCCGCAGACTGCCATCACTTCCAGTTCCAGCAATTGTTCCAGCGTCGGCACATACATGTACTGGAACATGCGTTTGGCCAGTGTCAGTGCATAGGTCGCCGAACCGGCGATGTCACGCGCCAGCGCCATCGCTGCGGTTTCGAGCTGGTCGTCGGGCACTACCTTGCTGATCAGGCCCATGTCGCGTGCTTCGGCGGCGGGTAGTTTGCGTGCGCTGTAGACGATTTCCTTGGCGCGGGCGAGGCCGAGGTGCTGGGTCAGGAAATAAATTGCGCCGCCGTCCGGCGGGATGCCGACATTCTTGAAGGCCATCAGCAGGTAGGCGGTTTCACTCGCCACGATTAAATCGCAAGCCAGTGCCATGCTGGCGCCGATACCGGCCGCCGGGCCACGGATCGCGGCAATTACCGGTTTTTCCAGGTGATGCAGTGCAAGGATCATCTGCTGGTGGCCCTTGGAGCGTTTGCGTCCGCTGACCACGTCGTAACCGCCCATCGATCCGACATCGCCGCCGGCGCAGAATGCACGGCCGGCGCCGGTGAGCAGCACGACGCGCACCACGTCGTTCTCGTTCAACGCGCGGAAGGCATCGGCCAACTCGTGGTACATCTCACCGGACAGCGCATTGAGTTTGTCGGCGCGGTCGAGGAGTACCGTCGCGATGCCGTTTTCGGTGCTGACCCTGATGCTCATGCGGCCATTACTACAGCGATTTGATACCGGCGCGTGCGATGACTTTTTTCCACTTGCCGATTTCGTCGGTGAGGAAGGTGCGGTATTCAGCGGTACTGCTGCCGACCGGATCCGAACCTTCGTGTTTCAGGAATTCGGCGAGTTCCGGCGATTTCATGATGCGCGCGACGTCACCGGCTGCGCGGTCGACGGCGGCTTTAGGTGTACCCGCCGGGCCGGTGAGGCCGTTCCAGGCCACGGCCTGGAAACCTTTCAGGCCCTGTTCATCCAGTGTCGGCATTTCAGGAAGCGCGGCGGAGCGCTTGAGGCTGGTGACGCCCAGCGCGCGCAGCTTGCCCGACTTGATGTGCTGCAGGGCCGAGGTCAGTCCGTTGAACACGATGTCGACATGGCCACCGATGAGGTCGGCCATGGCCGGGGCATTGCCTTTGTACGGGATGTGGACAATCTTGACGTTGGCCATCGCATTGAACAGTTCGCCGGCAAGGTGGTTGGAGCCGCCGCTGCCGGAAGAGCCGAAGTTCAACACGCCCGGCTTTGATTTGGCGAGTGCGATCAGTTCCTTGATGTTTTTCGCTGGCACGCCCGGATTGACCACGACGACCAGCGGCGTGGTGTTGATCAGCGTGATCGGTTCGAAATCTTTCGCCGGATCGTACGGCAGTTTTTTCAGCAGGCTGGGCACGATGGTGAAGGGCGCCGGCGTCACCAGCAGCGTGTGGCCGTCGGGCGCCGACTTGGCGACGATGTCGGTGCCGATCACCGTGCTGCCGCCGGGGCGGTTGTCGACAATGACCTGCTGGCCCCAGGCTTCGGAGAGTTTTTGCGCGACCAGGCGGCCCATGATGTCGGTGCTGCCACCGGCGGCGAAGGGTACTACCAGGCGCACGGTTTTGCTGGGGTAGTTCTGAGCCTGCGCAGCGCCCAGTGCAGAGCATAAAAATATCAATAAAAACAATGAATTATAATTTTTCATGGATCCTCCTTCGGAAATATTCAGGCGGCGCGTCCGGCCGCAGTCGGCAACGCGCAATAGATAGTGTGCAGCCGATCCATCGCAGCGCGGGCTTCAGTTTCAAGACGGCCCACAATCGCGGCCAGCGGCTCGATTTTATCTGCGAACACCACGCCCTGGCCGCAGGACAGCATGGCGCTTTCGTAATCGCCGGTTTCGTAGGCCTTGCGGCCGATGCTGCCCATGATGTGCGGCAACAGCGTCCCGGTATCGGATTGTTCGCGTTCGAGCTGCTGGATCATCGCGACATGCCCGGTTTTCAGCGCGCGTTGCGTGTTGCGCATCGACTGCAATAACAGCGTAGTGTCGGTTTCGCCGGCAGCGACCAGGCGCTCCTTGTATTTGCGATGCGCCCAGATTTCTTCTGACACCAGAAAACGGGTGCCCATCGCAATGCCGTCGGCGCCCATGGCCAGCGCGGCAACGAGCTGTTCGCCGGTACCCAGTCCGCCGGCAACCACCAGCGGAATCTTGATGGCGCGGGCGGCTGCGGCTGCAGCAACCATGGTGCCCACGGGTTCGATGCCTGGGTGCCCGCCGGCTTCGGCGCCGACGACGGTCACGGCATCCACACCCAGCGACTCGGCCTTTTTTGCGTAACGCACGCCCGGCACCTTGTGCAGCACGATGATGCCGGCGTCTTTCAGGCGTTTCAGGTATGCCTCGGGATTGTTGCCCGCGGTTTCCACATATTTCACGCCTTCGTCAATCACCGCGTCGATCAGCGGTGTGACGCGGTCGCTGCCGTCGCGGCTGACACGGATCATGATGTTGACGCCGAAGGGTTTGCCTTCGCTCAGTTCACGGCATTTGCGGATGCCCGCGCGCAGCGCCGTCGTGTCGGAGAAACTCGCCGAGGTCATGAAGCCGATCAGCCCGGCACGCGCCACCGCGGCCACATAAACCGGTTCCGCCAGCCACATCAGGCCGCTGGCGATCACCGGCAGGCGGATGCCGTAGAGGTCGGTGATGCGGGTTTTGAATGGAATGTTCATGGATTCAAAGTCAAAAGCGTTTTAGCCACAGAGGACACAGAGGTCACAGAGGAAAACCCGAGTCGGCAAGTTTTTTGTTCTTGCAGTTCTCTGTGCTCTCTGTGTCCTCTGTGGCTCAAGGTTTTAGTCCTTAAGCACTACCAATGCATCCGCGGCAACGACGCCCGAAGCGTTGACGAACAGCGGATTGATGTCGATTTCAGCGATGCGCTCGGCGTGGTCCGCCACCAGCAGCGACAGCCGCGACAGGGTGTCCGCCAGCGCATCGATATTGCACGGCGGTTTGCCGCGATAACCCTGCAGCAGTTTCACACCCTTGATGTCGTGGATCATCGCTTTCGCGGTCTCTGTATCAAACGGTGCGTAGCGATGGGTCACGTCATGCATGATTTCGGTGAACACGCCGCCGAGGCCGAAGGCAATCACCGGGCCGAAGTGCGGATCGTTGACCGCGCCGAGGATGACTTCCTCGCCGCTGGCCATCTGCTGCACCAGCACACCGGCGATGCGCGCATCGGGTTTGTACTGTTTGGCGGCGGCGAGTACTTCGCGTGCGGCCTGCTTCAGCGCATCCAGGCTGTTGATGTGCAGGCGGATCACACCGGCTTCGGTCTTGTGCGGGATGTCGGCGGATTCGATTTTCACCGCCAGCGGGAACGGCAGCGGCGACGCAGTGAGTTTTTCGATGGCCTCCGGTGCCAGCAGTTTTTCTTCAGTCACCGCAATGCCGTAGGCCTTGAGCAGCGCCTTGGAGGCATGTTCGCCCAGCGTACCGGAAGCCGACAGATCGAGTTTTTGCGGCGCGACGGCGCGTTTGCCGCCGCGCGCACGCGTGGTTTCGAAAACACGGCGCTTGTTGGCAAAATCGGTCAGCGCCGCCATCGCGTTAACGGTGCGGCCGGGGGCGAGTATGCAGGGCACGCCGTTGCGTTCCAGGTACATCATCGCTTCGCGGTTGTCGTCGGGTGAAGTCGGCCAGTTCAGCAGCAGCGGTTTGTCCACGCCCTTGAGCATTTCCACCAGACCTTCGGCCCAGACCTGCGCCACCGTGCCGCGTGGTGAGCGTGCAACGATGGAATCGATATTGGGATCCGCCAGCACTTCGCGCATGGTCTTGGTGTACGACGCAAAGTTGTCGTTGTAACCCTGTGCGGTGGTATCGATTGGATTTTCGATCGAAGCGTAGGCGACGACAATGCCGCGCAGTTTTTCGCGGGTGGCATCGCTCAATTTTGGCAGCGTCAGGCCGTGCGCGATGCAGCGGTCGGCAAGCAGCACGCCGGCGCCGCCGGACAGCGTCATCACCCCGACGCCGTTGCCGCGCGGCAGTTTTTTTCCACGGAAGGCCTTGCAATAATCGACCAGGTCATCGACATCCTGTACTTCGATGAAGCCGCCTTCACGGAATGCAGTGCGGAACAGTTCGTAACCTGCAGTCAGGCGTGCGGTGTGCGAGGTCGCGGCCTTGCTGCCGACTTCGCTGTTGCCGACTTTCCAGATCAGGATCGGTTTGCCGAGTTCCAGTGCGCGTGCACCGAGCCGGCGCAGACGTTTGCCCTCGGTCGTGCCCTCAAGGAAAGCGGTGAGGATTTCGACATCCGGGCGTTCGATCAGGTGTTCCATCCAGTCGAGCGCGGTGAGATCGACTTCGTTGCCGGTGGAAATCACATGATTGAAACCAAGGCCGTGGTAACAGGCGACGGCGACCACGCCGAAGCCGAAACCGCCGGATTGCGTGACCATCGCGATCGGGCCGGGCTTGAGTGTCTTCAGTTGCAGCGTGCCGCCAAAGCCGAGGCGGAAATCCTCGTCGAGGTTCATCAGCCCCAGGCAATTGGGGCCGACCACACGCACGCCGCTGGATTGGATCGCCGCCAGCAGCTGCTCGTTGAGCACCTTGCCGGCATCCCCGGCTTCGCTGAAGCCTGCAGACAGGATCACGGCAAACGGAATGCCGGCCTTGCCGCATTGTGCGATGGCACCCGGCACCAGTGCACCCGATACCGCGATCAGCGCGATGTCGCAGGGCTGGGGCACGGCACCGATGTCGGGATAACAGGTCAGGCCTTTGACTTCCTTGTATTTCGGATTGACCGGATAAACCTTGCCCTTGTAACCGTATTCGGTGAGCAGCTTGATCGGCTGGCCGCCGATGCGCGTGAGATCAGTGGAGGCGCCGATGATGGCAACGCCGCGCGGATTGAGCAGGCGGGACAGGTCGGGGGCTGCAGTGGCGCTTTTGAGAACGGCAGACATTTTTGGATTAATCCGTGCGCATGTTGGCGGCTTTCACCAGCTTCGCCCATTTGTCGGTTTCGCTGCGGATAAAGGCGGTGAATTCCTCCGGCGTGCTGGCCACCGGTTCCGCGCCCTGGCTCGACAGTTTTTCGATGACGTCAGGCGCACGCAGCGCCTTCACGGCTTCGCCATGCAGTCGCGCCAGCACTGTTTTTGGCGTTGCCGCCGGCGCCAGCAGGCCGTACCAGCCGCTGGCACTGTAGCCGGGCAGGGTTTCGGCGATGGTCGGCAGTTCAGGCAGCAGCGCAGAGCGTTTGGCGCCGGTGACGGCGAGCGCCTTGACCCGGCCGGACCGGATGTGCGGCGTGATGATCAGACTGTTCTCATAAGTCAGGTCGACTTCGCCCGATACCAGCGCGGTCAGCGCCGGGGAGCCGCCTTTGTACGGCACATGGGTGATATTGACCTTGCTCATGTACTTGAGCAGTTCGCCGGCGAGGTGGGTGATGGTGCCGTTGCCCGAAGAGCCGTAATTGAGCTGACCGGGTCTGGCGCGCGCCAGCGCCAGCAGTTCCCTGACATTTTTCGCCGGCACCGACGGATGGATGACGAGGATACTGGTGACGGTGACGCTTTGCGTGATCGGTGCCAGGTCGCGCAGCGTGTCGTATCCGAGTTTCGGATTCAGGCTTTTGGCCACGGCGAGGCCGCCGATGGTGCCCATGATCAGGGTGTAACCGTCGGGTGCGGATTTCGCCACCTGTTCAGTGCCGATGGCGCCGCCGGCGCCGCCGCGATTGTCGACGACGACCTGCTGGCCCATGGCCTCGGCCATTTTGGGGGCCATCAGCCGCGCCACGATGTCGGTGGGGCCGCCGGGCGGGAAGGGCACAACCATGCGCACGGGCCTGGCGGGATAGGGCTGCGCTGCAACCGGCGCAACCACGGCAATCAGCAGCAGTGGCAGCAGGATCATGTTTTTGTTCATGGTGTTCTCCTCGGAATGCTTTTGTTATTGGTCGACGTGCGCCGTCAGGGTCATCGACGGGCGCTGCGCAAACGTTTCGTACCAGCCGGTGATGCGGTCATGCCCGGTGCGCCAGCCCAGGTGGGCGAAACGGAAATCAATATAGCCCAGTGCGCAGGCGATGGCGACGTGGCCGATTCCGACGGGTTCCGCCGCCAGTGCCGAGGCTTCATGGTCCAGCGCAGCCACGGCGTTGCGCACCTTCAGGTCGAAGGCGGCGAGTATTTCCGGCGACTGCTGCGGCTGCGGGCGCAGGATTTCATTGCGCCACAGCATCAGGTTGTCGGTCAGGTTGTTGCCCAGCGCATGGCGGCGCAGCGCGATCCAGCGCGCGAGACCTGCTTCCGGAAACAGCCGGTGGCCGCCGTGCAGGCTGTCGAGGTATTCGCAGATCACCGTGGAGTCGTAGAACACGTTGCCGTCGTCCAGCACCAGCGTCGGAATCTTGCCCAGCGGATTGATCGGCAGCAGGTCGGTATTGGGGCGGGTCATGGCCACCAGCGTGCGCACACATTCGATGCGCCCAGCCAGTCCGCATTCATGCGCGAATATCATGACCTTGCGCACAAAGGGCGAGCGCGATGACCAGTACAGCTTCATGTGTCGAGTTGCTTCATGTATTTGATGATCGCTTCGGCCACTGCGGCCGGCTGCTCGGGCAGCAGCGCGTGTGCGGCGTTGTCGATTTTGGCGATGGTCACGCGGTCGGCGCCCCACTGGTCGCGGTAACAGTACACGCTGTCTGGCGGCGACAGCGGATCCTGCAGTGACAACACGTCGAGCACCGGTGCCATGCCGGCGGTCCACCATTCCGGTTTCGGCGTGGCCTCGGTGGCATCGCGTTCAGCATGCATCACCGCGTCATCCCAGCCGTCGAGCCAGACACGGGCGTCATTGCCCGGCGCAAAAAACACATGCTGCAAATGCTTGAGCCTTTCCTGTTCCGGCAGATCCATCTGATGGCATTTGTTGATGGAGTCGCGCAGTTCCGGCGCCAGCGGCCAGGTATGTGTTGCGGCGAGCAGTACCACGGCACGCACCAGCTGCGGATGGTCTGCAGCCATGGTGCGGGCGACAAAATTGCCGAAGGCATGGCCGGCAACCACCGTGGGTTCGCCGCCATCGTGCTGGATCACTGCAGCAATGTCTTTGGCGAAATCATGCAGCGTGATGCCGTGCAGCGGGCCCTTGCTGCCGCCGAGTCCGCGCGGTTGCGGACACAGCACGCGATAACCGGCAGTGGCCAGGCGTTGCGCGATGTCGAAAAAGTCGGATGCCGGACGGCCCAGCGAAGGCATCATCACAATGCGCGGGCCGGTGCCGAACGCATGGACTGCTATATGGACTGCACCGTGCTGGACGATAAAGGTCGGAATGGAGGACATGTGAATCCGGGGAAGGAGTCAATGACAATGGAGATGACGATTCTACCGCGGCCACCCGCGGCGTCGCACCGGCCTTCCAGTATATGGAGAAGGCGGCGTTTTTGAGGCGGGCTATTGTCATGTGGTGATGGGGCCAGTCTTGTAGCCGGGGCCCGGCATTGCAGTACGCCGAGAACAATCATCAAGGCCGCCAATCCGGTGGCGCGTGATGTTCAACATCCACGTCCATGCGCTGCGGACATGCGTGCCATATGGTTTCTGGCCGGGCATTATGGAACCGGCATCAATATCGGATGCAGCAGGGGCCTGGCGTAGAATGCCCTGATGAAAGCCCCCAAACGCCTGCAATCCCTGATCGAAGAAGGACTGATCGATTCGGTCGTGCGCCAGTTGATGAGCGGCAAAGAGGCGACGGTCTATGTGGTGCGCAGCGGCGGCGATTCCCTGTGCGCGAAAATCTACAAGGAAGCCACGCACCGCAGTTTCCGCCAGGCCGTCGACTACACCGAAAATCGCAAGGTCAAGAATTCACGCCAGGCTCGCGCCATGGCCAAGGGCACCCGTTACGGCCGGCAGCAGCAGGAGGCGGTGTGGCAGCGTGCCGAGGTGGATGCGCTGTACCGGCTGGCTGATGCCGGCGTGCGTGTGCCGAAACCCTATAATTTTCTCGATGGCGTGCTGCTGATGGAACTGGTGGCCGACGAAAATGGCGAAGCCGCGCCGCGGCTGAATGATGTGGCGCTGACTGCCGAACAGGCGCAGGAATATCACGCCATGCTGTTGCAGCAGGTCGTGCGCATGTTGTGCGCCGGCATCATCCACGGCGACCTGTCGGAGTTCAACATCCTGCTCGCAGCCGACGGCCCGGTGATCATCGACCTGCCGCAGGCAGTGGACGCGGCAGGCAACAACCACGCCTGCCGCATGCTGCTGCGAGACGTCGGCAACCTGCGCGACTACTTCGGTCGTTATGCGCCGGAGCTGCTGGATACCCGTTACGGCCCTGAAATCTGGGATCTCTACGAACGCGGTGTGCTGACACCTGACACAGTGCTGACCGGCCATTTCGAGGAAAAGGCCGGCACCGTGGATCTGGTCAGTGTCATGCGCGAGATCGAGGATGCGCGCGCGGAAGAGGCTGCGCGCCTCGTGCGCATGCAGTCTGTCGACTGACAGGGCGCCGCTTATTCCGCCTTGATGTTGGCTTCGCGGATCACCTTGCCCCAGCGATCATTCTCCGCGCGCAGAAATTCCCCGGTCTGTTCCGGTGTGCCGGTGGCGATTTCGCCGCCCATCGCGGCAAACTTCTCACGCATGTCGGGTGTGGACATGGCTTTTACGGATTCCGTGTTCAGGCGATCGATGATGGTGCGCGGCGTACCCGTTGGCGCGAGAATCGCATACCAGTTGATGGCCACCAGCCCCGGCAGCCCGGCTTCTTTTGAGGTTTGCACCTCAGGGATCGAGACGTTGCGCTTGTGGTCGAGGATTGCCAGGGCGCGCATCTTTCCGGCATTGACGAAAGGCACGGCGCTCGAAATGACCACGATCACCATGTCCACGTCGCCGCTCAGCGCGCCGGCAATGCCCAGCGTCGCGCTTTTGTACGGTACATGGGTGAATTTGATCCTGGAAAAAGACTGCATCAGTTCGGCGGCGAGATGGTTGGCCGAGCCGAAGCCGCCGGAACCGTAGGCAATCTTGCCGGGCGCGCTGCGGGCAAGGGCGATCAGTTCACGCATGTTTTTTGCCGGCACGGACGGGTGCACGATCACTACGTTCGGAATTGTTGCCAGCAGCGCCACCGGCGCGAAATCACGAATGCCGTCAAAACCGATCTTGGGGTTGAGGTGCGGATTGGTCAACACTGGTACCGCGCCCATCAGCAGCGTGTAGCCATCGGCAGGCGATTTAGCGGCGGCTACATAACCAATGTTGCCGGTGGCGCCGACACGCGGCTCGGGAACCACTTGCTGTCCCAGCGCCGCCGACAGCTTGGTCGCCACCAGCCGGCCAACGGTATCCGTGCCGCCGGCGAAGGGCAGGATCATGCGCAGGGGTTTGACCGGATAGTTCTGCGCCTGCGCAGAGTGAACTGTGATGCATGCGGCGCAGGTGGCAATCAGGGTACGGCAGGCGATGGCCCGACAGGCTGCGTACGACATGGTATTTCTCCTCCGGTTTGCTGCAGTCGAATAGTTATTGTTTTGTTCGATGACCTGCAAGGCTGTGGTTATTTTTTGATTTGTTCGCTGTCGCTTTCCACCAGCGCCCACACGCGCTTGAACGGGCCGCGGCTTTTCAGCAGCTCGCCGCCGGCGTCGGCCGCGAGTTTTTCTTCTATCCAGACCGGTTTGCCCATGCTCGCAGCGGTGTGCGCGCGACGTGCGTTTTCCTCGAACAGGAAGGTGCCGCCGACGCATTCTTCAACATCAGCACCGGTGATCGCGGCGCCATGCGCGCGCAGCAGCACGGCGCGGTGTGTGCCCAATGCTTTAGCCAATGCAGTGCCGCGCTCGGGATTGCTGACCAGCCGCGGATCGTCGTAGGTCGGGATGCCGTCATGGAACAGCGTGCCCATCAGATGAATCGCGCGCAACTGGTGTTCGCTGGTGCTGAACGCGGTCGAATGCAGGCCGTGGTAATGGAAAATGCTGTTGATATCCGGTCGCGCGCGCAGGATTTCGAGGTGGATCGGATATTCGCCGGGAATCGCGCCTTTGCCGGAGACGATGCGGCCTTTCATGTCGATGATCAGGAAGTCCTCGTGGTTGGCACGCGGCCCCAGCGAATGGCGGGGCAGCAGGAACAATTCGGGATCGTCGGGCAGGCGGGCGCTGATATGGCCAAAACCTTCGATGAAGCCGCGGCTGTAGAGAAAATGCCAGGACTTCAGCAGCTTGGTCATCAATTCGTCGGGTGCGTGCATGATTGTTTTTCTTTTAAAGAACGCAGTTCAGGGACGCATTACAGAGAGCATATTTTCAGAGCACTCTTTCGCCAAACTTTTTCAGCGCCGCCGGTGACAGCGTCAGGCCGAGGCCCGGCTGTTCCTTGAGGTGGAGCATGCCGTTGGCGATTTTCGGCGGATCCTCGAACAGCTCTGCCTGCAGCGGGTCGCGCTCCGGGTCGGTGAAGGATTCGACGATGCAGCCCGCGGGGCTGCCGGCGACGATGTGGGCGTGGATGAAGCAGTCGTGGTGCGGGGCGACCTGCACCTGGTTCAGTTCACACAGCGCGGCGAGTTTGCGGCCGGTGGTGAAGCCGCCCATCATGGTGCAGTCGAACTGCAGGATCTGGATCGCACCGTCTTCAACGAGATCGCGGCAGCCGTAGGCAGTGAGTTCGCTTTCACCGGCGGACAGCGGGATGTTGGTCTGCTGCGCGAGTTTGATCAGTTCGCGGTGGTCATCGGCCCAGCGCACCGGTTCTTCCAGCCAGCGTGGATTCAGCGGCAGCATTTCGCGCGCTGCGGTGATTG
Source organism: Bordetella parapertussis (assembly GCA_945885345.1). GTDB lineage: Bacteria > Pseudomonadota > Gammaproteobacteria > Burkholderiales > SG8-41. The sequence continues at coordinate 40,187 of CAMCYP010000021.1, read as the reverse complement.
CAGTGGGCAGATCCCAGGCGCGGTTGCAGTCGACCATCATGTCCTTGTCCGGGCCGATGATGTCGCGGATCAGTTCCAGCCGTTTCATGTCTTCCTGCAGCGAGACGCCGCCGACCTTGGCCTTGAAGCCCTGATGGCCCTGCGCCTTCAGCATCTGGATTTCGTCCTTCAGTTCCGCCATGTCCTTGCCGTCGCGGTAATAGGCGCAGGTCACGTAACAGGGAATTTCGCTGCGGAAGCCGCCGAACAGGCGATACAGCGGCAGCTTCGCCGCTTTGCCGATGACATCCCAGGCGGCGATGTCGATGGCGGCGGCGATGCGTACGATGGCTTCGCGGGTCCAGCCTTTTTCGGAGGCGATTTTTTTCGCGGTCAGCCAGAAAATACGGTCATGCAGTTTTTCCGGCGCCAGCGGATCTTCACCGATGATGTAATCCGCAATCCCTGTTTTGAAAGCCTTGATCGCGGCTTCGATCGGCGTGTAGCTGGTGGCGATGCCGATGCCCTCGATACCTTCATCGGTAAACATGCGCACCAGGATTTCATTGGCCTTGGGCACGATGAAGTTGCTGACCCAGTACGGACGGGTGCCTTCGTCGGGCGCGCGCAGGATGTGGATTTCGAGTTTGGTGATTTTCATAGGGTTCCGGTCTTCGGTGAGGGCGCAGTCAGGGTCTGTTAATGATTATTTCATGAGATACGTTGTGGTCAAAATCGACAATGGCAAGGCACTTGCCGAGGCTCATATCGAGAATATGAGCAAGGCAAGTAACGCAGCCAGTGGCGATTTTGACCGCAACCCGAAGGGACGGGACGATTTGGCTCCATGCCATTGTCGCGCCTTCGCTTATTTGCCAATGGGCAAACCGCGCTCGGCGCTTCGCGTCCTGAAGCCAAATCGTCGCCGTCGCACTCATGAAATAATCATTAACAGACCCTAGCGTTTTCCGTTGGCCATTTGCGTGGCTTCGGGCATGCGGCGCAGACGCCATGTGGCGACGGGGCTGAACAGCGCGATCACGCCTAGCGAACACCAGGCGAGGCCCCAGGTCATGACGGGCGAAGCTTGCGCAGCACCTGCAGCGTCGAGCACCAGTCCGAACACCCAGGGTGCGATCGCACCGGCGCCGAATCCCAGGACCGAGCGTACGGAATAGGCGGCGCCGATATGGCGCGGCGGTACCAGCTCGGTGACCGCCGTTGAAAATACCGAGGAGTCACCGACGGCGGTGAAACTGTAGAACGCGCAGATCACCACCAACAGCCACAACGGCAGGCCGATCAGCCAGCCCAGCGCCAGCGAACAGACGGCACTGGTCGTGGCCAGCACCAGCATGGTCCAGGTGCGCCCCATGCGATCCGACAGCCAGCCGCCGGTGACGCTGCCGCCCATGCTGCCGATGTAGGCAATGGCGGCGAGTCCCGCGCCGAGGCTCGCCGATGCAGTGGCGCTGCTGCCGGTGGTGTACGCGGCAGCCGCCGACAGGAAGGCCGGCATCCAGGCTTTCATGCCGAGCATTTCCCAGGAATGGAAGGTGTAGGCCCAGGTCACCAGCATTGCCGGTTTATTGTCGAGGATCATCGCCACCGGTTTTTCCGCAGCCTGTTCTGCGCTGCGCGGATGGATCACATTGGGTGTGCTGCGTAATGCATACAGAGCGAGCAGGGTACCCAGGACCGGGCCGGCGGCATTGACGATGAAAGCGCCGCGCCAGCCGATCCATGGTGTCAGCGCGCCGGTCAGTACCAGCGCCAGCGCGTAACCGCCGGAGGCTGCTGCGAGATAAAAACCCATGGCGCGGCCGCGACCGGTTGACTGGAAACGTTCGGCGATCAACGTCAGCCCGGGTGTATAGGATCCGCCGGAAAACAAGCCGGTCAGGCCGTAGAGGATGGCGCCGGTCATGAAGCTGTCGGCGAATACCGCGAAAATCATCGCACTGATGCTGGAGGCGATGCTGGAGAACAGGAATACGCGTTTGGCGCCGTAACGGTCGGCGAGGAAGCCGACGGCGACCAGCGAGAACAGGTAACCGCCATGCCACGCCGACTGGATCAGTCCGGCCTCGCCGGCGCTCATGCCCCATTCCGGTTTGAGCAGCGGGATGGCCGCGGCATAGGCGGTGAACATCAGCGCGAAGCCGGTGCGGCTCGCGCAGAGCCAGAGCAGCCAGGAAGTGTCGGTGCCGCGCTGCGCGGTGATCAAGATCGGTTTACCGGAAACTCATTTACCCAAAAACCTGGGTGGGCGTTTTTCCTTGAATGCCGCGACGCCTTCCTGGTGGTCGTGGGTCAGGCGCACGATGCCGGAGGCCAGGGTTTCCAGTTCACATAATTGTTCGAGAGTCGGTACCGCCATCGACTGGAACATTTTTTTCGCCAGTGCCAGTGCGTAAGTCGCCGATTCGGCGAATTCAGTGGCGAGCGCAGCGGCCGCAGCTTCGAGTTCGGCATCGGGCACCACGCGCGACACCAGACCCAGGCTTTTCGCCTCGTCGGCACCGAAGGCGCGCGCGGTGTAGACCAGTTCCTTGGCCTGGGACATGCCGAGGCGCTGCACCAGAAAGAAAATGGCGCCGCCGTCGGGCACCACGCCGACTTTTTTGAAGGCCATCGAGAATTTGGTGGTGTCGGAGGCAACGATCAGATCGCAGGCCAGCGCCAGTGCGTTGCCGATGCCGTAGACCGCGCCGCGGGTGGCGGCGATCACCGGCTTTTCGAGGTTGTAGAGCGCGATGATGGTGCGGTGGCGTTTTTGCGAACGCGCGCGGCCGGAGACGATGTCGGACTTGGCCATGTTGCTGACATCGCCGCCGGAACAGAAGGCGCGGCCTTCGCCTTTCAGAACCACGGCACGGATGTTGTCATCCGCGGCGATGGTGTTGATGTGTTCGTACAGGGCATCCCACATCGCATCGGCCATCGCGTTCAGGCGATCCGGCCGGTCCAGCGTCAGGATGGCGATACCGTTGTTTTTTTCGTAGCGTACGTTCATGAAAAACTCAAAGTCAAAAGCTTTTAGCCACAGAGTTCACAGAGAAAAACTAAAAACACGGATGGAGTCTGGGGTTTTTGTAATGGATCGGTTTTGCAGTTCTCTGTGCTCTCTGTGTCCTCTGTGGCTTGTTTTTGATCTTGAACCTGATTTCAGATGGAATCCCACGGAAACACATCGGCGGTACGCTCAGTCGGCGAAAAGAACCAGCTCTTCAGCGCCGGGTACATATGTTCGGCGCAGCGCTCCGGCGTCCAGCCGTCGGCGCGATGGATGCCGCGCAGCGGGCGCGACTGGCTCATCAGGAAAATCTCGTTCTTGCGCGTCGAGAACACCTGCGCGTTGACGTCCTTCGCCGCGTCGCTCAGCAGGAACACTGCGAGCGGGGCGTTGTGCTCAGCGGTGACCTGTTTGCGCTGTTCAATGCGCTTGGCTGTGGCCGGATCCTTCGCCGGGATCGATGCCGTCATGCGTGTCCAGGCCACCGGTGCGATACAGTTCGAGCGCACGTTGAAGCGGCCCATGTCCACTGCGATGCATTTCGACAGCGCCACCATGCCCAGCTTGGCCGCGCCGTAATTGGCCTGGCCCATGGCGCCGATCAGTCCTGAGGTCGAGGTCATGTGCACCAGCGCGCCGGATTCCTGTTTGCGGAAATGGTCTGCGGCATGGCGTGAGCAGTTGAACGCGCCCTTGAGCATCACGTTCACCACCGAATCCCAGTCGCTTTCCGCCATCTTGTGGAAAATCACGTCGCGCAGGATGCCGGCGTTGTTGACCACGCCATCGATGCGGCCGAAGTTGTCCAGCGCGCACTGGATGATTTTGCCGGCGCTGGCGAATTCGGCGACGCTGTCGTAGTTGGCCGCGGCTTCACCGCCGGCTTTTTTGATTTGATTGACGATGTCCTGTGCCGGTGTCTGGTCACCGCCGGCGCCGTCGATTGCGACGCCGATGTCATTGACCACAACTTTTGCGCCATGCGCTGCGGCCATGACCGCGATCGCTGCACCGATGCCGCGACCTGCGCCAGTGACGACGACGACTTTGCCTTCCATCATTTTCGGATTTGCCATATTCATGCTCCTTGAAAAAACTGCAACTCTTTAGCCACAGAGGACACAGAGTTCACAGAGAAAAACCTCGTAGCGCAAAAGCTTATAACTGGTTTTGCTTTTGAAGTCCTCTGTGTTCTCTGTGACCTCTGTGGCTATGTATTTGATTTTATTAATTTATTTCTGCGCGACCGTTATTCAGCACAGTGACGCCGCGTGCCGGCACGGTGGCGCGGAAAGTAACGACTTTTCCGTCCACCCACATTTCAGTGCGTATGGTTTCGCCGGGGTACACCGGCGAGGAGAAACGGCCGGACATGCTTTTGAGTTTGAGCGGGTCATACCCACAAACCGTTTTCACCAGCGCATGGCCGACCACGCTGAAGGTTGCGCGGCCGTGCAGGATCGGCATTTTGAAGCCGGCCTTTGCCGCGTATGCGGGATCGGCATGCAGCGGGTTGTAATCGCCGGACAGCCGGTAGATCAGCGCGGCCTGTGGCAGTGTCGCAAGGTCGCATGTATGTTGCGCCGGTGTTTCGGGAATTGGCTGCGGTGCCGGTGTCGGGCCTGAAGGTCCGCCGAAACCGCCGTCGGCGCGGCAGAAGGTGGTCGAGGTCAGCGTGCAGATCAGCTCGTTGCTGGCCTTGTCGCGTACATCGCAGGCGGTCTGCAGCAACGCGCCTTTGTCTTTGCCTTTGTCGAGCACCGCGGTGACGCGGGTCTTGCCGATGATGTCGCCCTCGACCGGCAGTGGCTTGTGGATCACGAAACCCTGTTCGCCATGCACCACGTGACTGCGCGTGACACCGGTGCCTTCAGTGGCATGCCAGGGGCCGGGATAACCGAGGATGATGGCCATCGTCGGCAATGCTTTGAGGTTTTCTTCGTAGACGAACTGCAATTGGTTCGTATCAACCGGATCAGCACCGAGGCCGACGCCCAGCGCATAGAGGATGGTGTCGCGACGGGTCAGCGTCTGTTCAACTTGTGGAATATTCCAGTTGAGGAGTTTTTGATAATCAATGGCCATGATGATGTTCCGGCGGCGCTGATTGCCGCGTCTGCTGCGCAGCTTGCCGCATGAGGTGATATGGATGCGTGTTTTTGTGTGATCTATACTAGCATGGTGAAACACGGTGACAAAACGGGACCGCATTGTGAATGACTGAATTTGAATGCCGTGTTTGAAGGAATTCCGTTAATTCGCGCATGGAGGAAGGCAGGGAGTGTTGAAAAAACTGAGCACGACGCAAGTCCGTGACTATCGCGCCAACGGCTACCTGTACCCGCTGGACGGGTTGACTGCCGATGAGGTTGCGCGTTATCGCGAGGAACTGCGCAGGACCGAGGCCCATCTCGGCGGTTCGCTGATGGCCATCGACAAAAAATTCCGTGGCAACCTGCATTTCATGTGTCGCTGGGTCGACGAGCTGGCGCGCACACCGGCGATCCTCGATGCCGTTGAAGACCTGCTCGGTCCGGACATCCTGCTCTACACCAGCCGCTTTTTCATCAAGGAACCGCGGAGCGAAGGCATCGCCGCCTGGCACCAGGATTCGACCTATTTCGGGCTGCGCCCGCATGACCATGTCACGGCATGGGTGGCGCTGTGCAATGTCACCGCGGAAACCGGGCCGGTGGAGTTCGCGGTCGGCAGCCATATCCGCGGCCAGTTGCAGCAGAAAAGCGGACTGATCAAGAACAGCGTCAATACTGCAGGGCAGATCATTGTCGAGTGGTTCGACCAGTCCGAGATCGATCGCGCGATCCTCAAGCCGGGGCAGTTTTCCTTCCATCACACTTGCACGGTGCACCAGTCGCAGCCCAACCGCTCGGACGAGCGGCGTATCGGCATTGCCTTGAGTTACATCCCGACGCGCACGCGATATGTCGGCAAGCGCCGCATGCCGGCCTGCCTGGTGCGCGGGCACGACGAGCATGGCCACTTCGACCTGCAGCCACGGCCGCAGGTGGATTTCGGCGAAATCGAAATGCAGCGCCACGACAGCACGTTCAAGGCCTACATCGAATCGTTTTACGAACAGCTCGGCGAAGCGGAGAAGGATCTGCCGAAAGAAGCTGCGGCAGGGATGATTTACTGATTCTGTTTGCGCTGCGATGAAGCTTGCTGCGGCGCTGCCTGCAAACCTACAATCGGCCACACTGGCGCCCGGTATCGGGCGCTGAAAAAAACACGAGGAAAAATCATGCGTCAATCATTGATCCACGCCGCCGTCCTGGTGACCCTGACGGCAAGCTGCGCTTCCGTTGCAATGGCACAGAGCGGAACTGCAGCAAAATACCCTGATAAAGCCTTGCGGCTGATCGTGCCGTTTCCGCCCGGCGGCGGCAACGACATCCTGGCGCGCACATTGGGACAGCGGCTGGCGGAGGTGGTGTCGCAGCAGGTGGTGGTCGACAACCGCGGCGGTGCCGGCGGCGCGCTCGGCGCGACCATCGCGGCCCAGGCCAATCCCGACGGTTATACCTTGTTCCTCGGCAGCGTCGGCAACCTCGCGCAGAACCCGGCGCTCAAATCGAACCTGCCTTACGATCCGATTCGCGATTTTGCGCCGGCGTCTCTGGTTGCGGTGTCTTCCTTCATGCTGGCGGTGCATCCGGGTGTTGCGGCGAAATCAGTACAGGACCTGATCGCGCTGGCGAAGGCGAGCCCGGGCAAACTCAATTATGCGTCCGCCGGGACCGGTTCCTCGCTGCACATGGCCGGCGAACTCTTCAAGTACGCGACAAAAACCGACATGCTGCATGTGCCGTACAAGGGTACCGGTCCGGCGATGGCCGACCTCGTCAGCGGCCGCGTGCAACTGATTTTCAGCACGATGCCGCCGGTGCTGCCGCAGGTGAAAAGCGGCAAGCTGCGCGCACTGGGCGTGACCACGATCAAACGTGCTGCCGCCGCGCCGGACGTGCCGACGATTGCCGAGTCCGGCGTCAAGGGTTTCAATGTATCGAACTGGCAGGGTGTGCTGGCGCCGGCGAAAACCCCGGCGGCCATCGTGCGCAAGCTCAATCAGGACATCCTCAAGTCGCTGGCACTGCCGGGCATGACCGAGGCGCTCGCGCAGCAGGGCCTGGAGCCGGCGGGCGGCAAGCCGGAGGAATTCGCTGCATTGATGAAGGCGGAAATCGCCAAATACACCCAGGTCGTCAAGGCGGCGAAGATTACCGTCGATTGATGCGGCTGCAGTCCGCGGCGGCACGGCGCCGTCGCGGCATTCCCTTGTTGTTCCTGTCAGGAGTTTTCCATGCGGTATTCCGCCCAAACATTGTGTGCTTTCATTTTTGCGGGTTTTGCCGCCGTTGCCGGCGCGCAGACCTATCCTTCCAAACCGGTGCGCCTGATCGTGCCGTTTCCGCCGGGCGCCGGTGTCGATATCGTGACCCGCGCCGTGGCTGGCCGCCTGGGTGAGGCGCTGGGCCAGCAGCTGATTATCGACAATCGCGCCGGTGCAGGCGGCATCGTTGGCGCTGAAGTCGCGGCAAAGGCGCCGCCAGACGGTTACACCCTGTTCATGGCGACGGCCGGAATACTCACGGTGATTCCGCACATGAACAGCAAGGCGCCGTATTCAGTCGAGCGCGATTTCATGCCGGTGTCGCAGGTCGCCAGCGTGCCGAGCATGCTGGTGGTGCATCCATCACTGCCGGTGAAATCGGTGAAGGACCTGATTGCGCTGGCGCGCGCCAAGCCGGGTACGATCAACTATGCGTCGACCGGCAACGGCACCTTGCCGCACCTTGCCGCCGAGTTTTTCAAGACCCAGGCCAAGATCAACATGGTGCACGTGCCCTACAAAGGCAGTGCACCGGCGACCACCGACCTGCTGGGCGGCAATGTCGAGGTGTTTTTCGGCAACGTGCTGTCGGTGATCGGGCAGGTTCGGGACCACCGCCTGCGTGCGCTGGCGGTGACCAGTCTGAAACGTCAGGCGGTGGCGCCGGAGGTGCCGACCATGGTCGAGTCGGGTTTTCCGCGATTCGAGGCGGGCACCTGGTTCGGTCTGCTGGTGCCGGCCGGCACACCGCGCGATATCGTGGCCCGGCTGCACACGGATATTGCCAAGGTGACGCGCCTGCCCGATGTGCAGAAACAGCTGGAAGGCCAGGGTGCGACCACCATCGGCAATACGCCGGAACAATTTGCGGCCTATATCAAATCCGAGTCTGCGAAGTGGGCCAAGGTGCTTGCGGCTTCCGGCGTCAAGGCTGATTAGGAAAACTGAAGAACATCATGGAAGTCACCAAAACCCTGGCGCGTTATATCGTTGGTTCGCGCCGTGAGGAGATTCCTGCCGACGTGCGCCATGAGGCGGCGCGTGCGCTGCTCAACTGGTGCGGCTGTGCCATCGGTGCCTCGCGCCACGAAACCATTGAAAATGCATTGGCGGCCGTGCTGCCCTTCGCCGGACAGCCGCAGGCGCAGATCCTCGGCCGTCGCGAGCGCACCGACTGCCTGCACGCGGCACTGATCAACGGTGTCAGTTCGCACGTGTTTGATTTTGACGATACCCATGCGCGGGCGGTTCATCCCAGTGCACCGGTCTACCCTGCGCTGCTCGCATTGGCGGAATGGAAGGGCATCAGTGGTGCCGACCTGGTCCACGCTTTTGTTCTCGGTGTTGAGGCCGAGCTTCGCGTCGGGCTGTCGGTGTTTCCCGAGCATTACATGATCGGCTGGCACATCACCGGTACGGCCGGGGTGTTTGGTGCTGCAGCCGCGACCGGCAAGCTGCTGGGGTTGAATGAACAACAGATGGCCTGGGCGCTGGGCATCGCCGCGACTCAGTCCTCGGGCTTGCGCGAAATGTTCGGTTCCATGTGCAAAAGCCTGCATCCGGGGCGCGCCGCGCAAAACGGTTTCATGGCGGCGCTGCTGGCGTCGAAGAATTTCACCAGTTCGGAGCAGGGCATTGAGGCCAAACGCGGCTTCGGCCAGGTGATGTCGACCAAATTCGATCCCTCGGTCATCACTGCGGAATGGGGCAAGCGCTGGGAACTGTCCTCCAATATGTACAAGCCCTTCGCCTGCGGCCTGGTGGTGCAGGGCACGATCGACGGCTGCATCCAGCTGCGCAATGAAAACCAGCTGACGCCCGAAATGATTGAATCCGTGGATCTCAAGGTCAGTCCGATCGTGTTCGAGCTGACGGCCAAGGAAAACCCGCAGACGGGACTTGAAGGCAAGTTCAGCGTGTTCCATGCCGCCGCAGTGGCGCTGCGCTTCGGTCGGGCAGGCGAGGCGGAGTTCAGCGATGCCTGCGTGCTCGATCCGGTGACGGTCGCACTGCGCAGGCGCGTGCGCATCGAACAGGATGCGGGCATCGGCCGTGTGCAGTCGCGCATCGCCATACAATTGAAGGACGGCCGCAGGCTGGAGCGTTATGTCGAGCACGCACTGGGTACGCTGGAGCGCCCGATGAGCGATGCCGACCTCGAAGCCAAATTCCGCGGCCTGGCGGAAGGCATACTCACGGACCAGCAGAGCAGTGAAGTGATCCGCTTGTGCTGGGGAGTGGAAAAGCTTGCGGATGCCGGCGCGATTGCGCGGGCTGCGGCGGTAGCGTAAGGCCGTGAAAATCACCCTGCTCGGTACCGGCAGCCCGCTGCCTTCGCTGAAGCGGGCCTCATCGAGTTATCTGGTCGAAATCGGCCGCGATGTGGTGCTGATCGATCACGGTCCCGGTGCATTCCAGCGCCTGATGGAAGCCGGCAAGCGCGCGACGGATGTGACGCATGTTTTTCTGAGCCACCTGCATTTTGATCATTGCGCGGATCTGATCCGCTTGTTTCACCATCGTTGGGATGCCAGCGGCCCGCATACCTCGCCGATGCTGATTTATGGCCCTGAGGGAACGCAGGAATTCATCGATCGCGTATTCGGTGCGGAAGGTGCGTTCAGCCGCGACCTGGCCGCGCGGACCCGGCACCCGCTGAGTACCGCAATTTACCGTGAGCGCGGCGGCACGCCGCCGCGGCCGTGGCCCGATACGCGGGTGACCGAACTGGCGGGTCCCGGAGTTGTTGAATTTGACGGCTGGCACATCCGGCGCTGCGAAGTGCCACATGTGCAGCCGTATCTGGAGAGTTTTGCGTATCGTGTGGAGGCTGGTGGCAAGAGCTTTGTGTATACCAGCGACGTGAACCTGACGTTGCCGGAGGCGCCGCCTGCATTGCGGGCGCTCGCGCAGGGCGCCGATCTGCTGGTGCATTACCTGAATGCATTTGCCTCTGAAGACAAGGCACCTGGTGGACTTGCCGGGCCGGGCTTTGTGGCGCGGTTGGCGCAGGATGCCGGCATCAAGACACTGGTGACGACGCACCATGGACCGTGGATCGATACGCCGACAGTTCGCGAACGCGTGCTCGCGGAAATCCGCAGTCTTTATCCAGGTCAGGTCATCTGGGGTGAGGATCTGATGGCTTTCGAACTCTAGGTTCGTTCAGCTTTCACCCTGCCACAGCATTTCGTAGCCGAGCTCCTTGCTGTCGGTGCACAGCTCCGCCAGCGCCGCGAACTTGGATTTGAAGGTTGCGTCGGCATGGGATTTTTCGTGTTCCTCGAACGAACGCCAGTAGGTGACGATGGCGACATGGTCGTCAACGGCGCCGGCGGTGTTCAGCGAGCCTTCATCCGACACAAATCCTGAAAAACGGAACACCTGTCCGGCGATGAAGCCGCCCTTGTCACCGCCGTAGGTGGCCTTGACGACATTGCACATTTCACCCAGTGCCAGCTCGACGTCGTCGAAATTGACGCCGGGTTTGAGCCTGACAGTGTTGAACAGCATTTTTGATCCGAAGGGTATGGCGATGGCATCAAACATGGGCGACTCCTGCTGACGGTGGCAGATGGGCCATTCTACTGTCCTTGCCCGCGCCGCCAACCCCAGGGTGGCACCGGATCCGCATCGATCCACAGCCCGGCATGGCGGGCGCGGGCATCGGTTTCGGCCTGCCGGTAATCGCGGCGGTCGTTGACGGTCTGGTCGCGTTCATAGGCGCGGTAATGCCAGGCGAGGCCGTCCCCGATCAGTGCGAGGCCTGTGTCCAGCGGTTTGCAGATCGTGCAGTTGTCCGGGGTGACCCATACCACGCCGATGATGCGCCGGTAGCGATCGGTCTTGGTCCAGTCGACGAGGACGCGTTTGTTTTTGGTGAGACTCGCCAGTTCCATGGTGGCGCGTTTGCCGAAGGCCTGGCTGCGTTCCGGCGCGTCGATGCCGGCCAGACGCACCTTGTGCTGCTGGTGCTGGTCGTCGAGCACAGTCAGTGTGTCGCCGTCGGCCACGTAAACCACGAGGCCTTCCAGTGTGGCGGCGTGTGCCGGCAGCGCCTGCCAAAGGAACAGCAATACCAGACCACGCAGCGCGCGATGCGCGCTGCGCCAAGCAGGCGCGGTCAACTAGACCGGCTTCTGCAGCATCACGATGCGGTTGCTGTTGGTGCCGCGTTCGTTGTTGCCGATGCCCCAGATGTTCGACGTCTTGGTGAATTTCTGGGTGTTGATCAGGATGGCTTCGCAGCGGAATCCGGCCGTGGCGCCCAGCGGCAGCACGGCTTCATCCAGGTTGACCGATCCGCGCTGCACTTCACCGACTTCGAAGGCGACCCAGCCTTTGGGGCGCGTGATGCGGTAAAGCTCGTCGAGCACTTCCTGCATCACTGCCGACCAGTCGTTGATGCTGGTGGCCATGGTGATGCCGGCGCCGATGGCCTCGGCGTCGAGATCGTTAAACCAGCAGCGCAGCCAGTTGTCCTTGGCGTACTGCACCACGTTGAGGAAAGGCGGCGAGGTCACGGTCAGTTGCACGCTGTCGTCGGGGATGGCGGCGGTTTGCGCAGCGGATCCCTGCAGGAACTGCGCCTGTGCCGCGGCCTGCTGCAGGCGCCAGCGCGCGGCGGCATTGATGTCGCTCTGCAGCTGCATCGATTTGCGCAGGATCAGTTCGCGCACGTTGCGATACTCGGGCGCCTTGCCGGTTTTTTCGTTGATCTTGATCTGGCTTTCCGCGGACACGGCCTGATTCGGCGGCAGCGTGTAGGCAGAGAAAAATCCCGGCGAATGGCCGGTCAGGCGATTGGTCGCGACCATGCGGATCCAACGGTCGGCGTCATCTTCCATGCAGCTCGCGCGCCGGTCGGCAAGCCAGGCGCGCAGGTTGAGCAGTTCGCGCTCGGTATCCGGGTGGTAGAACATCGACAGGTCGATGTCGTTTTTGCGCTTTTCCGTCATCTTGATCGCGCGCAGCCGCACGTCGATGGCGGCGATCAGCGGCACCTGCAGCCGCGGCCGCGTCAGGATCGCGGACAGCGGATTGACGTCGTTGGCGATCACGTTGCGGCCCATCAGCGCGGCTTCAACCGCGGTGGTGCCGCGTCCGCTGAACGGGTCGTAGATGAAATCGCCGGGCTTGCTCAGGCGGTCGATGAAGTAAGCGGGCAGTTGCGGCTTGAAGCAGCCGCGGTACGACACTTCATGCAGCGGATTGGCCTGGCGCTGTTTGCTGGTCCAGAACTCCTGCTCATAGACGGGAACGCCGTTGATGCGGCGTTGCGGCTGACCGGATTTCGCGCGTTTTTGCGGCGCGCTGACGGCCAGATCGTAGGCAGTGACGGATGCAGCAGCGACCATGGCGTGCTCTCCTGTGCTGAATGAATTGCAGCGGAGAGTACGCTTCTGTCACAAATAGTACAAGCTTTGTACTGAAATTGTTTCTGTGCGGCTCTCCACCGTCGCAGCGGAGGGTACGCCGATGTCAGGAAAAGTACAAGGCCTGCGATTTAGTTTTACCAAGCAGGAAAAAATCTACGTGTCACCCCGGCGAAAGCCGGGGTCCAGAAGATAAGTTGAATTAATTGCCCCCATCCTACCTTCCCCCGCTCACGGGGGAAGGGGATACCGGCTTTCCCCCCCCAAGAGGACTTCCTTCGGGGCGCGCCGGAATGACGGAATCAGGGAAGGCAGATAAGAGGTCATCGACCGCTTCTATCCAGTGCCGCACCGGCAATGCTGTCGCTGATTGCAGGTGGGTCTGGCAACCGATATTGGCAGTGAGGATCTGCACGGGTGATGACGCAGTGAGTGATTGGATCTTGTTGCTTTTGAGCTGCGCCGAGATTTCCGGCTGCAGGATGGAATAGGTGCCGGCCGAGCCGCAGCACAGATGCGCGTCGGCGACCGGCGCAAGATCGAAGCCGAGTTCTGTCAGCAGTGCTTCGGTGCGGCCCTGGAGTTTCAGTCCGTGCTGCAGCGTGCAGGGTGGATGAAATACAAACTTCCCGCTCGGGCGATTAATCATAAGTATTTGTTTTAATTGTTCTTTTTGTTTTTCGATGACCGTACCCAGATCGCAGGCCAGCGCCGAAATGCGTTTCGCACGCTCGGCGTAGGCGGGGTCGTGTGCGAGCAAGTGGCCATAGTCGGTGAGCATCATGCCGCAACCGCTGGCGGTGAAAACCAGCGCTTCCGCCCCCTGTTCGACATGCGGCCACCAGGCATCGATGTTGTGGCGCATGGCATCGAGCGCGCGTTGCTGTTCATCAAGATGGAAGCTTACGGCACCACAGCAGCCGGCGTTTGGTACGCGCACCAGCGAAATTCCGAGTTTGTCGAGCACGCGTGCGGCAGCGGCATTGGTCGCCGGTGACAGCCGCGGCTGCACGCAACCTTCGAGCACCAGCATGCGCCGCGGATGGCCGCTGACCGGCCAATCGCGCGCGCGTGCCGGATGGTCGGGTACCACATCGTCCAGCACCCTGGGCAGCAGGTTGCGCGCGATGCGGCCGACCGCGAGCAGCGGGTTGAACAATGCCGGGCGCGGCAAGACGGCAGCCAATGCCCGGCGCTGCAGTTTCGCCATGCCGCTGCGCGGCACCTGTTTGGCAACGACGGCGCGGCCGATGTCGAGCAGCCGGCTGTAATGCACGCCCGAAGGACAGGTGGTTTCGCAGGCACGGCAGGTCAGGCAGCGATCGAGGTGCAGCTGGGTTTTTGCCGTGGCAGGCTCGCCTTCCAGCACCTGTTTCATCAGGTAAATGCGGCCGCGTGGCCCATCGAGTTCGTCGCCGAGCAACTGGTAGGTAGGGCAGGTCGCCGTGCAGAAACCACAATGCACGCATTTGCGCAGGATGGCCTCAGCCTCCTGACCCTGCGGCGTGTCCTTGATGAAATCGGCGAGATTGGTCTGCATTTTTATTAGGTAATTGGTGACTGGTAATTAGTGATTGGTGAAAACCGTGAGGTTCTGTTTGTCTCGCTAATGCGGGTTCCTTGCGTCACTATTTACCAGTTACCAGTTACCAGTTACCAGTCACCACTCCGCATACATCCGTCCCGGATTCAAAATGCCCGCCGGATCCATCGCCTGTTTGATGCGTTGATGGAGTTGCATCATCGTTTCGGGCAGCGGGTGGAATGCGCTGATCTGCGGATTGCCGCGGCGGAACAGCGTGGCATGGCCGTCGGCCTTGCGTGCAGCTTCGCGCACGGCCGACGCATCGTCGTCGGTTTTTATCCAGCGCAACGCACCGTTCCATTCCACCAGTTGCGGGCCGGTCAGGTCGAGTTCCGCTGCAGTCGAACGCAACGAGATTCGCCAGATTGGCCGCACTCCGCCAAAAAACATGTCGCGCTGGTCGCGCACATCACGCCAGAACTGCGCGGCGTTGTCGACTTCTTCGCCGCCGATTTTTTTTGCAGCGGCCTTGACTGCAGAGGCTGCGCCGGCAAGACGCACGTAGAGGCGCTTTTCGACATGGCAGGTGCCGGTGACCGGCAGTGGCTGGCCGGCCCAGGCATTCATCGCCGCGATGGCATCAACGCGCGACTGTTCGCGACACAGCGTCAGTTCGGCAGGCGGCAGCGGCAAGGCCTTCAGCGATACTTCAAGGATCACGCCCAGCGTGCCCAGTGAACCGGTAACCAGTCGCGATACGTCATAGCCGGCGACGTTTTTCATCACCTGGCCGCCAAAGGCGAGGTCGGTGCCGCGGCCGTCGAGGAGGCGCAGGCCGAGCACAAAATCGCGCGCCGACCCGGCATAGGCGCGACGCGGTCCGGAGAGTCCTGCCGCAATACAGCCGCCGATCGTGGCACCGCCGCTGAAATGCGGCGGTTCGAAGCCGAGCATCTGGCCCTTTTCGCGCATCGCCGCTTCGATGTCCGCCAGCGGCGTGCCGGCGCGCGCGGTGATCACCAGTTCCGTGGGTTCGTAATTGATGATGCCGCGGTAAGCCGTGACATCCAGATCATCGCCGGCAGTCGTGTTGCCGTAAAACGCCTTGCTGCCGCCGCCGCGGATGCGCAGCGGACGCCTGGCGTCGGCTGCGGCGCGGATGGTGTCGGACAATTGTCTGGCGTGAGCATCCATGGTGAAAATATCAGAACGGAACGTCGAATATGGCTTTGGTGGTCCAGCGATCCGTCGCGCCATTGAGGCCGCGCCCGATGCCGATATTGAATACCCAGGGCTTGTGGTCGTAATCCATCACCAGGTACAGCGTGTGCTCCTGCAGGGGTTGTGGAAGTTGATGGTTCAGCTTGCCCACCCCTGCATAGTATTCGACGCCGAGTGCAACGCCCTCTGCAACGTCATGCACTGCTTTTGTCGCCAGTTCGAATTCCGGTCCGCCGCCGCGGTGGTCGCGCGACAGGTCCCAGGCAAATATCGGATTCACGGCGACATGCCATTCCCGGGCGCGATAGCCGGCCATGATCCGCAGTTCGCTGCCGTAACGGGATTCCGAATAACGCGCATTCACGCTGGACAGTTCGAGGTTGGAGCCCAGATACCAGCCGCCGCCGTCCGCGTCGTCCTTGATGGGCAGCCATTTCAATCGCAATTTCACGCCGCTGGCGGAAAAGGTCCCGTCCGCTTCGCGCACGGTTGGCAGGTACAGACCCGCTTCCCAATCCTTGTTCAGCCCGTACGAAAATTCCGGTGTAAAGCGGACGCCGTGCTGCGGTGGTGAGTCGCCGGGGTAATCCGGCGTCGACCGGCCTTTGGACGTGGTGTTGACGTGAAGCTCCAGGCCAAATTCGCCGGGCTTGTTGATGTCGTCGGTATAGACCTGGATTTCATCGGAAATCGCCATTGCCTGCGATGACGCCAAGCCGGCACAGCATGCGCAGACCAGCCGGCTGATCAGCAATGCGCGGCGGGCAGACCCGGTGTACTGGCGGATTGGTTTTGTCACGGTTTGGGGCGTTCAGAACCTGGGGATGTCCGGAAACTTTTCCGTGCCGGCATGCACATGCATGCGGCCGAACTCGGCGCAGCGGTGCAGCGTCGGCACCGCTTTGCCGGGATTGAGCAGCCCATGCGCATCAAAGGCCTGCTTCAGTGCATGGAAGGTTTCCAGTTCCGCGGTTTTGAACTGCATGCACATGGAATCGATTTTTTCGACGCCGACGCCGTGCTCGCCGGTGATGGTGCCGCCGACATCGATACAGAGCTTGAGGATTTCAGCGCCGAAGTCCTCGGCGCGTTTCAACTGGTCGGCGTCATTGGCATCGTAAAGAATCAGCGGATGCAGGTTACCGTCGCCGGCATGGAACACGTTGGCACAGCGCAGATCATATTTTTTTTCCATCGCCGCGATGCCGCGCAGCACTTCGGCGAGGCGTTTCCTCGGGATGGTGCCATCCATGCAGTAATAGTCGGGCGACAGCCGGCCCACAGCCGGGAATGCCGCCTTGCGGCCGGCCCACAGATTCAGCCGTTCGGCTTCGTCGCGCGAAGTGCGTACGAGATGCGCGCCGCTTTGGGTCATGATGTCTTCAATGCGACGAATTTCGTCGGCGACTTCTTCATGCGTGCCGTCCGACTCGACGAGCAGGATGCCGGCGGCATCGGTCGGATAGCCGGCGTTGACAAAGGGTTCGACGGCCAGCGTTGCCGGCTGGTCCATCATTTCCATGCCGGCGGGGATGATGCCGGCAGCGATGACATTGGCTACGGCCTGGCCGGCGTTGCCGACGTCATCAAAAGCGGCCAGCACCACTTGCGCGGTTTCCGGGCGCGGCAGCAGCTTGACGGTGATTTCGGTGACCACGCCGAGCAGGCCTTCGGAGCCGGTCATCAGCGCCAGCAGGTCGTAACCTGCGGCATCCAGTCCGCCGCCGCCCAATTCGATGATCTCACCTTCGATGGTGGCGACGCGCAGTTTCAGGATGTTGTGCACGGTCAGGCCGTATTTCAGGCAGTGCACGCCGCCGGAATTTTCGGCGACGTTGCCGCCGATGGAGCAGGCGATCTGGCTTGATGGATCCGGTGCGTAATACAGACCCAGTGGCGCGGCAGCTTCGGAGATCGCCAGGTTGCGCACGCCGGGCTGCACGCGGGCGGTGCGCGCCGCCGGGTCGATGGCGAGGATTTTCATCAGCTTCGACAGCGACAGCAGCACGCCGTTGCCCATCGGCAGTGCACCGCCGGAGAGTCCGGTGCCGGCGCCGCGCGCCACTACCGGTACCTGCAGTGCATGGCAGGCTTCGAGGATGGCGCAAACCTGTTCTTCGTTTTCCGGAAGAGCCACGACCATCGGTACCTGGCGATAGGCCGACAGGCCGTCGCATTCGTACGGCGTCACGTCTTCGCGTTCGAACAACACGCTCTGTTCCGGCATGAACGCGCGCAGCGCCGCACACACCGTGCGCTGGCGTTCGTAGTCAACGGGCATGATGTGAGCAGGGGCGTTCATGACCCGATTCTTATATCACGCTGGCGGCGAAGCGGGGAAAGCGCGGGCATTTTGTGCGAAACTCGGGGGGTGACTTGGCTGATGCTGTCCGATGCGGCGCAGCAGCGGGAATAAGTGTTTGTTTATTGAATTCTTTACAGGTTTAGAGAGAGATAAAACGATGACTGCAACAACACATAACCGTGGTCCCCGCTCTGGCCCGCTTAGCCGATTCCGGGTGATCGACCTGACCCGCGTGCGCTCCGGCCCGACCGCCGTGCGCCAGTTGGCCGACTGGGGCGCCGATGTGATCAAGATTGAAACGCCGCCGGGACTGAACCTGTCCGACGGCTGGGGCGGCAAACGCACCGGTGCCGATTTCCAGAACCTGCATCGCAACAAGCGCGGCTTCACGCTGAACCTGAAAGACCCGGACGGTCTGAAGATTTTCAACAAGCTGGTCGAACGCTCTGACGTGGTTGCCGAGAACTACCGGCCCGACGTCAAATTCCGCCTCAAGATCGATTACGAGTCGCTGAAAAAAGTTAACAAGAAGATCATTCTCGCCAGCATTTCCGGTTTCGGCCAGAGCGGCCCTTATGCCAAGCGCCCGGGTTTTGATCAGGTCACGCAGGGTATGGGCGGGCTGATGGCGATCACCGGTGAACCGGGCCGCGGCCCGATGCGCGCCGGCAGCGCGATTTCCGATTCTGCCGCAGGCCTGTATTGCGCACTGGGCATCATGACTGCGTTGCTCGAACGTGAAGAATCCGGCGAAGGCCAGTGGATCGAAGTGTCACTGCTCAACGCGATGATCGCGATGCTCGACTTCCAGGCGGCGCGCTGGACCGTTGACCATGAAGTGCCGGAGCAGGCGGGCAACAACCACCCGACCTCGATTCCGACCGGCGTGTTCCAGACCAGCGACGGCTATATGAACATCGCCGCCGGCGACAACGAAATGTTTTCGCGGTTGTGCAAGGCGCTGGGCGCCGACGGTCTCAATGAAAAGCCCGAGTACAAGGATCGCGTCGCGCGCTCCAAGAACCGCGATGCGCTGAACAAGGAACTGCAGGCGCTGATGGTGACAAAAGACAAGGCCTACTGGACCGCGCGTTTCGAGGAATGCGGTGTTGCCGGCGGCCCGATCTACAAGATGGACGAAGTATTCGCCGACCCGCAGGTGCAGTACAACAAGATGGCGGTGCCGGTCACTATCCCGGGCGTGGGCGATGTCGCTTTGATCAACCAGCCGTTCCGTTTGTCGCGCACCCCGAATGAAATCCGCAGCATTACGCCGGAGTGCGGGGAGCATACGGATGAGATTTTGCGGGAGCTGGGTTACAAGGACGGCGATATTGCCGACCTGCACAAGCGGAATGTTGTTTAGTAATGGTGATTTAAAACTGGGTTACCCGGCGACTGTCGAGGTCTTACTGGCGATCGGATGGGTGGGGAACAGCAGTGTGCAGACCCTTACACCTTGCGGCATGTCGAAGCCGATATTGTGTGTGCTGAAGGGCATGTGACACTGGTGCGGTACGACGTGACACGGCAGAAGTTGGTGTCCTTGCCGGAACGGATCCGGGCAGCCTGAACAGCCACCCGGCGTTCGCCGTCAGGCGTTGCGCAGCGCCCAGTCGATGAATTGGTCCGGTGGCAGCGGTCGGCTGAACAAATACCCTTGCAGTTCGTCGCAGGACAGCGAACGCAGCATGTCTGCCTGTTCCGTTGTTTCGACGCCTTCGGCGACGACCTTCAACTCAAGCGACCCCGCAAGGGAAAGGATCGAATGCACGATGGCGCGATGGTCTGCATCCTTCATCATGCTGGCGACAAACGAGCGGTCTATTTTCAGAGCATGCACGGGCAGTGATGCGAGGTAGGCCAGGGAAGAATAGCCGGTGCCGAAGTCATCGATGAACAAGTGCATGCCGGACCGGCTGAAGCCGGTGAGCACGTTCATGGCTTCCACAGGATCGCGCATCAGCGTGCTCTCGGTGATTTCGATCTGCAGCAGGCGACGCTCCAGTCCCCAGGTGCCGATCAGGCCGTCGATGTGCTGCGTCAGGTCGGCATCGAGCAGGTTGTGTGCGGACAGATTGACGGCGACCGGAATGGACAAGCCATGTTCCTGCCGCCAGGTGTGCATTTGCCTGCCGACCATTCTGAGTAATTCATGGGTCATCGGGATGATGAGCCCGGTGTGCTCGGCGACCTGGATGAACTCACCTGGGGGCACCATGCCGCGCGCCGGATGGTTCCAGCGGATGAGCGCTTCTGCGCCGACGATGCGCCCTGACGCGGCTTCAATCTTGGGTTGATAGTGAACAACCAATTCGCCGTGGTCGATCGCCTTTCGCAGCTCGCCCAGCATTGTCAGCCGCTGCAGCGCCGCTTCCTCGGGATTGGAGTCGAGCACGGCATGCGGCCGACCGGTCGCTTGTGCATGCTGGGCTGCAAGCGATGCACGGCCGACAAGTCCTTCAGGATCTGTTGCATGGCCCGGGAAGACCGCAATGCCCAGCCGCGATTCGATTTCCATCGAGCAGGAACCGAGTTCGAACGGTTGCCGGACTGCTGTAGCCAATCGCTCGGCGAGCGCGACGGCACCGATCACATCCAGTTTTTCGCGCGCCACCGCCAGCGTAAAGCGCCCCGAGCGTGCGACCAGGGCATTGCTGCCGACGACATCCCGCACTGCTGCCGCAATCCGGTTGATGCACTGGTTGACGTTGTATTGCCCGAGGATATCCCCGATCTCCCGCATGCGTGGCAGGTTGATCGATATCAGGGCTACCGGGTAGTGAGCGTTCCGTGCCGTACCCAGCGCTTTGTCCAGCCATTGGTGCAGGCAGGTCTGGTTGGGCAGACCAGTGCCCGGGTCATGCAGCGCGAGATGGTGCAGCGTCGCCTCGGTCCGGGCATGCTCGGCACGGGCGCGTATAGTAGTGATGCCGAATGACAGGTCGGCGGCCAGTTCATCCAGCAGGGCTAAATCCTTGTCGGCGAACGCGCCTTCCTCCGTGGCATAGATCGCCATGACACCGATGACATCGGCGCCAGCCAGCAGTGGCAGGGCGATTGCGGATTTGATGCCGTTCCGCTCCATTATTTCCCACCACGGTTCCGTATCAGCTTCATGGAGCATGCGGTTCGCGGTAACAATGCGCTTTTCCCGTATGGCCTGGCCGATTACCCCGCGGCCGCGCCCGTTGTTTTCCCAACTGACGTCCAGCGATTCAAAAAACCGCGCATCCAACCCGGCGTATGCCATGGGCTTCACCGATTTTTGCGCATCGTCCTGGCAGTAGCCCACCCAGGCTGCCCGGAAGTCGCCGACTTCGACTGCGACACGACACATGTCACCGAGTAGTGTCTGTTCATCTTCGGCGCGCAACAGGGTGCGATTGCTGCCGCTCAGCGTCCTCAATATCCGGTTGGTGCGGGCAAGTTCCCCAGAGATCTGGGTAATCCGCTGTTCGCGCGTGGCGACGCCTTCGGCCATCCGGTCGAAGGTGTCCGCCAGTCCCGCGATCTCGGCTGGCGCGCGTCTGAGGCCGGCGCGCGCAGAGAGATCACCGGCGGAGAAACGTTTTGCGGCATCGGCAACGGCCTTGATGGAACTGATGACCAGCGTGTTGCTACCTGTCCATCCAAGCACGAACACCAGCAGTGTGGCAAAGCCGATCCACAGCAGGTAAGTGTTGAAGCGGTTGCTGATTTCTGCATTGACCTGCGCGCGTGACAGTTCTGCCCAGACAAAGGCCGAATGCTGCGCCGAATTGATGATCTGCTTAACCGAATTGGCATAGTCAGCGTCTATCCAGGAATATATGTTGGGCGTTTCCGCTTCGCGCTGCCCGAGCCGCAGCATGGCCCGCTCCAGTTCGGGGTTTGCAGCCAGTTTCAAGCCTGGTGGCTGGCTGGCGGGGTGGGCGGCGAGGAGGGTTCCGTTGCCGTCGATTACCCGGACTGATGAGCCCGCGGGAATGGGGCTGTTGCGCAGTGCTTCGTTGAGCCAGGCCAGGTCGATGGCAACAAATACCACACCCAGTGGTTTTTGCCGGGCATCGAACAGCGGATAACCGACAGTAATGGACGGTTTGCCGGTGACGCGACCGATCAGATATTCGCCGATGGCGAAGTGTTTTGATTCAAGCGCACGCCGGAAATAGGACCGGTCCGTAATGTTGACCGGCCCCGACAGTCGCACTGCACTGCAAAAAATATTGCCGTCTGGCGTGGCGACGCCGAAATTCCCGTAGCGGGGCATGGTCTTGTGCGCTTCCGCGAGGAACTGTCCGCAGAGGCGGTGCTGCGCCGGATCCGCAATCGCGGGGATGCGGGACAGGATTTCCGAAAACTCGAGGGCATCGCGGAATACCCGATCCTGTTCATGCACCACAGTCTGGGTCAGTTGCGCGGCATCCTGCAGGACATCCTTTCCGGCGCGGTTTCGCAGTTCAAGGGCAGTGTAGCCCAGCAGGACATAGGCGGGGATTGCTGCGACCGCAACCAGGCACAAAAGAGCAAGCCGCAAGCTGGTTGGGCGCACAAGGCTCATAAAGACATGCCCGTATTAGGGGTAATTCGGGAAGTGACGATCAGAATGATCCTCATTTATTTATACGTCAAGTATCGCGGCGGGAATTTCCCATAGTGTATAAAGACCAAGATATGAAATCATTGTGATACGGGATTTTTTACGATTTGGAATACAGGCTGGTTACATTGACCTATGTTTCAGCGAGTCCGGAAAGTTCAGGAATTCGAACAAAAAAATCTGCCGTTCCTGAATACATCGCTAGATGCAATTCTTGTGGCGGAAATCGGACGTCAGGAGGATCTGCGGCAGCCGCTGACTGTAAAAGAATTGCTGCTGCTTGATCTGGGGGCGCCTGCCACCGTACGGCGGCGTCTGAACCGGCTGGTGCGTCTCGGTGTTGTGCACAAGAACCGTGTTCGCCGCGACATGCGCATCCAGCAACTCACCATAGACCGCGCGGTTCGCAAGATTTACAGCAAATATTTCAAGCTGCTTGGCAGCTTCTGATTTTGGGTAGGTGGTGGGCGGGATCCCGTTTGCGGTCGCAATCCGGGAATCTCAGGGCCGCAGGTTTTTCATCCGTTGCTGTTCCAGTTCCTGGCGGATTTTTTTCGCGAGGTGCGGATCGGTGACGTCGGCGGCGATGTCTGCGGGTTCCACCCAGGTGTGCGCGCGCATGGTGGCCTGGTCGGCGACGCGTTCGCGTTCCTGCTGCGCGCGTAACGCGGCGGCAAGTTTTTGTTTGTGATCGACCAGTTTCCAGACGAACCAGCCGGCGAGCAATATGCCGATGACCCAGCTGGCATACATCACGGTTTCCCACAGCGAATGGCAAACGGGTGCCGAGATCGGCAGGGTGGCGCACATGCCGAGGTAGTCGATCCAGCGTTCGAACATCTGTATCAGTTGCGTGGTCGTCGGCATGCTGGCCCCTGGAATACCAATGTGGACGACGGCAAAGCCGGTGCCCGGTGATTTTTTGCAAGTATATCCAGCCGGAGCCGGTTAACAATCATTTCATGATTGTTATAACAGGCTCTAGCGCACAGGCTGCCAGCGCTCTGCCAGTTGCCGCGCTTCCTGCCGTTCGTCTGCCGACAGCGGCGCTTCAAGGCGCGCGCGATACCCCTTGGGGTCTTCCAGCACCAGTTTGCAGATAGGGGCATCCGGACATTGTGTCGCGGCTTTTTGCGCGATCAGCATCCATTTCAGGCCGTCGCGATTGTCCAGGGAGTTCACGCGCCCGTCGGCATGCAGGATCGCCAGGTTGAGCAGCGACGGCAGGAAGGCGCGCTCGGCCGATTTCAGGTAATAGTTCGCGGCTTCGATGTTGTCGAGCTTGACGCCGTTGCGGCCGTATTCGTAGGACGCGCCGACGTTGTGGCAGGCAGACAGGTTGTTCAGCGTGCAGCCTTTTTTGTACCAGTCCACGGCGTTGCCATATTTCGCTTTGGAAACCCGGTCGCGGGCCAGCAGGTTGCCGAGCCGCAGGGCGGCATCGGCATTGCCTTTGTCGGCCTGCTGGCGGAGTTCAGTCGCAGCTTTGTCGTCCTGTTTGGGATCGGCGGGCGCGGCGGCAGATGCCTGCGTAGTCAGCAGTGCGAGCAGTGCGAGCAGTGCGGCTGTGGCTCCGCGCAGCAGGAGGGTCGGCACTACAATCCGAGTGCGGTCAGGTCGAGTCTGCCGTCACGCAGCGGCGGACACCAGAAATAGGCGCCGGTCAGGGGTCGCGTGAAACGGAACAGCGCGTCGACGATGCCGTCTTCAGCACCGGTCATGCGTTTTAACTGCGCCTCGTAAGCGTCGAACGATGCGCCGAAAGCAGTGAACACCAGACCGCAGCGCGCGCCTTCAGTCCAGGGCATTGAGCGCCGCACGACGAAGGCTTCGGGATCAAAACTTTCCTGTGCCGTGCGTTTGACATGGGCTGACTCCGGCGCGTCATCGAGTTCTTCGTTGTCGGAGCGGCGGCGGCCGAAGGTATGGTCCTGCTCCCTGCGCGGCATCGCCTCGAAGCGGTGCATGTCGTGTTCCCATTGCTGGATAGCGAGGAAACTCGAGCCGGCGATGCCCTTGCGGCTGCTGATCGCGGCGGCGACGGCTTTTTTGCCTTTGGGATTCTCGGTGCCGTCCTCGTAGCCGGTGAGGTCGCGGCGGGCGCGGCCGTCGTACGTGAAGGCGTCGATCACCTGGGTGCGGCCGAAGGCGGGTGCGAGCAGGTCATCCAGCGTACGATGGCGGTTGACGATCTCGCCGCGGTCATCGCCGCGTAGCCACAGCAGCAGTGCCGACGGGGTCGAGGGAACGTCGATGCCGTGGCCGCTGAATTCCGGGAAGGTGCGCAGTTCACTGATGTTGCGGCCCAGCGCCGTGACCAGCGACAGGCCGAGGCCGGCCAGCGTCCTGTTGCCGTCAACCTGTCCGCAGAGGGCGCGCAGTGCTGCGCGCGGATTTGCGCCGGGGTTCAGAGTGTAGGTGACGTATCTTGCCTGTTGCGGGATGGCTTGCAGGATGGCTGGCTGTGGGGTGGGCATGGCGTGGGAATGGCGTTGCAATGAAATATTGACATGATTATTACATCGATCCGCTGGATGTGGATAAATGCGCTGATTCCGGCGCATCGGAACCGCGTGCACAAATGGATGTCCAACAGGCGTAAAACACGTCTGAGGAGATCGGCATGAAATTCAATGTAACGAAATTCGCAGCATCATTTCTGGTGACCAGCATGGCCTACCTGTCCCCTGCAATGGGCGCTGATACGCTGCCTGATGAAGTGAAGCAGGGCAGTGTTCGCTACGTGACGGGCGGTATCGGCGCTGATGCGACAGCGGCTTTCAAGAAGGTTGCAACGAAATATCCGCTGGAACTGCTGTTCGCGCAAAAAGCCGTACCGAACGATGTTTATCTCGCTGATGTGAAAGTCACGATCCGTCAGTCCGGCAAGGTGATGCTTGAGACCGAATCCGGTGGGCCATTCCTTCTGGCCAGTCTGCCCGCCGGAAAATATCAGATCGAAGCCACCAGCGAAGGTGTCACCAGGCAGCAGACGGTTGATCTTCAGTCGGACAAGCACCGGCGGGTGGTGTTTGTCTGGGATGCGCCCCAATAAGTGGATTGAGGATCAAGGGCAAGGCCGCCGGGGGCCGCCCGGTGAATCATAATCAGCCCGGATCAGCGTCCAAACAAACCCCGCAGCTTGTTGACGGTATCGACGGCATCCTTGACGGGGTCGGCAGCGCCGGAGCTCGCGGGTGTGGATGGGTTCGCAGCTGGTTGTGCCGCGCTCGATGTGGCGGCCGACCCGGAAGAATTCGCCGCCGGCGCAGTTGCCGTTGATTCACCGACCGTAGCGGGGGTGGCCTGCGCGGCCAGCGCTTGCGACTCGGCGACAGTAGGCAAGGGTTTGCCGACCATGGATTGCAGGCGTGTGCGGTCGATCGCGTCGACCAGTGCCTGGCGCAGCGGAGAATCGCTGCCACTAACGCTCCATGTCACGTTGTTCACTTTCAACCCCGCACTGCGCTTGGGGCTGGCTGCGCCGTAAGCTGCGGACAGGGCAGTTTCAGCGGCGGGCAACCGCGGCACATTGATGGCTATGGTGACGATCGACTTTCGATAGTTCAGCTCATAGTATCGGCTTGCCTCCAGAGTGAAGTCACCGGTGGTACCCGCGCACTGCTGTCCTAGCGTGGGCAGGCTGTCCTTGTTCTGCAATTTGCCGCCCACCGGTACGGGCGGCAGCGCTGCCACGATGGCAGCCATGGCGCGGCTGTGAAAATCCCTTTCGCCCGCTGTAGCCTGGCGCGTGTCCACGCAGTCGGCCAGGGTCGTTGCTGACCAGCACAGAGTCAGCAGGGCGATGCCGGTGGTCAGGTGGTGCCGGGGGTTGCGATCAGGCGAGGGGATGCGCATGGCATGGCCTTTGGGTAATTGATGCGGAAGATACTATGCTTTTTGGCGGGGGAATGCGCTGCGCTTTTCCGCCCTACGGCCCTAGCACCATCGTGTCTTGCCGGTTGAGCAATCGCATTCGGCGCATTGCGCTGCGCTTAATGCGCCCTACGAGTTCTTATTTTTCCTTTTCCAGCCGATTGAAGGGTTTGCCACCAGCAATCCAGAAACGGACGACATTGGGCATGTGAGTTGGGGCTATATTCATACAGAAATATTTGGTGTATTTGCGCCCAAAAATATCCTCGTACCGAGCACGCCCAATTAAATGAAGCTTTTCTCCTCCATTAACACGCGAAACGAACTGCTCGTAAGAAACGCCGATAGGGAATCCAGCATATATCTCAGTGTAGTCCCCTTTTGGGGGAATTACGTTTTCTCTCTCTGGTCTGGCGGTAAGGTCTTGGTCAAAAAATGGGTGTTCAGCAAGCGGGTCGAAGGTCATCAAATCTTGGAAGTGGTTGAGAACAGCAGGAGTGTTCCCATAATTTCGAAACGTATAAACGAATGTTGGTCTGCCGTCTCTAATTTTGAATCTAAGATATTCGGGGAACAAGTATGGTCCGTCAGCATCGCGCATTGTTTCAACGGTTTGGGTGGCGGCATCGGCGGCTTGCTTGGAAATGGCGAGAGAGTTCTTAACCTCAATCTCCTGCCTGTCTCCGGTGGTTTTGGCATCTTTTCCAAGTTTTACGGTAGCTCGATACAGCAACCCGGTATAAAAAGCCAAGAAAAAGGTAATTGCCGCCAGAGCGCCTGTGAGGTAAACCAACCACCATTCGCTATCCGTGTAGTCGCGGTGTTTTTCGGTTTTGTCAGTGGTTTCTACTCGTATGACAGAGGACTTTTCTATCTCGATGACCGCCGGGAAACCCTTGGTTCCTCGCTTATCGGTTGTGGTCTGTTTTTTATGATCGAAGGCCTTTTCCTCTGACTTAGCAGCGGATTTCACCGGGGCTGGGGTTGGTTCCTGTGATTGGGCAACGCCGGCAATTAGGACTACGGAAAGAAGGAACCAGCGCATGGTTAGCAGGCGTTTATCGAGTCGCTGAGAGCGGCAATGTAAGAACGAGATCGCATTGCTACTTCGCCACCTCATGATTCGCCATCCGTTCCAGCGCCTTGACCATCGCCGAGTGGTCCGACTTCGCGCCACCATTCGCGACGCAGCTATTGAATAACTCCTGCGCAGTCGCCGTATTCGGCAGCGACACCCCCATCGAACGTGCACCCTGCAGCGCCAGATTCAGATCCTTCTGATGCAGTTCAATGCGGAAGCCCGGATCGAAGGTGCGTTTGATCATGCGTTCGCCGTGCACTTCGAGGATACGTGAGGCGGCGAAGCCACCCATCAAGGCCTGCCGTACTTTGGCCGGATCGGCGCCGGCCTTCGAGGCAAACACCAGTGCTTCGCTGACGGCTTCGATGTTGAGGGCGACGATGATCTGGTTGCAGACCTTGCAGGTCTGGCCGTCGCCGTTGCCGCCGACCAGGGTGATGTTTTTGCCCATCAGTTCGAACAGCGGTTTCACTCTGTCGAACGCGGTTTGCGGGGCGCCGACCATGATGGTGAGCGCGGCGTTTTTGGCGCCTACCTCGCCGCCGGAAACCGGGGCATCGACGTAATCGCACGCTAATTTATTGATTTTATTGGAATATTCTTTGGTGGCGATGGGCGAGATCGAGCTCATGTCGACGACCGTCTTGCCCTTGCTCAAGCCTTCGGCCACGCCATTGGCGCCGAACAATACTTTTTCCACGTCGGGCGTGTCCGGCAGCATGGTGATGATGATGTCGGCTTTTTGTGCGACTTCCTTCGCGCTGCTGCAGGCTTTGCCGCCGGCATCCGTGAGTTCTTTCGGCACACCGCTGCGCGATTGCAGGAACAAGGTGTGCCCGCCCTTGATCAGGTTGAGGGCCATGGGTTTGCCCATGATGCCGAGTCCGATGAAGCCGACGTTGCTCATTGTGCTGTCCTCTGGTTCGGGTGAAAGGGGCGGGCCGCGATTGCGGCGCGCCGGGTCAAACGATTATAGGCGCCTCAATACAGCCATATCAGTGCGCAGGCTGATCCGCCGCTTTCGGTTCGTTGCGGCGGATCAGCAACTGGTTGAGCAGCACGACGCCGAGCAGTACCAGACCGACGATGTCGGACAGAATGCCCGGCTTGATCAGCAGCAGTGCGGCGGCGACCAGCAGAGCGCGTTCCCACATGTGCGCGACGCGGAAGAAATAACCGAACAGCCCGCCGGCGAGGGCGATGGTGCCGATGGTGGCAGAGACGAAGGACAGCAGGATCTGGTCCCAGCTGCCGATCATCAGCAGCGAGGGTTCGAACACGAACATGAAGGGTACGATGAAACCCGCGGAACCGATGCGCACCGCCGCCCAGCCGGATTCCCACAGATCGGCCTTGGCCAGGCTCGCGGCGGCGAATACCGCCAGCGCCACCGGCGGCGTGATCGCCGACAGGATGGCGAAGTAAAACGCGAACATGTGCGCGGACGGCAGCGGCGCGCCGAGCTTGACCAGCGCCGGCACCAGCAATGACACCATGACGATGTAGGCCGGTGTGGTCGGCATGCCCATGCCGAGCACGATGCCGGCGACGGCGGTCAGCAGCAGTGCCAGCGGCAGCATGTTCTGCGACAGGCCGACGACGATTTGCGTGAAGACGATGCCGAGGCCGGTGATGGTGACGCAGCCGATGACGATTCCGGCGCAGGCACAGGCCATGGCCACTGCCAGCGTGTTTTTGGCGCCTTCCTCCAGCGCATCGAGCACGTTGCGCCAGGTGATGCCGACGCGGGTGGCCTTGCGCATCAGCGCGATCGGCAGGCACATCAGTGCGCCGACCAGTGCGCATAGCGGTGCGGAATAGCCCATCGTCAGGCCGATGAATATGGTGACGATGGGGATGAACAGGTGGCCGCGCGAGAGCATCACATGGCCGAGCACCGGCAGTTCGCTTTTCGGCACGCCATGCAGGCCGTAACGCTTGGCCTCGAAATGCACCGCGAAAAATACTGCGAGGTAATAGAGGAAGGCCGGGATCGCCGCCCACAGCGCGACGGTGGCGTAGGGCACGGCGAGGAATTCCGCCATCACAAACGCCGCGGCGCCCATCACCGGCGGCATGATCTGGCCGCCGGTGGAGGCGGTGGCCTCGACTGCGGCGGCGAACGGCGGCCGGAAGCCGGTGCGTTTCATCAGCGGGATGGTCATCGGGCCGTCCACCATCACGTTGGCGACTGCGCTGCCCGACACCGTGCCGAACAGGCTGGAACTGACGACCGCGACCTTGCCCGGGCCGCCGGCGGTGTGGCCGGTGATCGACAGCGCGAAGTCCATGAACAGCTGTCCGGTGCCGCTTTTTTCCATGAAGGCGCCGAACAGCACGAACAGCATCACGTACGACGCGGATACGCCCAGCGTCGAACCGAAAATGCCTTCGGTGGACAGGTAGAGCTGTTCCATCAGCACTGGCCCGTGGACGTTGGTAAAGAACATGGCGTAGCCGAGGAAACACATCGCAGTGATCGGCAGCGCCCAGCCCAGCACGCGGCGCGTGGCTTCGAGTACGATCAGCACGGCAATGACGGTGTTGATCTTGTCGGACAGGGTCAGATCATCAATGTAGATGATCCGGTTGGTCATGTATTCGTAGTTGAGAAAGATGTGGAAGATGAATGCCCACGAGGCGAGCAGCATCACGGCATCGGTGATGCGCCATTTCCAGCCGCCACCGGGTTTCAGCGGATAGAGCAGGAACACCAGGGTCAGTGCGAACAGCAGGTGGGTGCCGCGGAAGATCAATGCCTCGGGCGGGCCGAAGGCGACGACGTACATGTGGTACAGCGACATCACGATGGCGATGATCGATACCACGGTCTTCAGCAGCGCAGTCTGCGGTGCAGTGGCTTCTTTTTCGTCTGACTTGACCTGGATGGTTGGTGCCTGTTCTGCAGAAGTCATCAAGTTCCCCGGCTGGATGTGGAACGGGGCGGCTCGCGCCGCCCCGTGGAGACTGCAAAGCGCTGCGGCTTACAGTGCTCCGACTTCCTTGTAGAACTTCAATGCGCCAGGATGGAAGGGCACGCCGATGTCGGCCGCCATTTGCTTCGGCGTGAGGCCGGCCATGGCTTTGTTGACCGAGGCCATGTCGCTGATGTTGGCAGCGACGGTTTTGGTCATGGTGTAGACCGTTTGTTCCGGCAGGTCGCAGGACACGACGAGATGGGCGGAGTAGCCGATCTGCGGCACATCCTTGTCCTGTTTCGGATAGGTGCCGGCCTTGACGATCAGGCGTTGATAGCCCGCGTTCTGCTTGCGCAGTGCGGCCATGGTTTTGTCATCCACCGGTACCAGATTGATGTCACGGGCGCTGGCGAGATCCATCACCGACGAGGCGGGAATGGTGGTGCCCAGCGTGAACACCTGCGCGTGGCCGTCTTTCATCATCGACACTGCGTCGGTGTAGGACTGGAAATTGATTTTCGACAGTGCCTGGTAGTTGAGGCCATTCAGCTTGAGGGTCATGTCGGTCAGCAGTTCGCCGGTGTTGCCCTTGGGCTGGGTGACCACGGATTTGCCCTTGAAGTCGGCAAAGGTGTGGACCTTGGCATCAGCCAGCGCGACCACCTGGAAATACTGCGGATAGAGGTTGGCCATCTGGCAAACCTTGGTGGTTTTTTTCGGGTAAGGCGCGTTGCCGGCGATGCCGTCGACGGTGGTGCTGGAATTGCCGAAACCGACCTGTGCCTTGCCTTCATCGATGCCGCGCACGTTGGCGATACCGGCGCCCGGCGTTGCGGTGATGCTGAGGCCGGGGATGGCTTTTTCCCACATGCTTTTCAGTTGGCCGCCCAGCGGTACCCAGACGCCGCCCTGCGGGCCGGTCATCAATGTCATCTGCTGTGCGCTGGAAACGGACGGGAACGCTGCGGCCACGGCAATGGCGAGCGCGGATGCAATACGCGATGCTTTCATGACTACTCCTCCAGGTTGTAATGCGGGACAGCCCGTTGTGTTTTTATGGGTCTGTTGCCGGGGCATTGTGTGGGCTGCTACGGGTGCCGTCAAGCACCCGGCCGCCACGGCAAAATCATGCCTGTTTCATCCAGCCCAGGCCGGCTTCGGTGGTAGTTGCCGGCTTGTATTCGCAGCCGATCCAGCCCTGGTAGCCGATTTTGTCGATGTGGCGGAACAGCCAGGGGAAATTGATTTCGCCGCTGCCTGGTTCGTGCCGGCCGGGATTGTCGGCGAGCTGCATGTGCGGGATCAGCGCGAGGTTGGTTTCGATGCCGCGCGCGAGGTCGCCTTCCATGATCTGCATGTGATAGATGTCGTACTGCAGGTACAGGTTGTCGGAGCCGACGGCCTTGATGATCTCAAGAGCCTGCCGCGAAGAATTCAGGAAAAATCCCGGGATGTCGCGGGTGTTGATCGGTTCGATCAGCAGCTTGATGCCCGCTTCCTTGAATCGGGGTGCTGCGAACTGCAGGTTGCGGATGAAGGTTTCGCGCGTGATGATGGGATCAAGATGCGTCGGGCGGATGCCGGCGAGGCAGTTGACCTGTTTGCAGCCGAGTGTGGTGGCGTAATCGATGGCGCGGCCCACACCTTCCTGGAATTCGGTTTCGCGCCGCGGATGACAGGCGATGCCGCGTTCACCACCGGCCCAGTTGCCGGCCGGCATGTTGTGCAGCACCTGGACGAGGTTGTTGTTGGCGAGGGAATCCGCCAGGGCGTTTTTGTCGTATTCGTACGGAAACAGGTATTCGACACCCTTGAATCCGGCCTTGGCTGCAGCGGCGAAGCGGTCCATGAACGCAAGCTCGTTGAACAGCATGGTGATATTCGCGCAGAACCGGGGCATGGTGTGGACCTTGCTGGGGAAATGTGAGGGTGGCCCATTATAATCATGCCCATGACGGTCCCTGAGAAATCCCCCGTGGCCATCCTGCTGGCCGCCGGCGCCGGATCGCGTTTTGGCGGCGCCAAACTGCTGCATCCGCTGGAAGACGGCGTGGCCATTGCCGCCCATGCCGCGCGCAACCTGATCGCGGCCGGGCTCAACGTG
This sequence comes from Bordetella parapertussis, assembly GCA_945885345.1. GTDB lineage: Bacteria > Pseudomonadota > Gammaproteobacteria > Burkholderiales > SG8-41. The sequence goes on along the minus strand of CAMCYP010000021.1, from coordinate 7,854 downwards.
ACGGCCGTGGTGCGTGCCGGTGATTTTCCCGTGGCGGAATTGCTGGAGCAGGAAGGCTGTGCCGTGACCCTGTGTGCCGATGCGGTACTGGGCATGGGTGTCAGCCTGGCCCATGGCGTCAGCGTCACCCGCGATGCCGGCGGCTGGATTGTGGCGCTGGCTGACATGCCGAATATCCGTCCGCAAACCATCCAGCGCGTGGCGCAGGCGCTGGCCGCTGGTGCTGCCATCGTCGCGCCGGCGTACCAGGGTGACCGTGGCCATCCGGTGGCCTTCGCTGCGCGGTTTTTGCCGGAACTGCAGGTGCTTGGCGGCGACAGCGGTGCGCGCGCTGTTGTGCAGCGTAATCAGGCGCTGGTGCGGGTGATCGATGTCGATGATCCCGGCGTGTTGTTTGATGTCGACCGTCGCAGCGATCTGGTGCGCACGGTCTGATGCAGGAACCGGTGATGCATGAGGATCAGATGGCGGGTGACGGGGCCGCGGCGGAAAGTCTGCCGTCGTCCGCGCCGCACCGCAGCTTGTTTCGCGATGTGATGAGCAGCCTGCGCGCCGGCGCGCGGCTGGCATTTTTGCGGCCGGTGACGCCGGAAATGTTTACGCCTTCCGCCGAGGCCTTTGCGCTGATCGCCAGCCTGAATCTGGTGTTGCTGTTCATGCTGGGGCTGGCCAGCATCGGTTTCAATGGCGAGTTCAATGTGGACGAAGTGCCGCGTGCACTGCTGTTTGTGCCGGCCACGCTGCTGTTTGTTGTGCTGGCTGTGCGCCGGGGCGGCGGGGCCGTATCGCAGTTGCAGCTTGCGATTGCGCTGGTTGCCGCGGGCCTGGTGCTGTCGCTGCTCTTTGGCGCGGCCGGGGTGCTGTTCCTGCGACTGCCACCGCGGCTGGTCGGCGGCAACTGGTGGCCCTACCTGTTTTACGGTGCCGTGCTGTGGTGGACGCTGGTGGTTGCAGTGAGCGTGGCGCGTTTTGTGAATGCCGGCGCGGGGCGCAATCTCATGGTGATGGCAGCAGGATGGCTGCTGCTGGTGGCACCGATGCTGTGGTATCCGCAGAACTATCTGTGGATGCCTAAATATGATGCATTGGATGCCGAGGAGCGGGCTGCACGGAGGCCTTTCGATGAGCACGGCTTTTACGCGCAGCAGGATCTGCTGCGCAAATCGCTGGCCGCCGTGGAACGCGGGCGTCCCGGCGTCGCCGACATCTACCTGCTGGCGGCAGGGCTGTATGGCCGTGAAGATGTGTTCATGAAAGAGGTGCAGTTGATCGCCGACCTGTTCCGCAAGCGCTTTGATACCGCCGGACGTTCGGTGGTGCTGCTGAATAACCGGAAAACGCTGGATACGCAGCCGGTGGCGAGCCTGACCAGTATCAGTGCGGCGCTGCAGCGCATCGGCAGCCAGATGAACCGCGATGAGGATCTGCTGCTGATGTACCTGTCTTCACACGGCTCGGAGTCGCACCGGCTGTCGGTGGATTTCTGGCCGCTGCGGCTGGCGCCGATCGATCCGCCCGCGTTGAAAAAAGCGCTGGATGCGTCGGGCATCAAGTGGCGGGTGATCGTGGTCTCGGCCTGTTATTCCGGCGGCTTCATCAAACCGCTGCAGGATGAACATACAATGATCATTACGGCGTCGAGTGCGGCCCGCACGTCATTCGGTTGCGGCAGCATGTCGGACGCGACCTGGCTCGCGCAGGCGCTGTTCAACGAGGAGTTGCGCAAGACCTATTCGCTGGAAACGGCATTTGCCGCAGCCAGCCAGTCGATTGCCAAGCGTGAGCGCGCGCAGGGTTATGAACCCTCCGAGCCGCAGCTGTTTATTGGTGCCGGGATCCGCCACAAGCTGGCGGAAATCGAAGGCCGCCTCGCGCAGCAGCATTAGGTGTAAATAAGTATTTGATTTTAAAGGAAAAATAATGTCACGTTTCACTGGCACCGAAAACTACGTCGCGACCGATGACCTGATGATGGCGGTCAACGCTGCGCTGGCACTGGAGCGCCCCTTGTTGATCAAGGGCGAGCCCGGTACCGGCAAGACCATGCTGGCCCTCGAAGTGGCGCAGGCGCTGAAGCGGCCGCTATTCGAATGGCACATCAAGTCGACGACCAAGGCGCAGCACGGCCTGTATGAATACGACGCGGTATCGCGGCTGCGCGATTCGCAGCTCGGCGATCCGAAGGTCAAGGACATTGGCAACTACATCGTGCAGGGCATGCTGTGGAAAGCCTTCGAGTCGGAGCAGCCGGCGGTGCTGCTGATTGATGAGGTGGATAAAGCGGACATCGAATTCCCGAATGACCTGCTGCGCGAGCTCGACCGCATGGAGTTTTATGTCTACGAGACGCAGCAACTGGTCAAGGCCAAACAGCGGCCTCTGGTGATCATCACCAGCAATAACGAGAAAGAGCTTCCTGACGCCTTCCTGCGGCGCTGCTTTTTCCACTACATCCGTTTCCCCGATCCGGAAACCATGGCGAAAATCGTCGATGTGCATTTCCCCGGCATCAAGAAGCAATTGCTGTCGCAGGCGCTCAATGCATTCTTTGAAATCCGTGACGTGCCGGGCCTGAAGAAAAAACCGACCACCTCAGAACTGCTCGACTGGCTGAAGCTGCTGATGGCCGAAGACATTCCGCCGGAAGCGCTCTACAGCCAGGACACCCACAAGATCGTGCCGCCGCTGCATGGCGCGCTGATCAAGAACGAGCAGGACGTGCATTTGTTTGAGCGGCTCGTATTCATGTCGCGGCGTAAGAGCTGATTTTTTACCGGCAAGACGCCAAGAGCGCCAAGAAAACCGGAATCAAAAACTGATGCATGAACCTGACAGATTGCTGGACGACTTGGCGCGGGTGGTGGTCGATGCCGCGCTTGAAGTGCACCGGGAGCTTGGGCCGGGATATGTTGAAAGTGTTTACGAGGAAGCGCTGGCGGTAGAGCTGGAAATACGGTCGATCAATTTTGAGAGGCAGAAGCCGGTTTCGGTATCCTACAAGGGGCAATCCGTTGGCGAGGGGCGGGTCGATCTGCTTGTGGGCGGGGTGCTGATCGTGGAGCTGAAGGCCGTCGAGAAGCTATTGCCGATACACAAAGCACAGGTCATCTCGTATCTCAAAGCCAGAGGTGATGCACTGGCATTGCTTATCAATTTTAACGAACGCCTGTTGAAAGACGGCATTCAGCGCGTGGTGTTAACTTGAGATTTTTTGATTTTTCTTGGCGCTCTTGGCGTCTTGGCGGTAAAACGATTTTGACGTTAAACAATGCTCATTGAATTTTTCCTCAAGCTGCGCCAGGGCGGCGTGCCGGCGTCGATCAAGGAATTCCTGATCCTGATCGAGGCGCTGGAGAAGCAGGTCGCTTTCGGCAGTGTTGAAGATTTTTACCATCTGGCCCGTACTTGTCTGGTCAAGGACGAAAAATTCTTTGACCGCTACGACCTGGTGTTCGCCGCCTACTTCAAGGGGGTGGTCGGCATTGATGCCGCCGCCGCGGTGATCCCCGAGGACTGGCTGCGCAAGCTGGTCGAGAAAAACCTGACCGAGGAAGAGAAAAAACTGATCCAGTCGCTGGGCGGCTGGGAGAAGCTGATGGAAACCCTGAAAAAACGCCTTGAAGAGCAGAAGGGGCGGCACCAGGGTGGCAGCAAATGGATAGGCACCGGAGGCACCAGCCCCTTTGGCGCCTATGGTTACAACCCCGAGGGCATCCGCATCGGCCAGCATGAATCGCGCAACCGCCGCGCGGTGAAAGTGTGGGACCAGCGCGAGTTCAAGAACCTTGATGACACCGTCGAACTTGGCACGCGCAACATCAAGGTGGCCTTGCGCAAGCTGCGTAAATTTGCACGCACCGGGGCGCCGGAAGAGCTGGACCTGGAAGATACCATCCGCTCCACCGCCAAAAACGCCGGCTGGCTGGATCTGAAAATGGTGCCGGAGCGGCACAACGCGGTGAAGGTGCTGCTGTTCCTCGACATAGGTGGCTCGATGGACGACCACATCCGCGTCTGCGAGCAGCTGTTCTCGGCGACGCGCACCGAATTCAAGCACCTTGAATATTTCTATTTCCACAACTTTCTCTACGAGCGGGTGTGGAAAGACAACCGGCGCCGCGCCACGGAGCGCATGGCGACCTGGGATGTGCTGCACACCTATCCGCATGACTACAAGCTGATCATCGTCGGTGATGCCACGATGAGTCCGTACGAAATCACCTATCCCGGCGGCAGCGTCGAGCACAGCAATGAAGAGGCGGGAGCGGTGTGGCTGCAGCGCGCGCTGCAGGTCTATTCGCGCGCGATCTGGCTCAACCCGCAGCCGGAAGCGGTGTGGAATTACCACGAGTCGATCAGCATCACCCGCCAGTTGATGGGCGACCGCATGTTTCCGCTGACCATTGACGGCCTCGATCGCGGCATGCGCCTGCTCACCCGCTCGCAATAAGCGGCACGATGGACATCATCACGGTTACGGCGCCCGGTCCCGATCTTGATGCGGTGCGTGACCTGTTTCTGGAATATGCGGGCTCATTGAATTTCAGCCTCTGTTTCCAGGATTTCGAATCCGAACTGGAAGGCTTGCCCGGCGCCTATGCGCCGCCGGCAGGCACTTTGTTGCTGGCGCGTATCGACGGCGTTGTCGCCGGTTGTGTCGGCGTACGACCGCTGGACGCCGGGCGCTGCGAAATGAAGCGCCTGTATTTACGCGAATTCGGCCGCGGCGGTGGCGGCGGTCGCGCGCTGGCGGAGCGCGCCATCGCATTTGCGCGCAGCGCAGGTTACGCGCGCATGGTGCTGGATACCCTGCCGCAGATGGTGGCGGCGATGCGTTTGTATTACGACCTCGGTTTTGTACGCTGCACGCCGTATTACGACAACACGCCGATCGGCAGCACCTGTCTGGAACTGGTCTTGTAGGAAATAGTTTCCGGATTTTTGTTTATTTCGCCCAGATACAGAAAGGCATCACATGGCTGCCCCGGTCGATCCCGTCAAGCTGATTGAATTCTGCACCGCTGTTTACGCTGGCCAGGGCGTGCCCGAACCCGACGCGCGGCTGATTGCCGACACGCTGGTGCAGGCTGATCTGTGGGGCCACCAGTCGCACGGCGTGCTGCGCCTCGGCTGGTACCTTGACCGCCTGCGCAACAAGGTGATGAACCCGGTGACGCTGCCGGAGTTCGTCATTGACGGCGGCGCAATGGCGGTGATCGACGGCCACGATGGTGTTGGCCATGTGCTGGCGAAACTTGCGGCGGAAGAAGCCATCCAGCGCGCGAAAAAACACGGCATCGGCGCGGTCGGCGTGCGCATGTCCAACCATTTCGGCACCTGCATGTATTACACGTTGATGGGCGCGCGCCAGGGCTGCGTGATGATGCTGACGTCCAACGGCGGCCCGGCGATGGCGCCCTGGGGCGGGCGCAAAAAAATTGTCGGCACCAACCCGTGGTCGATCGCGGCGCCGGCCGGCAGCCATGCGCCTTTCGTGGTCGACATGGCGAACACCGGTGTCGCGCGCGGCAAAATCTACCTCGCGCGCAACAAGCGCCAGAAAATCCCGCTGGGCTGGGCAATTGACGCCGATGGCGCACCGACCACCGACCCGCAGGCCGCCATCGACGGCATCATCCTGCCGATGGCGGAACACAAGGGTTATGCGATTGCGGCGATGGTCGACATGATGTCCGGCGTGCTGACCGGCAGCGGTTTCCTGTCAGCGGTGCACAGCCCGTACAAGACCGCGGAGAAAAGCAATTGCGGCCATTTCATGCTGGCGATCAACATCGAGGCCATGCAGCCGCTGGCGCAGTTCAACGCACGGATGGAAGAGTTCATCGCTGAACTCAAGTCGGTGCCGCTGGCGCAGGGGTTCAACGAGGTGTTTTATCCGGGTGAGATGGAGGCGCGCAACGACACGCGCAACCGCAGCCAGGGCATCCAGTATCCGGATGACACCATCACTGATCTGCAGCGCATTGCTGTTGAAACCGGATTGCAGGCTTTGCTGCCGGTGAACTGACTGCGGTTCTGCCGTTATTTGCAGCATGCGGACACCCCTGTCGCGCATCGGTGACGACGCGCATTGCGCCCGGGCCCCTGACAAGTGTCGGGGGTATACTTTTCTGCCAGTGTCGGCGGTGAAAAAAATAAAAACCCGCCGGCCAACCATTCACAGGAGAGGTATTCCCCATGCGCCGGAAAAATCTGTTGTTTGCTGCGTTCGCCGTATTCATCGCGGGCAGTGTTGTGTTCAGTTCTGCCGCGCAGGAAATGTTCAGGCAATTGTCGGCCAAAGAAGCGTACGTCAAACCGCAGGCACCGCTGAGAATTGTCGGCAATCTGTATTACGTCGGCACTTATGACCTCGCGGTGTACCTGATCCCCACGCGTGACGGCAATATCCTGATCAACACCGGTGTCAACAACTCGACGGCGCCCATCCGCGCCAATATCGAGGCACTGGGCTTCAAATTTTCCGACATCAAGCTGCTGCTGGCGACCCACGGTCACTGGGACCATGTTGCGGCGATGGCGGAAATCAAGCGCCTGACCGGGGCGAAGATGATGATGCAGGAGGATGATGTGGCGCTGGTCGAAAGCGGGGGGAGCACCGATTTCCGCTACCCGCAGGGGCGCGGCGCCATTTACGAGCCGGTGAAAGTGGATCGCAAGCTGAAGGACGGCGACAAGGTGCGACTGGGTGAAGTCGAACTCACTGTGCATCATCATCCGGGGCATACCAGGGGGGCGAGCAGTTTTACCTACACCACCAGCGACGGCGGGCGCGACTATAACGTGCTGATTGCCAACATGGGGTCGATCAATCCCGGTGTCAACGTCGCGACCATGCCCGGGTATCCGAACATCACCGAGGCGTATGCGACCACATTTGCCAGACAGAAACTGCTGAAACCCGATGTCTGGGTGGCCTCGCATGCCGCGCAATTCGACATGTACAAGAAATACAAGACGGGCGATGCCTATGACCCGAATCGGTTTGCCGATCCGGCGGGGTATGTGGCCAAGATTGCGTCCTATGAAAAACTGTACCTGGACCAGTTGCAGAAGGATCGCGCAAAGACGAACTAGTCGTTCACTTCTGTGGCGGACGGCTAGGGCGTCGTGCGGCGGTCGCCGCCGGGCGGCGGCGCGACTTTCATGATTTCGTCGATAGTGGTGACGCCGGCGGCGATTTTCATCGCGCCGCTGATGCGCAGCGGTTTCATGCCGTCCTTGTAGGCGGCGTCACGGATGGCTTCAAGGTCGGCGGAAGCGACCACGCGCTCGCGCAGCGGCGGCGACATGATCATCATTTCGTAAATGCCGATGCGGCCCATGTAGCCGGTCATGCGGCATTCGAGGCAGCCCTTGTTGATGTAGGTCTTGCCGCGCGGGTTGGCGGCTTTCCACGGCGTGACCAGGCTGTCCCACACCGCGTCGTCGTAATCGTGTTTTTCCTTGCAGTGCGGGCACAGCGTGCGCACCAGTCGCTGCGCCATCACGCCGAGCAGGGTGGATTGCAGCAGGTACGGCGGCACGCCGAGGTCGAGCAGGCGGCTCACTGCCGCCGGTGCGTCATTGGTATGCAGGGTCGACAGCACCAGGTGACCGGTCAGCGCGGCCTGGATTGCCATTTCGGCGGTTTCGAGGTCGCGGATCTCGCCAACCATGATGATGTCCGGATCCTGGCGCATCAGTGTGCGGATGCCGGCGGCGAAATCGACACCGATGTTCGCCTGTACCTGCATCTGGTTGAAGCTGGGCTCAACCATCTCGATCGGATCTTCGACGGTACAGACGTTGACTTCAGGTTGCGCCAGTTGTTTCAGCGTGGAATACAGCGTC
>CAMCYP010000020.1 GCA_945885345.1 Bordetella parapertussis | reverse complement strand
GTTTGAATATCCCGTCACCGTTACCGCCGATCAGTATCCAGCCGTCGCGGCAGGGATAGGCATTGGACGGCACGATGCCGGGCAGCGCACTGCCGGCCGCTTCGCGCACCACGCCGAAGGCACTGAACTCTGGCAGCAGGCTTTCCATGCAATTGAACACACTTTCGTACAGCGCGATGTCGATGACCTGGCCTTCGCCTCCTGCATCTTTCCCGTTCCTGTCACGGTGGTAGAGCGCCATCAGCACACCGATCACGCCATGCAGCGCCGCCAGCGTGTCGCCGATCGACACCCCGACACGCACCGGCACACGCCCCGGCTCGGCGGTCAGGTAACGCAGGCCACCCATGGATTCGGCGATCACACCAACACCGGGACGGTCGCGGTACGGTCCGCTTTGGCCGTAGCCGGAGATGCGCACCATGACCAGCTTCGGGTTTATTTTTTTGAGATCCTCGTAACCGAGCCCCCACTCCTCCATCTTGCCGGGGCGGAAGTTCTCGATCAGCACGTCGGCCTCTTTCACCAGCGTGCGCAGGATGTCCTGGCCTTCGGTTTTGGTCAGGTCCAGCGTCACCGACTGCTTGTTGCGCGACTGGACTTCCCACCAGATCGAATTGCCGTCCTTCAGCAGCCGCCATTTGCGCAGCGGGTCGCCCTTGCCCGGCGGTTCGATCTTGATGACTTCGGCGCCGAAGTCACCCAGGGTTTTGCCGCAGAAAGGGCCGGCGATGAGCTGGCCGAGTTCGATGACACGCACGCCGGCGAGAGGGCCGGATGGGGATGGTTGTGTTGCCATGTACTGTCCTCCGTGAAGCACGAAGGATAACGCGGGAGGGACCGAAAATCCTCGAAGAAAACAGTCTCCGCCGAAGCCCCTCACCCTAACCCTCTCCCCGCAAGCGGGGAGAGGGGAGGTTTATTTTCTGCAGCGGCTTATTTGCTCAGTTCCGCCGCGCGTTTCACCGCTTTGACGATGTTGAGGTAACCGGTGCAGCGACAGAGGTTGCCCTCGAGGCCGTGCACGATTTCGTCGTCGCTGGGTTTCGGATTGTCCTTGATCAGCGCCGCCGTGGTCATGATCATGCCCGGTGTGCAGAAGCCGCATTGCAGTGCATGGCATTCGGTGAAGGCCTGCTGCGCCGGATGTAATTTGCCGTTTTTGGCGAGGCCTTCGATGGTCACCACGTCGGCGCCGTCAGCTTGTACAGCAAGCATGGTGCAGGACTTGATCGCCTGGCCGTCGACATGCACGGTGCAGGCGCCGCACTGGCTGGTGTCGCAGCCGACATGGGTGCCGGTGAGTTTCAGTTCGTCACGCAGGAAATTGGCGAGCAGCACCCGGTCTTCGACTTCGCCGGAGCACTTCTTGCCGTTCACGGTCATTTCAATTTTTGCCATTTCGTACTTCCCCCGGTTAGCCCAGCGCCGCAACAGCGCGGGTGGCCATGACTTTTGCCAGCTGCGCGCGGTATTCGCGCGTGCCGTGGATGTCTTCGTTCAGGTCGTCCGCTGCCAGCGTCAGTTTTTCGATCGCGGCCGCATTCATGCCTTTCGCCAACGCCTGCTCGGCTTCGCTCCAGCGGAACACGCCGGGGCCTGCGCCGGTCACTGCGACGCGGATGCCATCAGCCGTCTGCGCAACGAACACGCCGGCCATCGCGTAACCCGAAGCCGGATGCGGAAACTTGGCGTAAGCGGCTTTTTTCGGCAGCGGGAAGGCAATGCGCACGATCAGCTCACCCGGCTCCAGTGCAGTGGCAAACATGCCCTGGAAAAAATCATCGGCGGCGATTTCGCGTTTGTTGGTGATGACTTTTGCATTGAGGCCCAGCACCGCCGACGGATAATCCGCCGCCGGATCGTTGTTGGCCACCGAGCCGCCCAGCGTGCCGCGGTTGCGCACCTGCGGATCGCCGATGTTTGATGCCAGCGAGGCCAAGGCCGGGATCGCATCTTTAACAACCTTGGATGTAGCGACCTGCTGATGCCGGGTTGCAGCGCCGATGATCAGTGCGCCGTCTTTGACTTCAATCCCGGATAACTCAGAAAGTCCATTTAAATCAACGAGTTGTGTTGGATTGGCGAGCCGGGCTTTGAGCGTCGGGATCAGCGTCATGCCACCGGACAACGGTTTGGCTTCGTCATCCTTGGCCAGCACATCAACCGCCTCTTTCAGCGACTTCGCCTTGCGATACTGGAATGCAAACATGTTCAGTGTCCTTATCTCAGTGACCAGCTTTTGCGGACGAGATTGCCTGCCACAGCTTGTGCGCCGTCAGCGGCATGTCCAGCGGCGGCACGCCCAGCGGCCGCAGCGCGTTCATCACTGCATTGGTCAGCGCACCGAGTGAAGCGGTGCAACCGGATTCGCCCATGCCCTTCACGCCCAGCGGGCTGATGGTGCCGAAGGTGGTGTGGTCGGCAATGGTGATGTCCTTGATCCAGCCGGCTTTCGGCATCGGGTAATCGGCAAAACTGCCGGTCAGCAACTGGCCGGTGTCGGTGTCGTAGACGATGTTCTCGCCGAAAATCTGGCCCCAGCCCTGCGCCACCGCGCCGTGCATCTGGCCTTCGACGATGGTGTGGTTGATGACCGTGCCGCAATCATCCACCGTCACATACGAGACGACATTGGTGACACCGGTCTGCGGATCGATTTCGACTTCGGCGATGTGACAGCCGTTGGGGAAAGTCGAACCGAACTTGCCTTCGCCGGTAACGCTCAGCGGTTTTTTCGCCGCCAGTTCGCCCAGCGTGATTTTCTTGTTCGACTCCTTCGACTGGAATTCACCCTTGGCGTAGGCCACCTGCGACGGTTCAACACCGAGCTGTTCCGCCGCCAGCGGTGTAGCGACCTCAATCAGTTTTTTCGCCGCGATGTGGCATACGGTGCCGGCACCGACGATGGTGCGCGAACCGCCGGTGTGATTGCCGATCAGGCCTTTTTCGCCGATGCCCTGGCGCAGCTGGATGCGTTCCGCATGAATGCCCAGCGCATCGCCAATGATCTGCGCGAAGGTGGTTTCATGGCCCTGGCCCTGCGAATGTGAAATCGAATACGCGGTAATGTTGCCGTCGGCTCCGACTTCGAGCAGCACTTCGTCCTTGGGAAACATGCCGGCACCCGAATTTTCGATCACGGTGGACATGCCGAGGCCGCGCAACTGGCCGCGCTTTTCAGAGATCGTCCGGCGCTTGTCGAAACCGGCAACGTCGGCGATTTTCAGGGCCTTGTCGAGCACGCCCTGGAAATCGGCGATGTCATACACCGAACCGGTCGGAGTCTTGTACGGGAAGGCTTCCTTCGGAATGAAATTGCGCCGGCGCAGCTCGGCCGGATCAATCTTCATCTGCGCTGCCGATTCATCGACCAGGCGTTCAATCGTGTAGGCAATTTCAGGACGCGCCGCGCCGCGATAAGCGGACACCGGCACGGTATTGGTCAGTGCGACGCGCCAGCGGCCGAACAGCGCCGGGGTTTTGTAGACACCATTGAGGCAGGTCACCGGATTGCGCATCGGGCTGACCGGGCCGGCGGGATGCAGATAGGCGCCGAGGTCGGCAATCCAGTCGAGGCGCATCGCGAGGAAGGTGCCATCCTTGTCGAGTGCCAGTTCGGCATCGATGTAATTGGCGCGGCCATGCGAATCCGACTGGAAGCCCTCGCTGCGCGAGGACACCCATTTCACCGGCCGGTTCAGCGCCTTGGCGGCGATCATCAGCGCGACGTATTCGGTATAGGCGATGCTGCGCTGACCGAAACCGCCGCCAACGTCTTTCGCCTTGATGTTCAGTTTTTCATCAGGCACGCCCGTATAGGCGGCAATCTGCATGCGCATCATGTTGATGCCCTGCACCGGCGAGTGCATCGTGTAGGCGCCGGAAGCGGCGTCATAAGCGACGAGGCAGGCGCGCGGCTCCATCGGATTGGGCGCGACGCGCGTGCAGTCGAGTTTCAGCTTGGTGACATGCGCCGCCTTCGCAAACGCTGCAGTCACTGCTGCGGCGTCGCCGGCTTCCTGTTCGAACACCATATTGCCCGGCACGTTATCGTGCAATTGCGGCGCACCGGCCTCCAGCGTGGCCCGCGGGTCCACGCTCACCGGCAGGTCTTCGTATTCGACTTCGATCAGCTCCGCGGCGTCCTGCGCCTGCAGCGCAGTCTCGGCGACCACCATCGCCACCGTTTCGCCGACAAAACGTACGGCACCGACAGCCAGCACCGCACGGTCGGGCAGATTCGCCTTCTTGCCGTCCTTGCCGGTGAAGGTCAGGAAACTCAGCGGCTTGACATAGCCGGCCTTGACCGCATCCTCGCCGGTGTAAACACCGAGCACACCCTTGGCCTTGCGCGCGGCATCGGTGTTGATGGAAACAATTTTCGCGTGCGCGCGATCGGCGCGCAGGAATGCGGCATGCGCCTGATTGGGCAGGCTCCAGTCGGCGGAATAACAGCCTTCGCCCTTGATCAGCCGCAGGTCTTCAAGGCGGGAAAGATGTGCCCCGCCGACGTCGAACAGGTGTTGATGGTCCATGACTATCCCGGCACCGCATGCTGGACACCAGCAGCGACGCGCGCTCCTCGTTTGGAATGACTTATAGGATAACGCAAAATGCGCGCAAAACCAGCGTAAAAGAATCCACGAACAGGGATCTGCCTTGTTGCGTCGCCATTGACGCTCGCGCACAATGACATGACTGCAGTCCATATCGTAATCACCACGTCATAACCCCGCGCAAGGCCATGAAAAAAGACACCCTGCTGACCCATGTCGGTCGCAATCCCGCGCAGAGCCACGGCACCGTCAACACGCCGGTGTTCCGCACTTCGACCGTGGTATTTCCCGATCTCGAAACCTACGAGACGCGTGACCCCGACGATTTCAAAAGCATGCGTTACGGCATCCACGGCACGCCGACCACCTTCGCCTTCGAGGAAGCCGTGGCAAAAATGGAAGGCGGCCACCAGGCGGTGGCCGTACCCTCGGGACTGGCGGCGATCACCGCGGCACTGGCCGCTTTCGTCAAGAACGGCGATCACCTGCTGATGACTGACAGCACCTACGCGCCGACGCGCATTTTTTGCGAAAAGCAGCTGCGCACCAACGGCGTTGACGTCGAATATTATGATCCGCTGATCGGCGCCGGCATCGCCAGACTGATCAAGCCCAATACCAAGGCCGTGTTCTGCGAAGCGCCGGGCTCGCTGACCTTTGAAATGCAGGACGTCCCGGCCATCGCCGCGGCGGCACATGCGCGCGGCATTCCGGTGCTCGCCGACACCACCTGGGGTACGCCGTACTTTTTCCGCTCCTTCGAACGCGGCATCGATGTCTCGATCCATGCCGCGACCAAATACATCGTCGGCCATTCCGACGTGCTGATGGGGGTCATCGTCACCAACGAGAAATACTGGCTGCCGGTGCGCCACGCGGTGGCCGACTACGGTTTTTGCGTCAGCCCGGATGACTGTTACCTCGCGCTGCGCGGCTTCCGCACCATCGGTGTGCGCATGAAACAGCAGATGGCCAATGCGCTGGCGGTTGCGCGCTGGCTGGCCGCAAATCCGAAAGTCCAGCGCGTGCTGTACCCGGCGCTGGAAAGCGACCCCGGGCACGCACTCTGGAAACGCGATTTTGACGGCGCAGCCTCGCTGTTCGGCGTAATCCTGCGCCCGGCGGAACGTGCCCGCGTTGTGGCTTTTGTGAATGCACTCAAGCTGTTCGGCATCGGCTCGAGCTGGGGCGGTTATGAGAGCCTGGTCACCGCGCCGCACCCGGAAAAAATCCGCAGCGCGACCACCTGGAACCCGGGAGGCCCGCTGATCCGCCTGCACATCGGACTGGAAGATCCGGCAGACCTGATTGCCGACCTGGAACAGGCCCTGCAACATCTGGGCTGACGGCAGCGATGGTTTAAACTGACGGCATTGTTAACAAGCCCTGAGGAATGCGGATGGAAGTAGGCGTCGAGCGCCGGGGAAATGCCAGGGTCATTGCGGTCAGAGGCCGCATCGACCACCTGAACGCATCCGCTTTTCACCAGACACTGATCCAGCACCTGCAGGACTGCCGCAGCGGCGGCGACGGTATCGTGCTTGATCTCACCGGTCTGGATTACATCAGCAGCGCCGGCCTGCGCATATTCATGATGGCCGCGAAACAGGCCCGCGCCCAGGGCGGCCGCATCGCCGTCGCGCAGATGCAGGCGCTGGTGCAGGAAATTTTCGAAATCAGCCACTTTCACCTGGTCTACGAAATTTTCCTGACCACCAACGAGGCGGTCGCAGCACTCGGCCGCCAGGCCGAAACCGCCGGCGCCTGAACCACGAAAGATTTTTCCATGCAGATCCGCTTCTGGGGCACCCGGGGTTCGCTGCCGGCGCCGCTGACCGGCGCCGCCATCCGGACCAAACTCGCGGCGGCGCTGACCGCAGCGCAAAATGTCCGGCTGGAAACGCCGGCGGCGATCGACGCCTTCATTGCGCAACTGCCGTTCAGCGTCGGCGGCACCTTCGGCGGCGATTCCTCCTGCGTGGAAATCATCGACGGTGAAGACAATCATGTGATCTGCGACCTCGGTTCCGGCGCACGGCGTTACGGCATTGAAATGCTCGGCCGTTACGGGCCGAAACGGCCGCAGACTTACCATGTGTTCATGTCGCATCTGCACTGGGATCACATCATGGGATTCCCGTTTTTTCCGCCGGCCTTCATTCCCGGCAACCGCATCCTGATCCACAGCTGCCATGCCGGCGCTGAAGCGGCGTTCCGGCGGCAGCACGGCGCACCGTCGTTTCCGGTCGACTTCAAGCAGTTGCCGGCCAGCATCGAGTTTGTGCAGCTGCAGCCCGGTGTCAGCGCCGACATCGCCGGTTACAAAATCACGCCGCTGCTGCAGCGCCATGCCGGGGACTCCTACGGCTACCGCTTTGAAAAAAACGGCAGGTGCGTGGTGTATTCAACGGACTCGGAACACCGCACCGAGCAGTCCGGGGAAACCGAGGCCTTCGCCGCATTTTTCCGTGACGCCGACCTGGTGATCTTCGACGCGATGTATTCGCTGGCCGACGCGGTGTCGGTCAAGGAAGACTGGGGACATTCGAGCAATGTCATCGGCGTCGAGCTGTGCCAGCTCGCGGGCGCGAAACGACTGTGTCTGTTCCACCATGAGCCGGTGTTCGGTGATGCACAACTGGAGGACATCCTGCGCCAGACACGGCGACTGGAAGAAATCACGCGCGACGGCGCGGCGCTGGAAATCATCAGCGCTTACGACGGCCTGGTGATTGATCTCTGATGCAGGCTGCCACCGCGTCCCTGAATGCCCGCCGCTGGCCGATCTGGATTGCCGGCCTGGGCATGCTTGGCCTGCTGCTGGGCCTGCAGGCTACGTACACGCCCGCGCACCGCAGCCTGCAACTCGCGCTGTTCGACGCCTACCAGAAGATCTGGCCGCGCGAGCGGCAAAGCGCGCCGGCAGTGATTGTCGCCATCGATGAGGCCAGCCTCGCCAGATATGGCCAATGGCCGTGGCCGCGCAGCGAACTCGCACGACTGGTCACCGCGATCGGCGCATTGAAACCGGCGGCCATCGGCATCGACATACTGTTTCCGGAACCGGACCGCCATGGTGGTCCGGCCGCGGCACCGGAAGGCACCGGTAACGACCTGCTGTTTGCCGGCGCTCTGCGCGATACTCATGCCGTGCTCGCAATTGCCGGCACCATTGCCGAAGGTGCGAATGCCGGCGGCAGTTTCCCGCCGGTGCGTATCGAAGGCAGCGACCCGCTGTTATTGCTGCCGCTGCTGCCGCAATTCCGTTCCGTGATCCGCAGCACGCCAGTGCTCGACCGCGCCGCGGCTGGACACGGCATCATCAGCGCCGATGCGCCCGACGGCATCACCCGCAATATTCCGCTGGCGGTGGCGATACAGGACGCCATCGCGCCGACACTGGCGCTGGAAATGATCCGCATCGCCGCCGGCGAACCGGCGATGCGGCTGCGCGCAAACGCCAAAGGCCTGCTGTCGATAGGCACCGGCGATGTGGCCGTGCCGGTAGATACCGACGGCCGGGCGTGGATCCGTTACAGCCGCCACGACCCGGATCGTTTTGTTTCTGCGGTCGACGTGATCGAAGGCCGCGTTGATCCGGCGCGCATCGCCAGCAAGCTGGTGCTGGTCGGGCTTACCGGGCTGGCATTGGTCGACTACCCGGCGACGCCGGTGAACTCCAGCGTGCCCGGCACCGAAATCCATGCCCAGCTGATCGAAAACATTTTTGACGGCGACCACCTGACGCGGCCGCGCTGGGCGCGTAGCGCGGAGCTGCTGGTACTCGCGCTGTGCGGCGCGCTGTTTGTATTGCTGACGCCGCTGGTGCGGCCGTGGCTGGCACTGAGCGGCGCCGTCGTGCTGATTGCAGCGCTGGCCGGCATAGGCGCCGGCGCATTCCGCATCAGCGGGCTGCTGCTGGATGTGGCGTCCCCTGCCGCTGCACTGCTGCTGGTGTTCATGACCACGATGGCGGGCAAGCTGATCGAAACAGAACGCCAGCGCCGCCGGCTGCGCGAAACGCTGCAGGTCGAACGAGAAACCGCGGCGCGCATCGCCGGCGAACTCGAAGCCGCGCACCGCGTGCAGACCGGGCTGCTGCCGGATGCCGCGACACTGACCGCGATCGAGTCGCGTTGCGATGTTGCAGCCTGGATGGCGCCGGCACGCGAAGTTGGCGGCGACCTTTATGATTTTTTCAAGCCGTCTCCCGACCGCGTGACTTTCCTCGTCGGTGACGTGTCCGGCAAAGGCCTGCCGGCCAGCCTGTTCATGGCCATCAGCAAGGCCCTGTGCAAAAGTGCGGCCTTGCGCAACGGCAGTGCGGTCGACCGGGTGCTCACGGAATCGAATGCCGAGATCGCGCGCGACAACCACGAGGCAATGTTCGTCACAGCGGTGCTATGCAGCCTCGACCTGGAAACCGGCGAACTGCGCTATGCCAACGCCGGCCATGACGCGCCAATCCTGATCGGCAAAGGTGGTCTTACGCGACTGGACAAAACCGGCGGGCCGCCACTCTGCATGCTTGATCACCACGATTACCCCGGCGCCGTACACCAGCTGGCCGCGGGCGATGCGGTATTGCTCTATACCGACGGGGTCACCGAAGCGATGGACGCAGAGCGCCGGCTGTATGGACGGGATCGGCTGTGCGCGGTACTGAAGAGATTGCCCGCGGCTACGTCCTGCGCCGACATCATTGCCGCGGTCCGCGCGGATTTGCATGCATTCGGTGCCGTTGAAATGCTGGCCGACGACATCACGATGCTGGCGCTGCGCTGGCACGGACCGAAAAAATCGGCCTGAAAAGAAAACTAGCGGATATTGATTTCGACGCGTCTGTTGCGTGCTTCTGCCACTTCGTCAGCCGTGGCCACCAGCGGTTCGCGTTCACCGCGTCCTGCGACGCTGACTGAGCGCTCCGCCACACCGCGCTTGAGAAAGTCGGTGCGCACCCGCTCCGCGCGCTGCAGTGACAGTTTATCGTTGTATTCGACTGCGCCGACGCGATCGGTATGGCCGATCACGGCGATTTCGGCGGCGGGCCGCCGCGCCAGTTCACGCAGCACGGTTTCGATGGTCTGCCGCGATTCCGGCGTGTATTCATCGCGGCCTTCGAGGAAATTCAGCGTGTAAGACACCGGCAGCAGGGGCAGCGCCTTGGCGCTGTCCCCGAAAATCTGCTGCACCTGGGCTGCACTGGAACTGCCGACGATCGGCGCAGCATTGCCCGTGGTGGTGGCCGATGCGTAGGCGCTGTCGATGATGGTTTCCCCCTGCGCGGATTTGACGCTGACGGCACCGACCTTGCCATCCGCACCCGGCACCAGCACGACCAGTGTTTTGGATTGCGGTGCAGGCGGCGGCGTTGCGCAACCCGCGAACACCGCAACCACGATGACTACGGCATAAGCTGCGACAAAACTGCGGGCGTCGGGGCACATGCGGCAACTCCGGTGTTATTCAGTAACCTGGACGTGAAACTCGGTGCCACGTGCGCCGAGCACGGTGGTCGGCGTAATCACGCGCACGGCATCGGGAGACTGCTTGGCCAGCTTGCCGGACACCATCGACAGCGTGCCACGCTTCAAGCCCGCATCCAGCTGGCCCTGGTGGGTAGTTGAATTAAAAGCGAAACGTTCGATGACCAGTACGCTGTTGGGCCCCGCCGACAGCAGGGTGTTGTCGAGCAGCGTGACGCCGACCGATGAACCGGCTCCGGTTTTCAGCGTATCCGCCTGCATGACACGGGTGCCGATTGCGGCCGGCACGGTTTTCCCGTCGCGTTCGAGGGCAACGGAACCGTTGAGCACCTTGATCTGGCCGGCATCTTCGGCAGCCATCGCGGGCAAAGCCATCAGCAGGACAAACGTCGCAAAAACACCCGTCAACACCGGCTTCAGCATGGCTGGCTCCCCTGGATAAAATTCCGGACAAATCCCGACGACACCCAATCGCAATGACGGGATGATTATAATCCGGTGATCCTGTTCATGCCCGGTTACGTCGCGGGCTCCACCCCCACGCCATGTCCAATTCACCGCTCCACCGATTTCCCGCCCGGCTCGAGGCCTTCGAGGCCATCCGGGAACAACTGGAAAACAGTGTTGCAGCACTGGACTGGGAATCGGGCGACATCCACCGCTGCACCCTGATCCTGGAAGAGCTGTTTACCAATTCAGTAAAGTACGGCACGCCGGCCGGCACCGACAACCACGTCTACCTGGGGATCATTCCGGCCGCGGACCGGTCGATCGCGCTGACCTACGAAGACCGTGCGCCGCAATACGATCCGTTTGCCGAAGTCTCGACCGCGCACACCAATCCGAATATCGACATGCGCGGCATCGGCGGACTCGGCGTGCCACTGATCCTGCGGCTGACTGAACAGGCCCGTTACACCGCGCTGCCGACCGGCAACCGGATTACCCTGGTCTTCCGTCCGCGCTGAACGGCGCGCAGGAAACAAAAAAGGCGCTCCGCGGAGCGCCTTTTTTACTGCCTTCTGCCTTTGATACGGCGCTATCAGTCCTGGGGCTTGCCCTGGTCCCGACGATCCTTCCAGGCAATGTAGGCAAAAAAACCACCGAACATGCCCACCAGCAACACGGCGCAAATGATCAGCGCGGTCGGATCGGTATCGACTTTCGGCGCAGCATGCATGGCTTCCTCGGCCAGCGCCGGCAAGGTCATCAGCAATAACAGCATTCCGGAAACAATTTTTTTCATCGCGGGCTCCTGATCATGATTAATAGGAACCGCGTTCGAGGCAGAAGCGTTGGATTGCATCGGATCGACCGCAGCACAGGTCTATGCTGGCGGCACCGGCTTGCTGCAGGCTTACTTCAGCTTGCTGGAAACTTACGGCGGGGCCGTAAAAATTATAATAAAATCAATTAGATACGATATAAGACACGACTATCACCAGGCTCCAGGGACAATAACAGCCTGTGGTCACTGCCGTTTCAGAAATAACCGTCCATCATTTTGTCCACCCACGCCGGCAGGCGCACATCGTCCTTGCGTTCGAATGCCGGAATATAGGGTTTGATGTCGAGCACCGGCGTGCCGTCCAGCGCATCCAGGCCACGCACCGTGATGCCCTTGTCGTCAACGGCGACCAGCGCCACGGCCGTCACGCCGATCGGATTGGGGCGGAATTTCGTGCGCTGCGCGAACACGCCCACCGGCGCCAGATTCTCCATGCCGCGCGGATTGCGCGCGAGCTGCTTCTCCGGATTGAAGGCAGGAATCTGATTGAGATGGAATATCACCATCACATGCGAAAACTCGTCGAGGCCGGCGAGACCTTTTGCGTACAGCGGGTCAAGCTCGATGCGCGACTCGACATTCGCCCAGTGACCGGCGGACATCTCGGTGCGGTCGCTGCGCACATAACCTACGGGTTCAAATTGGGCCATTGCTGCCATGTCCTCTGCGGAAAATCGCGCCATGCGCGCCGCAGAACATAGCATGAAAAAACAATGGGCCGGCATGGCGGGCCGGCCAGCCGCGGCTGATCAGCGGATAAAGCGGCTGATCAGAAAGCCTGCAAGGGCGGCAATGCCCACTGATTTCAGCGGATTGGCTGAAACGTAGCTGCGGGTATCGGTCACCAGTTTTTTCTGTGTGGCGTTGATCTTTTCACCTCGTGCGGCCAGCCATTCGGCCGTCGGCACGGCAGCTCCGGCCACCCTGTCGACTGCCTGATGTGCCATGGTGGCCACGTGGTTGATCGCCGGCTTGGCTTTGCGCGCCACATCGTCTGCCGCACCCGCCATCGAATCAACGGCGGCGTGTGCACCTGCCGACGCCTTGGTCAGAACACCTTCGGCAGTGCTTGCGGAATGATTACCGCGGATGACGTTTTCCATGTGTTTCTCCTGAAACCTAGTTGAACAGCAAGTAAATAATGACCAGCACGATGACCGGTACGCCCAAAAGCCAGCCCAGCAGATATTTGCCCATGATCGTTACCTCCGTGGGTGATATGCATCACAGAAGTTACGCAACCACGCAGTGATGGTCTGTACGGTGGATTACGGAAGGCGCACAGCGCTCAGCCGCGTCGTGCTGTCTCGTGCAGCAACCGCACCGTAGGCAACAGCGACTGTATCTGTTGCACACGGCTGGTTTCGGCGGGCAGCGCGGGTGCCACATCTCCTGGCGCAACGATAATGGTTACCGCAACATCGGTTTACTCGAGCAGGAAACTGATATTGGCGTTGATGCGATATTTCACGATTTTGTTTTTATCGACCTTGGCCTGCATATCCTTGATATAGATCGACTTTATCCCCTTCACGGTTTTCCCGGCATGCGCCACCGCATTTGCCGCCGCAGCCTCCCAACTCTTGTCAGATTCCGCAATTACTTCGATCACTTTAAGCATGCTGGTCATGGTCATTTCCCGGGTTATGAGTGGAGTTTCAAAAGTGGCCGGCGCCGGTGCACGGCTATCGTTCACGGCACGCCTGCCTGCAAGTCAGTAACGCTGGACCGTGCCGTTGTCGACGCGCACCCGGTCACCCACCCGGAGTCCGGCATTGTTGTTTTGGGTCACTGTCTGATACGAGCCGCTGTCCATACGGACGGTCACCTTGTATGCGTCCACGGTTTTTTGTTGCTGGCGTTTTTCAATTTCATTGCCCACGTAAGCGCCGCCTGCAGCGCCGGCAACCGTCGCCACGGTCTGGCCGGTTCCACCGCCAACCTGATTGCCCAGCACACCGCCGACGACCGCACCGGCAATGGCGCCGATACCGATGCCGCTGCCGCCAATGCCGCTGCTGGCCGTGCTGTTTTGCTGCACGAGCTCAATGGCCTGCACAACGCCATAACCCGAATACGCACTGCTTGAAGCGCCGGGCGCGGCACTTCCCGAGCTGGATGTGCCGGATGAATCACCCATTGTTCCGCAGCCAGTCAGCGCAAGAAGAACAGCGATTCCAAGCACTGCTCCAGTTTTATTCATCGTTTTCATGGCAATCATCCGGTTAAATGAAATCGTATCGGGCGCACAGTGCACCCGGATCAACGACTATGGAATCACTATCGGCCCGTTTGCCGGAATGATCTGTACGACACCGCACATACCAATCCGGTCCCGGGCCGCGATCGAAAGGAATCCATCTCACACCGACTTTCGCCCCGTCAGTCTGGTCGCTCTGTACGCCTCCACACATACTGCTGAAGCTGTTTGATTTAGCCTGCTGCCATATATGGCTTCCTTGTCGATGACATCCAGTGCAAGCGCTGATCCGACTTCGCAAGACATTGCGTTGTCGGGATCCTGGACTGCGCGCGGCATCGGTGCAGGCGAACCCGGACTGACCGTGCTGGAAAGCGTTTCAGCTTTTTGCGCGGAAGCGGCGCGCAGCGTTTGGACGAAAAAATGAACGTGCCCGAGCTTTTTCACACTATCCGGAGATACCGACCATGAATCCGACAAAAATCATTGCCATCGTTCTGATCGTAGCTGGCAGCCTGGGCCTCGCCTACGGTGGCTTCAGTTACACCAAAGAAACCAGCGCCGTGAAGCTGGGCCCGCTCGAACTCAAGGTCCAGGAAAAGGAAACAGTCAACGTGCCGCTGATCGTCAGCGCCGGCGCGATTGTGATTGGCGTATTCCTGCTTGTTGCCGTTGGCCGGAAATAAGCCGTCGGTGGCAAATAAATGGCCGCTGCGCCGGATAACAAAACCGGCTGCAGCGGCCATTCCCGCTTCAGTTAACTCAGCGCGCGGGAGCGGCGGGTTCGGCCGGAACGATGACCACCGTGGTGCCGCCTTTTCCAGGCTCTCCCGAAGCACCGGTGCTCCCCGTCGAGCCGGTTGCGCCGGTATCGCCGGTTGCACCCTTTTCGGCCTGAGCGCCCGTGGCACCTGTGGCACCGGTCGCACCCGTCGGGCCGGCCGGACCCGGGACTGCGATCACTGCCGGGGTCACTACCGTCGTGGGTTTCTCACAGGCACTCAATGCCAGTGCCATCAGTGCCGCTGCAAATGCGGTCGAATATTTCATGTTGATTCCTTTGAATTGTCTGACGAAGACCGCTGGGCCGGAGAGCTGAACAGCCCCCCCGGAGTTACCTTCCGAAAATAAGGCATATCCGCCTGCGCTTCTGTTCGCTGACGCACATGCGTCATGCCTGTCGATCACAGGTGCCCGGTCAGCAGCAGGATGACCAGAATGATCACCACCAATCCCAAACCCCCGCTGGGACCGTAACCCCAGCTCTTGCTGTGCGGCCAGCTCGGAATGGCCCCAATCAACATCAGTATCAAAATGACCAGCAGTATGGTTCCCAGACCCATGATTCTTCTCCTTGGCGTTATGTGCGGTTTCGTACAGAACTGCCCGAACAGCCGGGCAATAATCTTCTTGCTCCCGCCACTGCTTTACCCCTGAGGCAGCGCGGCGGGACGGGGCCTCCGGTTATCCTCATTACCGGGGGCCTGTTTTTTTGTCGGCTTTGCTTTCTGAAGACGCCAGACGCCTTGCGTCCCTCACCAGTTGTCCGCAATCACTGTCCTGCCCCGGACCGGCGTCGATCAACGGAAGCAGCGCCAGCAAGGGATTAATCAGCCCCAAGGCGATCGCGCCAATACCGCGCGCAGCGACGCGCGCCTTGTCCACCTCAATATCCGGATTGGCAAAATTGCCGCGCACATAAATCGGACTGCGTAATGCCAGCGGACTGGTGTTTTTGGTTTTCTGATTCAGTGTCAGATCCAGTTTTTCCTGCCCCAGATCGATGCTGCCGGTGCCGATGATCGTGGTGACTTCGGTGTCGAAAATCAGCGCGTCAGCATTCATCGTGCCTTGCTTGACGTCAAAACTGGCCACCCCGCAACGCAACTTGATGAGCTGGTCACCGGTCACTTGCAGTTGCAGTATTTCCCAGAGATGCAGGCCGACTTTCTCCATCATCAAGCGGCTGATCTCGCCGTTGGCGACAACCAGCCCCATCTTGCCGTTGGCCGTCGCCAGCATGCGCCCCACCGAATTGCCTTCCCCCTTCAGATCAAAATCGCCGTTGAGCTGACCAATGCTGGTCTTGTTCAACTCGACGGTCGGAAACAATTTGGCCAAGAGAATTTTCCGTGCGCGAATACGTGTACTCGCCTGTACCGGATTCTTGCGTCCGTCCAGGTTAATGACGGCACTGAGCCGGCCGCCGGCAACACCGAAATTCAGCGGGTCGAGGGTCAGGACGGAATCGCGCAAGCTCAGGTGGGTGACCAGATCTTCGATTGGCAGCTCCGCGGCGCGGCGGATGGTTTTGGCCGTCAGTGTCACTTCCGCGTCTACGCTGTCCCAGCGATCCGTCTTGAACGGCATGTCAGGCAGCACGCGACCGCGCGTCGACGCGGTCGCAACCGGATCCACTGCCTTACCGGTCGCTTGCGCCACGCTGCCGGGCCGCGAACCAATGACCGGGCCGAGATCATCCAACGCCAGTACATTGGAAACCAGCCCGGCTTTGATGGCGGGGCGTTTGCCGCCGGTATCCACGCTTAAATTACCTGCGATGTCACTGTCACCGAAGCGGCCCGAGAATTTTTCATAACGCCAGGTGTTTTCGTTACGCAGCAAGTGCCCATTGGTCGAGTAGGGGCGCGTTGCCGGAAATGCGATGCCAAGCAATGGATAAAGCTGATCCAGGCTTTCTCCACTCAGCGCAAGGCGCATGTCGATGGCGGAAAATTTAAGCAGGCTGGTGATACTCCCTTCGGCCTTGATCTGCGTGCGACCGACGGTCACGTCAACTTTCAGTAAATAGGGCGTGCTTTCATCGCGTATCGCCAGCACCGACCCGCCATTGCCCCGGCCTTTGAGCGGAAGTCCCTTGTATTGTCCCTGGGCGCTGAACACCACACCTGCATCAGTACTTGCCGTCGAGAGTTGTGCACGGATACTGGTCTTCTCCCCGGCATCGTCATAACCCAGCTGCCCCTGATCCAGCGTCAAACGGTCAATCCGGATTCGCGCGCCTTCGTCCTGCTGGCTCAGGTCGAGCAACCAGTTTTTCCGGCCATCACCGCTCTGCTCCAGAAACACCACCGGACGGTTGAGCCGTATTTCGGAAAAAACGATATTGCGCAGGAACAACTGCGGCAGATTGATGGCAATCTCCACCGCATCCGCCGTGACCATCTGTTTTTCCCTGGCCCACGACGGGTTGGCGAATTTCACCGCGCCGACATGAACGCGTGGCCGCAAACCATGAAACTTGACCTCGATATCGCCGCTGATCGCCAGTACTCGCCCCGTTTTTTCCAGCGTCATGCGCTCGACGGGTGCGCGCAGCCAGTTCCAGCCGAAAATCATGATCAGCAGCACGGCCAGCATGACGGGGACGATTACGAGTCCTGCCGTCCACTTGAATAAACGGGAAAGTGGGCTGGAAAGTGTCATGCCGATGCACTCGCGGTTGAGGCCGAGTTTGCAGGCAGGCTCTGTCTTCCGATAAAAGCTGGAAGGGCGCCAGCTGACCGCTCAGGCCGTCGTTGGGACAACCAGCCCGGCTTCATCTTCGAATTCCCTTGCGACGTAGCCATCAACAAGCGCAAAACGCCGCGCCGCTTCTTCCCAGTTCGTCACCGCCCACCAGCCGTCCAGATATTCAGGGCGGCGGTTCTCATGTTTCAGGTAGTACGCGTGCTCCCAGACATCGTTGACCAGCAGCGGAAAGTGGCCCTGCGTCAGCGGATTGTCGTGGCCCGTCGTGGTTTCCACCTGCAGCTTCCCGCCGTCCTGGCGGACGCTGACCAGCCAGACCCAGCCGGCGCCAAAAACTTTGGCCCCCGCTTCAGCAAACCGGGCTTTGAACTGCTCAAAACCGCCAAAATCACGATTGATTGCATCCGCAAGCGCACCGGTCGGCTGGCCTCCTCCGTCCGGCGCCATGGCCAGCCACAGCATGCAGTGATTGACGTGCCCGCCCGCATTATTGTGCACGGCACTTCGCACTGCTTCGGGAATTTTTCCCCGGTTACGCAACAGCCAGGTTGCCGTACGCTCCTCGAATTCCGGATATTTTTCCAGCAGCGAATTCAGTTTCTCCACATACGATGCATGATGCATGTCGTGGTGCAGCTTCATGGTGCGCGCATCGATATGTGGCTCCAGTGCCGCGTAGTCGTACGGCAAAGGCGGAAGGGTGTGCTTCACGGACCGGCTCCTGATAAGGCACAGCGCTGACGCGCCGGGATAAATTTGTTACGCCGATTGTCATTTCATCGCCTGAATTGCTCTGTGCGTTGTCGCACATATCCGGCGATCCATTAATCTATGTACGGATCCGCACTGAGTCGACATCACTTCCGATGTACATTCAGTTCATCATCATGCAGACTGAAGCCGGTTTCCGGTTTCAGCTGTACTGACAAAACGAAACAAAAGGACGCTGCGATGACCATCAACCTGGGCCTTACTCCCCTGATCTCACTGATCGCCGGAATTCTTATTCTTGTCATTCCCCGATTGCTGAACTTTATCGTCGCACTGTATCTGATCGTCATCGGTCTGATCGGGCTCTTCGGTGCCGGCAACTTTCACTTTTGATCGCCTTGCGCCCTGTCGCAAGAACCGACTCCTTGAATCCATTCACGGAGTAAATCCCCCATGCTCGTAACTTTTCATAGCAAAGCGTGGAGCAGCGTCACCTTGTTTGGCGATATAGCAGTCACACTGCTGAAGATGATGGGGCACAGCGGTGCCGTGCCGGGCGCACTGCCCGCCGCCGCGATTCCCGCAGCGATTACGCAACTGCAACAGGCCCTTGCCATCGTCGGCCCCGAAGAACAAAACAAACCAGACGTTACGCCGGGGAAAGCAGATCCTGACGCTGCGCCGCCGGTGACGCTCGGACTGCGCGCCTATCCCCTGATTCAGCTGCTGTCTGCTGCAGCACTGCAGGACTGTGGTGTGCTGTGGAAAAAAGGCGCTCCGGCGATTTAAGCGTCTGCCCTGCCGTCGGCAAATTCGGCAAGTTCATTCAGCAACACTCCGTCAGGAACATTCTCCACGTAAAAACGGCGCAATCTCACGATCGCGCCGTTTAACGATCCAGACTGTGAGGCTGGGTCAGTTGGCTACACCGACGGGACCCCGCTCGCCGGTCGGACCCACCGGGCCCTGCGGACCGGTATCGCCGGTATCGCCGGTACGGCCAGCCACGCCACCCATTTCAGTGCTGCCTTGCGCGCCCGTATATCCCGTTGCGCCCTGTGCACCAGCCACACCGGTATAGCCGGCGGGGCCGGCAGGACCGACCAGCGTCGGGCCGGCGGCACCCGTGCTCCCCACTACACCTTGCACACCAGCGGCACCGGCACGTCCCGTCGGGCCGGCAGGACCGGCCATGCTGGCGCCTTGGGCACCAGTGTTGCCGATAGCACCTTGCGCGCCGGCAGGACCAGCAGCGCCTTGCGCACCCGCAGGGCCGACCACAGCTATGCCACGGGCACCCGTCGCGCCAGTAGGACCTTGTATGCCCGCAGGTCCCGTCGGACCATCAGCACCGGCCGGGCCAGCCATCGGCACACCCGTAGCTCCCGTCGCACCAACCGGGCCTTGCGCACCGGGAGGGCCGGCAGGACCATCAGCACCGCGCGGGCCCACCAGACTGCGGGGCTCGCTCGAAACCTGCTGGGCAGGTGGCACAGAACTGCAGCCCACCACGGCAAGCGTTGCAATCACCGCAAGCAGCAGCGGGCGTTTCATCATCTTGTCCAACACGATTGAATGGTTCATCACTGTTCCTCTGGCTTAGTTAACAACGCACGGATCGAATCCCTTTAATGCGGAATCGTGTGTGCGCAGTAACGATCCTTGATAACAAGTTACGTCGCGCATGTCGCCCGGCTCTGTACGTCATCACGCATAGTAGGATTATTTGTGCGGGGCCGGCAGGCAGCGCCGCCTGCTGATATGCCACGGCCATCCGCTTATCACCTTGTTAACAAGGCAATAAGCAGCTTCCCTTCAAACCTCTACCAGAGCAGTTCAGGCAACTGGCGGAACACCTGCCTGGTACCGTCGCTCCAGTCGCGACTGAGGGCGGTGAAATAGGCATCGCCGTTGTCGAGACGACGCCGCCGATCGACTTTGAGGCTGTCCAGTTCGTAACAAATCAGGTCGATCGGCATGCCCACCGACAGGTTGCTGCGCATGGTCAGATCAAAGGACACCAGCACACACTTTGTGGCATCCGTCAGCGGTGTCGCAGGCGTGATCACGCGATCGATGATCGGTTTTCCGTACTTGGTTTCACCGGTCTGGAAAAACGGGGTATCGATACCGGCCTCGATAAAATTGCCTTCGGGATAAATCCGGAACAACCGCAATCGTTCGCTGCCGATCTGCCCGCCGACGATGAAGGAGGAATTGAAACTGATATCGCTGTCCTCCAGGTAGACGCCGTCCCTGCGCTCGATATCACGCATGGCGTCAGAGACCAGCATCGCGACATCGAACATGGTGTGCGCGCCCCAGAGATTGGGCATCGAGTCGCCGGCATCACAGCGCTGGTTAAGCACACCGATCACGGCCTGTGTGCCCGCCAGGTTCCCCGAACTCAGCAACACAATGACACGGTCGCCGGGCCGCTCGAACACTGTCATCTTGCAGAATTTGGCGATGTTATCCATGCCGGCATTCGTGCGCGAGTCGGATGCAAAAATCAAACCCTGATCAAGCATTACCCCTATGCAATAGGTCACGCCGCGCGCTTTCGATTCAAGGGATAACCCATTCCGGAAAAATTGCCGTGCCAACCCGCCGCGGGTTTCATCGGTGGCGGACTGTAGCCCTTCGACGGCCAATTGCATTGTGCGGAAACGCACATAAGCAGCCGCGGAACTCTGGCCAGCACAGCGGGGGGAACCGGACAGCGCAGCACAACCGGTCAAGTTACGTGTGACGGAGCCCGCTGGAGCCAGGGACAAGCTCTTTTTCGTGAAAAATGATGCCCAGCCGTTTATTGGCAAAACTGACTGAATAGGCAGTCTTGCCATTCGGCCCACGCGGGAAGACAAACTTGATGACGCCCACCCCGCGAACCGTCCTGACCGTATCGCGAACACGATACGCCGTCAGATTGGCTTTGCGCCTGGCCTGCTTGATGGATTTTTTGGCGGTTTTCACCATTGCCTCGATTTTGTGGCCGGGTTATCGATCAATAAATTGCTGCGTCATTTAATTTATCTCATTGGCGGTCAGATCATCCGTACGAAAACCAACATACGCGCACGCTCAACCGGAGATGAAGGAGCGCATGTTCAATCTCGGCGCCAAGATCGTCGCCAGTTCACCGACGAAGATGGGCAAGATCATCAAGGACGCCGGGATACACGAATAACCTGGATTAAAAATATGCGCCGCGATGGGCAAAGCCGGGGAATCCAGGCTGAAAAGAAAAAGGAGTTAGCTTTTTGAGCTAACTCCTTGATCCGTAAATGGTAGGAGGTGCGAGATTCGAACTCGCGACCAACGGATTAAAAGTCCGCTGCTCTACCGGCTGAGCTAACCTCCCAAAAAGAGGGGCGAATTTTAACCGTGACGGACATGGGGGTCAACCAAGTTATCCCCCTGAATGTGCCAATGCGTGCTCATGCCTCCTGCATCATTCGCCAGTACTGGTATTTCATGGTAGCTGCAGCGCCAATGACAATGGCAAAAAAAGTCAGCAACGAGCCCAATGCAAGCGTTGACATGCCGGTAATCGCCTGCCCGACCGTGCATCCCATCGACAGTACGCCACCGACACCCATCAATACGCCGCCCACTGCGTGATTGACGAAATCCTTGAGTGAAGCAAACCATTCGACGCGAAAGCTCTTTGTAATCAACGCATAGATAAACGAGCCGGCAATGACGCCGGCCAGGGCCACCACGCCGAAATTGATCAAAGCGGTGTTATCCGGACTCAACAGGTAACGCACGCTGTCGCCCATCGGGCTGATGAAAGTGTACGACTGCACCTGAACGCGACTGGGCACTGCGGTCGCGAATTCGGCATATTCCTTCCATGCCTGCCCCAGCGGCCCGCCGGTCAGGTGCCAACCCGCCAGCACAGCGAGCCCGACCGCGCCGCCACCCAATATATTGTCGAGGCTGCCGCGGAAATCCACAGAACGGAATACATGGATGAACAGGCCCAGCGCCAGCACGCCGCCAACCGCTGCATTGAGCGTGGGTGAAGATTGCAAACCGAACAGGCCGGCGATCAGCGCACCGAGCTCCTGGGTGTTCACGCCGTGTTGCGTGAGATCGATGGCCGTCGCCGTCACCCAGGGATGAAAGAATTTTTCGTAGAACGGCGTCCACATCATCAGGTACGCCATCAATGATGCAATCACCAGTACCATCAGCGATTTCAGGTTGCCGGCACCGACGCGCACCAGCGTCTTGTTGCCACAGCCGCTGGCCAGCGTCATGCCGATACCGAACATCGCACCGCCAACGACATAACGCAGCCAGCTGAAATTCGCTGTGCGATATGGTGGAAACGTTTCACCGGACAGATTGATCATGCCGGTGGTTTCCATCACCAGCACTCCGGTGATGGCAATCGCCATCGCGAACAGCCACGCACGCATGCGCCCGCTGTCGCCGATGTTGATCCAGTCGGATACCGCGCCCATGGTGCAGAAATTGGTTTTGTTGACGATCGCGCCGAGTGCGAGGGCGACGGCAAATACCGCTGCCAGCACCTGATGATGTACGTTGAACTCCATGAAGCTCCTCCGGCGCGCCACTGCGCCTGCTTGCGGCGAGTCTACTGCCTGCCCGCAGATACTCAGTAACTAATTGTTTTTATTGTATTATTTATAAGGGGTCGGGTCTGGGACCGCGGCCTGCTCAAAACCCGCGCGACGCAGGCGGCAGGAATCGCAGACGCCGCAGGCGCGGCCGGCCGCATCGGCCTGATAACAGGACACGGTCAGCGCGTAATCGACACCCAGCGCAACACCACGGCGGATGATCTCGGCCTTGCTGAGCTCGATGATGGGCGTGTGCAGCTTGAGCGGCCGGCCTTCGACCGCGGCCTTGGTGGCGAGATTCGCCAGCGCTTCAAACGCACGCATGTAATCCGGCCGGCAATCCGGATAACCGGAGTAATCGACGGCATTGGCGCCGAAATAAATGTGTTGTGCACCGCTGACCTCGGCGTATGCCAGCGCCATGGACAGCATGATGGTATTGCGCGCCGGAACATAGGTCACCGGTATGCCCGGTTGCAGACCGTCCACCGGCACTGCAATCGCAGGATCGGTCAGCGCCGAGCCGCCGACGGCACCGAGGTCAATGCGCACCACCTTGTGCGCCACAGCGCCCAGTGACCTGGCAACGCGCACCGCTGCGTCCAGCTCGGAACGGTGGCGCTGGCCGTAATCCACCGAAAGGGAATAACAGTCATGGCCTTCGGCGCGGGCAATGGCCAGCGTGGTTGCGGAATCGAGTCCGCCTGAGAGCAGGATTACGGCTTTGGTCATGAGTAATTCTGTGTAATGAGTGATTGGGGGCTTAAGTAATCAGGTAACTAAGTGATTAGGTTATTAGGTGAAAAGCGGATCCTCGGCACTATAGACTTAATCACTTAATCACTTAGTTACCTCATCACTCAATCACCGCTTCAATGTCCGGGAACTTCGCCCCACAGCAGCTTGTGCAGCTGCAGCTGCAGGCGCACCGGCAAGCGGTCGCGCAGTATCCATTCAGCGAGACGACGCGGTTCAAGCTGGCCGTGCACCGGCGAAAACAGCACCGGGCACAAGGCTGCAAGTCCGTGTTCCTGCAACTGCTGCCGCGCCCACACATAATCCTCTTCGTCGCACAACACGAACTTGATTTCGTCATGCGGCGTCAGGTGCGCCAGGTTGGACCACAGGTTGCGCGCGGATTCGCCGGAGCCAGGCGTTTTTAAATCTAGAATTTTTGAAATGCGTGCATCAACCCCGGACACGTCGAGCGCGCCGCTGGTTTCCAGCGACACCGAATAACCGGCATCAGCCAGCTGCCGCAGCAAAGTCTGTGCATGTTTCTGCGCCAGCGGTTCACCGCCAGTAAGCGTGACATGGCGCGCGCCATGGGCAGCGACGCGTTCAAGTATTGCCGTCAGTGTCAGCGATTCGCCGCCGTGGAAGGCATACGCGGTGTCGCAGTAGCCGCAACGCAGCGGACAACCGGTGAGGCGCACGAATACCGTCGGCAGGCCGACGCGGCTGGTTTCACCCTGCAGCGAGAAAAAGATTTCAGTGACGCGCAGCGTCGCAACGGCCGTGGCAGCCGCGGGTTGTTCGATGAGGGTCGGGTTCACTGCCGGATTTTGCCGGAAAAACCGGCCGTGCGGAGCCCTGTTCAGCGCAGGTTGGCGACGCGGCGGCGGGCTTTTTCCGCCGCTTCGGAAGACGGATAACGCGCGATCAGGCCATCCATGGTCTTGCGCGCAGTGGCGGTATCCCCTGCCTCCAGCTGCGAGCTCGCCATGTTCAGCAGCGCATCCGGCACCGAGGTACTGTCGGGGTATGAAGCCAAAAGTTTTTGCTGGCTGGCGATCGCATTCTTGAAGTCGCGCAGGTTGAAATATGAATCGCCGATCCAGTACTGGGCGCGTGGCGCCAGCGTGCTTTTCGGATATTTCGCGACAAAACCCTGGAAGGCGGTGATGGCGCCCTGGTAATTGCCGATGCGACGCTGGCCCTGGGCGCGCTCATAAGCTTCGTTTTCTTCGACGCTGACCGTCGCCACGGCAGCCGCTTTCGGCGCCTCCGCTGCGGCCGCGCCGGGAGTTGCAGCGCCGGCAGCGGGTGCGATGGCCGCGCCCGGCTGCTCAAAACGGCGCAGCCGCTGGTCGAGATCGACATACATGTCGCGCTGGCGTTTGGTCACGCCCTCGATGTTGTTGCCGAGCACTTCGATCTGGCCGCGCAGGCCGCGCATTTCCTCGCGCAGCTTTTCGATTTCCGAGGCCAGCGCGAGTACCGGCTGCGACTTGGCGTCATCCTCGATTTTGCCTAGGCGCGCGGCCATGCCGTCGGCCTGCTGGCGCAGTTCGTCGACACGTTTCTGCTGGTCGGCGATCTGCTTGCGCGCAATCTCGTCGTCAAACATGCCCGCTGCCGCGGGCGCGGCGGCCAGCACACCGGAACACAGCATCAGCGCGCCCAGCGACGCGCGCAGTTTACGCGACCACATGTGCCGGATCAGTCGTTCGGATACGCGAGATCGGCACGGCGGTTCTCGGACCAGCTCGCCTCATCGTGTCCCGTGGACTTGGGCTTTTCTTCACCAAAGCTGACGGTCTCGATCTGGTCGCTTTGCGCGCCCAGCAACGTCATCATCTGCTTGACGGCATCGGCACGACGCTGGCCCAGCGCGAGGTTGTATTCACGGCTGCCGCGTTCGTCGGCATTGCCCTGCACGGTCATTTTCTGCCCGCGGTTCTGCTGCAGGTAGCGCGCGTGCGCCGCAACCAGCGGCTTGAACTCTTCCTTGACGATGTTGCTGTCAAGTTCGAAATAGACACTGCGCTTGGACAACACGTTGGAAGGATCTTTCAGCGGGTTCGCCGACACGCCCTTGGGATCCAGCGGCGTGGTGGTCGGTCCGCTGGCCACCGGCGGTTTTGCCGCCGCCGAACCTGCCCCGCCACGGTCTTCGACGGTGGCGCCGTCCTGTTCCTTGGTGGGCGTGCTGCTGCAGGCGGCGAGTATTGCCGTTGCCAGTACTACGGTAAGTATGCGTTTCATGATTCAGCTCCTTGTCGACTGGGGTGGTTTTGCTGAGGATTTATTTATTGACCACGGGACTCCACGCAGGTTCACGCGCATCCCCGACATCAGCGGTAAAACGTTGCTTGATGCGACCATCGCTGGAAACGGCGGCCAATATACCACGGCCCCCGACCTCGGTCGCATAGAGGATGATCTTGTTGTTCGGCGCAAAACTCGGCGATTCATCAACACCACCATCGGTCAGCACCTGCACCTGGCGTGTCGCGAAATCCTGCACCGCGACATTGAATCGGCCGCCGTTGCGCTGGATGAAGGTGAAACTCTTGCCGTCGGGACTGTGCCGCGCCGACACGTTGTAAGTGCCTTCGAAGGTCACGCGCTGCGGCACACCGCCGCTGACGGGAATACGATAAATCTGCGGGCCGCCGCCGCGATCCGAAGTAAACAATATCGACTGGCCATCGGGCGAAAAATTGGCTTCCGTGTCGATCGCCGCGCTCTGCGTCAGCCGTTGCGGCGCACCCGAACCATCGGCATTGATCAGGAACAGCTGCGAACCGCCGTCGCGGGTCAGCGTCACCGCCAGCCGCCTGCCGTCCGGCGACCACGCCGGCGCGCTGTTGCTGCCACGGAAGGCCGCCACGGCCTGGCGGCCGCCGGTGGTCAGTGACTGCACATAGACCACCGGCTTTTTCTGTTCGAAGGACACATAGGCGAGCCGTGTGCCGTCCGGCGACCACGCCGGCGAAATGATCGGCTCGTTCGATGCCAGCACGCTTTGCGCGCCGAAACCGTCGGCATCGGCAACATGCAGTTCGTAGCGCGTGCCGCGTTTGACGACGTAGGTAATGCGGGTTGCGAACACCCCGGTGTCGCCGGTGAGCTTTTCGTAAATGACATCGGCAATCTTGTGCGCGGTCAGCCGCAGCTGGTTTTCGGTGGCGAAATAGACAAACCCGGCGATCTGCGTCTGCTTGACGGCATCCATGACGCGGAAACGGATGTCATAACGGCCATCTGGAGCCTTGGTGACGGAACCGATCACCACAGCGTCGGCACCGCGGGCACGCCATTGTGGGTAATTTACCTGCTCGGGCTCGTACGGCACCGGATTCATGCCGCCGGCATCGACAATCTTGAACAGGCCGCTGCGCGCAAGGTCGGCCGCAACCACCGGCGTCAGGCGCTGAGCCAGGCCTTCTTCGGCACGGAAGGGCACGATGGCCACCGGAATCTGTGTCGCGCCACCGCCGACCACCTCGATCCGGAGCTGGGCTGACGCCGTCTGGGCCAGCAAGACCAGCCCGATAAATAACAGTACTGTTTTAAGATTTTTCATCTTTTTCTGGTTCGATACTGAGGTCTGGTATGTGTGACCGCCAGTTTGCGCCCGGGTTCATTGTCATTGTCATGCAGAAATATTACTGAACCGGCCTGAAGGCCATGGTGAAGCGGCGAAAATACTGCTGAAACTGGTCTCCGGTCGGAACCGTGTACGGTTGCCCCTTG
This sequence comes from Bordetella parapertussis, assembly GCA_945885345.1. Lineage (GTDB taxonomy): Bacteria > Pseudomonadota > Gammaproteobacteria > Burkholderiales > SG8-41. Next base: position 33,151 of record CAMCYP010000020.1, on the reverse strand, counting down.
CGGATCGCCGCCTCAATGGCCGCGTCATATGCCGCATTGCCGCTGCTCTTGTTGAGGCGAACGTCCAGCACCTCGCCACCAGGCAAGAGCGTCACGGTGAAATCGGCCTCCGGATTGCCTTGCACGCTGGGCGGCACCACAAGCCCACGCCTGACCTGGGTACGGATACCGTTCATGTACTTGTCGATTTCCCTCTGACTGGCGGCCGCCCGCTGTGCGGCTTCAGCGGCCCGCATTTTTTCCTGTTCAGCCGCGGCACGTTTGGCGTCGGCTTCCGCGGTCTGTTTCTTTTTCAGCACCTCGGCTTCGGCGCGTTTCTTTTTCTCCAGCGCTTCTTCACGCGCTTTTTCCATTGCGAGTTTTTTCTTTTCTTCCGCCGCCTGCCGCTCCTTCAGCTTGCGTTCCTTCTCCTGCTTTTCTTTCAGCGCAATGTCCGGCTTGGCTACAGGTACAGGCTCCGGTTTGGGCGGCGGCTTGACTTCGACCTTGGGCGCGGGAGGTGGCGGCTCGGGCTTGACGGCTGGGGGTGGCGGCGCCTCGGCCCGGGGCAGCGCCACTGCCGGCAGATCACGCCAGAGATCGACGACCACTGCGGTGTCGATTTGTTTGTGCTGCCAGCTTACGCCGAACACCATCAGGATCAGGAACAGCACATGCGTCGCGAAGGCCAGCCCGCCGGCGAGGGCCTGTTCGCGGGAGTTGATCGCGGCCGCGCTCATTAGTTACCAGAGCGGACCAGCAGCCCTACCCGCTGCACGTTGTTCTGCTGCAGCGTATTCATGACTTCGACCACTTTTTCGTAGAGCACGCCCTTGTCTGCGGCAATCACTACCGCCTGCTCCGGATTGCGGGACTGCCGCTCCTTGATCAGGGCGATCACTTCGTCCCATTTCACCTTGCGATCCGCCTTGCCGTCCTGGTCACGAAAAGTAAGGTCACCTTTTTTGTCGACCATGATCTGCAGCGGCGGGGTCTTTATTTCGGATGACTTTCCCACCGACGGCAAATCCACCTTGCTCGGGTTCATCATCGGCGCGGTGACCATGAAAATCACCAGCAAAACCAGCATCACATCGATGTACGGCACAACGTTGATCTGGTTGATCAGACGACGGCCGCTGCGTTTTTCGATCAGCATCGGGAAGTCAATGTACCTGACGCTGCAGGATGTTGGAGAACTCTTCAGTGAACGCGTCGAAGCGGATCGCCAGCTGGTTCACGTCGCCCGCGAAACGGTTGTAGGCGACCACCGCCGGAATCGCCGCGAACAGGCCGATCGCTGTGGCAATCAGCGCTTCGGCGATACCCGGTGCGACATGACTCAGCGTCGCCTGCCCGACATTGGCCAGCCCGCGAAAGGAATTCATAATGCCCCACACCGTGCCGAGCAGGCCGACGTACGGGCTGACCGAACCGACCGAGGCAAGGAAGGACAGCGAGGATTCGAGCTTGTCCATTTCGCGCTGGTAGGTGGCGCGCATTGCGCGCCGCGTGCTGTCCATCAGCGCACCGACATCGGTGCCGGGCTCGCGCCGGTGCTTGGTGAATTCGCGGAAACCGGCTTCGAAAATACGTTCGAGGCTGCCCGCGGAATCCCGCGCATTGACCGCACGCTGGAACAGATCCTTCAGGTCGGCACCGCTCCAGAACTGGCGCTCGAACTCGGCGGTCTGCTGCGCCGCGCGGCGTAGCGTGAGCACCTTGAGGAAAATGTAATACCAGGAAAACAGCGACGACAGCAGGAGAATCAGCATCACCAGCTGCACCGGCACACTCGCGCCGGTGATCAGGCTGAGCACGGACATGTCATTCGTAAGCGTAGCGTTCAATTTTTCGTTCCCGTTTCTCGTACTATATTTTTTCTATTGTCGTATGCATCGCGTCGGGCATGCGGGCCGGTCTGAAAGTATCGGTGCTGACACACACGACCTCGACCTCTGCCCGCGTGATCTCCTCGTCCCCGCGCAGCACTCGCTGCAAAAACCGGATGCGGCTGCCGCCGACGTTAACGACTTCCACGGTGACCTGCAAGCTGTCGTTGAACCGCGACGGTTTCAGATATTTGATGTTCACCGCGTGCACCACAAACAGCACGCCATCCTGCGCCGCCATCTCCGGCTGTTCGAAACCCAGCGCGCGCAGCCACTCGGTGCGCGCACGTTCCATGAAACCCAGGTAGTTCGCGTAAAACACCACGCCACCGGCATCGGTGTCTTCGTAATAAACGCGGATCGGCCAGCAAAAGGGTTGGCGCCGTGCGCCGCCGCTGGCGGCCTTTGTTTTTGATGAGGATCCGGGGAGTTGTTTTCTCAAAATATATAATTAAAACAATGTGTTATAAATTATAATCCGGCGCAGACCGGCACTTCAGTGCATGATCTCGCGGCAACCGGCACAGGGCGGCGGCACGACACCCTTTGCCAGATCGGTGGCCAGCGCGGCGATGGACGTGAACGCCGTAGTGTCCTTGATGAAACAGCAGGGCAACTCGCGCCCGGTGATGTCATAAAAGCGCATGACCGGTGCCTGCAGAAAGCGGCATTGGCAATGGTAGCGGCCTGCTGCGGAGACCCGTTCCGGATAGCGGCGGGCATAGTCCTCCTTGCGTTGCAGGGGCTGCACGATATGCTGGCGCAGGCCTTTCTGCTGCAGGAAATTCCTGAGTGCGGACAGGTCTTGGCCGTAATCCACTGTCATGATGCGTATCCGCTCCGGTCCCATCGTGGCGAGCAGGCGATCCAGGCTGGCCAGCACGCGGGGCAGTTTCAGGCGCCCGATGCGGGTGGCCTCGGCTTCGTCCAGCGTGTCGATGGAGACGGCGACGTTCGGCAATTCTGCGGCCATGCGCGCGGTGTCGATCTCGTAGCCGTTGGTGATCGTCGTCGGCAAAAACCCGCGCGCCTTCACACCCGCCACCATGTCCCAGAACCGCGGATGCAGGGTCGGCTCGCCTTCGCCCTGCAATGACACCACATGCGGACCGGCGGGGATGTGCGCCAGGATCCGTTCGAGTACCGGCCACGCCATGTGCCGTTGCGGCATATCACGTCCGGCGCAATAAAAACAGGTGAATGTACAGTGGGTGGTGACTTCAATCTGGAAGAGCATCACTCGTTCCAGAGATCACTCGTGCCCGTCCGCGCAGGCTGGGCCAGGCCAAAATGACGATAAGCCGCTGGGGTAGCGACGCGCCCGCGCGGGGTACGCTGCAGGTAACCCTGCTGGATCAGGTACGGTTCCAGCACGTCTTCGATGGTGTCACGCTCTTCGCCGATCGCCGCGGCGAGGTTGTCGACACCGACAGGCCCGCCGCCGAACTTGTCGATCACCGCCTGCAGCAGCTTGCGGTCCATGACATCAAGACCTACCGGATCCACGTCGAGCATTTTCAGCGCGTCATCGGCGACCGCGCGCGTGATCCGTCCGTCTGCGCGCACCTCGGCAAAATCGCGGACCCGGCGCAGCAGCCGGTTGGAAATGCGCGGCGTGCCACGCGAACGACCGGCAATTTCGCGCGCGCCACCACTATCGATCTCGACTTCGAGCAGCCGCGCCGAACGCTCTGCGATGCGCGTCAATTCATCCGTGGTGTAGAACTCCAGTCGCGCCACGATGCCAAAGCGGTCGCGCAGCGGGTTGGTCAGCATGCCGGCGCGCGTGGTGGCGCCAACCAGCGTGAACGGCGGCAGGTCGAGCTTGACCGAACGCGCAGCCGGTCCTTCGCCGATCATGATGTCGATCTGGTAATCCTCCAGCGCCGGATAGAGGATTTCCTCAACCACCGGCGACAGGCGGTGGATCTCGTCGATGAACAGCACGTCATTCGGTTCGAGGTTGGTCAGTATCGCCGCGAGGTCGCCGGCACGTTCCAGCACCGGGCCCGAGGTATGGCGCAGATTGACACCCATCTCGCGCGCGATGATGTGGGCCAGCGTGGTTTTGCCCAGGCCCGGCGGACCGAACAGCAGCACATGATCCAGCGCTTCCTTGCGCTTGCGTGCCGCTTCGATAAAGATCGACAGTTGGCCGCGGATTTTTTCCTGGCCGACATATTCATCGAGTGCCTTGGGCCGCAGCGCGCGCTCGAACACCTCTTCCTGCACGGAAGCGGGGGCGGCGGCAATCAGGCGGTCGGTTTCGATCATGTGTTTGATGCTCTTGTGACTGGCGCTCTACGACTGATGTTCTATGATTTCGACAGCAGCTTCAGGGCCTGGCGTATGCCCTCGGTCACCGATAATCCAGCCGGTAGCTTATCCACCGCCCAGTTTACTTCACGGTCATTGTAGCCAAGCGCGCTCAGCGCGTTGACGATGTCGCCGGTGCCCGGCGCGGCAACACCGCCTGCGGACGAATCCCCGGCTTTGAAATCGAGGCGGTCGCGCAACTCGAGCAGCAGGCGTTCCGCGGTTTTCTTGCCGATGCCGGGGATTTTGGTCATGCGCGCAATGTCCTGTCCGCGCACCGCTTCGCGCAACTCGGCCACCGACAGGCCCGACAGCACCGACAATGCCGTGCGCGCACCGATGCCGGAGATCCTGATCAGTTGCCGGAACAGCGCACGTTCGGCTTCGGTGGCAAAGCCGTAGAGCAGGTGCGCGTCCTCGCGCACGATCAACTGGGTATACAGCGTCACCTCGGCGCCGGTCGCCGGCAACTGGTACAGGGTGCTCATCGGCACGTCGATTTCATAACCGATACCGTTCACGTCCACCGTGATCTGCGGCGGCTGTTTGGTCAGCAAACGTCCTGATACGCGGCCGATCATGAGCTGGGTCCGGCTCCCTGTGAAGCTAACATTTCGATGCGGGCAACCGCCCGGCCAGCCATTGTACCAACACCAGCCTCGGCATGACGCTGCGCAAGCGCGGCTGCATTGCGACGGAACGCATCATCAGCGAGCCTGATCAGCGAATTCCATGCCGCCATCATGCCGCGCAGCATTGTCGGCCCCAGGTAACCGTAACGCATGAGGATTTCGGCGCAGTTCGGCGGCGGGTCCTGCAGACCGCCACAGGCGTTCATGCATGATGGCGCCTGGTACAGAGTCACCGGCAGATTGGTCAACGCCTGTGCCGCACCGGAAATTTCGCGGGCCGCGACATGCAGGGTGTGGCCACGTTCCAGCAGGCGCGGCAGGCGTCCTAGAAAAGGCCCGAGATGGCCAAAACCCATACCCAGTTTCCGGGCAAGCAGGTTACAGCTCATGCCACCGGTACCGCACAACGGGCCTCGATGCGGGCAATAGCCCGTTCTGCCATTGCATCAACAGCATTACCCCGGTATCGCTCGGCAAAAGCACGCGCGCCAGCGGAATACCGGCTGTTCGAGAGCATCTCTGCCAGCGCACCGGCGAAATCGGGGTTGTCCTGTTCCGGGTCTATCAGGGCGCCAACCCCGATGCGCCGCAAAGCCCGCGCAAACAGGAAGTTTTCGAGCTGTTTTGGCAGCATTAATACCGGCACGCCCGCCTGCAGCGCAGCGAATGCCGCACCCGGACCATGAGTCACGCAAAGGTCCGCTTGCGGCAGCAGGCGGACCATGTCGACGGGTTCGCGGGAAGCATGCACTCCCAGCGTCGACATCAGATGCAGGAGTCCCTGATCAGCGCCCGACACATGGGCAATGACACTGGCGCCACCGGCTGCCAGCGCGCGCATGCCGGCCTCGACATGCCGATAATTCCCATGCAGATAAACCAGAATCCGCTTGCCCGTGCTTTCAGGCCATGCCGGCATCGCAGTGCCTGTACTGTGCCCGTTCGGCCCGAGGTAGATCGCGGTATCCCGCGATCCGTAAGGATCCGTCTCGGGAATCCCGAGAAAAAACTGTGCCGCGCCGGAAAAAATCTCGTGGATCGCCGTAATCGGCACCGCTCCGGCCGGCAATGATGCATTCACCACGCCAAGCACCCGCGCATCGCTGTCGGTCAGTCGTTGCACCGGAACCTGTATCCATTGCCGCATATTCGGTGTCGGATGAATATTCGGCGGCACGGCAAACGGACTGCCAATGACGGCTGTCGGAATCCCGGCAAGACGCGCCGCGATCAGCGCCGTCGGCGCATGGTCGGCGATCAGCAGTTCCGTACGCGTCGCATCCAGCAAGGCACGCCATGAGCCGATCATCGCGCGCAGCATCGGCGGATCCAGGTAGCCGTAGCGCATCAGGATCTCGGAAAAATTCAGTGGTGGCTCCTGCAGGCCCGAATAGGTATTCAGACACAGTGGCGCCTGATGCACGGTGATTGGCAGGTCGCCGACCGCCTTGTGCGCACCGACAATTTCGCGCGCAGCGACATGCAGGGTATGTCCGCGCTCCAGCAGGCGGGGGGCGAGGCTGAGAAAATGCGCAAGGTGCCCGAACCCGGTGCCCAATTCCCACGCCAGCAGGATGCGGCTCATCGCAGCCGCCCCGCGCGCCGTCGCCGGCCCACACCGACGCCGCCATAACCCTGCCCGCCATGCGCATGGCAGATCGCGCAGGCCAGTGCATCCGCGGCATCTGGGCTGGGATCACCGGCCAGTTTCAGCAGGCGCCGCACCATGGCCTGCACCTGCTCTTTTTTCGCCTTGCCGGCGCCGACCACTGCCTGCTTGACCTGCAGCGCGGTGTACTCGGCCACCGGCAATGCGCTGGCCACCGCAGCGCAGATCGCCGCACCGCGGGCCTGGCCGAGTAAAAGTGTTGATTGCGGATTGATGTTGACGAACACCTGCTCGATGGCGACGCACTGCGGGCGGGTACTGGCAATGACTTCCTGCAAACCTTCGAGCAGGACCTTGATGCGCTGCGGCAGTTCGCCCTCGCCGCTGCGGATGCAGCCGCTGGTGATATAGACGAGCTGCTGGCCGGTCTGTTCGATGACGCCGAAGCCGGTGACGCGCAGCCCGGGGTCGATGCCGAGAATACGAAGCGTGGAGGTTGCCGCGCTCAAGCGGGCTCGTCGAGGACTGCGGTGGTGTACACCTCCTGCACGTCGTCAACGGCCTCGAGGGCGTCCAGGAGTTTTTGCATGCGCACGGCATCGTCACCCGTCAACGCATTTTCGGTTGAAGGTTTCATCGTCACTTCGGCCAGTTCCGGTTTAAAGCCGGCCTTGACCAGTGCAGCGCGTACCGCGGAAAACTCGGCGGGCCCGGTAATGACCTCAATGCTGCCGTCCTCGTGCGTTTCCACGTCTTCGGCGCCGGCATCAATCGCCGCATCCATCAGTTTGGCTTCGTCGGTGCCCGGCGCAAATACCATCTGCCCGCAGTGTTTGAACAGAAAGGCCACCGATCCGTCGGTACCGAGATTGCCGCCGTACTTGGTGAAGGCATGGCGCACATCGGCCACGGTGCGGGTACGGTTGTCGGTCATGCAATCGACCATTACTGCAGCGCCGGCGATGCCGTAACCCTCGTAGCGGATTTCCTCGTAATTCACGCCTTCCAGTTCGCCGCTGCCGCGTTTGATCGCGCGCTCGACGTTGTCCTTCGGCATATTGTTGTCATAGGCCTTGTCCATCGCCAGCCGCAGCCGCGGGTTGGTGCCTGCATCCCCGCCGCCCAGGCGCGCGGCAACGGTAATCTCCTTGATCAGGCGTGTGAATATCTTGCCCCGCTTGGCATCCTGCCGCCCCTTGCGGTGCTGGATGTTCGCCCACTTCGAATGTCCGGCCATGGATTTTCTGCAGCTCCTTCTGAAACTCTGTTTTGAAGCCCTGGTAACCCGTTAGAATTGTTGAAATTTTATCATAGCGAAATCCAGAATCCGCCATGGTCGCACCCCTGCTCGTCGCCAAATCCGCACAGGACCTGTTCCTGCTTCCCGGCCTCGCCAACCGTCACGGGCTGATCGCCGGCGCCACCGGCACCGGCAAGACCGTCACCCTGCAGCGCATTGCCGAAGGCTTCTCAAAAATCGGCGTGCCGGTGTTCATGGCCGATGTCAAAGGCGACCTGGCCGGTTTGTCGCAAAAAGGCGACCCCAAACCAAAAATCGAAGAACGCATCAAACAACTGGATATCGAAGATTTTGCCTATGAATCCTGCCCGGTGGTGTTCTGGGATGCCTTCGGTGCCCAGGGCCATCCGGTGCGCGCGACCATTTCCGAAATGGGTCCGCTGCTGCTGGCGCGACTGCTCAACCTGAACGACACCCAGCAGGGTGTACTGACACTGGTGTTCAAGATCGCCGACGACAACGGTCTGCTGCTGCTCGACCTGAAAGACCTGCGTGCGATGCTGCAGCATGTCGGTGAAAACGCAAAAAACTTCACCACCCAGTACGGCAACGTCTCGGCAGCGTCGATCGGCGCGATCCAGCGTGGCCTGCTTGAAATCGAGCAGCAGGGTGGTGACAAATTCTTTGCCGAGCCGGCGCTGAACATCCAGGACCTGATGCAGACCGACGGCAAGGGCCGCGGCGTCATCAATATCCTCGCCGCCGACAAGCTGATGAATTCGCCCAAGCTCTACGGGACATTCTTACTGTGGCTGCTGTCCGAACTGTTCGAGCAATTGCCCGAGGTCGGTGACCCGGAAAAACCGAAGCTGGTGTTTTTCTTCGACGAAGCGCACCTGCTGTTCAGCGATGCGCCACCCGCCCTGCTCGAAAAAATCGAACAGGTGGTGCGGCTGATCCGCTCCAAGGGCGTCGGTGTTTATTTCGTCACGCAGAATCCGCTGGACATTCCCGATACCGTGCTCGGCCAGCTCGGCAACCGTGTGCAGCATGCCTTGCGCGCCTTCACGCCGCGCGACCAGAAAGCCGTCAAGAGTGCGGCGACCACGCTGCGTGTCAATCCGAAACTCGACGTCGAAGCAGCGATCACCGAACTCGGTGTCGGCGAGGCACTGGTGTCATTTCTCGATGAGAAAGGCCGGCCGTGCATCGTCGAACGCGCATTCGTGCTGCCGCCGGGCAGCCGCCTCGGCGCAGTGACGTCTGAAGAACGCGCCGCCACCATCAAGGCTTCGCTGCTTGCCGGCACCTATGACAAAGTCGAGGATCGCGAATCCGCCTACGAAAAACTGACACAGCGCGTACAGGAACAGCAAGCGGCGGCGAAACCCGGCGCTGTCGCGCCACAGGGTGACTCGGGCGGCGGATTGCTCGGTGCGCTGGGCGGACTGCTCGGCGGCTCCACCGGTCCACGCGGCGGGAGGCGTGAAGGCGCGATCGAACTGGCGACCAAAAGCGCGGCCCGCGCCATCGGTTCACAGGTCGGCCGTGAAATCATCCGCGGCGTGCTGGGATCCATACTCGGCGGGGGGCGTCGCCGCTAGTGTCGGATCCGCAACAACCTCGGGGCGATGCCTGGATCGGCATCGCCTGTGCCCTTGCAGGCTCGGTCGCTTTTTCCGCCAAACCGGTGCTGGTCAAGGCCGCCTACCAGTACGGTGTCGACACCACCACACTGCTCGCGCTGCGCATGTTGTTTGCCGCGCCGTTATTTCTGCTCATGGCGTGGTGGGCGGGACGCCCAGCCGTGGCATTCACCCGGCGTGAAATTGCCGGCATCATCGTGCTCGGTTTCCTCGGTTATTACCTCGGCAGTTTTCTTGACCTCGCCGGCCTGCAGTACATCTCGGCGGGTTTCGGCCGGCTGATCCTCTATTTGTACCCGACTCTGGTACTGCTGATGTCGGCGATTTTTCTGAAACAGCCACTGCGCGGGCGGCAATTGCTGTCGCTGGGCCTGTCCTATGCCGGCATCGCGCTGGTGTTCAGCGCCGAAGCGCAACTGGGCGACCGGCTGGACCTGACCATCCTCGGCGCGACGCTGGTCTTCGGCAGTGCTGTCACTTATGCAAGCTACCTGGTCGCCGGCAGCAGACTGGTGCACAAATTCGGTTCCATGCGTTTTTCAGCCTACGCCTCGCTGATCGCCACCGGTTTTGTCATCGCGCACTTCCTCGCCCTCCGCCCGCTGCAGGCGCTGGTCGTCGCACATGAAGTCTATGTTCTGGTCGCCGTGCTCGCGGTCTTCGCCACGGTATTGCCGCTGTGGCTGATGGCCGAGGGCCTGAAGCGCATCGGCGCCAACCAGGTATCACTGGTCGGTTGTGTCGGCCCCCTGGCCACCATGACTTTCGCTTGGTTGTTTCTCGGCGAAGCCATGACATCAGTGCAACTCGCCGGCGCAACGCTGGTGCTCGCCGGCGTGTTGATCATCACGCTGAAACCGCAGACCGCCGCGCCGCGGTAATACACCGCACCACCATCGTGCAGGCAGCCCTTGCCTGTGCACAGGCCTTGATTGGCCACACATCCGGATTTTTATACAAGTCATTGTTTTAAAAATATTTTAAATCTGCCGGGCAGATGGTCTGATTCTTGCGTTTTTACGTTTCGATCGCAGTGCACTAAGGCTGCGACAAAACACATGCCGCGAAACGGACGCTGTAATGACCACCGTGACCATTGCTGCCGAGCCGGAACCGATCACCGTTGATCCCGCACGCACGGCCGTCATCATCATCGACATGCAGCGCGACTTCCTCGAGCCGGGCGGGTTTGGCGAATCGCTGGGCAACGATGTATCGCTGCTTGCCGCCGCGATCAAACCCTGTCAGGCACTGCTCGCGGGCGCGCGCCGGCACGGCATGCTGGTGATCCATACCCGCGAAGGTCATCGTCCCGACATGAGTGACGCGCCGCCGGCGAAGGTAAATCGTGGTGCTCCCAGCCTGCGCATCGGTGCCCCCGGTCCGATGGGCCGCATCCTGATTCGCGGCGAACCCGGCCACGACATCGTTCCTTCCCTTTATCCGCAGCCGGACGAACCGGTGATCGACAAGCCGGGCAAAGGCGCGTTCTACGCCACCGACCTGCATTCCATCCTGCAGCACGGCGGCATCGAAACCATGATCGTGTGCGGCGTCACCACCGAGGTCTGTGTGCATACCACGGTGCGCGAAGGCAACGATCGCGGTTACCGCTGCATCGTGCCCGGCGACTGCTGCGCCTCGTATATCCCCGAGTTTCATGAAGTGGGTCTGCGCATGGTCAAGGCACAGGGCGGAATTTTCGGCTGGGTTTCGGACTCTGCGAAGGTACTCGCCGCACTCGGCTGAACACATGACAGGCGACAAATTCTGGCATCCGAAAAAACAACAGGGAGAACAACATGACTGCGACCGCAAACAAGCCCGCCCTCTGGGTACCCGGCGACTGGAACGCCTTTTTCGGCTTCGGCACCAACATCCTAGTCAATATGCTGACCCTGACCGCATTGCTGCGCTACGTGCTGAAAATGCCCGACGAGCTGATCTTTGGCCGCATCCTGCCCGCCACCGGGCTGATGCTGTTCCTGAGCACACTGTATTACGCCTGGCTGGCGTACAAACTGGCGCGGGACACCGGGCGCACGGATGTCTGCGCGCTGCCTTCCGGCATCAGCGTACCGCACATGTTCGTGGTTGTGTTCGTGATCATGCTGCCGATTGCACTGAAGACCGGCGATCCGATCAAAGGCTGGGAAGCCGGGCTGACCTGGGTATTCGTGCAGAGTTTTGTGCTGATGATCGGCGGTTTCATCGCGCCATTCATCCGCAAGATCACGCCACGCGCGGCACTGCTCGGCGCGCTGGCAGGCGTGTCCATCGCCTTCATCTCGATGCGGCCGGCGCTGGAAATGTACATGACACCGGTGATCGGCATCGTCTGCTTCGCCATCCTGCTCGCCAGCTGGTTCGGCGGCGTGCGTTATTTCAAGGGCATTCCGGCCGGCCTGGTGGCCATCGCAGTCGGCTCGCTCATCGCCTGGGGTTCGACCGCGGTTGGCCTCAATTTCGGCGGCATGAGCGTCGCCAACCTGGGGGCTTCCTTCGCCACCTTCGGTTTTTCCTTCCCGGTGCCGGCGATCGGCCATGTGTTTTCCGGTTTTGAATTTCTCGGTGTGATCCTGGTCACTGCCATTCCCTTTGGCATCTACGACCTGGTCGAGGCCATGGACAACGTCGAAAGCGCGGCTGCGGGTGGCGACAGTTTCCCCACCACGCGTGTGCTGACGGCCGACGGCGTAGTCAGCCTGATCGGTTGCCTGCTGGGCAACCCGTTCATCAATGCCGTCTACATCGGACACCCCGGCTGGAAAGCCATCGGTGGACGCATCGGTTACTCCGCAGCCACCGGTGTGATGGTGCTGATCATGTCCTGGTTCGGAATCCTGGCACTGATGATGGCACTGATCCCGGTGGTCGCGATTTCCCCGATCCTGCTCTACATCGGCATGCTGATCGGCGCGCAGGCCTTCCAGGAAACCCCGCACAAGCACGCCCCCGCAGTCATCCTGTCGCTGATTCCGCAGGTCGCGGCCTGGGGCAAACTGCAGATCGACAATGCGCTGGGCGCTGCCGGCACTAACGCGATGGCGGTGGGACTCGACAAACTGGGACAGGTCGGCGTGCTGTATCACGGCCTCGAAATCCTCGGCAGTGGCGCGATACTGGTCAGCCTGATCCTGGCCGCGGTGTCGGCGTGCATCATCGACCGCGCCTATCGCAAGGCCGCTGCTTTCGCCGCGGCCGGCGCCGTGCTGACGTTCTTCGGTTTCATGCACAGCGAAGCCATCGGCATCGCCAAAACACCGCTGGTCGCGTTCAGCTACCTGATGGTGGCCGTCGTGTTGTTGTGGTGTGCGAAATCACAGTCCACGGCCGCGGTAACCGCCACATCCGAACCGATACAGGGGGCGCCGGCGCATTGATGCCCCCGATGTTGTTCCATGCCGTCGCAGCCCCGTTACAATCCGACACATGAACCCGCAATTGATGGACTGGCCTGCTTACGTCGACAATATGGCTGCGCTCAACGGCTTCGAACTGGATGCCGCCCGGCGCGCCGAAATTATCCTGCAGTTGCAGCGCATCGGGGTCATGGCGCAGCAGCTCGAGGATTTCCCGCTGGAGGCGGAAATCGAGCCGGCGCCGGTGTTTCTCCCGTGACTGCGCCGTGACCGCGCCCGACTCCGCCCGGGAGTGCGTGGCATTGGTACGCAGCGGCCGGGCCTCCGCGCTGGAAATCACCGACGCCGTCATCGCGCGCACGCTGGCCGGTGACGCAGACATCAACAGTTTCACCGCCGTACTCGCCGAACGGGCGCGGACGGAGGCCCGTGCTGTCGATGCCCTGCGCACAGGCGGCAGTGAACTGCCGCCGCTGGCCGGTGTGCCCTACGCGGTCAAGAACCTGTTTGATCTGCAGGGGCTGACCACACTGGCCGGCGCAAAACTCCGCATCGAAGATCCACCGGCACAACAAGATGCGGCGCTGGTGCAACGCATGCGGGCCGCCGGCGCGGTGTTGACCGGCGCGCTGAACATGGATGCCTATGCCTACGGCTTCACCACCGAAAACACCCATTTCGGCATCACCCGCAATCCGCGTGATCGCACGCGGGTAGCAGGCGGATCTTCAGGCGGCTCCGGCGCCGCGGTGGCCGCCGGGTTTGCGTATTTTTCGCTGGCCTCCGACACCAACGGCTCGATCCGGGTGCCCTCTTCCTTCTGCGGCGTGTTCGGATTGAAGCCGACATTCGGCCGGCTCACGCGCAGCGGATCATATCCGTTTGTACCCAGCCTCGATCACCTCGGTCCGCTGGCGCGCAACACCGGGGATCTCGCGCTGGTCTACGACGCGCTGCAGGGGCCGGATGCCGGCGATCCGGCCTGCGCCGGACGCAGCGTCGAACCCGTTGCGCCTTCGCTCGATGACGGCCTCCGCGGCCTGCGCATCGGTGTACTCGGCGGTTATTTCGAACAATGGGCAGATGCCGACGCCCGCCAAGCCGTCGCACAGGCCGCTGCGGCACTGGGCGCCGCGGATACCGTGATGCTGCCGGAAGCGCATCGTGCACGCTCCGCGGCGTTCATCATCACTGCGTCGGAAAGCGGTGCGTTTTATGCTGATGAATTACGCAGACGGCCGGAAGATTTTGAACCACTGTCACGCGACCGGCTCACGGCCGGCGCCATGCTGCCGGCCAGCTGGTATATGCGTGCCCAGCGCTTTCGCCACTGGTTCCAGGAAACCGCGCGTGAACTTTTTTCACGCTACGACCTGCTGCTGGCACCGGCAACACCCTGCACGGCAACCCCGATCGGGGCGGAAACCATGGTACTCAATGGTGAAACCCTGCCGGTACGCCCGAACATCGGCTTGCTGACGCAGCCGGTTTCATTCATAGGATTGCCGGTTGCTGTCGCGCCGCTGTGGACGTCGGGCGGCATGCCGATCGGCGTACAACTGATTGCCGCACCATGGCGCGAAGATATCTGCCTGCGTGCAGGCAGGGTGCTGGAAAACGCCGGACTGGCGAAGTCGCCAATAGCCCCGTCCAGGGCCTGATACCGGTCAGATGCTGAAAACCATCAAGCGCGCTCCGGGCGCCACTGACCCTGGCACCCGGAGCAAATCGCGCTCTCCCTGAAACTGCCCATTAATACTGCAGCTGAACCCCAAGCACGACCTGGTTGATGTCGTTCAACGGAGCGGCCAGTTTGCTGTCCTCAAACTTCGAGTACGTCAGGCTGACCTTGGCATTCGGCCCCTTGATGATGTAATTGACGCCGAGATCAAGAGCCTTGTTGGTGGTGTTGCTCAAGGTGCGCTCGAATTTCTGATAGCGGAAATACGGCTGCACCTGACCCCAGGCCAGTTTCTGCGGGAACAGGAATGCGCCACCGATCAGGTACGCCTTGCCATCGACCTGGCCGCCGAAATTGTCGCCCACTGGGCAGGCCACTGAGCCCGGCTCACCAGAGCCGCAATCGACTGCGCCGAGGTCATATTTGTAATAAGCGGCTTCGAAAGTTGGCACGCCCATCGCAAATTTCTTTTCGAACAGCAGGTCGGTGCTCCATACCTTGAGCTTGCCCGGGGCTGCTGCAGTACCCACTCCGTCACCCTGGGTAAAGCCGGCCACAGCGACTGTCAGAATGTCCTTGCTGCCGCCGTACCAGCCGCCGGTGTAATGCGCGGGCGCGGGTTCTGCATCCCAGATATTGAATGCCAGACGCCCTGCGTACAACAATTTGTCCGAGGCGCCGGACAGGGCGGCATGTTTATTGTGCCCCTCAAAAGCGCCCACCGAATACACCAGCTTCGACGAGAACGGTTTGCCCCAGGCCATCACGCCGTTATCGCGACCAACCGCGAGGTTGGGATAGTTGGATGCAACGCCGGGATAAGACCACGGTAGCGCGAAAAACGGCCCGTAGAGATTGGCACGATCACTGGGCGGCAGCATCCGGCCCATCCACACGTTGAACTCGGGCATGAATTCGAACTGGGCAATCGCATCCATCACGCGGATCGAATCACCGCCGGTTGCCGCCGGACCGCCAGTGCGTTCAGTGTTGAATGTGGCCTTGATGATTTTGCCGTAATGACCACCGAGGTACAGCCTTACATTATCCAAGGCAAAATCATTGGACCGGTTCGTTCCGTTGGGTGCGCCCAGCTCGCGAGTCGTATAACTGGTTCGCAGGCCGATCCCCGCAGTCACGCCCGCTTCATCGCTGAGCTTGATCTCGGCAGCCTGCACGGGCGCGGCGAGCACGGTGAGCGCTCCAAGAACGCCGGCGGCGGATGCACGCAGCTTGTGCAGCCCGCGCGCCCTCATAACTTTTGTTGTCGATTGAATTGCTCGCATCTGTTGGCTCCCTTTGCAGTAGCGATTGATTGATTGCACGCCATGCACCATGACAAACGCATAGGTGCACCGAATCGGAAAGAGCAGATTTCATGCCATTGCAGGGAATGCACTTGTACGGACAACTGCGAACAGACGTATCAGCGCATGGTCGATGCATTCAATATCAGAGTGAGGGTCGGGGCCGCGAACCGCATGATGTGGAAGCATCACGCATCAGGGCGTCGCGATTCAGTGATCGCGAAACAGATGTGTGACGGATTTATTGCACCACAACCGAGCGAGTCGGCATTGGCGCGCACCAAGCAGGCCCCGACTCGGGATCAACGCGGCCTGCATGATGTCCGATAAATCCCGGCACATCGTGCTAAACGCCCAGCACCACAGCGTTTTTCCCGATAACACGGGGGCTCGAGTGCATGGCACAAATCCTGCTGTGCTATTCCGGGTAACGCACGCAGGGAGTGCGATACCTCATGCAACAACGAATCCACATATTAACGGGAGGCAGCAAACATGTCGCACCGCAGATTGTTCATCCATCGCTTACTCGCATTGACTGGCGCCGTAGCCGTCGCTTCGGCCCTCGGTCTGGCATCGCCCGCAGTTCAGGCGCAAGGCAAAACAGTAAAGGTCGGCGTTCTGCATTCCTTGTCGGGCACCATGGCAATCAGCGAAACCGTGCTGAAAGATGTCGCCCTGATGGCTTTTGAAGAAATCAACGCCAAAGGCGGCGTCATGGGCATGAAAATCGAGCCCGTTGTTGTCGATCCGGCTTCGAACTGGCCGTTGTTTGCCGAAAAAGCCCGTCAGCTGATCACCCAGGACAAGGTTGCGGTCACCTTCGGCTGCTGGACTTCGGTGTCGCGCAAGTCGGTGTTGCCGGTCTTTGAAGAACTGAACAGCCTGCTGTTTTACCCCGTGCAATATGAAGGCGAGGAAATTTCCCGGAACGTGTTTTATACCGGCGCCGCGCCCAACCAGCAGGCGATCCCGGCTGTCGAATACCTGATGAGCAAGGAAGGCGGCGGCGCCAAGCGCTGGGTCCTGCTGGGTACCGACTATGTCTACCCGCGCACAACCAACAAGATCCTGCGCGCATTCCTGAAATCCAAGGGTGTTGCCGACAAGGATATCGACGAGAAATACACCCCGTTCGGTCACAGCGATTACCAGACCATTGTTGCCGACATCAAGAAGTTCGCCGCCGGTGGCAAAACGGCAGTGGTGTCCACCATCAACGGTGACTCCAACGTGCCGTTCTACAAGGAACTGGGCAACCAGGGCCTGAAAGCAACCGACGTCCCGGTGGTCGCATTCTCGGTCGGTGAGGAGGAACTGCGCGGCGTCGATACCAAGCCGCTGGTCGGCCATCTGGCCGCATGGAACTACTTCATGTCTATCAAATCACCCGCCAACGAAGCGTTCACAAAGAAATGGGCTGCCTATGCCAAGGCCAAGAAAATCCCCGGCCACATGGACAAGCCGCTGACCAATGATCCGATGGAAGCCACCTACATCGGCATCTACATGTGGAAGCAGGCTGTCGAAAAGGCAAAATCCTTTGACGTGGCCAAGGTCAGCGCCGCCATGGGTGGGCAGACATTCCCCGCGCCATCCGGAATCACGTCCACGATGGATCCGAAAAACCATCACCTGCACAAGGCCGTGTTCATTGGCGAAATCAAGGCCGACGGCCAGTTCAACGTGGTCTGGAAAACCAAGGGGCCGGTGAAAGCCCAGCCGTGGAGCCCGTACATCCCGGGTAATGACAAGAAGAAAGACGAGCCCGCCCTGATGGCGGAGAAAAAGTAAGGTGCGATTCATGTGGGGGGGCGCAAGTCCCGCCGCAGGGACAGAGGGCCGGTTCGCCGGCCCTCGCCTTGCCCGGGTACTGATTACTGCATTGTTCCTGGCTTTCGCCAGCTTTCCGGCCGCCGCGATTGATCGTGCCGCTCTTGAAAAACTGGCCACTGGTGACAGTGATGAAAAAATCGAAGCCATCGGCGCACTGGTTGCCGAAGGTGATGCACAAGCGCTCAAGGTGCTGCAGGCGCTCGCCAATGACGAGCTGAAGACCTCCGGTACCCGTGTGATCATCATAAAAGGCGACGGCGCAACAGACGCCGCAACCAACGAAACCATATCGCCGGTGCCTGCGGTACTGGACGACATCACCGTCAACAACCGTCTGCGCGGCGCCCTGCAGGGCGCTATGGCCGCGCTGCGACTGGTGTCGCCGGATCGGGAAGCCCGGTTCGCTGCCGCCAAAGAACTGACCGGCGGCGCAGAAGCCGCGATGCTGCCCCTGATCAAGAAAGCGCTGGAGAAAGAATCCGATCCGGCGATCCGCAAACTGCTGGGACAAACCGCCGCATCGCTGGAAATCTTCAGCGGCACCAAGGAAACACGTATTGCCTCAATCCGCGTGCTCGGCGAGTCCGGCAATCCCGGTGTCAAATCCCTGCTGCTATCCGTGCTTGAGAAGGAAACCGACGCCAACGTCCGCTCAGAGGCACAGGACAGTCTGCGTACACTGGAAAAACGCCTGGTGTGGAACCAGCGCGCCGGACTGGTTTTCGCCGGAATATCACTGGGATCCATCCTGCTGCTGGCCGCCCTTGGCCTCGCCATCACCTATGGCCTGATGGGCGTCATCAACATGGCCCACGGCGAACTGATCATGGTCGGCGCCTATGCCACCTATTTTGTGCAGAATATTTTCCGTGCCCACATGCCCGGCGCTTTCGACTGGTATCTAGCCTGCGCCGTGCCGGTGTCTTTCCTCGTCGCGGCAGGCGTCGGCATGATTCTCGAACGCACCGTCATCCGCTGGCTCTACGGCCGTCCGCTGGAAACGCTGCTCGCCACCTGGGGCATCAGCCTGGTGCTGATCCAGGGCGTGCGTACGCTGTTCGGCGCGCAAAACGTGCAGGTGGAAAATCCGGCCTTCATGTCCGGCGGCATCGAAATTCTCACTGATGTTGTGCTGCCGTGGAGCCGCATCGTGATCATTTTCTTTGCCTTCGCCGTGCTCGCCGGTATGTGGCTGTTGCTGACCCGCACCCGCCTCGGCCTGTTCGTGCGCAGCGTGACCCAGAACCGCGCCATGGCATCCTGCGTCGGCGTGCCCACGGGTCGTGTCGACACCTGGGCCTTCGGACTGGGTTCAGGCATTGCCGGACTGGCCGGTTGCGCGCTGTCGCAGATCGGCAATGTCGGCCCGGATCTCGGGCAGTCCTATATCGTCGACTCGTTTATGGTCGTGGTCTTCGGCGGCGTCGGCCAGCTCGCCGGCGCCGTGTATGCGGCGTTGATCCTCGGCCTGTCGGGCAAAATACTCGAATCGTGGTCGGGTGCGGTAATCGCCAAAATCGTCGTGCTGGTATTCATCATCATTTTCATCCAGCGGCGCCCGCAGGGTATGTTTGCCCTCAAAGGCCGGGCGGTGGACTGATGAACAACTCCTTCACTGCAACCGCGTTGCGGTATTACGGCCCCAGGGGCTGGCTGGCACTGGGCGCATTTGCGTTCGTGGCCTTCGTGGTGTTTCCGCTGCTGGCTCTCGCTGTGCCGGAAACCAGCCCCTTCCACATCTCCGCTTATTGGGTCACGCTGATCGGCAAGATCATGTGTTACGCCATGGTGGCAGTCGCGATGGACCTGATCTGGGGCTATACCGGCATCCTGTCGCTGGGTCACGGGCTGTTTTTCGCGCTGGGCGGCTACGGCTTCGGCATGTACCTGATGCGGCAAATCGGCCGCGACGGCCAGTACCAGTCCAATCTGCCGGATTTCATGGTGTTCCTCGACTGGAAAGAACTACCATGGCAGTGGTGGAACTCCGACCAGTTCTGGTGGGCCACCCTGCTGGTCGTCGCCGTGCCCGGTATCCTCGCTTTCGTATTCGGCTTTTTCGCATTCCGCTCGCGGGTCAAGGGTGTTTACTTTTCCATCATCACCCAGGCACTGACTTATGCCGCCATGCTGCTGTTTTTCCGCAACGACACCGGCTTTGGCGGCAACAACGGCTTCACCGATTTCAAACGCATACTCGGCATGCCGATTACCACCGATGAAGCACGGATCGTGCTGTTTGCAATCACCGCGGCGGCGCTGATCAGCACCCTGCTGCTCGGGCGCTACTTGGTGTGCTCCAAACTGGGCCGGGTACTGACCGCGATCCGCGATGCCGAAACCCGGGTCGCGTTCTGCGGCTACAACACCGTGCACTACAAGCTGTTCATCTGGACACTGTCGGCCGTGCTGTGCGGCATTGCCGGAGCGCTGTATGTGCCACTGGTCGGCATCATCAACCCCAGCGAGATGTCGCCGGCCAATTCGATCGAAATCGCAATCTGGGTGGCGATGGGCGGACGCGGCACGCTGATCGGCCCGATCATCGGCGCCGGCATCGTCAACGGTGCCAAAAGCATATTCACGCAGATTCTGCCCGAGTACTGGCTGTACCTGCTGGGCCTGCTGTTCATCCTGACCACGCTGTTCCTGCCTAACGGTGTGGTCGGCCTGCTGGCGAAACTGAGGAAAAAACCGGCATGAGCAGCGAAGCCACAATCCCCGGCATGGACAGCGGCAGCGACGCCTCTTTCGGCCGCCAGGTCAGCGGGGAGCTGGATGCCTCGCACGGCGTCGTGCTCTACCTAGACAACATCTCCGTCAGTTTCGACGGCTTCAAGGCGTTGAACAATCTGTCACTGAGCATTGATGCCGGTGAACTGCGCTGCGTGATCGGCCCCAACGGCGCCGGCAAGACCACGATGATGGATGTGATCACCGGCAAAACGCGGCCCGATTCGGGCAGCGCGTTTTTCGGCCAGACCATCGATCTGACGCGGCTCACCGACGCGGAAATCGCGCAAGCCGGCATCGGTCGCAAGTTCCAGAAACCAACCATCTTCGAGCGCCACACAGTGTTCGAGAATCTCGAACTCGCAATGAAGGCCGACAAACGCGTGCGGCACACGCTGTTCGCCAGGCTGTCATCGGCCGAACGCGACCGCATCGCTGACATGCTGAAACAGATCCGCCTCACCGATTCGGCCGACCGACTCGCCGGGCTGCTGTCCCACGGTCAGAAACAATGGCTGGAAATCGGCATGCTGCTGATGCAGGAACCACGCTTGCTGTTGCTCGACGAACCGGTCGCGGGCATGAGCGACGACGAAACCGAACGCACGGCGGAGTTGTTCCTGACGCTGGCCGGCAAACATTCGCTGGTGGTGGTCGAACACGACATGGCGTTCGTTACCAAGATCGCACGCAAGGTCACCGTGCTGCACGAAGGCTCCGTGCTGGCCGAGGGCCCGATGGACGTGGTGCACAACGACCCCCGCGTTATCGAAGTCTATCTCGGCCGCTAACTATCCATCTGACCGTGCTTATCTAATCATGCGCATCTAAATCATGCTCATCGTCACCAAACTCAATCAGTACTACGGCGGCAGTCACATCCTGCGTGATCTTTCATTCACGCTGCCCCCGGGCAAGGTCACCACCCTGCTCGGCCGCAACGGCGTCGGCAAGACCACGCTGCTGCGCACGTTGATGGGCTTGGTGCCTGCGGCTACCGGCAGCGTCATGTTCGGTGATAAGGACATTACCGCCGCCAAACCTTACGAACGCGCCCGCAGCGGCATCGGCTATGTGCCGCAGGGCCGCGAGATTTTCCCGCGCCTGACTGTCGGCGAGAACCTCGAAATGGGCCTTGCCACGCTGGATAGCGGCGCACGCCTGCCGCCGCGGATTTTTGAAATGTTCCCGGTGCTGAAACAGATGCTGCACCGGCGCGGCGGCGATCTATCCGGTGGGCAGCAGCAGCAACTCGCCATCGGCCGCGCGCTGGCGATGGGCCCCAAGCTGCTGATCCTCGACGAACCGACCGAAGGCATCCAGCCCTCAATCATCAAGGACATCGAACGGGTGATCCGGACCCTCGCCGCCAGCGGTGAAATGGCGATCCTGCTGGTGGAACAGTATTACGACTTCGCGCGCTCGCTGGCCGACCAGTACATCGTCATGGAGCGCGGTGAAATCATCGCCAGCGGCGACGGCGCCGACATGGACAGGAACAAGGTCAAAGAACTGTTGGCGGTATGATGCCGCCATGCATGTCGCTGACCCCGTACACCTCCGCTCCTGGCACGCCGAACTCGCACTGCGCTACCAGCGTCGCGGCGAGCGCACCGTGCTCGCAGAGCGCCGGCACGACGGGCCGCTGGTTGTACAAAAGCCGCTTTACCCGGAAGGTGACGCGGTCTGCCATACCATCATCCTGCATCCGCCCGCGGGCATTGTCGGTGGCGATGAGCTGGAAATCAGCTGCGATGCCGCAGCGGATGCGCATGTCCTGCTGACCACGCCGGGCGCGGGAAAATGGTACCGCTCGGCGGGTCCCTGGGCAAAGCAGCGCCTGAGTTTTGACGTTGCCACCGGCGCCTGCCTGGAATGGCTGCCGCAGGAAACCATTGTGTTCGACGGGGCTTTGGCTGATATGGAATCACGGATCAATCTGGCTGTCGGCTCCGCCTATATCGGCTGGGAAATCCTCTGCCTGGGACGTGCCGGCTCGGGTGAACGGTATGACCACGGTACCTGCCGCCTGCACACAAAAATCCGCTGCGACGGCAAACTGCTGTGGTTCGAAAAAGGAAATATCGAAGCCGGCAGCCGCATCGGCGCGGCACCCGCGGGCCTCGGCGGCCACAGCGTATGCGCAACCATGATCGCCGTCGGCAATATCGATGCCGCGCTGGTCGCGCGCTGCCGTGAACAAGCCGCGGACGACGCCAGCATCGCCATGACCCTGCTGCCCGGACCTTTGCTGGTGGTGCGGCATATCGGTGATTCGGGCGCAGCAGCACGCCAGTGTTTCGAAAAACTGCGGGCCTGCCTGCGACCCGCATTGACCGGCCGCACAGCCGTTGAACCGCGCATCTGGCGCACCTGAGGACCGCATCTAAGGACAGCAAATGGAACTGACACCAAGAGAAAAAGACAAGCTGCTGATTTTCACTGCAGCACTGCTCGCCGAGCGACGCAAGGCGCGCGGAGTCAAACTCAATTACCCGGAAGCGGTGGCCTTCATCAGCGCCGCCATCATGGAAGGTGCACGCGATGGCCGTACGGTATCCGACCTGATGGGCTGGGGTGCCACGCTGCTCAATCGCGACGACGTCATGGTCGGGGTGCCGGAGCTGATCCCGGACATCCAGGTCGAGGCGACTTTTCCGGACGGGACTAAACTCGTCACTGTCCACAACCCCATCGTCTGAGGCCATTCATGATTCCTGGCGAAATGAAAACCGCGAAGGGTGACATTGAGCTCAATGTCGGACGAAAAACCGTCTCGCTGTCCATCGTCAACAGCGGCGACCGGCCGATACAGGTCGGCTCGCACTATCATTTTTTCGAAACCAATGCCGCGCTGCGCTTCGACCGCCAGCTGGCCTACGGTTATCGCCTGAATATCGCCGCCGGCACCGCGGTACGCTTCGAGCCGGGCCAGACCCGTAGCGTCGAACTCGTTGAGCTTTCGGGCGGACGCAAAGTCTACGGATTCGCCGGCAAGGTAATGGGGAAACTCAAATGACCGCGATCGTATCCATTAACTGCAATGGGGGGTGCGGGGGGCATGGGAAGGCCTCGGGCGCATCTTCCGGGAGGGGCCCATGCCACCTGCTCTGATCTCACGTCAGGCCTATGCCGAAATGTTCGGCCCTACCGTCGGCGACCGCGTGCGCCTTGCGGATACCGATTTATGGATCGAAGTCGAAAAAGACTTCACGGTCTACGGTGAGGAAGTAAAGTTCGGCGGCGGCAAGGTCATCCGTGACGGCATGGGCCAGAGCCAGCTGATGTCGGCCAAGGTCGCCGACACTGTCATCACCAATGCGCTGATCGTTGACCATTGGGGTATCGTCAAGGCCGACATCGGCCTCAAGAACGGCCGCATCTGGAAAATCGGCAAGGCCGGCAACCCCGATATCCAGCCCGGCATCACGATACCCATCGGCGCCGGTACCGAGATCATCGCCGGTGAAGGCATGATCGTCACCGCCGGCGGCATCGACACCCACATCCATTTCATCTGCCCGCAGCAGATCGAGGAGGCGCTGATGTCCGGCGTCACCACCATGATCGGCGGTGGTACCGGGCCGGCGACCGGCACCTATGCCACCACCTGTACCCCGGGGCCGTGGCATATGCATTCCATGCTGTCGACGGCGGAAGCCTTCCCGATGAATCTCGGATTTTTCGGCAAGGGCAACGCCAGCCAGCCCGGTCCGTTGCGGGAGCAGGTCGAAGCCGGCGCCATCGGGCTCAAGCTGCATGAGGACTGGGGCACCACGCCGGCGGCCATCGACACCTGCCTCGGCGTCGCTGATGAAATGGACGTGCAGGTAGCGATCCACACCGACACGCTGAATGAATCGGGCTTCGTCGAAACTTCGGTCGCGGCAATGAAGGGCCGCACCATTTGTACTTTTCACACCGAAGGTGCCGGCGGCGGCCATGCTCCGGACATCATGCGCGTCTGCGGCGAACCCAATGTGCTGCCGTCATCGACTAATCCGACGATGCCGTATACGGTGAACACCGTCGCTGAACACCTCGACATGCTGATGGTCTGCCATCACCTTGATCCGGCCATCGCCGAGGACGTGGCCTTCGCCGAATCACGCATCCGCAAGGAAACCATCGCCGCCGAAGACATTCTGCATGACCTCGGTGCGTTTTCGATGATGTCCTCGGACTCGCAGGCCATGGGCCGTGTCGGCGAAGTCATCATCCGCACCTGGCAGACCGCGCACAAAATGAAACTGCAGCGCGGCAGCCTGAAGGGGGACCCGAAAAACAGTGACAATGCACGGGTCAAACGTTTCATCGCCAAATACACCATCAATCCGGCGATTGCCCATGGCGTATCACACGTCGTCGGCTCCGTCGCCGAAGGCAAAATCGCCGACCTGGTGGTATGGAAACCGGCGTTTTTCGGCGTCAAACCCTCGCTGATCATCAAGGGCGGCATGATCGCCGCCGCCGCGATGGGCGATCCCAATGCCTCGATACCCACGCCGCAACCGGTGCATTACCGGCCGATGTTCGGCAGCTACGGCAAGGCGCTGAAAACCTCAATGACCTTCGTATCGCAGGCGGCTCTGAAAAACCCGGCCATCGCCGACCTCGGCCTGTCGCGTCCGCTGGAAGCGATCCGTAACGTGCGCAAGATCGGCAAAAAAGACATGGTGCTCAACGACTGGATGCCGAAAATCGACGTCGATCCCGAAACCTACCAGGTGCGCGCCGACGGCGAGTTGCTGGTCTGCGAACCGGCACAGGTGCTGCCGATGGCACAACGCTACTTCCTGTTCTGATGATTGAAATCAAATCCAGGGCCGGTGCCGGACATGCGGCTGCCACAGAGCAGTTGAAACTGCCATTCGATCTGCGGCAGAAAAGCCGGCTGCGCACCACGCTCGTTTCCGGTGAAGATGCGTGGCTGCTGCTGCCGCGGGGTGAAATCCTGCGCGGCGGTGATCATCTGCTGGGCAGTGACGGCCGTATCGTCGAAGTCATCGCCGAATCCGAGCAGGTCATTCATGTCGAATGCGCTGACGCCACTGCGCTGGCCAAGGCGGCGTATCACCTAGGAAACCGCCATGTGCCGGTGCAGGTCGGCGACGGTTTTCTGCGCCTCGCCGCCGATCACGTGCTGGCAGAAATGCTGCGCGGCCTCGGCGCAAAGTTGACGCCGCTGCTGGAGGCCTTCGAACCGGAAGCCGGCGCGTACGGCGGCGGACATCGCCATCACGAAGAGGACGGCGGACACCAGGGGCGCATTCACGAATATCAAACTACTGATCGCGTGCGCTCCTCATCATGAGTAACGCCATGCAACTGGCCCGATTGCTGCAACTGGCGAGTCCCGCATTGCCGGTGGGTGCCTACAGTTATTCGCAAGGCCTGGAAGCTGCCGTTGAAGCCGGTGTCGTGCACGATGCCGACAGCGCCGGGGAATGGATAGCCGATGTGCTCACACTGTCGATGGCGCAGATGGAAGGCCCGGTGCTGCTGCGTCTGCATGATGCATGGTGCGCCGCTGAAATCACCGCCGTTACACGATGGAACGACTGGTTCCTCGCCGGCCGCGAAACCGCCGAACTGCGCGCTGAAACCCTGCAAATGGGTTATTCACTGACCCGCCTGTTGGGTGATGTGATTGAAGAAAAATCATTTAAAATCAATGAATTAAGAAACATTCCCGAAGTCGCCTTCCCCTCCGCCTACACTGCCGCCGCTGCACACTGGCAGATCGACCGCGAAGATGCACTGGTCGCTTACCTGTGGTCGTGGCTGGAGAATCAGGTGATGGCGGCAGTCAAGGCGGTGCCGCTGGGCCAGACCGACGGCCAGAAAATTCTGCTGCGCCTGGGCGGGCAACTGCCCGCAACCGCCACGCGCATCGCTGCTATCAGCGACGACGCGCTGGGCAATTTCACTCCGGGGCTGGCCTTGTTCTCCAGCCGTCACGAAACGCAATACAGCCGGCTCTTCAGATCATGAAAAACCTGACGTATGAAAAATAATTCATCCACACAACCCCTGCGCATCGGTATCGGCGGCCCCGTCGGTTCGGGCAAAACCGCACTGACGCTGCTGCTGTGCCGGACGCTGCGCGACAAATACAACATCGCAGTGGTCACCAACGACATCTACACCGAAGAAGACGCGCAGTTCCTGGTGCGCAACGAAGCGCTGGTGCCCGAGCGCATCATCGGTGTCGAAACCGGCGGCTGCCCGCATACGGCAATTCGCGAAGACGCCTCGATCAATCTCGAAGCGGTGGCCCGCTTGAACCAGCGTTTCGCCAACCTCGACCTGATCATCATCGAATCCGGTGGCGATAACCTCGCCGCGACCTTCAGTCCGGAATTATCTGATCTCACCTTGTACGTAATCGACGTTGCCGCTGGCGACAAGATTCCGCGCAAAGGCGGACCGGGTATCACCAAAAGCGATTTGCTGGTGATCAACAAGATCGACCTTGCACCGATGGTCGGCGCATCGCTGGAAGTGATGGACCGCGACGCCAAAAAAATGCGCGGGCAGCGGCCTTTCGTCTTTACTAATCTCAAAACCGGACACGGGCTGGAAACCATCGTCTCGTTCATCGAGCGCGAAGGCCTGCCGCCCGCGTCGTAATCGATCACCGATTCATCACCCTTCATCACCGGAGTGACCGCCATGAAATTTCGCGCACCTGCCCGCATCGCCTTCACCGCTCTGATGCTAACCATCAGCGGCAGTGCGGCAGCCCATCCCTTCCACCCCATCGGCGCCGGATTCACCGCGGGCTTCGTCCATCCTTTTGCCGGTTTCGACCACCTGCTGGCGATGGTGGCCGTCGGTTTGTGGGCTGCGCAGTTCGGCGGACGCCGGTTATGGGCGATACCACTGGCCTTCGTCACTGCGATGCTCGCCGGCGGCGCGCTGGGATTCGCCGGACTGACGCTGCCCTTGCTGGAACCGGTGATCGCCGCGTCAGTACTGGCGCTGGGCCTGCTGGTCGTACTGCGCATCCGTCTGCACACAACCGGTGTACTGCTGGTCGCTGCATTTGCACTGTTCCACGGTGTAGCGCATGGCACCGAATTGCCGGCAATGGCTGGTGCGCTGCCTTATGCCGCAGGTTTCGCGCTGGCTACAGGTCTGCTGCATCTACTGGGTCTCGTTGGCGGTCTGCGGATGCATCCTGCGGCACGGTGGGCCGGTGCGCCCATCGCAATAGCCGGTTGCTGGATGATAGTCAGCACGGTAATCTGATGGGGTGACTCCACCGCAGGTTCCGTACCACCAATCTCTCGTTCGTTCGTCTCTTCACAGCACATGCTGTGCGCTGCTGCTCGCCACGGCACCTGCACTTGCCGCAGAGATGGTCGAACTTGATGCTGTAGAAGTCCGCGCCAGCCGGGAAGACATGCTCGGCCGCGCCGCGGCAGCCACCGAAGGCATCGTCAGCCACCAGCGTCTGGAAAACCGCCCCATGGAACGGCCGGCGGAAGTACTGGAAACAATCCCTGGCATGATCGTCACCCAGCACAGCGGCTCCGGCAAGGCCAATCAGTATTTCATGCGCGGCTTCAACCTCGACCACGGCACCGATTTCGCGGTGTCGCTGCTCGGCATGCCGCTCAATTTCCGCAGCCATGCCCACGGGCAGGGTTACCTTGATCTCAATTTCCTGATCCCGGAACTGGTCGATCGCATCGAATACCGCAAAGGTCCGTACCGCGCCGATGATGGTGACTTCTCCGCGGCAGGCTCGGCGCGCATCGAATACCGCCGGCGCCTGGAACAGCCCCTGGCCAGTGCCTCCATCGGCAACGACGGTTATCGCCGCACCCTGCTCGCGGGCTCGCCGGCATTCGCAGACGGCAATCTGCTCTACGCACTGGAATGGAACGGCAACGACGGGCCATGGGTCGCGCCCGAAGATTACAACCGGGTCAACGGCGTGTTGCGTTATTCGCAGGGCAGCGAAGCCAACGGCTGGTCGCTATCCGGCTTGAGTTATCGCTCGCGCTGGAACTCGACCGACCAGATTCCGCAGCGGGCCATCAACCAGGGCCTGGTTTCGCGTTTCGGCACCATTGATGCCTCGGATGGCGGTTCGACAGCACGCACCATCGCCACCGGCACCTGGGCCAGATCCGACGAAGGCAGTGCCACGCGGGCAACGATCTACTGGTCAAGTTACCGCTTGAACCTGTTTTCGAATTTCACTTATTTCACCGACCCGGTCAACGGCGACCAGTTCGAACAGGCCGACCGGCGCACTACCTATGGCTTTGCCGCCAGCCATGCCCTATACGGCAGTTTGTTCGGCCTCCCGTCAGAAACCCAGTTCGGTATCGAGTCCCGTCGCGACCGCATCCGCCCCGTCGGCCTCTTCCTGAGTTCGTCGCGCGCGCGATACGCTACCATCCGCCAGGACAACATCGATGAAGACAGCGTGGGCATCCATGTGGAGAACACGTTGCGCTGGACCGAACAGCTGCGTTCAATCATCGGATTGCGCGCCGACGCCTACCGCTTCGACGTCGCGAGCGATACACCGGCCAACTCAGGTCGCAGCAGCGATCACATCGCCAGCCCCAAGTTTTCGCTGATCTATGCGCCGACAGCCAGGACCGAGATTTACGCCAACCTCGGTTATGGCTTCCACAGCAACGACGCGCGCGGTGTCACCACCACAGTCAACCCGGATCCGCGTGATCCCGCATTCGGCACCACAGTAAATCCGGTCACGCCACTGGCGCGCGCCAAAGGCCGCGAGGTCGGGCTGCGCACGCAACCGCTGCCAAACTGGATCAGCGCCCTCGCCCTGTGGCAGCTCGACCTCGCTTCCGAATTGCTGTTTATCGGCGATGCCGGCACCACCGAAGCCGGCCGGCCGAGCCGCCGCACGGGGGTGGAATGGTCAAACATGTGGGCGCCGGCAAAGGGCTGGGTGGTGGACGGCGATTTCGCCTGGGCGCGGGCGCGGTTTACCAACTTTGATCCCGCGGGAGACCGCATTCCCGGCGCAGTCGGCCGCACCGCTTCGATCGGGATCGGCATGCAGGGCATGGCGGATCGTTTTGCCGAATTGCGCCTGCGTTATTTCGGACCGCGCCCGCTCACCGAAGACCAGTCGGTGCAATCGGCATCCTCCACCACCATCAACCTGAAACTGGGGTGGCGTCCGGAAAAACGCCTGTTGCTGGCGCTGGACGTGATCAACCTCTTCGACCGCAAGGTCAGCGATATCGATTATTTTTATGAATCGCAGCTGCGGGGAGAAGCAGGGCCGGTAGCCGATGTGCACACCCATCCCGCATTACCACGCACTCTGCGCCTGACGCTGCGTGCCGATTTCTGATCCGGGTTTTCCCCGAATCGATTAACGCGTCACAGCGACACGGCCTTCGCATTGCTGGGCATAACGCATACCCGGCGGCAGACTTTCTGCGCAAGCCAGCAAGGGCTCGACATGCGATTGGTTGTACTTCACAGCAAATTCACGGGCAGTATGGCCATTGCGCACGCGGATCAGCGGGTCGGCGCCGGCCAGCAACAGCACGCGCACCACCTCGCGATGTCCCTGCATCGCGGCCATCATCAACGGCGTATTGACATACACCGCACCACCATTGGCGTCTGCATCGAGGCGTGCACCGCGTTCGATCAGGTAACGCAGGGCGCGCTGCCGGTTGTTGTACGCGGCATACGCCAGCGGGGTGTAATTGTTCGGCACATTCTCGAGACTGGCGCCCGATTCAACCAGCAGGCGCACTGCCGCATCATGCCGGTCGACTGAAGCATTGGCATCGTCACCACGGAAATACGCCGCCAGCATCAGCGGCGTTTCATTGACCGGAGTGCTGGCATTGATATCCGCACCGGCGCCAATCAGGTAACGCAAGGTTTCGATCGATCCGGCGCGTGCCGCCAGTGCAATCAATGGTGCGCCGCCGGAATAACCGGGCGCAGGCAGCCGTTGGTTGATGCTGATTACGCCGCGACTGACCATCGCCCGCAACGACGATGTGTCGTCCTGTTCGATGGCGTTGATGATGGTTTCGGCATCCAGGCCAGAGCGGTAATCACCGCCGATCCCCGCACAGCCGCTGATTGCCAGTACGGCTGCCACACCGCCGAATACGCGCATCAAGCGCGCCAGACCGAAGAAATTGCGCATCCTTGCCTCCTCATTGCCAGCCTTGCAATGCGAAGGAGTATAGACCTTAAGTCCAGGGCAAAAAAGCAGCCCGGGACATCAATGTCGCCGTCGACAATGTGAACTTTTTGGCAGGCAGCGCAGCCGGCAATCAGACGTTGAAGCGGAAATGCATCACATCGCCATCCTTGACGATGTAGTCCTTGCCCTCAAGGCGCATTTTCCCGGCCTCCTTCGCGCCCTGCTCACCCTTGGCGGCAATGTAATCGTCGTATGCGATCACTTCCGCGCGAATGAAGCCCTTTTCAAAATCGGTGTGGATTGCCCCCGCCGCCTGTGGCGCGGTGTCACCGCGGTGAATGGTCCAGGCGCGCACCTCTTTCGGGCCGACGGTGAAATAGGTCTGCAGTCCGAGCAACGTGTAACCAGCACTGATGACGCGGTTGAGGCCTGGCTCTTTCATGCCCATGTCAGCGAGGAAAATGGCCTTGTCTTCATCGCTCATGTCGCCAATTTCGGCCTCGATCGCGGCGCACACCGCCACCACCGGCGCTTTTTCCCGCGCCGCCAGCGCCAGCACCGCATCCAGGTGCGGATTACCCTCGAATCCGCCTTCGCGCACATTTGCGACATACATCGTCGGCTTGGCGGTGATCAGGCACAGCGGCTTCAACACCACCTGCTCTTCCGGCGACAGATCC
Source organism: Bordetella parapertussis (assembly GCA_945885345.1). Taxonomy (GTDB): domain Bacteria; phylum Pseudomonadota; class Gammaproteobacteria; order Burkholderiales; family SG8-41. The sequence continues at coordinate 2,067 of CAMCYP010000020.1, read as the reverse complement.
AGCGCACGCACCGGCCGTGCCTCGTTGAGCGTCGCCTGGCATTTTTCCAGCACCGCCACCATGCGTGTGGCTTCCTTGTCCGTACCGGACTTGGCCAGCTTCACCGATTTCGCAAGCTGGCGCTCGACCGCCGTCAGGTCGGCCAGTGCCAGTTCGGTGTTGATGATTTCGATGTCGTCCAGCGGATTGATGCGGCCGGCGACGTGTACCACGTTTTCGTCCTCAAAGCAGCGCACCACATGCGCAATGGCATCGGTCTCGCGGATGTTGGCGAGGAACTGGTTGCCCAGCCCTTCGCCCTTGGATGCGCCCGCCACCAGACCGGCGATGTCGACGAACTCCACCGTGGCCGGCAATACCTTTTCGGGTTTTTGCAACGCAGCCAGCGTGTCCAGTCGTGGATCCGGAACTTCGACGATGCCGACGTTGGGCTCGATGGTGCAGAACGGGTAGTTCTCCGCCGCAATGCCGGCCTTGGTCAGCGCGTTGAACAGGGTGGATTTGCCGACGTTGGGCAGGCCGACGATGCCGCATTTCAATGCCATGATGTGTGAGCCGTAAAAAGAAAATGAAAAAAAGCGTAATGAACAGCAGAGACGGTCATGCCGCGCCGTCCGCGGTTTTGGTATGCAGTCGCAGCATTGCAGCCTGCATGTCGTTGGCGGCAATCAGCGGCCACACGTCGTGGGCACGGGACAGCGCTTCATCGATGGCGCGCTGTTCCTCGACACGCGGCGCATGGAGCACGTAATCAACCACTTCCTGCTCGCTCGCCGCGAGTTCGCGCGGGTGCCCAATGCCGATGCGCAGCCGCCAGAAATCCTTGGTGCCAAGGCGGGCGGCCACGCTGCGCACGCCATTGCCGGAAGCGCTGCCGCCGAATTTCAGCTTGACCACGCCCGGCGCAAGATCGAGTTCATCGTGCACGATCAGGATGTCCGCGGCCTCGATCTTGAAAAAATCCGCGAGCGCGCCGACGGCGCGGCCAGACTCATTCATATAGGTTGCCGGCTTCAGCAGCCAGATGTCGCCCGTACCACTGTCGCCCGTGGCGCCGGAGATTTTCGCCACTTCGCCATGAAAACGTGCCTCGTGCCGGCACTCGGTCCCGACCGATCGCGCCAGCGCATCGATCCACCAGAAACCCGCGTTATGCCGCGTGGCTGTGTATTTTTTTCCCGGATTTCCCAATCCGACGACCAGTTTCATGATTTCCGCTTATTTACGTGGTTTATTCCCGCGCTTCGCTCCAGAACCGGGATAATACATTAACCCATTGTTTTTATTATATTTTTAATAAAAACGCCCGCCAGCATAAGGAGCTCTGGCGGGCGCCGTTCGATCGCACCAGCCGCAAGCGGCCGGCGCATCGCAGTATTACTTCTTCTCGGCCGGTTTCTTTTCGCCGTCTTTCTTGTCGCCATCCTTCTTGTCGCCACCGGCGGCGGCACCCGCTGCAGCTTCCGGCGCCTGGGCCGTAATTTCGGTAACCGGCGCGGCCACCACTTCTTCAACCGCCGCTTCTTTCGGCACCTGCACCGTGACCACCGACGCATTGTCGGCCTTCACCTTGGGCAATGCCTCAACGCCCTTGGGCAACACCAGGTCGGACACGTGCAGCGAATGGCCGAGTTCGAGGTCTTTCAGGTCGACTTCAATGTATTCCGGCAGATCATCCGGCAGACAGTGAATCTCGAGTTCGTTGATGATGTGCTGCACCACGCCCTTGCCCACCTTCACGCCGGGCGAAATCTCGGCATTCATGAAGTGCAGCGGCACCGCCATGTGAATTTTCTTCTTCGGATCAACGCGCTGGAAATCGACATGCTGCACCTGTTCTTTCCAGGGATGCATCTGGAAGTCGCGCAGCAGTACGCGGTCTTTGGCACCGTCCAGCGTCATGTCGAGAATCGACGAATGAAACGCTTCCAGTTTCAGGTGGCGCAGCAGCGCCTTGTGGTCAAACTCGACACTTTGCGCGTCCTTGCCGGCGCCATAAATCACGCCGGGAACGCGTCCCGTCGTACGCAGGCGGCGGCTCGCACCTTTGCCCTCTTTCGTACGCGT
>CAMCYP010000019.1 GCA_945885345.1 Bordetella parapertussis | reverse complement strand
GTGGCTGAATCCCGCCTTGCTTGCCTGTTCCAGGCCGTGCAGTACCGCGGCGCCCTTGCCCTGATTGCGCGGCAAAACGATGACGCGCAGGCCGGTATCCCGGGTTGCGATGGCCAGCAGGCCTTCGGCCGTGCCATCGGTGCTGCCGTGCTGCATGGCCTGGAACTGGCGGCCGGAGCGGGATTTACGCACGTGTTGACCATGGATTCGGATGGCCAGCATCCGCCGGAACGCATCGCGGCATTCATGGCGGAATCCGCTGCGCAGCCCGGCGCGATGATCCTCGGCGTACCGGAGTTTGATGCCAGTGCGCCAAGTCTGCGGGTACAGGGACGGCGCATCTCCAACTGGTGGGCCAACCTGGAAACGCTGTGGGCCGGCATCGGCGATTCGCTGTTCGGTTTCCGCGTCTATCCGATCGCAGCTTTGCAGCAAGTCATGCACCGCCAGCCGTGGATGCGCCACTTCGACTTTGATCCGGAGGCCGTGGTACGACTGTGCTGGCGCGGGGTCAGGCCAGTCAACCTGCCCGCCTCCGTGCGCTACTACCGCCCTGAAGAAGGCGGCGTGTCGCATTTCCGCTACCTGCGCGACAATACCTTGTTGACGTGGATGCACACGCGCCTGTTCATCGGCTTTGTGCTGCGCTTGCCCGTGTTGCTGGCAAAACGCGCGTCAGGCCGACTCTGATTGCAGGGCGGCTGCGATGCCGCCCCGCATCGCTAAATCATGCCGCCGTTGATGGAGATGATCTGTCCGGTGATATAGGCCGCCTGTGGCGACGCCAAAAACCCGATCAGATCGGCCACTTCGGCCGGAGTGCCCGCCCGCTTCATCGGCACCAGGCGCGCGATTTCCGCGGCATCAAACGCGGATTGGCTCATCGGAGTATCGATGATCCCCGGCGCGACGGCATTGACGGTAATGCCGCGGCTGGCTACTTCTCGCGCCAGTGATTTGGTTGCCGAATTTAATGCCCCTTTGGCTGCGGCGTAATTCACCTGGCCCGGATTGCCGGTCAGTGCAGCGATGGATGACACATTGATAATGCGTCCCCAGCGACTGCGGATCATCGGCAGCGTCAGCGGCTGGGTGACATTGAAAAATCCGCTCACCGAAACATCCATCACCCGGTGCCATTGCTCCGCGCTCATGCCGGGAAACACCACATCGTCATGGATGCCGGCATTGTTGACCAGAATCTGGATCGGCTGCTCCTCGACCAGAGGCATCAGCACAGCAGCCACAGCCGCGCCATCCGTCACATCGAATACCAGCACTTCTGCGCGGCCACCGTCAGCACGGATGGTATCCGCCAGCGTCTGCGCAGCCTGTAATCCGCTGTGGGCGTGGATGTAAACATGGCAGCCATCAGCGGCAAGGCGGCGGCAGATGGCCGCGCCGATGCCGCCACTGCCGCCGGTGACCAGGGCTTTTTTCATGATGAAGCATCTCCAGCAACGGGTTTCAGCAGTTCGGCGTTCAGCACCACCGCGGCACGCCCCTCCAGCAGCGGGCGCCCCGCCGCACTGATGCTGAACTGATAAAGAATATTGTTTTCGCTGCGCGTGAGGCAGCTGGCTTCCACCAGCAGATCGGCAGCGATGTCATCCAGCCGGGACGCATGCAGTTGCACGCCGCGCGCGCTGACCAGATAACCGGCCCGGGCACCCGTGCTGTCCGGTGGCGCCAGCAAGGCACCGTGCACTGCCATCGCCTGTGCCGCATACTCGATACCGCAGGCGGCACCGAGCCGGCCATGCGCGCGCAGCGGATTGTCCGCGGCGCGGTGGCTGACGGCGCGACAGCGGATGCTTTGCCCATCCCAGGATTCGACGCCATCGAGCAGGCACATGCTGCCCTGATGCGGAATGTGCCGCGCAATCCAGACGTGATCCAGTATGGTTTTGTTCATGGCGTGATCACGACATCAAGCCGCGCACTGTCCAGGTAATCCAGCACCACGTGATGCTCACCACCCATTGCGATACTCCGCAGCAACGGCAAGCCGCGCGCTGCCGGAATCGCTGTCCGCAAAATCTCGAGTGCAGCGTCGTCCAGCCGGTCGGCATCGGCATCCGTCAGGCCGACGGTGATTTTCGCTACGGCTCCCGCGCTGCGCTGCGGCGCAAGCACCAGTGCAATGCCGAATGCGTCAGCCATCGGGCGGGCACTGTGCAGAGGTTCCGGATAACTGGTATCGCAGGCCAGAAAAACGACACGCGTGTCATCAACAACAACCTGCGTCAGCGTTTCCAGAAGTCCGGCACCGAAGCAGGCATCAAATGCGCCGAGTACTGTGGATGCGGACATCGCGCCAGTGGCAATGCTCCAGTAACCGGCGGCGGCGTTATGTACGGAATTATGAAAACGGGTCGGCGAAATCTGCCGGTCATCCGAAGCGAGCATTTCACAGATGGCATGGCAGTTTTCTCCGTCACCACCGGAAGCCGAAAACACCATGGGCAAGGTGGCCGCATCCAGTCCGGCCGCCGTGATGGCTTCGAGTCCGGTCGCGAGAGTCAGCCGGACTATCGCACCGCTGCGCCGGCGTTCAGCCGCCGGCAGCAACGCGGGCAAGGGCAATACCGTCTTGCCCGGCTGGTAGGGCTGCCGCCCGCCAACAACAGCCTGACTGTCCGGCCAGTTATTAAACCCGGGCCCCAGCAGGCCAATTCCTTCAATGTATGCGGTGAGCGTATGCATCTAATCCGCCCGCGCAAAAATCAGGCTGCAATTGGTGCCGCCAAAACCGAATGAATTGCTCAGCACATGCTTGGCCCTCTGCTCGCGATTCGCCAGCAGATAATCGACACCCAGTGCCGGATCAAGCTGTCGGGTGTTCAATCCGGCGGGCAGCAGGCCATGCTGCAACACCAGCGCGCAAATCACTGCCTCAACGCCGCCGGCCGCACCCAGTGTGTGGCCGGTCGCGCCCTTGGTGGAACTGCAGGGCGTGCCTGCACCGAACACACGCTGCACCGCCTTGCACTCGGCCGCATCGTTGGTGGGCGTCGCCGTACCATGCAGGTTGATGTAGTCGATGTCCGACGGCTGCAAATCCGCCATGCGCAGGGCGTCCTGCATGGCCATGCTTGCACCCAGGCCGTCCGGGTGCGGCGATGACATGTGATAGGCATCGCTGGACTCGCCGGTGCCGAGCAGCAACACGGCATCGGCGTCCAGCTGTTCGGGTGGGCGTTCCAGCAAGGCAAACGCAGCCGCCTCACCGATCGAAATGCCGTTGCGCTGCACATCAAACGGACGACAGGGCTGTTCGGACATCAGGCCCAGCGAGTTGAATCCATACAGCGTCGTCAGGCACAGTGTATCCACACCCCCCACCACAGCCGCGTCAATCAGGCCTGCGGCCATCATGCGCCGCGCCGAAGCAAAAACCCTGGCGCTGGATGAACAGGCGGAGGACACCACGACGGCCGGACCGGTCAAACCAAAATAATGGCGCGTGAAGTCGGCCACGGAAAAAACATTGTGTGTCTTGCCATAAATAAAATCCGCAGGCAAAGCGCCGGTCACCGGATCGCGACGCCGATAAGCCAGTTCGGTCTGCAGAATGCCGGCAGTACTGGTGCCGAGAAACACACCCACACGCTGCGCGCCATATTTTGCGATGGCTGCACGCACGGCTTCGTCAAAGCCGTCCTGCATCAATCCCAGCAGCGCCAGCCGGTTATTGCGGCAATCAAAATCAGCCAGATGCGCAGGAAGGCTCACCGCATCCACCCCCGACACTTCGCCAATCACCGTGGCCAGATCGACGGTATCGAAAGCGCACGGCACCAGACCGCCACGGCACTGGCGCAACGCAGCCAGCGTCTGCTCAAGGCCGCGGCCAATGCTGCTGGTGGCAGTAAAACGGGAAAGCCAGAGTGGATTCAAAGAAAAAACCTGTAATGAATTCGGTATGAGCTCAGGATGCCTCCCGATCAGTGCCCGGATGATTTTGCATTCGCAAACCTGCGGCCTCGCAATGACAGACTGGCCATCAGCACACCCAGCGCCAGGCCGGCCAGGACATCCACCGCCACGTGCTGACGTACAGCGAGGGTGGAATATACGATACCAGCGCACCAGCCGCCATTAACGACCAGCATCCACCACGGTGCAGCGAAACGGCGCAGCAGGCAGTGCAGCCAAATCCCCGAAAAAACAGCGGTGGCGACGTGCAGCGAAGGGCAGGCATTGCCCGCGGCATCCAGATTCTTCAGGAATTCCATGTCGGGATAGCGGGCCCAGTCAATATCGGCCGGTGGCACTGCCGTCGGCCAGAAATAAAAAACACCCAGCCCGGCAAGGCACATCGCCGCCATTGCCACAGCATACCCATATAACTCACGGCGCAAGACCAGCAATGCCGGGGGCAGTGAAACATAAACCCACAGCGATACATAAATATAAAAAGTCAGCGGCTGAAAAGGAATCAGCCGATCCAGCGCGGTCATCGGCATCAGCGTTGTCGGATAAGCCGGATGTTTGAGCACATAAAAATAAGCGCCGAAAAACAGCGCGATGAACAAAGGGGTACCGATTGCTTTCAGAGCCATATGCGTCAACAATGCCGCAGCGGCCTGCCGATACCACGGCGTCCGTGAATCAGGATTGCCCAAACCTGTTTTCCATGTTCAAAAAAGGCTGCCCTGTTTCGCCGCGCCCGGCACGCGGAATTGCGTGGTATCTCGCTTGCCGCCTTCACCTCGCCGCGCCTGATTGAGACCAGCCTTTTTGCAGGCGACATTGAAGCGCTGTTTCAGCAGATCGGCGAATTCCCCGGCACCGCGCATGCGGCTGCCGAATTGCGGATCGTTGTCGCGTCCGCCGCGCATCGCCTGCACCCGGCTCATCACATGTGCCGCCTTCAGCGGGTAATGCCGTTCCAGCCAGTCGCGGAACAGGGTTTTTACCTCATACGGCAGGCGCATCAGGATATAAGCCGCGCGCTGCGCGCCATGCGCTGCCGCCGCCTCGACGATGGCCTCGATTTCATGATCGTTGAGAAAGGGCACCACCGGCGCCACCATCACACCGGCCGGGATTCCTGCATCCGCCAGTGTGCGCACGGCCTGCAAGCGCCGAGCCGGTGCGGTACAGCGCGGCTCCATGCGTCGCGCCAGTTCGTGGTCCAGCGTGGTCACCGACACGAACACTTCCGCCAGCCCCTTTTTTGCCATTGCTGCAAGTATGTCGATGTCGCGCTCGACCAGCGCGTTCTTGGTGACAATGCCCACCGGCTGATTGAATTCGGCGCAAACCTCCAGAATGCCGCGCGTGATACCGCGGCTGCGTTCCGCCGGCTGGTACGGATCGGTATTGGCGCCCAGCGCGATCAGCTCGCATTGATAGCCGGGCTTCGACAATTCCCTGCGCAGCAATTCCGCTGCATTGACCTTGGCAAATATCCGCGTTTCGAAATCGATCCCCGGCGACAGATTGCGATAGGCGTGGCTGGGTCGCGCATAACAATAAATGCAGCCGTGCTCACAACCCTGATAGGGATTGATCGACTGCGTGAACGGAATGTCCGGCGAATCGTTGCGCGAGAGGATCGATTTCGCGCGCTCGTCGGTGACCACGGTTTTCAGTGCGGCCGGTTCATCATCAGCACCCGTCTGCCAGCCGTCATCAAAGGCTTCGCGATCAACTGTCTCGAAACGCCCCTCGGGATTCACACCCGCGCCGCGCCCCTTGCGCGGATCGGCGTGCTTGCCTGACAGCGTGCGCAGTGCCATGGACTTATTCCGTTTTGCTGGCGTGCGTGGTCATCAGCTCGAACACCTTGCGCGGGCGACCGTCCTTGCCGCGGCAGGTCACCTCAGTACGCACCACCGCGATCAATCGACCGTGATGCACGACCTTCGATTTTATTTTCAACGAGCGGCCTTCGCCGGGGCTGATGTACCAGGCTGACAATGCCGTCAGCGACCAGTGCGGCGTCAGCGCGGCGATGGCGTTATCGGCGGCAAGCCCGAGCAGGATGCCGCCCTGCACATGGCCGACACGGTTGCCGATATGCGGACCGTTTTTCACAGTGGATTGCGCGGCGCCGGCCACATGTTTCGCCTGCACGCCCCAGAAACGCTGGATGAATGAACCACCGTGCGCACGCACATCCGCTATCGCGGCATCAGCGGCGACCAGCACTTTTTTCTCGTCGGGACGCAACTTGCCGCCGGGAATCTCCGGCGTCGGATTTTCGCCGCGGCGACGGTGCGGCACCGGGTGCAGTTCCACGCCCTTCGGCGGCTTCAGCACCATGAAGGTGGCGGTGCCGGTGCAGACCAGATCGGTGCCGTTGTGAATGTTCATTGAACTGACGCCCTGGCGACCGGCCGCGCCCTGCACAAAACCATGCATCGCGCCGCGGCCCGACAGTCTTCCAGTGCGCGCGGCACCGGTGAACTGCAGGTTCATGGTCACTGTCGCCAGCCGCGTATGCGACGGCAGACCTGCACGCACCGCAGCGGCGGTCACCAGATCGGCGAGGATCGCCAGGCCCGACAGATTGAGTTGTCCATCGGTTTCCGCGCAATGCGGCGCGACATCCACCGACAGCGCAGTGTAATCAGTGCTGACATGGTCATACGACAGGTCAAGAAAATTACCGGCGAAGTGATAGCCGGGTTCGCGGTTGAGTGCGATGCCACGCAGGACTTGTGCGTGTATCGCGTCCAGCGTGTCAGTGGCGGGTGTTGTGGTGGCCGGAGCGGCTACCGTTGCAGCAATCAGGGGTTTGTTCATCAGTCGATTGTAACAAGCGAGCGTCCCTCGCCCGGTTTGGGGATGCACTCTGCAGATACATCATAAGTAATTGTTTTTATTGTTATTTTTGTAACGCCTGATTCACGGCATCCAGCGCTGTTACCGACGCCCCGCCCTGCGCCCGCGCCAGGTCCAGCGCAATGCGGTTCAGTGCTCGATACGCATCAGCAATGCGCGGATCCAGCGTGTTCAGCGCCAAGAGTTGCCGCGTCAGCACATCGGCATCGCCGCGCGCCACCGGCCCGGTCAATGCACGCGTGGTGCCCAGCGCAAAAATATTGTCCAGCGTCTCGCGCACCAGCGGCTCCATCATCCTCTGTGCTGTGTGGCGCTCGATGCCGGCCTGCTCATACGCGCGCAGCCCCGCTTCCATCAAGGCAGTCAGGTCATTGCACACCAGCACACTCGCCGCGTGATACAGCGTCTTGCCGGCGGGATCGATCACCGCAACTTGCGCGCCGAGTTGCTCGAACAGCGGCGTCAGCATTGTCAATGCCGCCGCATCGCCTTCGGCTGCGCAGTACGTGCCCTTGAAGCTCTGCACCGCGGCCACAGGATCGGCAAAACTTTTCAGCGGATGCACGCTGGCGATCAAAGCGCCGGTCGCTGTAAGCGATGCAAGAACGCTAGACGGCAGCGAACCGCTGCAATGAAACACGACATCACCGGCGCGCATGCGGCCGGTCGCCGCCACTGCGTCGGCAACAGAAGCAATCGCCGCATCCGGCGGCGTCAGCAGCCAGAGTTCGGCCGCGCGCATCTCGCGCAACACCCGCACCGCGCGACCGGCGCCGATGAAGGCCACGGCGGATTCCGCGGTGGCGATTTCCGCGCTCAGCACATCCTGTACTGCGCACAAACCGGCACGCTGCAGCAGCGCGCCCAGCGTGCGCCCGACGCGACCCGGACCGATGATATTTAATGAACTTGTCACGGCCTTATGGTATCCCATGCCCATGCGGCTTTATTCTGGCCGTGCCCGGGAATAAATCAGGGACTGCCGCTGTTTTTACTGCCACGATCGTCCATCAACCCAAATTGCTGAAAGGCCTGCCTCATGCGCCCCCTCCTGACCCTGCTGCTGTGTTTAGCCGCCACCCTGAATGCTCCGCTGACCCATGCCATGGGCTCCGAAAGCTCCGCCCCCGCCGCGGCAAAAGCCGATCCTGATTACGTCGCCGGCAAAAAGGCCGTCGATGCCAAGGACTGGCCACGCGCCATCACTGCGCTGAATGCCGCCGCCCAGCGTGACGGCAACAACGCCGATATCCAGAACCTGCTGGGTTATGCACAACGCAACTCAGGCCATCTCGACATCGCGCTGAAACATTACGACAAGGCGCTGGCGCTGGATCCCAAACACCGCGGCGCGCGCGAATACCTCGGCGAACTGTATTTGATGCAGAACAACCTCGCCAAGGCGGAAGAGCAGCGCGCAGCACTCGACAAACTGTGCTTTTTCCCCTGCGAGGAACTCACCGAGCTGCGCGAAAAAATCGCCGACTACAAGAAAAAATCGCAATAAACCTTCGGCAAGCGATCACGCCCCCGGCTCGTCCGGGGGCGTCCTTTCTTGGGCGATGCCACTGGCAACCTTGGCCGCGATGAACTGTGGCAGCGACACCACCGTCATCGCGATAATGGCCAAGGGCCACAGCGATGCCGATCCACCACCCAGTACCATCGCCACCGACTGTCCGATCGCCATGCTCAAGGCCCAGCGCCAGGCGCGCTGCGGAAACTTGTAGCTGATCGCGAAGATCACCAGACACATCACCGGGATGCCGATGGTGAAATAGATGGGGGCATCCCAGGCCTCCTTGCGCCCGGAGGTCATTGTGATGAACAGGCAGATTGCCAGCCCGGCGATGAACGAGATCACATACGGCAGCAGATTGTTAACCGGCTTGCTCATCAGCCCAGGCTTTGCGGATTAAGCTGCCAGACCGCGTAGTTCAATGCCGTGGCAAAACTCACCCACAGCCAATAAGGCAGCAGCAGTGCGCCGGCCAGCGGCCGCACCCGCCAGAAGGTGATCACGGTGGCGGCAATCAGCGCCCATAACAGCAGGATATCGGCGAAGGCCAGCGCGCCACGATGCCAGCCAAAAAACAGCCAGGACCACAAGGCGTTGACCGCCAACTGGATCAGGAACAGGAGCAGTGCAGTTCGTGCCGCGCGAAATCCACTGACGCGCCACACCAGCCACGCGGCAATGCCCATCATCGCGTAGAGCACCGACCACACCGGGCCGAATACTCCCGGCGGCGGCGCCCACTCCGGCCGCAGCAGTTGCATATAGAACGGTCCCGCCTGAATCGAAGCCGCGCCGCCAATGGCCGCGGCGATAAAACACAGTGCCAGCCAGGCCAGGAGGCCAGGAATATCTATTCGTAGCGGAAGCTGGGTCATGAAAATGGCCTGTCGCCTGTAGTGACTTACATTAAAAGCATAGTGTGCGGCACTCAGGCCGCTGCGTCATCCGGCACCAGCAATAACCAGTGCATGCCCAGCGCGCCGGCCAGTGCCTGGAAAAAAGCGATCGGCAATTCAGTGGCGAGTTGCACCGGCGCCGCCATGAACGGCCCCAGTTCCCAGCCCAGTCGTTCTTCAAACTGATCCAGCGAAATGCCGCTTGCCGCCAGATGCGCGCGTATGCGCTGCGGCAGATCCGGCAAGGCCACGCGCTCCCCGGCTGGCATGGCTTCACCAAACAGGTCGGCAAGACGCAAGCCGAACAACTCCGCCAGTGCCACGCCCTGAAACAGCGTCAGCGTAGCGGCCAGTTCGTCATCACGCTGCTCCAGATCGTCATACCAGGCCGGATTCAGCGCGAGATGCGCAGCGGCTTCGGCGCGGGACTTGCCGGCGCGGATGCGTGCCGTGCGAATCGTTTCGGCAATGCCGGTGGACGCCTGCATCACAGCCAGAGCAACACCAATGCAGCGACATAACACAGCGTCGCCACCACGATGCTGCGAAAGGGCACGCTGAACCAGTAGCGCCAGCCGAGAAACACATACCCACCCAGCAGCAGCAATCCCGTCAGCAGCAGAAAGGTCGATTGCAGCAAAAAAGCGCTGTGCAGCAGCGCCAGATAGCCATACACCACGCCGAACAGGATCGCACCGAAGCTGTGGCTGGCGTTGAATCCCACCCAGGCTTTCCACATGGTTGTCTGACGGGTCAGCACCGGCGTGACCTCATTCATCCGCGCCTCGAACGCTTCATCGCGCGGATGCAGCTTGCGACCGCGGAAGGTATAGAGCAGGTGCACCAAGCCCAGTAGCAGGATGACTGCGGCGCTGGCGGCGATCAAAACTGGAACGTAAGCGATCAATTGACAGCCCTGCCCTGTGTTCCGGCTACGCCGCCAGTTTCATCACGCGCAACTGCTTGCGTCCCAGCTCTGCATGCCAGAGGTCGTACTGTAATTGCTGGTTGAGCCAGCTTTCCGCAGATGTGCCGAATGCGATCGACAGGCGGACCGCCATTTCCGGACTGATGCCTGCACGACCGTTGAGGATCGCAGACAGCGTCTTGCGGCTGACGCCCAAGGCTTTTGCCGCATCGGTAACGGTGACCTCCAGCGGCTCCAGACAAAGCGACTTGATGATCTCACCGGGATGCGGGGGATTGTGCATGCGCATGGCCATTCCTTTCAGTGATAATCCTCATAATCCACAACATCGGCATTGGTTCCGGCAAAAGCAAACGTGATCCGCCAGTTGCCGCTGACACGAACCGACCAGATGCCTGTCCGAGAACCCTTGAGCGGATGCAACACCAAACCCGGAAGCGCCATATCCTCCGGCCTGGTCGCGGCGCTCAATTGCGCAAGGATCAGTCGTAGCCGGTCGGCATGTTGCGCCTGTATCCCTGATTTGCTGCCCGTCTCGAAGAAACGCTGCAGACCTTTATGGCGGAAGCTGCGGATCACGATGACAGAGTGTAACCCAATACGTTACGGGTTACAAGGGCCTAACGCGGAGCCCAGCGGCGCGCGCGGCACTGACCTTCGCAAAGCGCCGCCGTCTCGCGTGCGTCCGCCTGCGGACGCTAGGTTAGGGCTTCGCCCGCACACGGATGACACCCTTTTCGACTGCGACCGCGTAAAACTCGGGGCTTTCAAGAGCGTGGTCGATCATAAACTGCATCGCCGATTTTTTTGTCGAGCTGGAAAGTAGTGGCGTCAAGAACACAAGCATGAGTAAACCGGCCCACCACTTGTAAAAGTACATGACGGCAAAAGCGGCCGGGATCGAGAGAATCCAAACCCAACTCCAGAACATGTGTGCCATCTGATACCGCTTAGGAAGGATCTTCGAGCCCGCGATTTGGAGCGCTTGAGATCGGTCAACATCGACCGCAAGCTTTCCAGGACTGTATAAATTCGCTGTGGTCCACCGTGTCTCCTAAAGCCATAACGTGTATTGGTTGACGTTTTTAGCTGCCGTTTTACACCGGCTCAGAGCGCATCATAACCACTTCCTTGCAGCCAGCCCCCCGTTGCGATCCATCTTTGAAATAACAAATAAAATCAAATGCTTGAATGAATTTTCCCGATTACCCACAAAAACATCCAGACCACCCGCTGTAGTCCCCCGGTCACTCTGCCGCGTTAAGCTTCACACCATGCAAACCACCCGCCGCAACTTCCTGCTCCGCAGCGCCGCACTCTCCGCCGCACTGGCCCTGCCCGCACAGCGCGTCATCGCCCAGTCGCGCTTCACGCAAAACCCGTTTTCACTGGGCGTCGCCTCCGGTTATCCGCAGCCCGATGCGGTAGTGCTGTGGACCCGCCTTGCACCCGATCCGCTGAACGGCGGCGGCATGCCGGAAGCACCGGTGGCCGTAAGTTGGGAAATCGCTGCCGATGCACGCTTCCGCAAAACCGTTGATCGCGGCGAAACCGTTGCCACGCCGCAGTTCGCGCATGCCGTGCATGTCCAGGCGCGCGGACTGGAGCCCTCACACTGGTACTGGTACCGCTTCATGGCCGGCGATGCCGTCAGCGCCACAGGCCGCACACGCACCGCGCCCGCCGCCGGTGATGCGCGCGGCAAGCTGGCGTTTGCGATTGCGTCCTGCCAGCACTATGAACACGGCCAGTACGCCGCCTACCGCGACATGGCGCAGCAGCAGCTTGATTTTGTGATCCACGTCGGTGATTACATTTATGAGAGTTCCTGGGGCCGCGGCAAGGTGCGCGAGCATCACATCCCCGAGCCGTACACGCTGGCCGAATACCGCAACCGTTATGCGCAGTACAAACTCGACCCGCACCTGCAGGCCGCGCACGCCGCCTGTCCGTGGCTGGTGACCTGGGACGATCACGAAGTCGACAACGATTACGCCCGCGACCGTTCGCAGGACCTGGATCCGGTCGATGCCTTCCTCGCGCGCCGCGCGGCGGCCTATCAGGCCTACTACGAGCACATGCCGCTGCCGCCCGGCACTTACAGCGGCGGACCGGACATGAAAATCTACGGCACGCATGCGATGGGCAATCTCGCGCGCATCCAGTTGCTCGACATGCGCCAGTACCGCGATTACCACGTGTGTTCACGCAAGGGCCGCGGCGGCGGCAACCAGGTCAATATGTTCGAATGCCCGGAACGTATGGTGCCGGGGCGCACGATGCTGGGCAGCGCGCAGGAGCAATGGCTGGAAAGCGCGCTGACGAAATCAACGGCGCGCTGGAACATCATTGCGCAGACCACGCTGATGGCGCAGGCCGAACGCGGCACCGGCAACGAGCGCATGGTCCATACCGACGGCTGGGACGGTTATCCGGCGGCACGCGAAAAACTGCTGCGCTTCATCGCCGAACGCAAAATCCGCAATCCGGTGGTGATCGGCGGCGACGTGCACTTCGCGATGGCGGGCGATCTGCGCGTGGATTTCGACAACGAACGCTCGCCGGTCATCGCCAGCGAATTCGTCGGCACCTCGATTTCATCGCAGGGCCCGGGCCGCGCGCGGATAGAAGCGCTGCTCAGCAAAAATCCGCATGTGAAATTCGCCAACGGCGCGCGCCGCGGTTACGCGAAGTTCGAAGTCACGCCGCAGCGCTGGGAAACTTCATTCCGTGCGGTGGTCGATATTGCCGATGCACAATCGCGGGTGTTTGATCTCGGGCAATACGTGGTGGAAGACCGGCGGCCGGGGCCGCAGAGGGTCTGAAGGTAGCAAGCATCGGGCGGAACTCCCGTGCACGAGACTGGATGACCTGCTTCGTCCAATAACTTGCTTCGTCATTCCAGCGAAAGCCGGAATGACATTGCATTTAAGTTATTGTTTTTATTGATATTTTTAATTCCACTTACAGGCCCAGAATACGTGCAATCTCCGCCGCATAACGGCTGATGGTCACCCCCTCATAGACCGCTTCATCCACGGTTTCATCGAGCAGGCTGCGGATTTCATGCAGGCTGTCGCCGACCCAGTGGTCACGTTGCACGGGAGAGTTGAGCACATTGCGCAGCGTTTCGACTTCATCGCGCAAACGCTGCACATCTGCGGAACCGCCGCGAACTTTCGCCAGATCACGCTCCAGCGCATCGATCAGTTGCGCCGCCTTTTCGATATCGATTGGCCTGGCTTTGTTGCTTTCGCTCATATTCGTTCTCCGGTGATGTCCGTTGGACTTAATTACCGCGCCAGCGTTCCAGCTCGCGCCGTTCACGTTTGGTCGGTCGGCCGTGGCGTTCCTGTGCAGGATCGGCGGCGAATTTGCGCAGCGCGACCTGTTCCTCGCGTTGCGTACGGCTGGTCTCCTCTTCGGCATACAGCGTACGGGCCACGGTGGCCGAGCCGCGCTTGTCTGATAGTTGTGCGACACGCACCGTCCATGCATAAACGCCGATCTGGATCACCAGTTCGTCGCCGACATGCAGCTCCTTTGCCGGCTTGATGCGTTCGCCGCTGACTTTGACCTTGCCGCCCTCGACCGCCTGCTGTGCCGCGGAGCGCGTCTTGAAAAAACGCGCGGCCCACAGCCACTTGTCGACGCGAACGGACACGGCAATCAGCCCGGCAGCGGCATTGCCTCGCGGTTGGCCAGTGCGATCCAGCCGCGAACAATACGGTAAATCACCCACAGCCCGACCAGCACCAGCAGTGGCAAGCCGACTACGATGCCGATGAAGGTGGCAATCAGCACCGCGGCAATGACCACCCACAGCAGCGCCCACCAGAAAGTACGCAGCTGCCAGGAAAAATGGCTGTCGAGGAAAGTGCCGCGCACAGCATCGCGCTTCACGTAATTGATGATCACCGCGATGATCGACGGCCAGCCGGTCAGGAACGCGGTAACGACGAACGCCGCGGTGGTAATGCCGGCCAGTGCGCTGAAAGCGTGCAACGCATACATCACGTGCGTCAGCGTGATCAGGTCCTGCGCGGGCAGCGGGGTCAGGGTTTTGCCGTCGATGTCAGTCATGTTTTTCCTCTTTTGGTCAGGAAAGGTCGATTGCGTACTTCTTGAAATCCGCCAGCGATGCAAACTCCAGCGAGCCTTCATGCGTCGCCGCCAGTACCACCCGCGGCGCCATGCCGGCATCCAGCGCCTCGCGCCAGCGCGGCGCGCACAGGCACCAGCGGTCGCCCGGTTTCAGCCCGGGAAATCCGGCCTGCGGATAAGGCGTGGTCAGGTCGTTGCCCTGCGCCTTGCTGTATTCAAGGAACTCCGCGGTCATTACCGCGCACACCGTGTGCACGCCGACGTCTTCCGGGCTGGTATTGCAGCAGCCGTCGCGAAAAAATCCGGTTTTCGGTCGTTCACTGCAGGACTGTAATTTCTCGCCCAATACATTGCGCGAATGTTCGTGGGGATCAAAACGTCGCATGGCTAGCTCCCATCATTTGTTCAGGCATGCACATGCCGCGCCTGACGCAGCTTGCCGCGCACACCCGCCTTCGGGTCCGGCCGCGTACCGCTGGCCATGAACGGCAGTTTGCCCTTGGCACCACCGGCCTCGTAATCGCCGGCCACCGCGGCAACCGCCGTGGCCGCATCCGCGCCCGCCTCCACCAGAAAATCATGCAGGTAACCGCAGAGTTTTTCCAGCGCGAATTCATGGGTCTTACCGGTGCGCGCGAATAGCCAGTCGGTGAACTGCATGAAGCGCGTAAAAGGACTGTCCGCCAGCAGCAGGGGCAAGCTGCGGTGGAAGCGCCCGGAATTGCCGACCAGATCCCAGTAGCGCGCAAAACGCACGATACGTTGTACCGCATTGAAATCGAGGGCGTCTGTGGCCAGCACCACATAAGGCGCATCCGGGCTGTAACGCATCGCGTGCTGTTCGGTATGGCGGGCAATCGGCGCGCCGCGCAGGCGCTTCAGGATGCCGACCTGAATTTCGTGCGGCCGCAAGGCATGCAGCCGGTCGAAGCCGCGGCCGAAGCTGGCGAGGTCCTCGCCGGGCAAACCGGCGATGAGATCAACGTGGATCAACGCCGGTGATTCCTCACGCAGCCAGCGCAGGTTGGCCTCGGCGGCGGCGTTGTCCTGCTTGCGCGAGATGCGCGCCTGCACCGCTTCGTCCCAGGTCTGGATGCCGACTTCGAAATGCAGCCTGCCCTGCGGGAAGCGCAGGATCGCGGCCTTGAGTTTCTCCGGCAGGTGGTCGGGGATCAGTTCGAAGTGGATGAACAGGTCATCCGAGAGCCGCGCCAGAAAAAACTCGAGTATCGCCAGACTGGCGGCAATTTTCAGATTGAAGGTGCGGTCGACAAAACGAAAATGCCGCGCGCCGCGATCGTACAGCACCTGCAGTTCGCCGAGAAAACGTTCAACCTCGAAGGGCCAGGCGGTTTTGTCCAGCGCAGACAGGCAGAACTCGCATTTGAACGGGCAGCCGCGCGAGGCTTCGACATAAATAAAGCGCCGCGCGATGTCCTCGTCGCTGTATTCGCCGTAGGGCAGCGCGATGTCGGCCAGCGGCGGCTGTTTGCCGGCGTGGATTTTCTGCGTCGGCGGTTTGCCGGCAACGATTTCAGCGCACAGCTGCGGGAATGTCACGTCGCCCCAGCCGGTAACCACATAATCGGCCAGTGTGCAGACGCGCTGCTCTTCGGTTTCGTAACTGACCTCGGGGCCGCCGACGACAATGACGATGTCCGGCGCCACGCGTTTGAGGATGGCGATCACACGTGCGGTTTCTTCGACATTCCAGATATAGACGCCAAAACCGATCAGGCGCGGCGCATCCGCCAGCAGGCGTTCGGCGATGTCGGCCGGACGGTCGCCGAGCACGAATTCGCTGATGCGGGTCTGGTCCCGCAAGGCGCCCATGTTGACGCGCAGGCAGCGCAGGCCCAGCGCAGCATGCACATACCGGGCGTTGATGGTGGAGAGAGTGATTCCGCTCATACGCTTATTATCGCATCGGGCGTGACCGGCCCTGGCCGTTTTTGATACCCTAGCGCCCTCATTCACCCTTTACGGAAGCACCGTCATGGCACAACGACCCGACCAAGGCGCACCCGACAGCAAAATGGATGCCACTGCGCTGTATCGCGAAGACATCGTCACCGACCGCAAGGTCGGCACCATCCGCCGCCTGACCCCGCTCAAAAGCGACGGCAGCGATGATGCTGCGCGGCCGACGCTGTATGTCGGCGAAGCGCAGATCATGACCAACGCCGGCCCGCTGCCGATCAATTTCGAGATCGAAGCGCAGAACCTCGGTGAAGCTGTGGAAAAGTTCGGTGATGCCGCCAAGGAAGCCGTCGAGCGCACGGTCCGTGAACTGCAGGAACTGCGCCGCCAGCAGGCTTCGTCCATCGTAGTACCCGGCATGGGCAACCCCGGCGGCAAGATCCAGATACCGTGACCAATCCCGTTGCTGTAGTCCGTTCTGCCGGCGTTGTCATCGCAAGGCGCCGCGATGGCACCTGGCGATTGCTGGTGCTGCGCGCCGCGAAAAACTGGGATTTCCCCAAAGGCCTGCCTGAAGAAGGCGAGGATCCGCACGAGGCAGCACGACGCGAAGCCAGTGAAGGCACCGGCATCTCGGACCTGACCTTTGATTCAGCAGAGTCGCACAAGGAAACCATCGCCTACGGCACCGGTGAAATCGCGCGTTACTACCTCGGCATCACCAAAACCGAAGAAGTAACACTGCCGATCGTGCATGAACTCGGCCGGCCCGCCTATGATGAATGGCGCTGGGTCACCTTCGATGAAGCCGAGGACGTACTGCCGCCGCGGCTGACTGCGGTGCTGGCGTGGGTGCGGGAAACTCTCGACTGAAGAAAGCCGATTTACCGCCAAGACGCCAAGAACGCCAAGTAAACCCTACCTAAAAACTTGAATAAAAAAAGGAAGGTTGATTTTCAATATTGCCGATTGAAATGCTGCCCAAGATCTATTGGAACGAAATATCTATCATTCTTTTTTGAAGTTCTTGGCGCTCTTGGCGTCTTGGCGGTGAAAAAGTTGATAACTCAGTTTAGCGAGAACCCCTTTTCGCCGGAATAATCGGCAACATCAGATACGACGGTGTTTTGCCGCCGGCATACACCGAGTTCACCGCCCCGGCGTTGTAATCGCCGTGATAGTGGGTGTACGGCGCACTGCCCTGGCCGTCGCGCGGCTGGATGTCGACGCGCAGTTGGTGGCCTTTCTTGAACACCATGCTGGTCGGCCACACTTCTACACGGCATTCGACGACTTCGTTGCGTTTCAGCCACAGGCGTTCGTCGTGGGCATGGAACGGTCGGTACGGCAGCGATTTTTTCTCGTCGAGCTTGCGGTGCGACGCACGCAGCCAGCCTTTGGTGACGCAGGGGATGGGCTGGCTGTGCTGGCCGACCTCACAGACATCATGACCTTTGGCGTCGATGTTGCGGATGGTGACAAAAATGTCCATGTCTTCCGAGGTGCTCGATACCCATACATTGAGCACCAGCGGACCGGTGATCTCGGTGTCTTCCGCCATCGGCGGTGTCACGAAAGAGACGCCGGTGCGTCCGACATTGCCGTGGGTGGTCGACAGCGAGGAACCACCGGCGACACCGGCGCTGGTCACGCCACTCGGCGTATAAGACAGTTTTGTCGAAACTTTCGGCGCCGACTTCGCGAGCAGCCCCTCCACTTCATCAGGCCCACCCGGTGTTTTGCGCTCGGGCTTCAGATACAGCTTGGTCCACTTCGTGCGCTTCAGCGGCCATTCATTCTCGAAACGGAAAGCGTACGGTTTTTTGCTGCCGCCAGTGCGGATTTCGAGTTTGACCGGTGGCTCGCTCATGATGCCGGTATCGATGCCCTTCAGCCAGTAGTCGAACCAGCGCAACTGGTCCATGCGCCCTTCCTCGGCATGGAAGGGATGGAAATGGCTGCCGGTGTGGATGCGCAGTTTCTTGTGCTTCGATGCTGCGTTCATGAAACCTTCGGTGTTGCCGCGCAGGTGCATCGAGAAACCGCCCCAGTTGCCGACGCTGTACAGCGGCACCTTGATCTGGTCCCAGCGCGCGCTGGAGAGGCGCCAGTATTCCGAATCGAGGTCGTTGCGCATGAAATTCCACATCATGTCGTTGTGAAAGGCGTCGGGGTTGTAGCTGCGCGGTTTGCCGAGCAGTTGATGTGCGGTGTGCGTCAGCCACCAGTTGCCGATGAAACCCAGCGCAAAAATGCCGCCGTGGTAGGCCTGGTCGCGGTACTGGTCGGCGCGGCCTTCCCACGGCATGATCGCCTTCAGCGACGGCGGCTGCTGATTGGCAGCACGCCATTGTGACGAGGCGTGATAGGAAATTCCGAGCATCCCCACATTGCCCGAACACCAGTCGCGTTTGGCAATCCATTCGATCGCATCATAGGTATCGAGCCCTTCCTGGAAGGAACTCGGGTCCGACTTGCCCGGCGACTTCCCTGAACCGCGCATATCGATCCGCACGCAGGCATAACCGCGCGGGCACCACCACTCGGGATTGGCGGTCTCCCAGTTCATATGGGGATTCGCCTTTTCCTCGAGATCCGCCGGCGGAATCCACAACTTGTCCTTCTGGTACGGCCCGGCATTGAGGATCACCGGCACACGCTCGCGGAAATTCGGACGGAACACGTCGGCATAGATGATGCTGCCGTCGCGCAGGGTGATCTGCACGTCTTTTTCGACAATGATCTTGCATTTTTTCGGCTGCGACATTTTGCCGGCCTTGCTGGTTCTGCGGTTCACGGGTGTCTCCTCTGGCGATAACGACGCACTGCGCCCCCGCGCGTAGGTGCGCGTGTACGGGCGCCATGATTCTGGGTGCCCCGTTATAATCGGTCTATATTGAAAATATGATGATGGTTATTGACGCCATGAATATCCAGGAACTCGACTTCCGTTTGCTGCAGTGCTTTGCGGCCCTGCTCACCGAGCGCAGCGTATCCCGGGCCGCCGCCCGGCTCGATCTGTCGCAACCGGCAATGAGCCATGCGCTGGGCCGCCTGCGGCGGCTGTTCGACGACCCGCTGCTGCTCAAAGGCCACGGCCACATGACACCAACCGCTCGTGCGCTCGAACTGGAAACCGAAGTACGTGCGCTGCTCGCCGGTGCCGAACGCCTTGTCAGCCGCCCTGCCGAATTTGTGCCGGCAACGACCCGTGCGAGGTTTGTGGTGATGACCCCGGAGTTCGTCGAATACCTGCTCGCACCGCCGCTGGTCGCGCATGTCGAAGCCCACTCGCCCGGCGTTGACGTCGCGTTTCGCACTTCGGACCCGGAGCACGCACCCGACTGGTTCGAAAACGGCGAAATCGACATCCGCCTCGGCTGGGTGCCGGATCCGCCGCCGCTGCTGCGGGTCAAGCTGCTGTTCCGCGATCCGCTGGTATGCATTGCGCGCCGCAATCATCCGCGCCTGAAAAACCGCATTACTGCGGAACAGTACCTGGCCGCCGCCCACGTCCGCGTCGAGCAGCCACGCACCCGCGTGTCCACCGGCGCGGTCGATACCGCGGTCACCGCGCTCGGCGGCCGGCTGCGCATTGCGCTGCAGGTTCAGAATGCGTTCGCACTCGCCAACGCGGTAGCGCAATCGAATCTGATCTCGACGGTTCCGGAACGCCTGGCGCGCGTGATGGCGGCGCAGTACTCCCTGCAGATCCTGCCGCTGCCGCTGGATGTGCCCGACGTCCGCATTGCGATGTACTGGCATGAACGCACGCACAAACAACTGGCGCAGCGCTGGTTCCGCCAGCTGCTCGCGGAGACCGCGCGGGCACTGTAGCGCCGGCTGACAGCCGACATTTGCGTTATATCAAGGTTGCGCGGCATCCCGGGTGTTAGCGTGTCCCCGATACTGGCCGATCCGGCCTGGGCACACCAACAGCGGAGAATTTCATGATCAAGGAAATCAGCGGTGACATTTTATTGACCAGGGCGCAGGTCATTGTGCACGGTGTCGCCCCCAACGATCCGTTCCACAGCGGGCTTGCGCTGCAACTGCGCGAGCGCTGGCCGGCGATGTACAAGGATTTCAGGCATTACTGCCAGTCGCAGCATCCCAGGCCCGGCACGCTATGGGCCTGGATGGGCGCCGACGGTACCCGCGTCGTGAGCCTGTTTACCCAGGATGGCGCCGAGGGCCATCACGGCGGCAATCCCGGTCCGGCGACGCTGCAGCATGCGAGCCATGCCTTGCATGAATTGCACAGGCTCGCCATCGCCGAGAAATTCACCAGCATCGCGCTGCCGCGGCTGGCTACAGGCGTCGGCCGGCTGGCATGGAATGACGTGAAACCACTGATCGAGCAGCAGCTCGGTGCGCTGAATATCCCGGTGCTGGTGTACGCCACCTACCATGCGGGACAAAAAGCCGACGAAGGTCTCTGAACCGTCCGGCACGGCGCGGGCGCCCCGCGCCGCCTCTGGTAAACTCGCCGCTCCCAGCCGCAGAGCCCACCCGGAGGAGTACACATGATTTACGAAGTACGTACGTACGACATCAAACCCAAATCACTGGCCGAAGTTGAAAAACGTTTCGGCGAAGCCTACGAACATCGCAAAAAACTGTCGCCGCTGGCCGCTTTCTGGCACACCGAAATCGGCCCGCTGAACCAGATCATCCACGTCTGGCCGTACAAGGACATGGCGGAGCGTGACCGCATCCGCGCTGAAGCCGTGGCTGCAGGCAACTGGCCGCCGAAGATCGGTGAGTTCGTGCTCAACATGCGTACTGAAATTTTCATTCCGTTTTCGTTTTCCCCCGAATTGAAGCCCGGCAAGATGGGTCCGTATTTCGAAATGCGCACCTATACCTATGCACCAGGTGAATTGCCGAAAATCATGAAAGTCTGGGAGAAAGCGATGCCGGCGCGCATCAAGTTCAGCCCGCTGGTAGGTGTCTGGTACGCGGAACTCGGCGGCGTCAACCGCTTCACCCACATCTGGTCGTACCCCTCGCTGGATGCCCGCAATGAAGCCCGTGAAAAAGCCGCCGCCGCCGGCGTCTGGCCGCCGTCCGCAGTGGCAAAGAAGGAAGGCATGCCCGACGCATTGCTGACCTCGCAGGAAAACAAGATCGTGATGCCGTCGGCGTTCTCGCCCCTGCAATAACGTCGCGTCAGCAAGCATCGCGCAGTAACCAGCCGCCATGGCCCATTCGCCATGGCGGATTCATTTCTGGCATCGGATTTACGACTTGAACGCCGGATTCATCGGCGTTACCCGCCGCGGCAACTCAGGCGGCGTTGCATAAAGACGGCTAGACTAGAACCAGCGACATTCCATCGCACGGACCCGGCATCCACAGGAGCATGTCATGCAATGGCGTCATCGGATCGGCATCCTCGCAACTTGTACCGCGATTTTTTCCGCAGCTGCGGTTCCTGCACAAGACAGCATCGGCATACTGCTCGACCGGACGCTCGCCGGCGAACAACGCAGTGAAGCCAACCGGCTGCGGGATAAATACCGGCATCCGCGCGAAACCCTGTTGTTCTTCGGGCTGCGGCCGGACATGACCGTGGTCGAAATCTGGCCCGGTGGTGGCTGGTATTCGGAAATTCTCGGCCCGGTGCTGCGCGAACACGGCAAATATGTATTGGCGCAGTACGCAACTGAAAATCCGCAGGCCCCGGGCTGGCAGCGGGCGGCGCGCGAAAAACAGCAGACCCTCGTTGCACAGCAGGCGGCGCTGTACGGCAAGCCGGCGTTTACCTCATTCGGCCCGCCCGAACATCTGGCGATCACGCCGGCGGGTAGTGCCGACCTGGTGCTGACTTTCCGCAATGTCCACAACTGGAGCAGCCAGCATGCCGACCAAGCGGCGTTCCAGGCATTTTTCGCAGCACTCAAACCCGGCGGCACCCTCGGCGTGGTGGAGCATCGCGCCAGACCCGGTACGTCTTTCGAGCGCATGGTGAAAACCGGCTACATGACCGAGGCTTATGTAATCGGGCTCGCCGAAAAAGCCGGTTTCAAATTGGTCGAAAAATCCGAGATCAATGCCAATCCGCTGGACACCACCGATCATCCCAACGGCGTGTGGACACTGCCGCCGATCCGACGTGGCCAGCTTGATCCGGAAAAATACAATGCGATCGGCGAAAGCGACCGCATGACACTGAAGTTCAGAAAACCGGAATAACCTTATGCCCGCCACCCCATTTTATGCCGCACTGCTCGCGTTGATTTTTGTTGCACTGAGCCTCCGCACCATCCGCCTGCGCCGCCGCTATCGCGTGGGCGTCGGCGACGGCAACCACGCCGAACTGCAGCGCGCAGCGCGGGTGCACGCCAATTTCGCGGAATACGTACCGCTGGCGCTGCTGCTGATTTATTTTGCGGAAATCGGAGGCGGGGCGCCGCTGCTGATTCACATCCTCGCCATCACATTGCTCTGCGGCCGGCTGCTGCATGCCTGGGGCGTCAGCCGGGTCAGGGAAAATTACCGCTACCGCACCGTCGGTATGGTACTGACCTTCAGCGTGATCATTTCGGCCTCCCTGTCGCTGCTGATCGCCCGGATTTTCTGAGAAACCCGGCGCTGCGGGTCAGCGCTGATACTGACCGGGATTGAGCCGGTCGATGTCCGCCTGCACCTGATCGCGGCTGCGCTCGTAGACAATTTCCCGGCCCATGACTGAACCGGCATAAGCCTGGCCATTGCGCGTCGGCGTCAGAGAGCACTTCACGCTGTGCACACCCGCGCCGATCACCACTTCGATCGCAGACGCGCGCTTGCTGAACACCACGACTTCCATTACCTGCCGGGTTTCGGTGACGCGCACCTGGATTTTTTCGTCATTCACTGCAATGTCCCTGAGTGGTGAAGCGGGGCCAGCTGCGCCGGCTCCGCTCCATCATCATCGCACGATCTTGCGGGCCACAACGACGTTGTCGTACACCAGATTGGATGACCAGATCCAGCGCGCACCCGCAAACAGCTCCGGATAACGCGTATACGCCTGCAGGGTGGTTACGCCGATTTCCTGGTCGGTATATTCATACGCGCGCGGCCACTGGGTATCGTTAAAGGTTTTCGAACGCCAGTTTTTCGGCTGTGCGTAATGCACCATGTAGCAGTTGTCACGGCACACCGGTTTTTTGACGTGAGGATAGGTCCGACCCATCTTGTCAAAATGACGCAGCGCACCCTTGTCGACGACATCATTGGGACTGTCGAGAGGCCCAACCATGAAAGTCTGAGCTTTCCAACTGCTGTCAGTCACCGTGCCATCACTGAATTTGGCGATCAATCCGCCGTCGCCAAGGTACCAGGAGTCCTTGAGGCGCGCCATGTTTTCAACGCCGAGGCCCAGGTGCTCGTCCCAGTCAACGAGCAGGAAAGCCATCGTATAGGGACGCTTCACCTTGAACTTGACGATTGCCGAGTTGAACGGGGTGTACGGTGTGTTATCTACGGAAACCAGCTTGCCGTTTACATACAGCTCGAAATAATTGTCGGCCACAATAAAGCCGGTCACCACCTCACCGTCAGCATCAACCTCGATTACCGGCACCTTGTCAGTCGACACCGCTGCAGAATTCGCCGGCATGACTTTATTGCACTCGTTGTAAAGATCGTACGATAGCGGTCCTTCTTTGCGCTGCAATGCCGTCGCCGCTGGCACCGTGATCACCGTGCCGTCAGAGGCGACAACTTCACCGACTGCCGCCACACGCAGATTCATCTTGGGGTTGGTATGGGCGCAGACCGTAAGATTCTGCACAACGAGTTTTTTCGCCTGACCTTGAGACACCATCCGCTTGTCGGGACTCGTGTCCAGCGGATCCAGAGCGATGTCTGCTGGACCCTGCATCTGGCATGCCGCGAGAACCGAGCATCCCAGCACTGCAACCGCAATATTGCGCACTGCCGCATAAGGCGGCTTAACTGTTTTCAGCATGATCTCACTCCCTTGGTGGAACGGCGCCCGCTGCAGAATCTGGATGCTCTGCTAGTCTTTGGCGACGGTTCGATCCAGCTTAGCGGAGCGCCCTGGTCAGGGCAAGCATGCGCGGGCGCGTCCTGTTTTCCGATCACCGACAAACCAATTTGGGCGTAATTTTCTCCGTTGTTTCCACACGGTTTCCCCGAAGCGCATCCCTTATAATTTCGGTCTTTTCCGCAGCCCCTCCCAAACTCGAAAATGCTGATCAAATTCACGCTCAACGGCGACCCGGCCGAAGTACACCTGAAATCGCCCGACCGCCTGCTGGTCGACGTGCTGCGCGACGACCTGCAGCTCACCGGCACCAAGCACGGCTGCGGCATCGGCGCCTGCGGCACCTGCACCGTCATCGTTGACGGCGCGCCGGTGTCGTCCTGCCTGCAACTTGCCGCGCTTTGCGACGGCGGCAGCGTACGCACCGTGGAGGGACTGGCCGATGCCGGCGTACTGCATCCGGTGCAACAGGCCTTCATCAACAAGTCGGCCATGCAATGCGGCATCTGCATTCCGGGCCATGTCATGCAATGCGTATCGCTGCTCGAAAAAAATGCCAACCCGACGGATGAAGACATCCGCATGAGCGTCGACAGCGTGTATTGCCGCTGCACTGGCTACGTCAAGATCATCGACGCCTACCGCGAAGCCATCGCGCTGCTGAAAAAGGCGGGCAAGGCATGAGCGTCCGCCACAAAAATCTGCGCGATCCCAAATTCGAATCCGGCCTGCTGGTGGTCGGCAAGGATGTGCCGCGCACCGACGCGATACCCAAAGTCACCGGCGCTGCGCAATATGTCGCCGACATCCACATGCCCGGCATGCTGCACGCAGCCGTGCTGCGCAGTCCGCATCCGCACGCGCGCATCCTGTCGATCGACACCAGTGCTGCGCGCAGTATGCCCGGCGTCAAGGCCGTGGTCACCGGCGAGGACACCGCGAAACGAAAATGGGGCGCCTTCCGTCCCGACCTCTATCCGCTGGCCATCAACAAGGTGCGATACGTCGGCGATGAAGTCGCTGCAGTCGCCGCCATTGATGCAGAAACCGCGCGTGCCGCAGTGGATCGCATCGCTGTCGAATACGAAGTGCTGACTGGCGTATTCTCGCTGGACGAAGCCATGGCGCCGGGTGCTGCGCTGGTGCATGACGACACGCCGGGCAACGTCGCCCATGAGTTCGCCTTCGAGCGCGGCGAAGTCGATGCCGGCTTCAAAGCCTCCGATGTCATCGTCGAAGGCACCTGGGATTCGATCCGGCAGTGGCATTCGTCGCTCGAAACCATCGGCTGCGTCGCACACTGGAGCAACAACCGCGTCTCCATGTGGTGCAACACCCAGACTCCCTTCCTCGCCCGCGGACGTTATGCCATCGCACTCGGCGTACCCGAATCGCAGGTGCGGGTGGTGCAAACCGAAGTCGGCGGTGGCTTCGGCGGCAAGTCCGGCGATGACAATGGTTCGGTGATCGCAGCCATCCTCGCGCGCAAGGCCGGCAAACCGGTGAAACTGATCCACACCCGCGAGGAAGAATTCCTCGCCAGCCACCCACGCATGCCCATGCGTTACTGGGTGCGGCTGGGTTTCTCCAAGGCCGGGAAGGTGCTGGCCAAGGAAATCCGCATGTGGGCCGACAACGGCGCCTACACCGGCAAATCGCAGGCCATCCTTGGTGCCGCGACGGTGCGCCACGACGCGCTGTACAAATATCCCAATGCCCGCGCCAAATCGACGCTGCTCTATACCAACCTCGTGCCGACCGGCGCCTTCCGCGGTTTCGGCAACCCGTCTGCGGACTGGGCGGTGGAACAGGCCTGGGACCTTGCCGCGGAAAAACTGGGCATCGACGTCGTCGACCTGCTGCGCATGAATGCAGTCGAAGAAGGTGACGTCTCGCCGCATAACCACAAGATCACCAGCGGCGAACTGCGCCAGTGCATCGACAAGGCTGCCGACCTGATCCAATGGAAAAAGAAGCGGGAAAATAAGCGTAATAACAAGCATTCCAACAGCGGCCTCGGCATGGGCTGCAGCATCCACGTCAACGGCCGCCGCAGTTTCGGTGACTGGGACGGCAGTTCGGCCATCGTGCGCATCAATGAAGACGGTCGCGCCACCATCATCACCGGCGAAGGCGAAATCGGTCAGGGCACCTACACCGTGCTCCGGCAGATCGCCGCCGAGGAACTCGGCATGCCGTACGAAGATGTGGATATCACCCGTCCCGATACCGACGTGCATCCGCATTCACTGGGCGCTTTGGCCAGCCGCGTCACCTACGTTGCCGGTAATGCCGTCAAACTCGCCGCAAATGCAGCACACAAACAACTGATGGCCGCGGCTGCGGAACAGTTCAAGAAACCGGCCGAAGACCTGACCATCATCAACGGCCAGATCGGCCCGAAAAAAGGCGCCGAAAGCGAATTCAAGCCGGTCAGCGCCGTGGTGCGCGCCAATATCTACAAACGTGGCGGTGAAGCCATCGTCGGCGTCGGCAACTGGGACAATCCCTCGGAGTTTCCCGACCACAGCCGTTACGGCAATGAATCCGGCGCCTACAATTTTGCCGCGCAGGCGGTCGAGGTTGAAGTCGATCGCGGCACCGGCGTGGTCGAGCTGAAGGAGATTTCCGCGGTCGTCGACTGCGGCACGGTGATTCATCCTTCCGCCGCGCAGGGCCAGGTCGAAGGTGCAGTGACGCAGGGCATCGGTCTCGCCATGACCGAATATTTCGACTGGCACAACGGCACCCCCACCGATCCGCAGTACATCGATTACCCGCTGCCCTCGGCCGAGTTCGTGCCGAAAATCCATGTTGCCTTCGCCGACTCATACGAACCCTCGGGCCCCTTCGGCGCCAAGGGCCTCGGCGAAATCGGCCTCGACGCGATACCCGCAGCGATTGCCAACGCGATTGCCGATGCGGTGGGCGTACGCATTCATCAATTGCCGATCACCGCGGAAAAAGTCCATCGCGCGTTGCATCCGGAACTGTATGCCGATGAAAAAGTCGCGCCTGCTGTACCGCCCAAAGGCGGCGTGTGGGCACGACTGGCCACCGGCCGACCCTCGGGCACGCGCCCCTGCACCATGCAACTGGTCACGCCGAAAACCGTCGATGAAGCCGTTGCACTCTATGCCGCCGGCGATACCGCCATCGTCTCCGGCGGGATGTCGCATGCCCTGCGCCGCGAACGCACCGGTTTCCCGCAGGCGAAACGGCTGATGCAGGTGGGTCGTATCGCGGAACTGCTGCAGGTCGGCATCACCAACGGCAAACTGCGCATCGGCTCAGCAGTCAATCAACAAACCTTGCTCGAACTGCCCGGACTGCGCGAACACTGGGCCGTCCTCGCCGAAGCGCTGGACGCCGCAGGACACACCCGCGTGCGACGCATGACCACAGTCGGCGGCAGCGTAGCCCCACTGATCGGCGGCTTCGATATGCCGGTGGCACTGCTTTGCGCCAATGCCCGCGTTGTCACTGCATCGCCGGCTGGCAAAAAGACCGTGTCGCTGGCCGAAGCCTTTGAAAAACGTTTTGCCAAGGATGAGATGGTCATCGCCATCGAAGTCGATGCCCTGCCCGCACGCAGCGGCTCGGCCTTCCACAAATTCCTGCCGCGCGGCGTGATGGAAACACCGGCGGCCAATGCTGCGGCGACCGTCACGCTCGACGCAAATGGCAAATGTATTGCGGCACGCCTCGTGGTCGGCGCGGTCAGCTGGAAACCGGTGGTGCCCGAGCTGTCGGCGCTCCATGGCATGGCCTTCGACGAAGCCAAAATCCGCACCGCAGTACAAGCGGTGCGCGACATGGCCCAGCCGCTGACCAATGTTCGCGGTTCAGCGATGTACAAACGCAACATGGCGGTTGAGATTGGCGCACGTACGCTGATCCGCGCCTGGCAACGCGCTGCGCAACAAAAATAACACCATCCAACAGAGGACCCTGCACATGGCTGACCGCTTCAAGACTTCAGACGGCTGCGAAATCGCCTACACGCTGCATGCCGGCGCTGACAAAAATGCCCCGCGCGTGGCGCTGGTGCATTCGCTGGCGCTGGACCGCAGCATCTGGAATGACGTCGTGCAGTCGCTGGCCAGGGATGCGCAAGTACTGACTTTTGATTGTCGCGGTCATGGCCTGTCGGGACAACCGGTGATGACCTACACGCCGCAGCTGTTCGCGCGCGACCTCGCCGAACTGATGGATCATGTGCAATGGCCGTCGGCCATCGTCGCCGGCTGTTCGATGGGCGGCATGGTGGCGCAGGCCTTTGCCATCGGCTACCCGCAGCGCACGACGGGACTCGCACTGATTGATACCACCGCCTGGTACGGCGCCGATGCGCCCAAGGTCTGGCGCGAACGCGGTGCCACCGGCAAGGAAAAAGGCATGGCGGCGCTGATCAAGTTCCAGACCGAGCGCTGGTTCGGCGACCACTTCCGCGCCACGCAATCCGCAACCATTGACCGGCTCACCAAAGTGTTTCTCGCCAACAACGTCGACTGTTACGTCAAAACCTGCGAAATGCTCGGCGACGGTGACCTGCGCGCAGGACTGGCCTCGATCAAGGTACCGACTGCAATTGCCGTTGGCGAAGAAGATTACGCAACACCGGTGGCCATGGCCGAAGCGCTGCACCAGGCCATCGCCGGCTCGACGCTGACCGTACTCCCCGGTGGCCGCCACATCACACCGACGGAAAAACCGCAGGACATCGCTGCGCGCATCCGCGAAGTCATCAGCCGTGCCACATGAGCACATCAAGCCAACCGGTAATGCCCGCAGGACCGTCGCGAGCAGATCGTTGCGCAAGGAGCCGCGCAGCGAATGACGAGACATAACCAGGAGTTAGACGAGTCATGAGCGAGCACGCGACGCCGCGCAACGATCGCGCAGTAGGTCAAGCGGGTATTACCCGCTGCCTCGACATCCATGCCCACCACGTCGGCAAACCGGTCATAGCCCGCATCGATGCCGAGGGCGCAAAGCATGACATCAAAATCATCAAGGGCGAAGATGGTGCCACGCGCATTTCCGTCGGTGGCCGCCTGACCGGCATGCCGCTGATTCCGCCGCTGAGCGATGAAGCGGCGCGACTGAAATGGATGGATGAAGCCGGCATCGATGTGCAACTGCTCTCCGGCTGGATGGATCTCGCCGCCTATCATCTGCCGACAGAAGCCGGGCAATGGCTGGCCCGTGTGCAGAACGAAGCACTGGCGGAAATGGTCGCGCAACGCCCCGACCGTTATGCCGCCGCGGCGATGGTGCCGCTGCAGGATGCGGCGGCTGCCGCAGATGAATTGCGCTATGCCGTGCAGACCCTCGGCCACCGCGCGGTGCAGATCGGTGCCCGCGTCGAGGAAGAAGGCCTGGACGCGCCGCAGTTCGACGCCTTCTGGGCAGCGGTACAGGAACTCCATGTGCCGGTGATCATCCACCCGGCCGACCTCGCGGTGCCGCCGCGCATTCGCAGATTGTTCCTGCACATCCTCGTCGGCAATCCGAGTGAAACCACCTTTGCCGCTGCAGCGCTGCTGTTGGGTGGCGTGTTCGACCGTTTTCCGAAACTGCGCGTGCTGCTGGTGCATGGCGGCGGTTGTGTGCCGTACCAGTTCGGTCGCATCGATCGCGGTCGCATCACTGCGCCGCCGTTTGCCAAAGGGGCAGTGAAAAATCCGCTGGGCCAGTACGCGGACAATCTCTATTACGACACCGTGCTGCATGATGACGCCGCGTTCCAGTACCTGATCGCACGCGTAGGTAGCAGCAAGGTGGCGCTGGGCAGTGATTATCCCTTCCCCTTGCGCGACCCGGATCCCGTTAAATTTATCAATAAAAACAAAGAATTAAGCGATGATGCGCGACGTGCCGTGTGCTGGAGCACCGGTGCTGCGCTGCTCGGCATCGAGTAAACCGTTCCTGAGGAGGGGCTTCGTTATGAACAAGCGCATGGCACGTGGCGTAATGACCGCCGCATTTGCCACAGTGTTGCTGTCGACCACCGTCACAGTGACTGCACAAACTTATCCTGCGGGACCGGTGCGCATCGTCGTACCCTTCCCCGCCGGTGGTGGTGTGGATACCGCCGGCCGCCTGCTCGGACAAAAACTGTCCGAGGCCATCGGCAAGCCGGTGCTGATCGACAACCGCGCCGGCGCCAACGGCATGATCGGCAGCGAGATCGTGGCGAAAGCCGCAAAGGATGGTTACACGCTGCTGGTCAACGGCGCCAATTTCGTCACCAGCCCCATCCTTTATGCAAAATCGCTGTATGACCCGATCCGCGATTTCGATCCGGTCAGCCTGCTTGCACACGCGCCGAACATCCTGGTGGTGCATCCCTCGCTGCCGGTAAAGAATGTCAGAGAACTGATCGCATTCGCAAAAGCGCGGCCCGGCGAAATCCTCTTTGCCGGTTCCGGCAGCGGCAGCACGCCGCACCTCGCCGGCGAACTGTTCAAAACGCTGACTGAAACAAAAATGGTGCATGTGCCCTATCGCGGCACCGGTCCTGCCATCACTGCCATCCTGTCCGGCGAAGTCAGTACCATGTTCATGCCGGCACTGACCGCGCTGCCGCTGATCCAGAGCGGGCGGGTGCGCGCGCTTGGCGTAACCTCGCTG
This sequence comes from Bordetella parapertussis, assembly GCA_945885345.1. Lineage (GTDB taxonomy): Bacteria > Pseudomonadota > Gammaproteobacteria > Burkholderiales > SG8-41. Next base: position 37,854 of record CAMCYP010000019.1, on the reverse strand, counting down.
GAGCGCCTGCCGGCGCTGCCGGAACTGCCGACCGTCTCCGAATCCGGACTGAAGGGTTACCAGTCCAGCCAGTGGTACGGCGTGCTCGCGCCATCCGGCACACCGCCGGACATTCTCAACTTCCTCAGTGGCCATGCCATCAAAATCATGCAAAGTGCCGAGATGAAGGAGCGCATGAAGAACAGCGGCAGCGTTGCCGTCGGCAGCACGCGCGAAGTGTTCGCCAGACACCTGCAGACCGAATTCACCAAGTGGAGCAAGGTCATCAAGGCTTCTGGCGTGACGGTGGACTGAAAACCTTTAGCCACAGAGGACACAGAGATCACAGAGAAAAAGCAATCCCGGGGTTCGCAACACGGTGAGCTATTAGCGGTGTCAACTGTCGCGCTGTCCGTGCATAACCCGGGAAAACTCTGTGATCTCTGTGTCCTCTGTGGCTGCCTTTGATTTTGATTTTTTACTTACAGGACCTATCGTGACCGAACAAAACAAAAGCGCCATCAAACACGAAACCCCGACGCCTTCGGCGGCCAGCGATGCCGTGTTCGGCAGCGATGTGATCGCCGGCACCCTGCGCGCACTCGACATGGAATACATCGCGCTCAATCCCGGCGCGAGTTATCGCGGCCTGCATGACAGCCTGGTCAATTACCTCGGCAACAAAAAACCGCAGATGGTGCTGTGCCTGCACGACGAAACCGCGGTGTCGATTGCCCAGGGTTACTGGAAAGCGTCGAACAAGCTGATGGCGGTGGGTCTGCACTCCAACGTCGGCCTGATGCACGCGTCGATGCCGATATTCAATTCCTGGTGCGACCGCGCGCCGATGCTGATCCTCGGCGCCACCGGCCCCTGGGACGCCGCCAAGCGCCGGCCGTGGATCGACTGGATCCACACCTGCTCCGACCAGGCAGCACTGGTGCGCAACTTCACCAAGTGGGACAACCAGCCGGGGTCTGTCGCCGCAGCAGTCGAAGCGATGATCCGCGGCGCGCAACTCTCCGCCACCGCACCGCGCGCGCCGGTGTACGTGAACCTTGACGTCACCATCCAGGAAGAAAAACTCGAGGCGCCGCTGCCGATGCCCGACATGGCCCGCTACGCACCGCCGCCGATGGTTCGTCCTGCCGAAACCGAAATCGAGGCCGCGGCGAAGCTGCTGTCGAACGCGAAAAATCCGGTGATGCTCTGCGGTCGCGGCTCGCGTCGGCTCGACCACTGGAATGCCCGCGTCGCACTCGCTGAAAAACTCGACATGCGCGTCATTACGCAGATCAAACTCGCCGCATCCTTCCCCACCGACCATCGCCTGCATGCAGCACCCCCGGCCAACCGCCTGGTGCCGGCCGCAAAAAAAACCCTGGCCGAAGCCGACGTGATCATCGCGCTCGACTGGCTGGATCTCGCCGGCGCGTTAAAGCAGACCTTCGGCGGCAAACCGGTCAATGCGAAAATCATCAACATCTCCTGCGACAGCCAGCTGCACCGCGGCTGGAGCATGGATTACCAGGCGCTGCCCCCGGTCGACGTATGGATGAACTGCGAGCCTGACGCTGCAGTGCCCTTGCTCACTGCAGCAGTCAGCGCGCGCCCGCGCACCATCACCGGCAATGGTTATGCGCTGGCCGGCGCCCCCAGCGAACCCCTGGCACTGAAAGGCCTGGCCTATGCGCTGAATGCCGCAATCGCGAATCAGAAAAATTCGCAGGAAGTCAGCATCACCCACCTGCCGCTGGGCTGGCATGGCGCCTACACCCACTTCCGCCACCCGCTGGATTACCTCGGCTTCGATGGCGGCGGCGGTGTCGGCGCAGGTCCGGGGCTGACGGTAGGCGCAGCACTCGCGCTGAAGGGCAGTGGCCGCATCCCCATCGGCCTGATGGGTGACGGCAATTTCCTGATGGGCAACACCGCGGTATGGACCGCAACCCACTATCAGATCCCCTGCCTGATGATCATCTGCAACAACCGCTCGTTCTTCAACGACGAACGCCACCAGGCCCATGTCGCCGACGATCGCGGCCGGCCTCCGGAAAATGCCTGGATCGGCCAGAAGATCATCGACCCCGATATCGACATCGCAGCCATGGCACGCGCACAGGGCGCGGAAGGTATCGGCCCGGTGACCACGATGGCGGAGATGCAGCCCGCCATCGAACGCGGCATTGCCATCGTCAAGGCGGGCGGCGTCTGCGTCATCGATGCGCGCGTGCTGCCCGGGTATGATGGCGAATAAGCGTTTAAAACAAGAACGTAAAATAAAAATCTATCTGCGAGAGGAGAACATCATGCATGACATCAAAAAAACCATAGCCACCCTCAGTGGCGCAGTCCTGCTGCTGGCCGGCGCACCGGCATTTGCCGCGGACGGCTATCCGTCGCGCCCGATCCGCGTCGTCGTGCCGCAAAGCGCCGGCGGCTCCACCGACGTCGCCGCACGCGTACTCACTGACCGCCTGGCCGAAGTCCTGAAGCAGAACATCGTCGTCGACAACCGCCCCGGCGCCGGCAGCCTGAACGGCACCGATACGGTCGCCAAATCGGCGCCCGACGGTTACACGCTGCTGATCATCGCCGCGTCGCTGACCATCACCCCGGCACTGCAGACTAATCTGCCCTTCGATCCGGTGCGCGATTTCGCACCGATCACCCAGATCGTCGACCTGCCGCATGTCATCACCGTGCATCCGAACCTGCCCGCAAAATCAGTGGGCGAACTGGTGGCACTGTTAAAGGCAAAGCCGGGCCAGATCGCTGCCGGCTTCAGCGGCATCGGTACCAGCACCCATCTCGCCATCGAGCTGTTCCAGTACATGACCCAGACCAAAATGCTGCTGGTGCCATACAAGGGGGGCTCGCCGGCGATGACCGCGCTGCTCGGCGGCGAAGTGCAGGTCAACTTTGCCACCAGCTCCACCGGTATCCCGCACATCCGCAGCGGCAAGCTGCGCGGGCTGGCCGTGACCAGCGCCAAACGCAGCACCGCCATTCCCGAACTGCCCACCGTGGCGGAAGCCGGCATCAAGGGCTACCAGCACGCCTCATGGGTCGGCATGCTGGCGCCGGCCAGAACACCAAAGCCGGTGATCGACCGGTTGCATGCGGAATCGGTGAAAATCCTTTCGCGCGATGACATCCGCAAATCCTTCCTCAGGCAGGGCATGGAAGCGGAAGGCAATACGCCGCAGGAATTTGCCGCGGCGATCAGCCGCGAAGTCAACCAGTGGCTGAAACTGGTCAAAGTGGCAGGCATCAAGGCACAGTAAACAACATGCGCCGGAATAAAAAAGCCGCGGCATGCCGCGGCTTTTTTACGGACCAGGGCCCGGCTCAGGGCGAAGCCCGATCCGGGTGATCGACACTCATCAGCGCACGGAAAGTCAGGACCGGAATCGATGCCCGGTGCAGCACACGATTGGCCTCACTGCCCATGATCAGGGATACCAGGCCTTTGCGGCTGCGCGAAGTCATCACAATCAGGTCGCAGCCGCGTTCATTGGCGGCATCCACGATGGCATCGTACGGGCGGCCCTTGGCAATGACAGTCTCGCAGGCCACACCGGCTGCGGCTGCGGCTCTTTCCACAAACGCCAGAAAACCCGTGGCCCGTTCCCGCTCCCGTTGTTCCATGCCTTCATCCATGTCCGTCGGCAACAAACCTTCGGGGCCCATCATCATCCCCAAGTCCTGCATGACATGAATGCCGGTGATTTTTGCACCACACAGTTTTGCCAATTCAATGCCGCGTTCGATGGCACGTTCGGAGTGCGCCGAACCATCGGTAGGCATCAGGATATGTTTGAACATGATCGCTCCTCGTCAGCGCCTGTTTGTCTTGTGGCTACATGTTCGCTCAGTTTGGAGTCGAGCGTCCAGCATGTGTAACTGCGCTGCACGGCCCGCCGCCGCCGCTGAAAAAATAACTCAATATAAACAATTAGTTAACGAGATAACTGCGCGGCATGCCGGCTGCAACTTATTTTTTATTTTTATCCCGGTCCGGACGGTAGCTGGTTTCGGGCCGCAGGCCCGAACGCTGCGCCTGCTCACTGATGCGGCCGTTCTCCAGATAACCGCCGGTCGCAGCGCGACGCCCGCCTTCATCCCATTGTGCCAGCCAGTCGCCGACCGGCGCACCGAACCACGGCGCCTGCGGCCGCAGCTTGGGCAGGCCGATCTCGTCCCAGATTTTGCGTGCGCCCTCCATATACTCCTGCTTCGGCAGCGCAAACGGAGGCAGGATTTCCTTGGCCGTGGCGTCGATCAGCAGTGTCGCGTCTTCCTGGTCGGTCTCGTGTTCGCGTTCGGGACCATGGCCGCCGCTGCGGTGCTTCAGCACCTGCAGGTCTTCCGCCGGATTCATGCGGAAAGCCAGCGCCCAGAACAGCGCATCGGAATTTTCCGGCTCGATGTCTTCGTTCACCGCAATGCCGATCTTGCCGCAGTCGGCCTTGAATGAAGTCACGCCATAGAGCGCGCGCCATACTTCACTACGCGGCGTACCCTGCTCGACGGTGACCACCGTCATGCGCCGCAGCGCGGTCATGCGCTCATGCAGGGTCACCCGCTTCACACCCTTGATGCCCAGCGTATTACGCAAATGCGACAGGAACATCGGTTCGTACGACACGCGCTTGATCGCGCTCGATTCACTGGGCGTGACCTGGCTCAGGTACGAAGCCACAATCGCATCCTTGCGATGGGTAATCGCCGTCACCCGCATCGGCATGTTGAACTGTTCCAGCGCGACATGGCCGTGCGATTCGCCGAACGGGCCTTCGGGTTCGACATGTTCGGTATCGATGAAACCTTCAATCACGATCTCCGCGTCTGCCGGCACCAGCAGATCAACGGTCTTCGCCTTGACGACGTTGATCGGCGCACCGGCGACACCGCCGGCCACGCCTACTTCATCAAGATCAATCGGCAGTTTCATCGGCGCGACAAAGGCCACGCAAGGTGGCGCACCAAGCACGATCGCCACCGGCATGGACTTGTCGCCACGCTTCTGGTGCTTCTGGTAATGACGGTAACCACCGGCGCCGCCAACCCGCGTCGCCATGCGCACAACCATGCGGTCCGGCGCCTTCAGGCCGGCACGGTAGGTGCCGTGGTTCTGGATACCGGTTTCCGGATCCTTGGTAATCACATTGGTCGCCGTCAGCGTCGGCGCACCATCGAATCCCGGCGTCGACACGGGGATCGGCAGCGCATCCAGCCCGTTGCCTTCACCCTTCAGCGCATCCCCGGTGATCACCACCTCCTGGCAGGCGCCAGTCTCCACCACGCGCGGCGGAATCGGATTGGCAATGGCATGGTCCCAGCGACTCTGCACTTCCTCCAGCGGCGCCCGCATGCCGACACCGTAGATTTCGCGGTTGCCGGCAAAGGCGCCGACCACCACCGGAAACTTGTACTTCCGGCCCTGCGCGTTGACGACATTGGTAAACAGGAAGGCCTTGCGCTCATGCTCCTCGATGCCACCGACGTACTGCCAGCGCACCAGCGGGTGCATCTCCGAGTCCTTGTCGATCGCGCGATTGACCTCGATCAGCAAGCCCCGCTCGCGCAGCGCATCCAGATGGTCATGCAGGTCCGCGTAACCGCGGTCGGACTTTTTCATGCGCCCTGCTTACTTGTTGCGGGTCGCAACCCACGGCGACGTTTTGCCTGCCACCGTCACAGTGCCTTCGATGCGGTCGGCGCCGACTTTGCCGGTATAACGGCCGTCGCCTGCAGTGAAACTGATTTCGTCGCCGCGCAGCCGGCCGTTCAGCACCGGCGCCAGTCTGCCTCTGCTGCCGACCGAACCATGCACCATCTGGTATTCCTGGGCGAACTTGATTTCATCCTTGCCCGCGGTCCAGTAGCCCGCGACCTTGGCCGGCACGATCCAAAGATAGGCGGTGCAGTAGCTGGTACAGTCCTTACTGGCGGTCTGGCTCTCGTCGGACTTCCAGTCGCCCATCGTGAACGAATTGGACACCACGCGGGTACCGGGCTTCATGTCGAGGATTTTCGGACGCAGCTTGACGTTGAGGTCGGGCAGCAGAAACAGCGTGATCACGGTCGCGGTGGAAAAATCGGTTTCAAAAATATCGCCGTGGATAAACGTCGCCTTGCCGGCGAGTTTTTCCTTCGCGGCATTGCGGCGTGAAAATTCGACCATATCCGGGTTGTATTCAACACCATAGGCTGTCGCGCCACGGCGGGCGGCGGTGATGACCGTGCGGCCGTCGCCGGAGCCGAGGTCGTAATGGATGTCCTTGGCGGTGAGTTTCGCCATGTCGAGCATGCGGTCCACCAGTCCCTGCGCGGTCGGAAGCCAGATCACGTCCTTGCCGGCCTGGCCGGGTTCGGGTTCAAACGCGGGTGTGGGTTGGGCCTGGGCAAATACAGCAGCGGCAAAACAGGAAAGTGTCAGCGCCAGCACGGAGCGGCGCACATGGATCAGTGTGGACATTTTCAATCTCCGGAGGTTGAAAACTGCGGATTCTGACGGCGGGAAACGGCTGCTGCGGGATGATACCGGATTCAGCAGAACGGCGGAGACGGTCAATGTCCCGGATTCGTGACGCCACTAAGTCCAGAAAATTCCCGGCATGTCACTTCAGCTGCCGGGGTTTCGCTTCGTTCAGGATGTCCATGTCGGGACGGTACGTCGAGGTCTCAATCTCAAAAAATCCGAGCAGGGTATGAAACACGTTGTTGTGGGTGAAGCGCACCTGGCTTTTCATGCGCAACGCCGGTAGTGTTACCCCTCTAAAATTTGAACCGAACCACAGCACTGCAGGGACGTGGAGCTGGGCGTCGGGAGCAATGGCCTTTGGCATCCCGTGCAGATAGAGACCATTTTCGCCCAGAGATTCCCCGTGATCGCTGACATAAAACAGCGCGGTCTCAAATCCAGCATCGTTTTTTTCGAGCACTTCAATGGCCTTGGCCAGGAAATGATCGGTATAGAGGATGGCGTTGTCATAGGCATTGCCGATTTCCTCCCGGCTGCACTGACTGAGGTCGCTGCTCTTGCAGGCCGGCGTGAATTTCTCGAACTCGGGCGGATAGCGGCGGAAATAGGCGGGCCCGTGGTTGCCCATTTGGTGCAGGACGATGAGGATGTCGCCCTTGGGATGGGCATCGATATAGCTTTGCAGGCCGGCCAGCATGCCCACGTCCCGGCATTCGATGTCACAGACCGGATTGACTTTGGCCGATCTGAAATCGTGGAACTCGACGCGGTCGGCCACCCCCTTCGAGTCGGAGTTGTTGTCCAGCCACAGCACATGGACACCACTGCGCTTCAGGACATCGAGCAGATTCTCCTCAGTCCTGATCGCCGATGGCTCCTTGGCATCCCCGTTCAGCAAAAACATGCACGGCACCGAAACCGCCGTGGACGTACCGCAGGCCCGGAAGTTGGCAAGACTGATCACGTTTTTTTTGCTCAGCTGCGGATTGGTATCGCGGGAATAGCCGTTGAGGGAAAAACGGTCGGCCCGGGCGGTTTCGCCCACGACCATGATGATCAGTTCCCTGGACACGTCCGCAGCGGAAATCTTCGCATCCGTGCCAACCGCGGTCATCGGCCCATTCGAACTGGTTTTGAGCAGTCCGGTAGCGAATTTGATTGTCGAGTAAATGTAATAGGTCGGATTGGCGTACTGGCGCAACTCCTTGTGCTGCCTGAAAAAGGAGGCATAAAAACTGCCGAACAGCAGCACGGTTCCGACAATCAGTACCAGTGTGGCGGCGACCAGTTTCAGGCGGGCCATGCTTTCCTTGCGCCAGCCGCGCCAGCGCAACGGCACGCGGCCAACCGCAACAGCAGGCAGGATGCCCAGCACTGTCAGGTAAATCAGCAGTTTTAAATTGAATAATTCCAGGGCCTCGGACGTGTTGGTGTGCGCAACATTCCGCAGCATGTCATCACTGATGATGACGCCATAACCGTCCATGAAGCAGGCCGCCAGCGAGGACAGCAACAGGATGGCGATCAGCACCGGTTTGGCGGAATACCTGAAACACACTGCGCCGAGCAGCAGAACCGTGACGCCGCCAAACACAATGATCAGTGAAAGCAGCGCCAATGCATTGCCGCCGTCCGGCGGATACGCCTTGAGCACGTTCGCAACGAAAGTGCCGTTGCCGAAGATGCACAGAAACACGGTGACCAGCAGAATCAGGCGATTGATGGTCATGCCGGTATCGGAGCTGGATGGACTGCCCTGCATGGAATGGTTTTACCTGTTGGTGACGGAAGCGGTGCAGTGTACAAAATGGCTTGTGAAGAAAGTGTTGGCACGGGCTGCGGGTTGATCCCCCGCGCCTTGCCCAAAAATCAGGTTTTCCGCGGGATCACGATCTGCGTCTGCGTGACGATGGCCACCCGTGTGCGATCCTTGTTGCTGATCGTCGTCTGCCACACCATGGTGGTACGCCCGATGTGCAACGGCACCACCGTTGCAGCCAGGGCATCGCCCTCGCCTGCCGCAAAAAAATTGGTTTTCGATTCCAGCGTCGTCGTGCGGTAACCCTCGGGCAGGTTGGCCAGCGTACCCATCGCGCCGAGGATGTCGGCAAACGCCATCAGCACGCCACCGTTGATGCGGCCGCTGCGGTTGATGTGGTCTTCAGTGACGCGCATCTCGGCATCGATGCGGGTGCGCGAGAGTTTTTTCAGGCGGATGCCCAGTGCACGACCCATGCCCACCGACAGCGACTGTTCGATCATCGCACGGTTGGCCTGCGGCAGTTTGTTGGGCGGTAATTGATCGGGCGCAGGCGTCGCGCGTGCCGGCGCCCTGATGCGGCTTTTCTTGCTTGCAGTCACTGCGGAACTCCCCGTTGAATGGCGTGCGCAGTATAGCCGAGGCTGTGACCGGCTTTTTTGCCACTGCGCCGCGAGAAAATATATAAAGCATTGTTTTTATTAATATTTTATGCGCTTGCAGGCTGGGCAATTTCTTGGCGTAATACCGGCCATCATGAGAACAACCATCAACGGCGCAAGCCTGAATTACGAAATCCTCGGCAGCAGCGGTCCCTGGGTCGCCCTGTCACCCGGCGGACGACGCGCGCTGGCCGCCGTCCAGTCACTGGCGCAGCGCATCGCGGATGCCGGTCATCGCGTGTTGATCCATGACCGGCGCAACTGCGGCGCATCCGATGTGATGCTGTCAGGTGACGCGGCGGAACATGAAGTCTGGGCCGATGACCTGCATGCGCTGCTGGTACAGATCGGCGCCTTGTCAGGCACATCACCGGTTTTTGTCGGCGGCAGTTCTTCCGGCTGCCGCATGTCACTGGCCTTCGCGCTGCGTTATCCGCAGGCCGTGCACGGCCTGCTGCTGTGGCGCGTGACCGGCGGTGCGTTTGCGGCGAAACGTCTGGCAAAAGAATATTACGGTCAGTACATCGCCGCGATGCGGGCCGGTGGCATGGCAGCCCTGTGCGCAATGCCGCACTTCCGCGACCTGATGGCCGCGCATGCACCGAACCGCGAACGCCTGCTGGGTGCGGACCCAAAGGCTGTAATCGCCGCGATGACGCGCTGGAGTGAAGGTTTCCTGAGCGAAGCCGGCCTGCCGGTGATCGGCGCCAGCGCCGAACAACTGCGTTCAATCAAGGCGCCGGCCTGCGTGATCCCCGGTAATGACAACACCCATCCCAAGGCGGTCGGCGAAGGACTGGCGAAACTGCTGCCTGATGCCACGCTGAACATCCTGTTCGCCGAACACCTGGACGTCGACGTGGTACCGCCGGAAGACTGGGCCGCAAAGGAAGCGGAAATGGCGGGGATGCTGCTGGCGTTTTTGAAACGCCAGTCGGCTTAAGTCTTGTAGTCGGGATACAACTTCTCGACCAGCGCCATGCTCGCCACCCAGTCACGGCTGTCGGCGTTGTAGACGCCCATGCGGCCGAACTTTGCCGCACGTGCTGCGCAGACCGCCGGTTCCGGAATAATCAGTTTCACGCCACCAGCCAGCGCACCGATCTGCGCACGACAGGCCAGCTCGAAAAAGTGATGGTAGATGTAGGCTTCGGGCAGCGTCGTGCCGCACACCAGCGCGCCGTGATTCTCCAGCAGCATGACCCATTGTTTGCCAAGGGCAGCAGCCAGCTGGTCGGCGCCTTCACGCGTGGTGTCGTCGACCTCGTTCGCATAACGCGCGATGCGCTCGTAAAAGCGCATCGCCTGCTGGGTCAGCGGCAGCAAGCCGTGCTGCTGCGCTGATACCGCCAGGTTCGCCGGCGAATGCGTATGCACTGCGGAATGGATGTCGGGCCGCGTGCGCAATACAGCAGCATGCAGGTTGTACGCCGCGGGACTGGCCTTGAACGGTGACACGCCGACCTGCCGGCCTTCCAGGTCATATTTGACCAGGTTGGATGCCGTCACCTGCTCCATGAACACGTTGTCGGCCTTGACCAGGAAATGCTCCGGTTCGCCGGGCACCCTCAACGATATGTGGTTATACGTCAGATCGACCGACACAAAATGCGCGACCAGCCGGTGCGCCGCGGCGAGTGCGCAGCGCGCCTGCCATTCCGCTTCCCCGATGCGTGCCCGCAGCGTGCGGGGACGCGCGCCGCGGGTCGCAATGTGTTTCTGTTTGGCGCGGGCAACCATTTGCGGGAGTGCGTCGGCTCAGTCGATGTTTTTAATCAACGCTTTTAATCAATTTTTGCGCCGGAGATCTTTACGATCTTCGCGTATTTTTCCATGTCGCGGCGGACGAAGGCGGCGAACTCCTCGACACTGCTGCCCACGGGGTCCGCGCCAAGCTTGATGAACTGTGCATGGATGTCCGGTGACTTAACCGTCTTGACCAGTGCCGCGTTGACGCGGTTGATGATGACCTTCGGCGTTTTTGCCGGCGCGAACATGCCAAACCAGTTCACCGCCTCGAAACCGGGCACACCGGATTCACTGATGGTTGGCAGGTCGGGCATCTGCGGTGAACGCTGCAGGCTGGCGATGCCCAGCACCCGCACGCGGCCGGCCTGGATATGGCCAATGATGGGTGAAATCGAATTGAACATCATCTGCATGTGCCCGCCGACCACGTCGATCACCGCCTGCGGTGCGCCCTTGTACGGCACGTGCACAATATCGGTACCGGTCATCTGCTTAAAGAGCTCACCCGCCAGGTGATTGGCAACGCCGTTACCGGCAGACGCGTAATTGAGCTTGCCGGGCTGCGCCTTGGCCAGCGCAATCAGTTCCTTGATGTTTTTCGCCGGCACCGACGGATGCACGATCAGCACGAACGGTCCGATCGAAATCAGGCTGATCGGGGCAAAATCACGCAGCGTGTCATAGGGCAGCGGTGCCTTGCGCAGGTGCGGCAGGATGGTCAGCGCGCCGGGACTGCTGATGAACAGCGTGTAACCGTCAGGTGCGGCCTGGGAGGCAATCTCGGCGCCGATGATGCCACCGCCGCCGGCACGGTTGTCGGCAACCAGGGGCTGGCCAAGCTCGTGGGACACGCCCGGAAATACCAGACGGGCCGTGACATCGGGCGTGGCGCCTGCGGGCACAGACAGGATCACGCGTATGGGTTTGTCGGGCCAGGCCTGTGCGGCTATGGCCAGCGGGGCCAGCGCCATCAGGATCATCACAGACCACAGCTTGGGCAATACTTTTTTCATGCCTTCTTTTTTCATTATTTCTCTCCTCGCTTCGGGGACTGCATGGTAAACCAAGGGCCTGCTAATCATCATTTCATGAGATGCGTTGAGGCCAAAATCGTCAGTGGCAAGGCGCTTGCTGCGGCCCATATCAAGTATATGGGCAAGGCAAGCAACGCTGCCAGTGGCGATTTTGGCCACAACCCGCAGGGACGGGACGATTTGGCCCCAGGGCGTTGTCGCACTCATGAAATGATGATTAACAGGCCCTACGGCAACCGGTAAAATCGTCCGGCACGCGCGCCCTCCCCGGGCGCGGCAGATCAACAAACTCGGATCTGAAACGGATCCCAATCCCGGAGGTGGAGCATGGCAGCTGGCAAGGAACTCGCAGGCAAGGTGGCCCTGGTGACCGGCGCGGCACGCAACATCGGTCGTGCCATTGCAATCGCACTGGCAGAAGCCGGTGCCACGGTCGCCGTCAACGCCCGCGCGGCCAGGGATGACGCGGAAGCCGTCGCGCAGGAAATCCGCGCAGCCGGCGGCAAGGCGGATGTTTTCATGGCCGACATCGCCGACGGTGCCGCCGTCAACGCGATGACGGCAGACATCATCAAGAAATACGGCAAGATCGACATCCTGATTCTCAACGCCTCGATCCGCAAGGAAACCGCCTTCATCGACATGAGTTTTGAAGAGTGGCGCCGCCTGCTGTCCATTACGCTGGACGGTTCCTTCCACTGCACCAAAGCCTGCCTGCCCTCCATGATCAAGGCGGGCGGCGGCAGCATCGTCACCCTCGGCGGCATGACTGCGTTGTCGGGCTCAAAAAAACGCGTGCACGGCTCCGTCGGCAAACATGGTCTGTGGGGCATGACCCGCGCACTGGCCAAGGAACTCGGCGAATACAAGATCAACGTCAATTGCGTAGCGCCGGGTCAGATGGACACCGCCCGCGCAGCAGATCGCTCGGAACGCGCACCCGTCACCAATGTGCCGATGGGCCGCCGCTCAACACCGGAAGAAGTGGCCGGTCTTGTGCGTTACCTGTGCATGCCGGCAGGAACGATGATCAGCGGGCAGTTGATATACGTCGACGGCGGTCAACAGATGTTCTGATTTGCTAAAAGCGAATATTCATTCGAGAACGCTAAGCTGATGAATTAGCGTTCTCGAAAAACTTTATAAAACTATTGGTCGGCATGCGCCGTTAAAAATAATGACTGCTCAAGAGAATTGAAAAAATTTTGATACTGCTTGGGATCTTCTACGGCCTTCACATTGAATTGCGCATTTGCTCGCACAAGCATCCTCTCCGCACCTCTTGGTCTTACAGAAACAGTAATTCTCACCTGATGCCCAGCTAATTTGGTTCCACTTACCGAACCGAGAGTTAAATCAGCACGATCAACCAAAAAACCTAAATCTTGCAAAGTTGAAATTGTGGCCCTCAATACTTTTTCCTTGTCCGAAGTCTCAAAAACTCTCGACTGATACGAGCGTTTTTGCAATTGGGTTTCATCCCCGGAATCCAAAACATGCTGGTTTGTTGTCGCGCAACCAGAGACCGCCAAGAAAACCACTGCGGCAATAATTAATTTCTTCATATTTTTTGCGCCTCGAGAAACACGGATTTCGAAACCTTGTCAAAAAACTCTTCGTAAAGATTTGTATCCTTAAGCGTTTCCATATAAACGCTATTGTCCGTTCTCCGCACAATCCTCTGAAATGTAACTCGCACAAAATGCTTGTTTTCCAGAATTTTCCCATCTTCAGTAATTGGCCTAGCCACCAAGGCGACCCTTATAGTCTGATCCTTGCTAATTGGCGTTGCACCGCCTCCAAGTAAGGCAAGTACAATCATTGCGGCCACCTCACCAGCATTCGTTGCATCGCGCTGCTTACTGGCAGTAATAACCCCAAGCTTTGTCTCAGAGTTCTCGAGGTTGTAGCCCAAGTCTTGGAGAACATTGGCACAAGCAGAAAGTAAATCTGACTCCTTAATACCTTCGTAACGCCTAGTCTCAACAACGCGCTGCTTAAGTAATTCGCTAGTAACCACAAAAGTATCAACGGGCAGTTCCGTGCAACCCGCCAGCAACACAACGAGTAATGAAGTCGCAAGATGCTTTCTCATGTCAGAACCTCGACGTGTGATAAGCAAAATCCCTGACTTTTTTGGCCTCGTCGAACTTTATGATCACGGTCAGTGTTCTTTGGCTCGTCGACGAAGCGCCGGCAGAAGAACTGCCACCACCACCTACACCCCCAGCAGCACCGGCACCAAATGCAAGTATTAATGCATTAATGCCACCACTACTGGATGAATACGCCCTGTCAGTAGCGATCTTGTCGTAAATCCACACTTCACGGCGTTGATCGTCAGTAGAAACAATATTTGGAGAACCAAGCGCTTGGGCAACTTCGGCCCCGCTCATTCCAACTTTGATTTCTTTTTGAACCGTGCCTACTGTGACGCGATCAGTCGAATTGTCTTGGACTTCCGCTCTATGAAAGCCTGCAGTTTGGCAGCCCGCCAATGTCGATATGGCAATTAAAGCAGCCAAAGCGATGTTTTTATTCTTTAGCATTTCACCCCCCCGCTACATTGAAAAGAAATAATTTTTTTAGACTTATATATCATCTTCGATTCGCTATAAAGACTTAAATATTCAATCCATCATCGATAGGCGTTTTCCATATTGTGGAAATTATCACTAGCAAAACTCCTCGTTAGCCCCGATGTCGGATGCAGACTTATCCACCGCTGATGAAAGCGATGGTCTGTCTCTGAAATTTAGCGCCTGCGGCCTCCAATTATCCAAGCCGGCTCAACTGAATTAATCAGCATTTAGCCATTTGCGCAACGATAACGGGATTACATAAATCGGCACAGAATGTCCGTTGAGAGCACAGCCAACTAGGCGGTCAGACCGGCGCGTCGTCATGCATGAACTGCAAGCGCGCCAGATGGGCATACAAGCCGTCGGCGCGCAGCAGTTCATCATGCGTTCCCGTCGAATGCAGGCGGCCACGGTCGAGTACGAGAATGCGGTCGGCGTTGCGCACCGTTGCCAGGCGATGCGCAATCACCAGCGTGGTGCGGCCACTGGCGAGTTTTTCCAGCGCTGCCGCGACCTGGCGTTCGCTTTCCGCATCGAGTGAACTGGTCGCCTCGTCGAGCAGCAGGATCGGCCGGTCGGCGAGCAGAGCACGCGCAATCGACAGGCGCTGGCGCTGGCCCCCGGACAAGCGGATGCCGCGTTCACCGAGATCGGTGTCAAAGCCCTGCGGCAAGCGTTCAATGAATTCCATCGCATGTGCCGCAATGCAGGCCGCGCGCACTTCGTCCTGCGTCGCACCCGGCCGGCCAAAGCGCACGTTTTCAGTAACGCTGGCGGCGAAGATCACCGGGTCCTGAGATACCAGCGCAATCAGCCGCCGCAGCGCCAGCGGATCGCAGTGGCGGGTATCCGCGCCATCGATCAGGATGCGGCCTGACTGCGCGTCATAAAAACGCAGCAGCAGCGCAAAAATCGTGGTCTTGCCGGCGCCCGACGGCCCGACCAGCGCCACGCGTTCACCGGGATGCACTTCGAAGGACAGCGCCGCCAGCGCAGTGGCATCGGGCCGTGTCGGATAGGCAAAGTTCACGTCCTCGAAACGGATCGCGCCGCGGACCTGCGCCGGCAGTTCGATGCGCGGCGCGGCGGCGACCAGCTCCGGTTTTGTATCGAGCAACTCCATCAGGCGCTCGGTGGCACCCGCCGCGCGCTGGATTTCACCCCACACTTCAGACAAGGTGCCGGCGCCACTGGCCACAATGCCCGCGTAGAACACAAAAGCCGACAGTTCGCCGGCAGTGAGGCGGCCCTCAAGCACGTCATGGCCGCCGATCCACAGGATCACGCCCACCGCGCAAAAGGCAATCAGCATCACCGACGCAATCAGCCAGGCCTTGACGCGAATGCGATCGACGCCGGTGTCATAAGCGGCTTCGGTGGCGGCATCGAAGGCCTCGCGCGTGCGCGATTCGTGGCCATAAGCCTGCACGGTGCGAATTTCATGCATGGCCTCATCGACATGCGCCGACACTTCGGCAACACGGTCCTGGTTGGCGCGCGACAGCCTGCGCACGCGGCGGCCGACCAGCAGGATGGGAATCAATGTCGCCGGCACGCCGAGCACGATCAGCGCGGCGAGCTTGGTACTGGTGGTAAAGAGCAGCACCAGCGCGCCGACCATCATCAGGCCGTTGCGCAGGAACATCGACAGGCCGAAACCGATGACCTGGCGCAGCTGGTCGCTGTCATTGGTCAGCCGCGACACGATGTCGCCGGTGCGCGTGGCATCAAAAAATGACGGCGACAATGTCAGCGTGTGTGCAAATACCGCGCGCCGCAGATCGGCAATCACCCGCTCACCGACAGTCATCATCAGATAAAAGCGCGTGTAGGTCGCCACGGCCAGCACCACCGCCACCGCGATTACGCCGGCGAGTGCAGCATTGAGCATCGCCGGATTGCCGCTGCCGAATCCGGAATCGATGACGAAACGCAGTCCCTGCCCCAGCGCCAGCACGCAGCCCGAGGCTGTCACCAGCGCGACCAGCGCGACGGCGACATGCCAGCGGTAGGGCGCGAGAAACCGCAGCAGGCGCCGCAGCTGCGGCACGCTGCCGGCGGCAGGCGTGTTTGTTGAATTCATGACAGGCATGGGAACAGTCTAGACCGGTCGTGAGACGGAATGGTTCACAACCGGCTCACATTGATGCGCACAAGCAGTTGCGCCGCGTTGAGCGTCACAGTCGCCGGCTGCAGCGACACGATCGCGAGTTCATATTCCCCCTCACCCGGCACATCCACCCGCATCATCGGCTGCAGCAGCGACGTCGGCGGTGGCGACGACTCCGCCGGGTCGTTGTTTTCCGGGCTGTTGACCTGAAAATCCTGCGTATGGATGACCTTGCCGTCAGTACTCAATGTCGCGCGATAGCTGTTCCATTTGCCGGCTTCGTCGCGTTTGCCCCAGGCAAAATCGGCGTTCAGCAGGAACAGTACCGGATTCATCCCGGGTTTGAGCAGGATACGCACCGGCGCATATCCGCCATCGGCAGCCTGCAGCGGAATCCGTGCCGCCTCCTCGCCACCGATCAGGCCATCACAACCGGCGAATAAAAGGATCAGCGCCGCCGCAGCCAATGCCCGCCGCATCATCAACGGGAATGTTTGCCGAGGAATTCGCCCAGCGCCTTGCCGAAGATCTCCGGCTGCTCGACGTTCGACAGATGCGCCGCTGACGGAATGATCAGCAGTTCAGAGCCGCGCAGGTTGGCGTGAATCTGCCGCGCCATCTCCGGCGGTGTGCCGTGATCCTGATCGCCGACAATCACCAGCGCCGGACAATCGATTTCCTTCAGACGGTCGAGCACATCGATTTTGGCGATGGCATCGCAGCAACCGGCAAAACCGGCAACCGGCGTGTCACGGATGTTGCCGCCGATGCGCGCCATTACCTCCGGATGTGCCTTCATATAGGGCTCGGTGAACCAGCGGCTCAGCGTGCCTTCGACCAGTGCGCCCATGCCTTTTTCCCGCGCCGTGCGCACACGGTCACCCCACATCTGCTCGGCATTGGGCGGCCGGCGGCTGGTGGTGTCGGCCAGCACCATGCTCTGGAACACGCCGGGATATTTCAGCGCATAGGTTTCGCCGATCATGCCGCCCATCGACAGGCCCGCCCAGTGCGTGCGTTTGATGCCGAGTTCGGCAAACAGGCCATGCAGATCATCCGCCATCTGCTCCAGTGTGTACGAACCCTCCGGCGCGCTGCTCGCACCATGGCCGCGGGTATCGAAGCGCAGCACCTTGTATTTTTTCTTCAGCATTTCCATCTGCGGATCCCACATCGACAGATTGCAGGCCAGTGAATGCGACATCGTCAGCCACGGACCTTCGCCCTCGATGACGCAGTTGATTTCGATGCCGTTGGTTTTTATTTTCATCTGTAACTCCCGTTTTTCCTGTTTTTTTACTGCGCTTTGATGTTGCCGGCTTTGGCAAGCCGGGTAAACGTGGCGATATCCGCGGCGATCAGCCTGTCAAAATCCGCCGGCGTGGTCGGGCTGGGTTCGAGGCCGATCGGCGCCCAGCGCTTGCGCAGTTCGGGGTCACCGAGAATGCGCGTGATCTGGCGGTTCAGTGTGCTGATCAGTGGTCGCGGTGTCTGTGCAGCAGTCAGCAGGCCGAACCACAGCACGGAGTCGTATCCGGGAACACCTGACTCGGCGATGGTCGGCACGTTCGGCAGCAAACCATCACGCTGCAGCGAGGACACGCCGAGGCCCGTCAGCCGTCCCTCGCGGATCAGGCTCACCGCGTTGGCGATCGGCGCCATGAAAAACTGCACCCGCCCGGTCATTGCCTCGGTCACCGCTTCGGGGATGCCCTTGAACGGGACGTGAACGACATCGATCTTTGCCATGCTTTTCAGCTGCTCGGCCGCAAAGTGGGTGCCGCTGCCGGTACCGGCCGAAGAAAAATTCAGCTGTCCCGGTTTCGCCCGCGCCGCGGCGAGCAGGTCTTTCGTGCTTTTGAACCCGGACGCCGGCGCCGCCACCAGCACATACTTCGACACGGCGGACAGCGAGATGCCGGCGAGATCGCGCCGCGCATCGTAGGGCAGCTTTTCATAGATCGCCGGCGCCACCGCATGTGCCGATGACACCGACAGCAGGGTATAACCGTCGGGGTTCGCGATGGCCGCGAGATTGGCGGCGATCGTGCCGCCGGCGCCCGGGCGATTGTCGACGATGACCTGCTGCCTGAATTCCTCGGTCAGCTTCTGCGCGATATAACGCGCGGTGACATCCGGTCCGCCGCCCGGCGTGAAGCCGACGAGGATGCGAATCGGTTTGACCGGATATTCACCCCCGGACGTTGCACCCGGCTGTGCAGCATGCGCTGCAACCAGCAGCGCGGGCGGCATGGAAAAAACGGCCACCGCCATGATGCCTGTCAGCAATTTCATGATTCCTCCAGACCTGTTCCCGTCAACAATCAGGGCGTGCACTATACCAGCCCGACTGCGCTGCCACAGCATATGGACCGCCGCAGCAGGTGGTCGCAAGACCCGGCGTTCCCCGCTATGCTTGCGGCTCTCCGCACCCATGGAATTTCAGCATGACCACAACCACCGAACTTCAAGGCAGGGTCGCACTCGTCACTGGTGCCGCAAAAAATATCGGCCGTTCCATTGCACTGGAACTGGCCGCGGCCGGCGCCAGGGTCGCCATCAACACCCGTGCCTCGCGCGCCGAAGCGGAAGCTGTCGCACAGGAAATCCGTGCCGCCGGCGGCACTGCTGCAGTCTATATCGCGGACGTCGCCGATGCCGGCGCGGTACAGCAGATGTGCACTGCGGTTGCCGCCGAACTCGGCACCGTCGATATCCTCGTGCTCAACGCATCCGTACGCCGCGAAATTCCGTTCACTGAGATGACCTTTGATGAATGGCGCCAGGTGATGGCGATTTCGCTGGACGGTTCATTCCATTGCGTGAAGGCCGTGCTGCCCGGCATGATCAATGCTGGCGGCGGCAACATCATCACCCTCGCCGGTGATACCGCGCTCAACGGCGCCGTCGGCAAGGTGCACAGTTCGTCTGCCAAAAGCGGCCTCGCCGGCATGACACGCGCGCTGGCACGTGAACTCGGGCCCAAAGGCATCCGCGTCAACTGCGTGTCACCGGGGCACTTCGACACCACGCGGCCTGCGCATCGCGCGGCGCGGCCATCAGCGCACGACAACATTCCGCTCGGTCGCCTCGGTCAGCCCTCCGAGATCGCAGCCACCGTGCGGTTTTTATGCGGCAGTGGTGGCGGCTTCATCACCGGCCAGACCGTTCACGTCAACGGCGGCCAGTGGGTGTCTTAAAAATATAATAAAAACAAATACTTACAAGGATTCCTCGTATGGCCGCAAAACTGCCCGAACGTTTCCCCGCAATTCCGCCGGCGCAATGGACGGAAGAACAAAAAAAAGTCGCCGCGATCATTGCCTCCGGACCGCGCGGTGAAGTGCGCGGGCCGTTTCTCGCCCTGCTGCGCAGTCCCGGCCTCGCGCACACCGTGCAGCAGGTCGGCGAATACCTGCGCTTCAAATGCCCGCTCGAACGCCGTATCGCCGAAATGGCAACGCTGATGGCGGCGCGGCACTGGACCCAGCAGTACGAATGGCAGTCGCATTACAAACACGCAATGAAAGCCGGGCTCGACCCCGCCATTGCCCAGGCCATCGCCGAAGGCCGTCGCCCGCAGGACATGGCGGCGGACGAGGAAGCGCTCTACGACATGCTCACCGAAGCGCTGCACAACCAGAGCGTCTGCGACGCCACCTATAACCGCGCACTCGGCGTGTTCGGCGAACAGGGTGTGATCGAACTGATCGCAGTGGCCGGTTATTACGCGATGCTGGCCATGATCCTCAATGTCGGCCGCAAGTCACTGCCCGCCGGCCAGGAGCCGATGCTGCCCTGGTTTCCGCACTGAACGCGCAACCTTCTTCGCTGTTCCTGCTGCTGGCGCTGCTGGCAGGCCACAGCTTCGCATCAATGACCACGCTGGTGCTGCCGGCGGTAGCACCAGTTGTCGCCCGTGAATATGGTTTTGATCCGTCGCTGATCGGCTACCAGATCAGCATGGTCAGCCTCGGCATGATGGTCACGCTGACGCTGCTCGGCAACACCACACGTCGTTACGGTGCGGCGCGTACCAACCAGCTTGGGCACACACTGATCGCCATCGGCATGCTGGTGCTGCTGGTGCCATGGACCATGTTCCTGATCCTCGGCTCACTGGTGATCGGTCTCGGTTACGGCATGATTACACCCTCGGCTTCGCATCTGTTGATGCGTTACACCGCACCGGAACGCCGCAGCACGGTATTTTCGATACACCAAACGGGGATACCCGCAGGCGGCATGCTGGCGGCGCTGATTGCACCGGCAATCACCGTTTACGCCGGATGGCGCTGGTCGGTCATCGTCAGCGCAGTGCTGATCATCAGTGTGGTGGCGTTGATGCAGCGCGGCCGCCGCAGCTGGGACGACGACCGCGACCGCAATGCGCCGGTCATCACCGCGAATCCGCTGGCCGGCGCCCTCGCGATCTGGAATCACCCGCAGCTGCGCTACGCCACCATCGCCGGCAGCTGTTTTTCCTGGATACAGTTCTGCGTCGCAACCTTCACCGTGGTCGCCTGCGTGACCACGCTTGACATGAGCCTGGTGCTCGCCGGCACCGTGCTGACGGTGGTGCAGGCGGCGAGCGCAGGCGGGCGCGTGCTGATCGGCTGGATCGTCGATCGCGTGCAGGACACCGCAAGCGTGCTGGCGTGGAATGCCGCAGTGGTGGTGCTCGCCGCATTGGCCGCACTCGCCTTCAGTCCGGCGCTGCCGCTGCCTGCGGTGTATCTGCTGTTCGCGGTGCTCGGTGCGGCCTCCGGCTGCTGGCCCGGTGCATTGCTCGCCGAAGTCGGCCGGCTCGCGCCGCCGGGACAGGTCAGTCTCGCCATCAGCGGGTCACTGGTGATCACCAATGTCGGCAAATTCGCCGGCCCCATCGTATTTGCCAATGTGTACGCACTGACGCACAGCTACAGCACGGCCTTTGCCGCGCTGGTCTTGCCGGCAGCCGTAGCGGTGTACTGCCTGCTCGCCGCGCGCAACGGCCCCCGGTAAACTGCCGGCATGCGATTGCTGTTACCGATACTGTTGCTATGCGCGGCCACGGCAAACGCCGCATCGCCGCAGGCGCTTTACGGTGAAAGCTGCGCGCATTGCCACACCCCGGGCATCAGCGGTGCGCCTAAACTCGGTGATCGCAGTGCATGGTCACAGCGCATCCGCCCCGGCATGAAACTGCTCTACCAGACTGCAATCGAAGGTGTGCCCAACACCGCGATGGCGGCCAGGGGCGGGCACCGCGAGCTGAGCGATGCCGACATCCGCACGATTGTCGACTTCATGGTCGCCGCTGCCGCGCTGCCGCGGTCCACACTCGCTGCGGCAACACGTTATGAAGCATTGGGCATTACCGATCGCGAATTCATCCGGCTCGACGCCAATTTCGACGGCGGGCTGACACTGGCGGAAGTCAAACACGACAGCGCACTGGCCGGGGGCTTCGTGCGCTTCGACCGTAATCGTGACGGCAAACTGAGCATCACCGAATATCAGGCGCTGGAAGCGCAACTCGAACTCGAACGCGCCGCGGTTGTGATCGATGATGCGCAACTGACCACCACGATACGCACGGCATTGCGCGCATTGGCGGATTTCCCGGAAAAAGAAGTGCGGATCGAAGCGGTATCCGGCGCGGTCGTGCTCAGCGGCGTCGTTCCCGGCGCCGCTGACGTGCGGCGCGCCTGGCTGGCGACGCGGCGCATCGCCGGCATCAAGACGCTGGATAACAAACTGGTCTCGGGCGAACTACTTGCCTGGGATTAACGCTAAGCCAGAATGTTGCTGACCTGTTCCTGGCGCAACAACTCGTAGACAAAAGCCTCCAGTTCCGGTCCCAGCGCATCACGTACGGAAATCATGCCGATCGGACGGCCGTCTTCGACGACTGGCAGAATCCGGAACCGGCCTTCGCGCATGAAACCCAGCGCATGGGCAAATGAACGTTCAGGCGAGATGGTTTGTGGATTTGCGGTCATCACCGCACTAAGCGGCGTCACCGTGCCATCCAGCCCTTCAGCCAACACCCGGAACAGCGCATCGCGTTCAGTGAACATGCCGACCAGTTGCCCGCCATCAACGACCATCAAGGCGCCGCCGTTACGCTGTTTCATCAGGCGCGCAGCCTCGGCCACGGTCGTGCTGGAAGGAGCGGTCAGCAGTTCCTGACCCTCAATGATCTGGCGGATCGTGCGTTCGGCCATAAACCACCTCCGTTCGCAGAAATAATCGGAAGAAAATTCCGCGCCGCAACCCACGCGACGCTCCGTTTGATGCTACGCGCCGCACATCCCGCGGTCAAACCACGGCGGCAACTTCAGGCCTTTGCCGCCTCGCGCTTGTACACCGGCAGATCCATCGACGGCGGACGGCAGCCCGGCACTTCGTAAATCATCTCGGCGACATAGCCGCGGTGGTAATTGGCATGCATCACCACGTGCAACAGGATTTCGCCGCGGCTCATCGCGCCGCGGTTGCCGCCGATCAGTGTGTACTCGACGGTTTCACCGAGATGCGCATCGGTCTGCGCACCGGCCCACTGCAGGTACCAGGCATCCACATCCTGCTGCAGCCGCCACAATTCGGCGAGCGGGGGATGGTCCTTGGTGTTGCGGGCGTCATAACCGTGATCGCGGCCCTCGAGATGGGCCTGCCAGATGCGATCGATCACGTAGATATGGTTCAGCGTATGCACCATGTTTTTGAACAGGGAGGCGCGCGGTTTCACCGCCTCCCCTTCCGGCAATGCCGCGACCGCGTCGAACATGACCTTGTCCGACCACTGCTTGTAACGCGCCATCATGCATGCGCTGGCCACATCCATGCTCTTTTCTCCGGAAAGATTTCGCCGGCGGTCAGGCGGCGACACCGATCTTGCGCTGCAGGGCGCCGACCACCTGGAGCCAGGTCTTGATGCGCCAGCGGACCCGCTCGTTGATCGGCTTGTTCTCGACGTCGGCATGCACCTTCATCGTCACCAACACCGGCCCGGGTTTGCCGAGAATTTCCGGCAGCGCGGCGACCACCGCATCCAGTTCGGTGAAGGAGTAAGCCCGCGGATAACCCGCCCCCTTCGCCAGCATTGCATAGTCGACCTTTTTGGCGTTCGGCACCGGCTGGCCACCGGTCGTGGCATAACACTCGTTGTCGAGCACGAAATGGTAGAAGTTCGCCGGATTCTGCTCGGCAACGGTCAGCAGTATGCCCAGCCCCATCTGCAGGTCACCCTCGGAATCAAACAGCACAATCTTGCGTCCGGGTTGCGCGAGGGCGAGGCCGAATGCAAACGCCGCATGCCCGCCCATTGCCGGATCGCCCAGCGGCAGATCGAGATCGGGCTGATCGCTGATGTTGACCCAGTGTTTGCCGCCGCGACCGGGCACCACGATGGCGTCACCGCGATGGGATTTGAATGCTTTCAGAAAGTCTTCGGTATGAAACATGTGTGCTCCTTAGCGGATGAACCCGTGATACTCGTCGCCGACGAGCACCGCCACCGGGTGCCTGGTTTTTTTCGCTTCATCGAATGCCAGCGAGATGCGCGTTGCGTCGGCATCGCTTTCAACCATGTAGTAGTTGATGCGGAAGGCATTGAGGAAAGGCTCGGTATATTGCGGCGAGGTATCCGCGGTCCGCGGGCCATGGCGATTCCAGCCCCGCATGCCGACGATGAACACCACCGGAACTTCGAACCCGAACAGCCAGCCGCGGATCGAATCACCGGACTCCATCAGCCCGGTGTTCTGCACCAGGATCACCGGCACCTTGCCACCGGCCGTGAGCCCCGCCGCCACCGGAGCGGCCAGCCCCTCACGCGGCACCGCCACCAGCGTAATCGACGGATCGGCCTTCATCAGCAGGTAGAGCCAGTTGGTCTCGCTGTCGGGCAGCCACACCACATGGGTAACGCCATGCTTTTTCAGCTGATCAAGCACCGTCTCTGGGCTCAGGTGAGCCGGAGATCCGTCATTCATGTTGAAATTCCTTTCAGTTAAATAATCCAGACACCAGCATCTCAATCACCTTCGAGCTTCGATTCCTGGACCACCTTGGTCCATTTCGCGATTTCCGACTTGACGTGGGCGGCAAACTGCTCGGGTGTCGCCGGGGTCACCGTGATGCCCTGGTCTTCCAGCCGCTTCTTCAGCGGCCCAGCAAGCAGCTTGTTGCCGTCGGCATTGAGCTTGGCCAGGATCGCCTGTGGTACCTTGGACTGCGTGCACAGGCCGTACCAGCCGGTGACATCGTAGCCCGGCACGCCGGACTCGGCGAACGTGGGCACGTCCGGCACCTGCGCGTTGCGCTGGGCCGAAGTCACTGCCAGCGCCCGCACGCGTTTGGCTTTGATCGCACCCAGCGGACCGCCGGCGAGATTGCCGACCGAGGATTCCATCTGCCCGCTCATCACATCGGCCAGCGCGAGGGCGGCGCCCTTGTACGGCACGTGCACGATGTCGATACCGGCCATGGTCTTCCACAATTCGATCGAGAGATGAGGCGACGCGCCGACGCCGGACGAACCGAAGTTCAACTTGCCCGGATGCTTCTTCGCATAGGCGGTGTATTGCTGCAACGTGTAAATCGGCATCGACGGATGCACCATGAACACGTTGGGAATGCCGCCAATCATGATCGGGAACGCGAAATCGCCGACCGGATCGTAGGTCAGCCGCTTGGCAAAACGCGCTGGCGTGATCGCGTGCGAACCGATGTTGCACAACACCAGCGTATGGCCGTCGGGCACTGCCTTGGCGGTGGCCTCGGTGGCAATGTTGCCGGCGGCACCGGGGCGGTTCTCCACCAGCACCGTGGTGCCCCACAGTTCGGTGAAGGCCTGCGCCATCATGCGCGCGGTGGTATCGACGCCGCCGCCAGGCGCATAGCCGACCAGGATGCGTACCGGCCTGCCGCCGGGATAGTTCTGTGCGACCGCAACGCCAGCAAAAAGCGCGAGACCGATCAGGATGATGCGTGCAATGTTCTTCATGGAAACCTCCTCCTCAGGAATGAAACCGCCGTTGTCCCGGACCTTTGTTGTGATGTCATGGCAGCCCGGTGTGATAAAAAAACATCAATCGATCTTTGCGTTGGCTTTTTTGATGACGTCCGCCCACTTCGCGCTGTCACTGCGCACCAGTTTCCAGAATTCTTCCGGCGTGCCCGTCAGCGGTTCCGACCCCAGTGCGATGATCTTCCGCGTGCCTTCCGGCGACATGACGGCGCGGTTGATCGCCGCATTCAGTACGTTGACCATGGCCCGCGGCGTGCCCGCCGGCACGACGACGCCATGCCAGGTCGTCATTTCATAGCCGGGGACGCCAGCCTCGACCATCGTCGGCATGTCCGGGAAAACCGGAGAGCGCTTCGGGCCGGTCACCGCCAGCCCGCGCACGCGGCCGGCCTTGACGTGGCCCGTCGCGGAATTCAGGCCTTCCATCATCAGCTGTACCTGCCCGCCCATCAAGTCGGTAATGGCCGCGGCGCCGCCCTTGTACGGCACATGCGTGATTTGCGTACCGGTCATGAACTTGAACAGTTCGAATCCGATGTGGCCGGGCGAACCGTTGCTCGACGAGGCATTGAACAACTTGCCCGGATTCTTCTTCGCGTAGTCGATGACCTCGCGCACCGATTTGAACGGCGTTTTCGGGCCGGCCAGCAGCATCATGTGGCCGGTGATGGTCTGGCCCACCGGCCCCAGTTCGCGCAGCGCATTGACCGGCGGCTTCGTCAGCAGGTGCGGCGCGATCGCCAGCGCACCGATCGGCGCATAACCGATGGTATAGCCGTCGGCCGGCGCCTTCGCCGTCAGCTCCATGCCCAGCTGCAGCGCGCCGCCGGGCCGGTTGTCGACGACGACCTGCTGGCCGATGACACGCGCGAGTTCCGTGGCAACGATGCGCGCGACGTTGTCGGTCGAAGCGCCGACGGCCTGTGGCACGATCATGCGGATGGGTCGTTCCGGATAGGCCGCTGCGGCGGGCGCCGCCTGCAGCAGCCCCCCTGCCGCGCCCAACAACGCCGCTACCACCGCTCCGCGCAGGCGCAATGCCGGCGCGATCCTGCCAGATGCTGATCGCATGTCATCTCCTCCAGATGGAACCCGCATTGTGTCCCAAGCCGGCACCCGCATGGAAGACTTCGTTGCGCTGGCCCGCAGGCTGACGCCGGCACTGCGCATGGCGCACGAGACCGTAAAAAATTCATTATAATCAAATAGTTATGATAGTCCCGGGAATGCGGTTCTGGACGCGTAGCCACCACATGCGACGGCATAGCGCCCAAATTGGCGGTGCGCCAGAATACGCGCCTCGCGCATCACACGATCTTTTCCCGGGGGAGCCATGAAAACCACTGCAGCCAACAGCAAAGACAAATCCGCCATCCTCGCCTCACTGCCAATCCGCGGTGATGAAGATCCTTTTGTCGTCGCCATCGGCGGTTTTTATCGCCGCTGGTTCAACCTGATCGACGACCTGCAGTTGCTGATCGACACGGTCGCCAAAATCAAGAGCACCGAAGACGAAGACTGGGTGCCGGTGTGGAGTGCCGTCGGCGCCGAATACGAAAAAAAGGGCGATGCCCTGCTCGCGCGCAAAGACAAGCTCGGTGCGCGTGCAGCTTATGTTCAAGCCAAAACTTATTACAGTCTTGCTCGCTTCCCCTCGCCGTACTGGTCGGGCTCGCCGATCTGCCCGCCCGACATGAGCCCGATGAAGGCGCAGTCGTACGAAGATTACCTGCGCTGCTACCGCAAATCCGCGGCGCTGCTACCCGACCAGCCCGAAGTCATCACCGTCAAAAAGAATGGCATGAAAGCCACCGGCTACCTGCGCCTGCCCAAGGGCGCGTCGAAATCAAACAAGGTGCCGGCCGTGCTGGTGATGTGCGGCGCCGACATGTACAAGGAAGACCGCGAGAAATACGCTGAAGGCGCGCTGGCCCAGGGCATGGCGGCACTGGTGGTCGATGCACCCGGCACCGGTGAAACCACCTTCCCGCATGCGCCGGAATCCGTAGTCGCCTGGCAGGCCGCACTGGATGTCCTGCAGAAACGTCCCGAAATCGACGGCAACCGCATCGGCGCTTTCGGCGTCAGCCGCGGCGGCTTGTGGGTGATCCGCCTCGCCGCGCACGACGCGCGCATCAAGGGCCTGATCGCCTGTGCACCCGGCGGCGTCGGCTACTGGGGCGAACCGGAAGAACGTGCCGAATGGCGCGCTGCCGCGATGGAACGCGCGCGCACCAACTGGTTCGGCCCGCGCGGTACGCGACCGCCGCTGAAGGAAGTCACCGAAGAAGATCAACGCAAGGAATTCCTGCGCTGGTCGCTGAAGGATCAGGGCCTGCTCGACAAGCTGACCATGCCGATGTACCTGGTCAACGGCAAGATCGACCACCTGACACCGATCGGCAATCTGTACCTGTTATTGGAGTCGGGCCCGGCCGACGGTCGGGTGGCGCGGGTGTATCCGGATGACGGCCATATTGCCGCGCGCAGCGAGCGGTTCTGGGGGCCGGCTTCGTGGGCGTGGCTGCGGGATGTTCTGACTAAAGGAATGAAACCGAAAGCTGCGGCAAAAAAACCGGCCAAAAAGAAAGTGGCAGCGAAAAAGCCGGCGAAGAAAAAAGCGGTGAAGAAGAAATAACGCTGCGGTCAGTCAAAACAGAACGGCGCATCGGAAACGGTGCGCCGTTTTTATTTTCTGCAACAAACTGTAGGGCGGATGAGGAGCGAAGCGACGTTATCCGCCGAATGCAAAACATCCATCAACCACCACGCTCCCCAAACACCCCCTCAACATCACCACCACCCCAATCCCCCGGATAAACTCCCGCCCGCACCAACCGGTGAAACGACGAATACGGCCAATCCGCCACCCGCCTCACCCATCCATGCTTGACCGGGTTAAAGCAGATGTAATCCATGTGCGCCGCATAATCACGCTCATCGCGAATCGTGTGCTCCCAGAACCGCCTCTGCCAGACGCCACGCTCGCCCTTGGCACGACGCACACCGGATAACAACTCCTCCTGCGGCACAGCCTTGGCAAAAGCGATTTTGATCGCCTTCCATCGCTTTGAATAATCGGCATCACCCTGCGGCAGCGTCCACAGGCAATGCAGGTGATCCGGCAATACCACCCAGGCATCGATGTGAAAGGGTTGCCGGATCCGCACCACGCGTACCGCTGTACGTAACGCATCTACATGCTCGACCAGCAAATGACGCTGGCGTTCGAGCAGGTTGACGGTGAAGAAATAAGTGCCGCCGGGGACACGGTTACGGTGGTAGTCCGGCATGGCGAGCGATCATCCGGTGGTTACGGGTCTTTCCGTAACGTCATGCAGGCTGGATGGGATGACTGGGATTACATGCGGCGGATAACGCCGCTGCGCGGCTCATCCGCCCTACGGCCCTGCGAATCATTCGGCGCATACGAATTTCAACTGCAATTCGGCCACAGTGCCAGTCGCTATAAATTTCCAGACGCCGTTAAGGGGGCCCTTAGCGATCACTCTGCCACGCGCCATATGGTCATTATGAGCAATGTAACGGAGGCTTCTAGTTCGCCTGTCTTTGCAATCGAATTCGGTCAAATACAATACTGACAATATGCCATCTTCGTCAGGTTTATATCGATCACCAAGCACCCATGCCTCGCCCAAATTGCCATTCTTTTTTATTGAGGTTCGATCAATATATTGAACAGCATTATTGCCCTTATAAATCTCCACCCATTGAGCACTCGCATTCGTTGCGGAAAACACTAACAATGTCGCTATTAAATATTTCTGCATCACCCCCCCGGTGCAATTTCGGAAATTCTAAAGCAAACTGAAATACACAACTAAACATCTGTTTTTATTACCCATTTAAAATTGTCGAGCCGCACAACCCCGGCAACACCTCACCAATCGGCACCCGTAGCACCGCATCCGCCACCTCATCAAACTGCGTCGCCTCGGCATTGATGATCAGCAGCCGTGCACCGGCATCCAGCGCACGCGGCACTGCCGCTGCCACCGGATAAACCTGCAATGTAGAACCGATGGCGATGAACAGATCGCCTTCACTGGCGACGTTCATTGCCCGTTCAATCACTGCGGGTATCAGTTGCTGACCGAAAGAGATGGTGTCGCTTTTCAGCAGGCCACTGCATTCGAGGCACGCCGGATCTTCTTCACCGGCGCGCACCCGATCCAGGGTTTCCTGCATAGCCCCGCGCCAGCCGCAGTTGAGGCACATCACCGTGTGCAGCGTGCCGTGCACTTCGATGACCCTGTCTTCTGACACACCGGCACGCTGGTGCAGGCCGTCGATGTTCTGCGTGATCAGTGCATGCAGCTTGCCCTGCGCTTCGAGTGCGGCCAGTGCGCGATGGCCGGCATTGGGTGCTGCGGTCCAGGCCGGATGCGCGAGACGTGATTGCCAGGACAGGCGGCGTACTTCGGGATCAGAGACGTAATGGCGGATGTCCGACATTTTTTCCGCCTTGGGATTGAGGGTCCACACGCCGCGCGGACCACGGAAGTCCGGGATGCCGGAATCGGTGGAAATCCCCGCACCGGTGAGTACCACGATGCGCTGCGCGGCATCAACCCAGCTGCGGATGGTGGCGAATTCCTTATTTTCGGTCATGGCGTAATGATGCATGGCGCCGCTGCGGCCGGCCACCCTGAAGCGGTGCGGCGCACTGCCCCGGGTCACGCTTGCCCTACCCGGCGCATCCCCGTGACTTTCCACACAAAACCCACCCTATGGACGCACCAAGCCTGGCCTGTTGCGCCAAATTCGGGCAAGAACCGCAAGATTTCTCAATTGAATGTGTCAATAATTAACAGCTATTGCGATGCAACATTTAATTCTGGATGTGCTCTAATCAGTATCGTAACTGTATGAAATATATTTAAATTTTCATATTAGTTTAATTATTGTGTAGCAATACAAAAGGAGCCTCAAATGAGCACGACTAATCTGAATACCCCCCTCTCCAGTAACCCGCTGGATCGCATCCCGCTGAACGCCTACGACCGCCTCCGCGCCGAAGCCGCCATCCGCCGCGGCGAATACATCGCCGAGCTGATGCTGGAAGCCATGGACGCCGTGCGCAGCCTGTTCGGCAACGTCGAGATCAAGCCGCAGGCACCGACTTCGCGTCGTCTCGGCCCCACCGCCTGACCCGCCCGCCGCCCACACGGGGCACGCCGGCCATGCCGGTCGGGGAAGACCATGCCTGAAAAACGCGTAACCCTCGCGCTGCAGGGCGGTGGCTCCCACGGCGCGTTCACCTGGGGCGTGCTGGAACGCCTGCTCGAAGACGAGCGCATCGTCATCGAAGGCATCAGCGGCTCCAGTGCCGGCGCGATCAACGCCACAGTACTCGCCCACGGCTACGCCAAGGGCGGCCGCGAAGGCGGCATCCGCGCGCTGGAAGATTTCTGGCAACGCATGGTGGCGACCACGCCGCCGGGCGGCTGGACTTTCGACCCGGCGGGCCGCAAGGCCGGCCCGACCATGGATGCGCTGATGTTCCTGTCGCGCTTCCTGACTCCCGGACAGATCAATCCGCTCAACCTCAACCTGCTGCGCGATGTGCTCGCCGCGCAGGTCGACTTCAGCGTGTTCCGCGAGGACAGCCCGATCAGGCTGTTTGTCGCCGCCACGCAAATCGCCACCGGCCGCGCGCGGATTTTTGCAACGCCTGAAGTCTCGCTCGACGTGTTGCTGGCCTCGGCCTGCCTGCCCTCGTTCAACCAGCCGGTGGTCATCGACGGTGAAGCCTACTGGGACGGCGGACTCACTGCCAATCCGCCGCTGCGTCCGTTGATTTATCACTGCGACGCGCCGGACATGCTGATCGTCGCCGTCAACCCGCGGCGCCGCCAGGATGCGCCGGCCACCGCCGACGAAATCCGCCAGCGCCTGACGGAAATCAGTTTCAACGCGGCAGCGGCTTCCGAACTGGAAGGCATCGCGCTCGCCAAGCAGGAAGCGGAACGCGACCGTTGGTCGCTGGGCCGGCTCGATCGCAAATTACGCCGCTTGAACCTGCACATGATCGACGCCGAGGATTACATGAACCGGCTCAACGTCAGCAGCCGGCTCAACACCGATGCCGGCTTCATCGCCGCGCTGCGCAAGGAAGGCCGCGACCGCGCCGGCGACTGGCTGCGCCGCAACTTCCGCCACATCGGCACGCGCTCCTCTTTTGTACTGACCAAGCACCTCGCCTGAATCACCTCGACTGATTCACGCCGACTGATTCACGTCGATTGATTCACGTCGACTGATTCACGGCCAGTTTGTTCGGCCCCGCATTTACCCTCGATAATCCGTAATATGGTCGCAGCGATTCTGCTGCGCGCGCGCCGTTATAATCGGCACACACCATGCCGCTCGTCCTGATTCTTTCACTCTGCAGCATCACCTTCATCACGATGAAGGGCAGCCGCATCCTGATGACCCTGTATGCGGTCAACATGGGCGCAGGTCCCTTCGAAACCGGCATCCTGTTTGCGCTATATGGACTGGTGCCGTTTTTGCTGGCCATCGCCGCCGGTCGCCTCGCTGACCGCTTCGACAACCGCCTGCTGATGTACTGGGGCCTCGGCGCCTACACCATCAGCCTGCTGCTGCCGTTTTTCTTTCCGTCGCTGACCATTCTGTTCATTGTCGCGCCGCTGTGGGGCTTCACCAGCATGCTGTGGGTGGTAGCAACGCAGAGCCTGGTCGGCAAGCTGTCGACGGCCGAAACCCGCACCAGCAATTTCAGCTACTACAGCCTCGGCGAATCCACCGGATCAGTGCTGGGCCCGATCATCGTCGGACTGTCGATCGACATGCTGTCGCATCAGACAACTTTTTTGATCATGGCCGCGATCCCGGCGCTGTGCGGGCTGGTGGTGGTGGCGCGGCGCCACACCATTCCGCACACCGCGCCCGTCAATACCGGGACGCAGGCGCCGCGCAACATGAAAGACCTGCTGGCGCTGCCCGCCATGCGCAATGCACTGCTGTCGAACGCTGCGGTGATGACCGGCCTCGACCTGTTCAACCTCTACATGCCGATCTACGGCCACAGCCTGGGATTCACCGCCACCACCATCGGCCTGATCATGGGCGCCTTTGGTGCCGCAGCCTTCATCACAAGGCTGGCGATCCCGCCGATCAGCAAACGCTATGGTGAACGCGCGATGCTTGCCGGCGCACTGGCGATGTCAGGCATCGCCTTCATGATGTTTCCGCTGACCAACAGCGCATTGTTGCTCGCAGCGGTGGCGTTCGCGCTGGGCCTGGGCCTCGGTTGCGGCCAGCCGCTGTCGATGATACTCGCCTTCAACGCCGGCCCGCCGGAGCGGGCAGCAGAATCGATTTCCATGCGGCTCGCGGTCAGTTATGGCGCGCACGTGGTGGTGCCGCCACTGTTTGGCGCGATCGGCGCGGCGATGGGTGTCGCGCCGATTTTCTGGACCTGCGCAACGCTGATGGGCGGCGGCTCGCTGCTTAACCGCAAACTGAAGACATAAAATCCGCCGCCCGAGCTTCCCGATTCAGCGGCCGCTCATCTTCCAAAAAGACCTTTCAGCGCTTTCAGGCCTTCCTGCACCGGATCGACTGCCGGCGCGTTGCTGCCGCTGTCTGCAGGCGCATCGCTGCGCGAGCCTGAGGTACTGCCAGCGCCCGACATGCCGTCTTCACCGAGGATGGAAGACGTCGTGGATTTCAGGCGCACCTTGACCGCCCAGTCCGGATTCCACGCCACCTTGGGATCCTGCGGCCGCGGCGGCTGCATAAAATTGGCTTCCTCGCCATAGGCAATGAAGCGGATGAAGGCCGAAGGTGCTGCCGCGACAAACTGCGCGGGCACCGTGCATTCGGTGGTCGAAGGCGACAGCACGACTTTTTCGCGGATCAGTCGCGCCACTTCCGACGGCGGCAGCCAGGTCATCAGCGACTCGCCGAATTCGCGCGTGTTGCTGGAACTCCAGATCACCACATCCTCGCCGCCGCTTTTGCCGCTGCCCATCGCCGTCGCGAAATAACCCTGCGCGTTGGCGACGCTGTTCCATGACACGTTCATGCCGCCACCAGCGGATTTTCGACTCGACAGATTCACCGGCTCCATGAAATCGTATTTGTCCGCCAGCGAAAACCGGATGTCCGGCGAGTAGTTGCCCTTGACTGTGTGGTCGCCGCGCAGGCTGCCGTCGCCGGAAACCCGCGTGCTGTCGCGCTGGTTCGGCCAGTCGCCGTAGGTTTTGCTGCGCGATTGCGAAGGGCCGCGCGGCACATTGACGCGCCGGCTGAACAGGCCCTGCGGTACCTGGCCCTGCGCCAGCTTGGCGAAGTCGATCACGTACGGCTGCCCGGCACCGGCCTGTTCGCCGCAGCCCCAGAAAATCAGCATGCGGCCGCGCGGCTTTTCAAAATTGTCCGGCATGCCGTCCTCGCGCGGTTCGGGGCGTGGCGCGCGCTGCGGCGTTTCCAGCGGCAGGCTGGCACCCATGTTGAGTCCGGCGGGAATTTCATGCGCGGCCGCCGGCGTGCCGCTGGCGCTGCGCTGCGAACCGAGTTCGAGCAGCATCGAACGGTTGGCACCGCCACCACCTGCACCACCGCCCAGCATCATGCGGCCGATATCCATCATCGACGGGCCACCACCGCCCGCGCCGCCGGTGGGCAGGCCGGATGACGTATCAATACTCATCCAGTAGGTGGCGATCGGCGGATTGACTTTCTGCTGTGCTGATGCGGCAGGCGCGATGGCGGCAATGACTGCGGCGGCAAGAACGGTGACGGTGTTTTTTGTTTTCATGGCGGGTTCCCTGTATTTGATCGTAATGGCTTGCGACATCCGCAACGAAGGCTAGTTTACCCCGCTCCGCGTGCAGCGCGATGACATGCTAGGCTGCGCGCGAATCACAGAAAAAATGGAGGAGTTGCCATGCTGCGTTTTGCCCTGAATACCCTCGTCACTGCCACCCTGGCCGCGCGGTACGCATGCTGACCCCGTTCCCGGTCGGCAGCGCCGCCGATGTGATCGCAGCCGGCGCCGGCGGCAACATTGCCGCGGAACTGACAGCAAAAAGCCCGCCCGATGGTTATACGATTTTCATGGGCACCATCGGCACCCAGGCGATCAATTACAGCCTGTATTCGAAACTCAACTATCACCCGCTGAACAGATTCACCATGATCGCGCGCGTCGGCGACAGTCCAAATGTGCTGGTGCTGAATCCCGGTGTGCCGGCAAAATCGGTGAAGGAACTGATCGCGCTCGACACGTTGGCGCAGCAGGACGTGAAAACCCGGCTGGCAGCTTCCGGCGTGGACACCAATCCCGGCACCCCCGAGGAATTCCGCAAACTGATCGAAGCGGAAATTCCGAAATGGGCGGCCGTGGTCAAGGCCTCCGGCGCGAAAGCGGATTAAAGAGCCAGTTCACTTTCGACCGGGAAATACCAGGAAAACCGATCAAAAAAAATTTCGTCATTCCGGCGCAAGCCGGAATCCAGAAGAATAGCTACCAAACACCCCTGGATTCCGGATCGCGCTGCACACGTCCGGAATGACGATCGGTATCAGGCGACGCGCACGACGATCTTGCCGACCATGGCGCTGCTGTCCATGCGCTCCTTTGCCGCCGGCAGCTCGTCAAAGCTGTAGACCTTGTCAACCAGCGGCGCAATGCGGCCATCGGCCAGTGCGGGCAGCACATCGCGCCTGAAACCGCGCGCGGCTTCGTTCTTGCCTTCCACCGGCAGGTGCGCGTTGGACACGCCAAAAATCTCCAGCCGCCAGGCGTGCACGGCATTGAGGTCGATCTCGGCCTTGAACACGTTATCGACATAACCGACGGTGGCAAGGCGCCCGCGGAATCCCAGCGTGCGCATGCATTCGGCAAACACCGAACCGCCGACACCGTTGATCACCAGATCAACGCCCTTGCCGCCATTGATCTCTTTCACTTTGTCGGCAAAATCCGGCTTGCGCGTGGCGATGCCGAAATCAAGGCCGATGGCTTTCAGCTGATCCAGTTTCTGCTGTGAACCCGAAGTACCGATGGAACGTGCGCCGAGCAGTTTCGCCAGCTGGATGCTGGCCACACCGGCACCGGAAGAGGCGCCCATGATCAGCATGGTCTCGCCCTTCTGCAGTTTGCCGAACTGATAGATCATTTCCCAGGCGGTGATGAAACTGACCGGCACCGACGCAGCCTGCTCCCATGACAGGCGTTCCGGCTTAGGCATCATCTGCTTGATATCCATCACCGCGTATTCCGCGAAACCACCGCGCACGCGCCCGAACACCGCATCACCGACCTTGACGCCGGTCACGCCATCACCAATTGCATGCACCACACCGGAAGCCTCGCCACCACCGAGTTTCTCCGGACCGCCATGCACGACGCCGCCGACAAACAGTTCACCGCGATTCAGCGCCGTGGCATGCACCTTGATGACGATCTCGCCGGCCTTGGGCTGCGGCTGCGGCACATCGCGAAATTCGAGTACGTTTTTGTGGTCTTTGGTGATGATCCAGCAGGATTTCATAAAATATCCAATAAAAACAATATGTTACAGTTAATCGAAGAAGGCTTACTCGATTGTGGTTTCACGCACGATCGGGCCCCAGCGCTGCAGTTCTTTCTGGATGAATTGTGTGGCGCGTTCCGGCGACGAAGTGGTCACCGGTTCCGCGCCCGCCTTGCGCAGGAATTCCTGCATCGCTGCATTGGCCATGACTTTCTGATTGGCCTGCACCAGGACATCCAGCACCGGCCGCGGCACACCCGGCGACAGGAAAATCGCATTGAAGGCCTGCACCACCAGTTCCGGCATGCCGGCCTGCGCGGCAGTCGGCACATCGGGCACCGCCGACAGACGCTCTTCAGAACAGATGGCGAGCATGCGGATGCGTCCCGACTTGTGATATTCCAGCGGCGCCGGGCTGATAGTCGGCGTGTACATGGGAATGTGGCCCGCGACCAGATCGGCAAGACCAGGACCTGCGCCTTTGTACGGCACGTGCACGATGTTCAGATTGCCATTGAGTTTCTTGAACAGTTCGCCGGTGAGGTGGGTGATGCTGCCGGTGCCGGCGGAACCGAAGGACAGTTGCCCCGGATTCTTTTTCGCAAACGCCGCCAGCGCCTTCAAGTTTTTAACCGGCATCGACGGATGCACGGCGATGCCGGTCGGCACCAGCGTGATGATGCCCAGCGCGGTGAAATCCTTCAGCGGGTCGTAGCCGAGATTCTTGTTGGCCAGCGGATTGAGCACATGCGTCGTGGTGTTGGCGATCAACAGCGTATAACCGTCAGGTTTGGCGCGCACCACTTCCATCGCACCGATCGCACCCGAAGCACCCGCGCGGTTTTCGACGATCATGTTCTGGCCCAGCGCCCGCGACATTTCCTGCGCCCAGCGCCGGCCGATAATGTCATTGACGCCGCCCGGGGCGAACGGCACTACCAGCCGCATCGTCCGTTCCGGAAATTTTCCCTGCGCCTGCACTGTGGCGGGCGCGAGCTGGATGGCGGCAAGCGCCAACACCGCCAGAGCCGAAAAAAATGTGCGCGTGATCATTGCTGTTCTCCTCGATGCTTATTTTGATTATGTTTGATTGTTACTGCGTTTTGATTATTACCGCGAAATGGCGGGGCCGCCAAAGCGGGTTTCATGCTAATTGTTATCGCCTGCTGCCGCAACCACGGCCGGCCCAGTCGCGGCGCACTTGTGGCAGCGAACTTATTTCGGCAAATACTCCCACTCGCGCCAGCCGCCGAGCAGCGGAAAATAAAGTCCGAGCCGGATGCGCTCACCGCCGGCCTGCAGCAGTGCCGCATAACGCTCGAGCTGGCCGCGATAACGCTCGCGCTCGTTGTCAAGGAAGGCCGCGGTGTCCGCACCTTCATGCACGCTGGTCTTGTAATCGATGATCCAGCGCGCGCCGTCGGTGTCGACAAACGTGCGGTCGATCACCACGTTGGCAAGCCGGCCGGCAGTGATGCCGGTCAGCCGCCATTCCGAGCGGCCCTCGGCATGCGCATCCAGCACCCAGCGGCCTCGCGCATCCCCGACGCAATTGATCAGCGCCTGCCTGACCCGCGCAGATGCCGCCGCGATATCGTGCTCACCGATACCCTGCGCAGCCAGCGCGTGGCGGATCGCGGGTTCCAGCGCAGCGATGCGCGACGCATCCCAATGCGTTACACCATCTTCGGCCATCCGCTGCAGCCAGCGGTGCACCACGCTGCCGACATGGCGCGCTGTCTCACCGACCCATGAAAACTCGAGATCGTCCTGCGCGCGTGCAGGATCCTGCGGTGGCGCCCATTGCGCGCGGCGCGGCGCTGCCGGCAGCGTCCATCCGGCCGGCAGCCGGCGCAGGGTCTGGTCGATGGCCAGCGCCGTCTCTGCATCTTCCAGCGACTCTGCCGGCGGCGCATCACGCAGTGCCGCCTCATACAGGGACGC
>CAMCYP010000018.1 GCA_945885345.1 Bordetella parapertussis | reverse complement strand
GTGTGTTTTTACATCCTGCAGAACCTGCCGCAGATGCGGGTGCGCGAAGGCTGGAGCAACCTGGTGACCAACTCGGCCAAACTCGCCAACATCATCGGTGCGCATAAATTCAACACCATCCTGCGCCGCACCGCCGAGTGCGTGGACATCGCCTGCACCGGCAGGGACGTGCGGTGAAAGCGGCCTTGCGCAAGGCCGGGTCGCTAAAAACCATACGGATCAAACGGGCCTTCGGCGCCGTGGTTGAAGGCGAAGCGCTGGTTTCAACGGAAGGATTCTCGCCGCGTTACGACCTCGACCGCTGGAGCGGCCTGATTTCGCGGCCAGGGCACGCGCTTGAGGGTCACAACATCAAGGGCAAGATCCTGATCACGCCCAGCGCCAAGGGTGGCATAGCCGCCGGCTGGGCGTTCTACGACATTCAGCACAAGGGCATTGCGCCCAAAGCCTTCGTATTCGGCGTCACCAATCCGGTGATGGTACAGGGCGCCGTGTTTGCCGGCATCACCATCACCGAGGGCTGGTCGGCGAACCCGTATGACCACATCCGCACCGGTGACCTGGTGCGTGTTGATCCCAAAAACAAGACGCTGACCCTGCTCAGGCGCGGTAAAGCAGGGTAATCTGCAATACGCTGTATCCCCTGTCTTTCGTCCGGAGGAGAACCTGATGAAACCGTTACTGCATGCGCTGTCTGTCGCAATCACTGCGACCGTGGCAATCACGGCCCAGGCCGCAACGCCCTATCCCACCAAGCCGATCCGCATCATCGTTGCCTACACGCCTGCCGGAGCCACCGACATCCTGGCGCGACTTGTCGGTCAGAAAATGTCCGAAAGCTGGGGCCAGCCGGTGATCGTCGACAACCGCGCCGGTGCCGCCGGCAACATCGGCACCGAAGTCGCTGCCAAAGCCAACCCGGACGGCCATACGCTGATCATGGGTACGGCCGGCACCCATGGCATCAACGTCAGCCTGTACCGCAAGCTGAACTGGCATCCGGTCAAGGATTTTGCGCCGGTGAGCCTGGTCGCGATGGTGCCCAATATCATGGTCGTCAATAACGCACTGCCGTTCAAGAACGTCAAAGACTTGATTGCCCACGCCAAGGCCAATCCCGGCAAGCTGTCCTACGGTTCACCCGGCAACGGCAGCACCGCGCACCTGTCGATGGAACTGTTCAAAAGCATGACCGGTACCAACCTCGTACACATTCCGTACAAGGGCAGCGCCGGCGTGCTTGCCGACGTGATGGGCGGACAGATCGCGGTGACCATCGACAACATGCCGCCCTATCTGCCGCAAGTGAAGGCCGGCAAGATCCGCGCGCTGGCAATCAGTCCGGCCAAACGCTCCAGCGCCGCACCCGAGTTGCCGACCATCGCCGAGGCCGGTGTGCCGGGTTATGACTCCGGGGCCTGGTTCGGCCTGCTGGCGCCGGCCGGCACGCCGAAAGACATTGTCAACAAATTGTCCGCCGAGACTGCGCGCATCCTGAAGCTGCCCGATGTCAGCAAGCGCATCTCCGAACTGGGCGGAGAACCGGTGGGCAGCACGCCGGTAGAATTCGCAGCGCTGATCAAATCCGAAATCGCGAAGTGGGCCAAGGTAATCAAGGATGCCAAGGTCGAATTGCAGTAATTGGTGACTGGTGACTGGTGACTGGTGACTGGTGATTGGGGGGCATTTTTCCGGCGTTAACCAGTTACCATTCACCAATTACCAGTTACCCATAAACAGGTTCTTCATGATTCGCGATCCCGAATCTTTCAACATCCTGCTCGACACAGTTTCGCGCCTGGTGCGCGAGAAACTGATTCCGCGCGAGGAAGAAGTCACCGAAACTGATGAAATCCCAGCGGATATCGTCGCCGACATGCGCACCATGGGCCTGTTCGGGCTGACCATTCCCGAGGAATACGGCGGTCTCGGGTTTACCAGCGAAGAAGAAGTGCTGACCTCGATGGCGCTGTGTTACGCATCGCCGGTGTTCCGTTCGCGTATCGGCACCAACACCGGCATCGGCGCCCAGGGCATCGTCATCGATGGCACCGCCGAACAAAAACAGAAATACCTGCCGCGGCTGGCCTCCGGCGAAATCACCGGTTCCTTTGCGCTGACCGAACCCGAGTCCGGTTCCGATGCCGGTTCGCTGAAAACCACCGCGCGCCGCGACGGCGAGCATTACCTGCTGAACGGAACAAAACGCTACATCACCAATGCGCCGGAAGCCGGTGTGTTTACCGTGATGGCACGCACCGACCTGCAGTCGAAGGATGCCAAGGGCGTGTCGGCCTTCATCGTCGAGCGCAACACGCCGGGGCTCAGCGTCGGCCCGTACGACCGCAAGATGGGCCAGCGCGGGTCACATACCGCTGACGTTATTTTTGACAATGTGCGGGTGCCGGCGACCAGCATCATCGGCGGGCAGGCGGGCATGGGTTTCAAGACCGCGATGAAAGTGCTCGACAAGGCGCGACTCAATATCGCCGCGGTGTGTACCGGAGCTGCGGAACGCCTGCTCGACGAAGCGCTGCGTTATGCCAAGGAACGGCAGCAGTTCGGCAAACCGATTGCCGAATTCCAGCTGATCCAGGCCATGCTCGCCGATTCCAAGGCAGAGATATATGCGGCACGCAGCATGGTGCTCGAGGCCGCACGCAAAAAGGACGGCGGAGAGAACATCACCATGGAGGCGTCCTGCGCCAAACTGTTTGCTGCGGAAATGGTTGGTCGTGTGGCTGATCGCGCAGTGCAGATCCACGGGGGTGCGGGTTATATGCAGGTCTCGGCCGTTGAACGCCTGTATCGCGATGTGCGCTTGTTCCGCTTGTTTGAAGGTACCAGCCAGATCCAGCAATTGGTAATTGCCCGGCACCTGCTGAAGAGCTGAGAACCGCAGGCGATGGTCTGGGCTGACCATGACGCAACTTTCTTGTCTGATTGTTAACAATCTTCTTGACGACAATAAAGGCCCCAAGCTATGCTTCAAACATCCAAATCTGCCTAAATCCGTGCTGAAACAAGAGGAATTGCCGTGGCGTTCGAAAAACTGATCGAAGAATACAAACAAAGAACCGAAGAAGTGATGGGTATGGGCGGGCCGGAAAAGCTCGCCAAACGCAAGGCCGAAGGCCATCTCAATGCCCGTGAGCGCATCGATTACCTGATCGATCCGGATTCCTTCATCGAATCCGGTCGTTTCGCCCGCAGCAACCGCCCCGAGGTCAAACACAAGACCCCCGCCGATGGCAAAGTCACCGGCTTCGCCAAGATCAACGGCCGCGAAATCGGCCTGGTCTCCAATGATTTCACCGTTCTGGGGGCCTCCAGTGCGGTGATCAACATGAAAAAGATCAAGCATGTGAAGCAGACCGCGACCAAACGCGGCATGCCGCTGGTCATGCTCGGCGAATCTTCCGGTGCACGCATGCCCGATCGCATGGGTTCCGCCGGGCGCGCGATCATTGCCCAGGATCCGACCGAGTACCAGCGCCTGCGTGAATCGCCCTGGTGTTCGGCACTGCTTGGCCAGTGTTACGGCTCATCGACCTGGTATTCCGCCATGTCGGATTTTGTCGTGATGCGCAAGGGCGCGATCATGGCCATCGCCAGCCCCAATGTGACGTCGATTGCGATCAACAAGACAATTGAAGCCGAGGATCTCGGTGGCTGGAAACTGCTGACGGGTGTGTCGGGCCTCGCCGACATGGCGGTGGATACCGACCAGCAGGCGATGGATGCGATCAAAAAATTCCTCTCTTACCTGCCCAGCCACAACATGCAGCCGCCGCCCGAGGCTCCGGTGCCGGAAGGTTCGGACGACGCCTGCAAGAACATTTTCGACATCCTGCCCGAGTCGCGCAACAAGGTGTACGACGTGCGCAAGATCGTGGCCTCGGTTGCCGACAAGGATTCGTGTTTTGAGCTGAAGGAGCGTTACGGCAAATCGATCACCACCATGCTGGCGCGGGTCGATGGCAAAAGCACCGGCTTCATCGCCAACAACCCGTTGTTCAAGGGCGGCGCGCTGGATGCCGATGCGGTGCAGAAAACCATCAGTTTCATGGTGCTCTGCGACTCCTTCAACATTCCGCTGGTGTTCATGGTCGATGTGCCGGGCTTCCTGATCGGTGTCGAGGGTGAAATCCGCGGCATGCCAGGCAAGGTCATCAACTGGATGAACGCGCTGACCCAGGTCACCGTGCCCAAGCTGACCATCATCATGCGCAAGAACTACGGCCAGGCCTTTATCAACATGGCTGGCGGCAAAAATGCCGATGAAGTCGCGGTATGGCCGATGGCTGATCTCGGCTTCATGGATCCCGCGGTATCGGTCAACGTGCTTTATGGCATCAAGCAGCAGGACGATCCGGAAAAATTTGCCAAGCTGAAATCCGAAGTCGAGCGTGATACCTCCGCCTGGGGTCTTGCTGAACTCTACGAAGCGCAGCACGTGCTCGATCCGCGCGACACTCGCGAGTGGCTGATCCGCACGCTGGAAGTGCATCGCAAGGGCATGAAAAACGGTGTGGGAGAACATCTGCTGCGCAACTGGCCGACCAGTTACTAAGGCAGGGAATACGGCAGGGCCGACGACGCCTAATCATCCGCAGGAGGAGCAGAACATGCTGCACAGGATCATCATCGCCGCCGTTGCGGCGTTCAGCGCCATTGCACCGGCCAGCGCGCAGAATTACCCGACGCGCCCCGTGCGCTTTATCGTACCTTTCGCCCCCGGCGGCAATACTGATGTGCAGGGCCGGTTGATTGCACAGAAGCTGACCGAAGCCTGGAACCAGCAGGTGGTGGTCGACAACCGCGCCGGTGCCGGCGGCACGCTGGGCGTGGAAATGTTGTCCAAGGCGCCGGCCGACGGTTACACCATCGCGCTGGCCTCATTCGGCAACATCCTCGTCGGCCCCAGCCTGTTTCCGAAGCTGGGTTATGACCCCTTGAAAGATCTGGCTCCGGTGGTATTGGTGTCGCAGCCGCCGGGCTTGCTGGTGGTCAATCCGGGGTTGCCGGTGAAGAATGTCAGTGAGCTGATTGCTTACGCCAAGGCCAATCCGGACAAACTGAATTATGGTTCCGCCGGTAGCGGGACCTGGAACCATTTGTTCGCCGAACATTTCAAGGCCTTGACCGGGATCAAGATGACGCACATCCCGTACAAGGGCGCGAATCCTGCCGTCACCGACGTGATGGGCGGACAGATTCAGCTGTCCTTTGCGCCGTTTCCGGTTGCACTGCCGCAGATCAAAAGTGGACGGCTGCGCGTGCTGGGCGTGACTTCAGCCCAGCGCTCTCCGGTGTTGCCCGATGTACCGACGGTTGCCGAATCGGGCCTGCCCGGCTATTCGGCGGCGACCTGGTTTGCCGTGCTGGCGCCGGCGAAAACGCCGCAGGTGATCATCACCAAACTCAATCGTGACATCAACGCGGTATTGATGCGGCCCGAGGTCAAGGCCGCATTCGCGGCCGACGGTACCGAACCCGCCGGCGGCACGCCGGAACAGTTACGCGAATCCATGCGCAGCGGCATCAAGCAATGGGGTGATCTGGTGCGCAACCTGGGCGTGAAACTCTGATATGGCCTTTGAAGAACTGATCAAGGAGCTCGACGCACGTAAACAGCGGGCGCTGGGCATGGGCGGGCCGGAAAAACTGGCCGAACGCAAGGCGCAGGGTTTGCTCAATGCCCGCGAGCGCGTGGACCGTCTGTTCGATGCCGGTTCGTTCAGCGAATCCGGTTTGCATGCCGTATCGAGTCGTCCCGAGGACAAGGCGACCACGCCGGCCGACGGCAAGGTTGCCGGTTATGGCCGCATCAACGGCCGCGAGGCCGCGGTGGTGTCCAACGATTTCACGGTCAAGGGCGCTTCCAGTGCGCAGATCAATATCCGCAAGCTGAAACACATGAAGGGTGTCGCGAAAAAACGCGGCATCCCGCTGGTGTTCCTCGGTGAATCCACCGGCGCGCGCATGCCTGACGTGATGGGTGCGTCGTCCATCGGTTCCAAGGACGATCCGCAGGAGTATCTGCGCATGCGCGAGGTGCCATGGGCGGCGGGCGTGCTTGGCCATTGCTACGGTTCCTCGGCCTGGTACGGCTCGATGTCGGATTTCTGCGTGATGCGCAAAGGCGCGATCATGGCGGTATCCAGCCCGCGGCTGATCTCGATGGCGACCGGCAAGCAGGTCGATGGCGAAGAACTCGGCGGCTGGCGCGTGCATGCCGATGTCAGCGGCATCGCCGATCAGGTGGTCGATACCGATGAACAGGCGGTCGACGCGATCAAGCAGTTTTTGTCCTATCTGCCGTCCAACAACATGCAGCCGCCACCGGAATATCCGGTGCCGGAAGGGTCGGACGAGGCGATCAAGGACGTGATGAAGCTGATCCCGGACTCGACCAACCAGGTCTACGACATGCGCAAGGTAATCCAGTGCATCGTCGACCGTGGCTCGA
Organism: Bordetella parapertussis; assembly: GCA_945885345.1. Taxonomy (GTDB): domain Bacteria; phylum Pseudomonadota; class Gammaproteobacteria; order Burkholderiales; family SG8-41. Next base: position 62,615 of record CAMCYP010000018.1, on the reverse strand, counting down.
TGTTCGAAATGAAATCACGCTTCGGCAAGACGCTGGTTACCGCGCTGGCGCGGCTCGACGGCAAGTCGGTGGGTATCGTCGCCAACAATCCCTTGTTTAAGGGCGGTGCCATCGACGTCGACGCCTGCCAGAAGGTGCAGGCGTTTTTTGTGCTGTGTGATTCCTTCAACATCCCGATCGTAATGCTGGTCGATCAACCCGGTTTCCTGATCGGCCTCGAGGGCGAACAGCGGGGTGTGACCGGCAAGGTGATGAACTGGCTGAATGCGATGACGCTGGTCACCGTGCCGAAAATTTCGGTCATCGTGCGCAAGAGTTATGGCCTCGCGGTGTCCAATATGGGGGCCGGCGGCAATACCGATGAACTCGCCTGCTGGCTGACGGCTGAAATCAGTTTCATGAAACCCGATTTCGGCGCCAAGGTGGTGTTTGGTGTCGATCCGGAAAAAGAGCCGGAGAAATTCAAGGACGCCGTCGCCAAAATGTCCAAAGGCACTTCGCCCTACGACATGGCAGCGATCTACACCGCGCAGGATGTCATTGATCCGCGCGACACCCGCGACTGGCTGATCCGCATGCTCGAAGTGCATCGCATGCGCATGAGCAACGGTATCGGGCAGCACCTGATGCGCACCTGGCCGACCAGCTACTAGGCTTGCATTTATTACGCGCGGGGCAAAGTCGTCATCCGGCGACATTGCCCGCAGCGCCACGCCCCAGTAAACTTGTGGGGTCAATTCCTGTCACAACTTTGCCTTTGCCGCCTGCAACGGCGAGGTTCGTCTTTACCCAATCCGGATAAAACCATGAAAACCGAAATCCGCCCGGTGCGCAGCGGCGAGCTGTGCATCCGCCAGATTGAAGCCATCCCGGTGGTGGTACCACTGCTGCACCCGATCAAATGGGCGCGCGGCGAGATCAAGAACATCGACAACGTGATTGTCGTGGTCACGCTGAGCGACGGCACCCAGGGCATCGCCGATGCGCCGCCGCGGCCAACCATTTACGGTGAAACCCAGCAGTCGATCACCACCATCATCCAGGACCACTTCGCGCCGAAGCTGAAGGGCGTGGATGTGTTCGATCTGGCAGAGGTGTGGGCGGTATTCGACCAGTACGCCGGCAATCCCGCCGCCAAGTCTGCCATCGACATGGCGGTTTTTGATGCCCAGGCCAAACACCTCGGCATTACCTGCGCTGAATTGCTGGGCGGCACACCGAAAGCCTTGCCGGTGAACCGCCGGCTGATGCTGGGCTCAAACAAGGACATGCTGGCCGAAGCCGAACGCATGATCAGGCAGTATGGCTTCAAGGCGTGGAAGGTCAAATGCGGCATCGACAAAAAGCGCGACATTGCGCTGCTGCGCGCGCTGCGCAAACTGGTCGGTGACGATCACGAAATCACCATCGACTGCAACCAGGGTTACTCGTCGCAGGACCTGCTGGAAACTGCGCCCTATTTCGAAGAGGTCAATGTTGCGCTGATCGAGGAACCGATTCCCGCGCGCGACGGTGCCGGCAAGCGCTTCTGCGCCGAACGCACGCGCGTGCCGATTTCGGGCGACGATTCCTGCATGACGCCGGACGACGTGCTGCACGAATTGAAACTTGGCGGCATCCGCGCCCTGGTCATCAAATGCGCGCGCACCGGCTACACGCAATCCAGGCAGGTGCTGGCGCTGGCGAAATCGTTTTACACGCCGGCACATAACGGCACCCAGGCTGACATGCAGATCGGTTGCGTGGCGGCAGCGCATTTCGCCAGCACCTACACCACGCCGCATGCACACGAGTTTTCCAGCTTCATCGACGCCAAAGATCACGTCGCCAACGAAGACCCGGTGATCAAGAATGGCCATCTGCAATTGCCCCCGGGTCCGGGCATAGGCCTGACCCTGGATCCGCGCAAAATGAAAAAGTATCGCATTGATTTATAAGGATATTTTGTTTAATAGCAGGCGCTCACATCCAGGTGTTAACTCGGCGCTGGCCGCGTTGCTGCTGTGCTGCGCAGTAGCGGCGCGCGCGGCGGAAACGCCGACAAAACCGCCGGTGGATTTGCGCGGCAGCGAGATCCAGATTTTTATCGAAAACGATTCTTTTGGGAGTGGCGACAAGTACTACACCAACGGCATCAAGATCGGTGGCGGCATTCCGGCGGACAAAGTCATCGGACTGTTTTCACGGCCGCCGAATGCGCTGCTTGATGCCATCAGCGACGGCTCCAGCAATCACTTCGGATTGTTCATCGGCCAGAATCTCTACACCCCCAAGGACATCACCATTGCTGCGTCGCAACCGAATGACCGGCCTTGGGCGGCCTGGGCTTATATCGGCGCGGTGGCGCAAAGCGTCAAGGATGACCGCTTGCATACCGTCGAATTCGACCTTGGTTTTGTCGGTGCGCCGGCGCTGGGCAAGCAGGTGCAGACTTTCTGGCATGACTACATCGTCGATGCGCCCGAACCCAAAGGCTGGGGCAACCAGGTGCGTGCCGAGCCCGGGCTGATGCTGACCTATGTGCACAAGCGGCGTTATGGCCCGAGCAGCGGTGTGCAGTTCGTGCCGCATGTCGGCGCCAGCATCGGCAATATCATGACCCTGGTGCGCGCCGGCGGCATCGTGCGTGTGGGCCAGAACATGACCGGCTTCGGACCCGACGGCATCGAGCCCGGCGGCGCGATGCTCAAAAACGCCCGCCGCCAGCAGGACGAAGGGCGTCGTCAGCCCTGGGAATGGTTTGCCTTCGCGGGCGTCGACGGCCGGGTGGTTCCCTACAATATTTTTCTCGACGGCTCGCTGTTTCGCGCCAGCCCTAGTATCGCGCGCAATGACACGGTGTACGACATCACCGCCGGCCTGTCGGCGCGCATCGACACGGTCCGCCTGTCGGTGACCCGCGTCAAACGCAGCGAGGAATTCAACGGCGGCGGGGAACAGAAGTTTTATTCGATCAACCTCGGTATCGAATTCTGACAGGAGACCCGTCATGATCTACAAAGGCAGCTGTCATTGCGGCAAAGTGGCGTTTGAAGTCGAAGGCGAGATCAAAGGCGTCATGGCCTGCAACTGCTCCATCTGCCAGCGCAAGGGCGCGCTGATGTGGTTCGTGCCGCGCGACAAACTGCGCCTGCTGACGCCGGAAAACGCGCTGGCCACCTACACCTTCAACAAACACGCGATCAAACACCGCTTCTGCCCGGCCTGCGGCATGCATCCCTATGGCGAAGCCAATGATCCGAAAGGCAATGCCATGGCGGCCATTAACATCCGCTGCCTTGAGAATGTCGATCTGGCCGCCATTCCGGTCCAGCACTACGACGGCCGCGCGCTCTGATGACCTGCAGTAAGAATCCCGGGCCAAGAGTTTTACCGGAAACGTCGGGTTCTTGAATCAGGCAATTACAGACTTTCACCCGGATGAGTCCGGAGATTGGGTCGCCGAACTCACCTGCGGCCATCACCAGCACGTGCGCCACAACCCGCCGTGGACCAATCGCCCGTGGGTTACCACGGCGGAAGGCCGTCAGTCGATGATCGGCCATGCGCTCGACTGCAAAAAATGCGATGCCGGCGCGCCGCCGGATTAGCGCGCTGCCCGCCGCACTTCACCGCCGGTCATCAGCAGCACGTCACCGCTGATCCAGCGCGCGCTGGGGCCGCAGAGGTAACGCACCAGGTCGGCGACTTCCTCCACGGTGCCCGGTCGTTTGATCGGTATGGTCGACAAACGTTTTTCCCATTTCGCCGGATCGCGCAGCGTGTCGATGCGCGCAGTGTCGAGAAAACCCGGCGCGATGACATTGGCGGTGATGCCATATTGGCCCAACTCATCCGCCAGCGAAGACATCAGCGCATGCATGCCGGCCTTGGAGGCGGCATAGGCGGAGAAGGTGGCTGGCGCTTTCAGCGCGGCACCCGAGGAAATGCTGACAATGCTGCCGCCATCACCTTGCGCAATCATCTGTTTCGACGCGTACTTGGAACACAGCATGGTCCCCGTCAGGTTGATGTCGATGATGTTGCGCCACAGGTCATCGTCGAGTTCCTGTACCGGCACGCGGTCGGCAGCGCGGGGATAGGTGGCGTTGTTGACGAGGATGTCGATGCGGCCGAGTTTGCCGACAACTTCCTGCACCATGCGCTGTACGTCGTCGGCCTTGCGTACGTCCATGTAGGCACCACAGGCGCGCACGCCCAAAGCCTCGATTTCGGCGACCACATCGGGCAGGCCGCGCCAGCCGTCTTTCTGTTCATCGGCGGTCAGGCTCGACGGGTTGCGGCTGTTGCCGGTGACGGCGACATCGGCACCGGCGCGCGCCAGCGCCAGTGCGATGGCGCGACCGAGCCCGCGTTTGCGTGTGGCGCCGGTGACGACGGCGACTTTGCCTTTCAATTCATCATTCATGCGGATTCCTTCAGTGGAGCGCCGATGGTAGGCGACCCCTGCGCGCCGGGCAACGCCACACGGTGTGGACCCGGTATCAGGGCCTGGCACACGGCCTTGTAAAATCCCGGAACACGGGGGGAATGGTCTTGAGCGGAATCTTGAAAGAAACCATAGAACTGGTGGTCTGCGACATGGCCGGCACCACAGTGCGCGATGCAGGCCAGGTACCGAAAGCCTTCACATCAGCGCTCGCGGCGCACGGTATCGCGGTGACGCCGCAGGCAATCAACAGCCTGCGCGGCGCTTCAAAACGACTGGCAATCCTGAACCTGATCCCGGAAGGCAGTGATCGTCAGGCGCGCTCGGAGCAGGTCTACGCGACGTTTGTGCAGCATCTGGCCGACGTGTTCAAGGGCACCGTTGAACCAGTGCCCGGCGCGCGCGAAATGATAGCTACCCTGCGCAGCCGCGGTGTGCGTGTGGCGCTGAACACCGGGTTTGACCGTGACACCACCAACCTGCTGCTGGATGCGCTGCGCTGGCGCGAGGGCGTGGTCGATGCCGTGGTCTGTGGTGATGAAGTGCCGCAGGGCCGGCCGGCGCCGTACATGATTTTCCGCTGCATGGAAGCGACCGGTGTCGTCGATGTGCGTCGCGTGGCCAATGTCGGCGATACCGTGCTGGATCTGCAGGCGGGCCATAACGCTGGCGTCGCACTGAACATCGGCGTGTTGTCCGGCGCGCATGGCCGCGACCAGATGCAGCCCCTGCCGCATACGCATCTGCTGAACAGTGTCGCTGACCTGCCGGCGCTGCTTGGGTTCTAGTCGCCATTTGGCGACGCTTCGGAAAATTACCGGTCGTGTTGTAGGCAATATTCGTGTTGCGGCGTTAAGCTGTTAACTGCTTCAACACGGTGCAGCTGAACTTTTGCAGCTGCACCCGGCCCAATTGCCCATGCGTCTTGTTCCCCTTTTGATTTTGTTGCTGGCTGCGGCATTGTTGCCGGTGCGGGGTATGGCCTCGACCGCGCTGCAACCCGGCACGCAGCAGAAAAAAACCGGCGCTGTAAAAACATCGCCATCCATCGTCAAACCCGCCGGCGTCAGTGCGCTGTCCGTAGTCACGACGACGGGGCCGAATCAGGCCGGCTATGTGCATTACTGGCTGATTATCTCGCCCGATGGTGAGCAGGAAACCCAGGTCGGCATCGAACTGCCGGATCAGCGCATCGCGTGGTCGTTTCCCGGATTGGGTGTGCATGTGACGCCGTTCATCGCCGAGGGCGAAGTCGATGCCCACGGCAGGATATTCCAGGTGCGGCACCTCTATGCCCTGCGCCCCTTTGCCAATGACACGATGATGCGCAGCCTGCGCAGCAGCCTGATGCGCCGGGTGACGCCGCTGGTCAAACAGCAGGTGCCTTATTGCGAGCTGAACGGGGTTGTCCCCGGCCTGTGCATGAGCTGCATGGGTTTTGTATCGCAGGTGCTGTTTCCGGGCCGGACAGTGGAATACGCGAATTTTCCGCGCAATTTCACGCGGGTCGATGGCGAGCATTACCACACCACCGAAGACCTGCTGTTGTACATGACGGGCTTGCATGCGCTGACGACCAATGCGGCACGAAAACGGCGGCTGCATGCCATCGGCGGGCCGCCGGAACTGCAGGATGAATTGGTTCGGCTGACCGCAAAACTGGCGGAACCGCCGGTGGCGCTTGCTGCAGCAAAACAGCCGGCGAAGCGCCGGGCGGCCGCGCCCAGATCCGCGATCAGGCGCCCCGGCTAGCTAGTCCGGCAGATCAGAACGTTTCGTCATCGCGCAGGTAGCGCCACTGTCCGCCGGGCAGGTCGCCGAGCATCACCTTGCCGATACGCACGCGTTTCAGGCCGACCACAGTGAGTCCGACCATTTCACACATGCGGCGGATCTGGCGTTTTTTGCCCTGGCGCAGCACAAAGCGCAGCTGATCTTTGTTTTGCCAGGACACTTCGGCGGGCCGCAGCGCTTCGCCGTCCAGGCTCAGGCCGTGGTTCAGCAGCGCCAGCCCGTCCTTGTTCGGTTTCCCGGTGACGCGCACCAGGTATTCTTTTTCCACCCGCGAGTTTTCGCCGATCAGCTGTTTGGCAATGCGTCCGTCCTGGGTCAGTACCAGCAGTCCGGTGGAATCGATGTCGAGCCGGCCGGCAGGGGCGAGGCCGCGCAAATGCCGCGGATCGAAACGCTGCGGATTGCGGTCGCCGGTGTATTGGGTTTCGGCGGTCACCAGCGTGATCGCTGGGCGGTAGTTTTTTTCCGGCTGGCTCGAGACAAAGCCGACGGGTTTGTTGAGCAGCACGGTGACCCGCGCTTCCTGTTTGCTTTGTGCCGCCGGCGCCAGTGTGATGGTCTGGGTCGGCAGGATGCGCGTGCCGAGTTCGGTGATCGGTACACCGTCGACCAGCACCCAGCCGCGCTCGATATAGCTGTCGGCTTCGCGCCGGGAGCAGAAACCTTGCTCCGACATCAGCTTGGACAGGCGGATTTTTTCCATGGGGGTGGGGATTTTGCTGCAGCACAGGAAATGGTGCAGCAAGGGGTTTATTTTTAAGTAGTTGTTTTAATTGATATTTATAGTTTGTTGCAGATCAAAGTGCAGCAAAGACTTTTGCTGCAGCTTTTAGCGTGCGATCGATTTCCGCCGGGCCATGGGCGGCCGAGACAAATCCTGCCTCGTAGGCGGAGGGCGCCAGATAAATGCCCTCAGCCAGCATGGCGTGGAAAAACTGATTAAAAGCCCCTTTATCACATTGCATCACTTCGGCGTACGAGGTCGGTGGTGTAGCGCGGAAATACAGGCCGAACATGCCGCCGATGTTGCGCGCCGAGAAGGGAATCCGCCGTGCCTGTGCCGCCTCGGCCAGGCCGCTGCACAACTGATGAGTCGTGCCGGCAAGCTGGTCGTAAAACTCCGGGGCCTGGATCAGTTTCAGCGTGGCCAGCCCGGCTGCGACCGCCACCGGATTGCCGGACAAAGTGCCGGCCTGGTACACAGGACCCACCGGCGCCAGGCATTGCATGATGTCGCGGCGGCCGCCGAAGGCGCCGACCGGCATGCCGCCGCCGATGACCTTGCCCAGCGTGGTGATGTCGGGCTTGATGTTGTACAGCGCCTGCGCGCCACCAAGGGCCACGCGGAAGCCGGTCATCACTTCATCGAAAATCAGTACCGCGCCATGCTGCGTACACAGTTTGCGCAGCAGTTCGAGGAATCCCGGCTTGGGTGCGACCAGGTTCATGTTGCCGGCGACCGGTTCGACGATCACTGCAGCAATTTCGCTGCCCTCGCGCGTGAAAGTCGTTTCCAGTCCGGCTTCGTCGTTGTAGTCGAGCACGAGGGTGTGTGCCGCTGTTTCTGCCGGCACACCGGCGGAGGACGGCTGGCCGAAGGTCAACGCACCGGAGCCGGCCTTGACCAGCAGTGGGTCGGCATGGCCGTGGTAACAGCCTTCGAACTTGATGATTTTGCTGCGCCCGGTGTAGCCGCGGGCGAGGCGGATTGCGCTCATCGTGGCTTCGGTGCCGGAACTGACCAGCCGCAACTGGTCCATGGACGGCACCAGCTTGCGCAGCACATCGGCCATTTCGACCTCGGCTTCGGTGGGGGCACCGAAGGACAGGCCGCGCTCGGCGGCCTGCTGCACGGCGCGGATCACATCGGGGTGGGCATGGCCGCAGATCAGCGGCCCCCAGGAACCGACGTAATCAATATAGCTGTTGCCGTCGACATCCCATACCAGCGGGCCTTTGCCGCGCTGAAAAAACAGCGGGGTGCCGCCGACCGATTTGAAGGCACGCACGGGTGAATTGACGCCACCGGGGATGGTCAGCTGGGCGTGGTTAAAGAGTGTTTGACTTTTTTTCATGGTGGGGCTCAAACAGACGTTGATCGAATAAAGTCAGAAACTCCCGCGCCGCTGCGGCAACGTCGGGCGCGGTGAATACGGCGGATATGACGGCGATGGCATCGACGCCGGCGGCAATCAGCTGCGGCGCATTGTGCGGGGTGATGCCGCCGATGGCCACCACCGGCAGGCGGAAGCGCTTTTTGGCGCGGCTGATCAGGTCCAGCGGCGGGCGCGCGGCGTCGGGTTTGATGCTGGACGCGAAAAAACTGCCAAAAGCGATGTGGTCGGCGCCGGCAGCCACCGCACTTTGCGCCAGTTCGATGCGGTCGTAACAGGATGCGCCCAGCAGTTTGCCCGGGCCGAGTCGTGCCCGCGCAGCGGAGATGTCACCGTCGTCACCACCCAGATGCAGCCCGGCGGCATCGACGGCCAGCGCGAGGTCGAGATGATCGTTGATGAGCAGCGGTACATGAAACTCTGTGCAGAGCTGCTGCAGCGCCAGCGCCTGTTCGTGACGTAACGCCGGGGATGCCGTTTTGTTGCGGTACTGCAGCACGCGGGCGCCGCCGCTCAGCGCGGCACGCGTTCGCAGCAACAACGCACGGGTATCGGCGAGATCGGGCGTGATCGCATACAGCCCGGCGATCAGCGTGTTCACGCCGGCTTGTCGTTGTTGTGGTCGCCGCTGTCGTCGTCGACTGCGCCGGAGACGGCGTCTTCGTCGCGGGCCCAGAACAGGCGATCCGGGATGTGCTGGCCCATGCCAGGGCGGAATGCGAGTTTCAGCGACTGCCAGGTGTATTCCTGCGCATCGCGCACCGCTTCCTGGATATCGACACCGTTGGCAATGGTGGCGGCCAGCGCCGAAGCCAGCGTGCAGCCCGAGCCGTGGTAGCTGCCGGGCAGACGTGGCCAGGCATCGCTGCGCACCACGCCTTCGCTGTTGTACAGCGTGTTGACCACGTCGTTGGTGTGTTCGTGAGTGCCGGTGATCAGCACGTATTCGCAGCCGGAATCAAGGATGCGCCGCGCGCATTCGGCGAGGTCGGGGTTGTCGCCTTCGCTGTCATCGTCGGCGAGCCGGCGCGCTTCGATGCTGTTCGGAGTGACGATGGTGGTCTGCGGGATCAGCAGTTCGCGGATCGCCGCGAGCATTTCCTCGGAAGCGAGTTCGTCGCCGCGGCCTGAGGCCAGCACCGGGTCAAGAATCAGCGGGATTTCCGGATAATCGGACACCACTTCGGCCACTGCGGCGACGGCCTCAAGGCTGCCCAGCACGCCGATCTTGAATGCGGCTACAGGCATGTCTTCAAGGATGCAGCGTGCCTGGTCAGACACCCATTCGCCGTCGATCGGCTGGATGCCATCGACACCCGTGGTGTCCTGGATGGTGATCGCAGTCACCACCGACACCGGATGGCAGCCCATGCTGGCGAGGGTCATGATGTCCGCCTGCAAGCCGGCGCCGCCGGTCGGATCGGTGGCGGCAAATACCATGACGATGGGTGGTGAGTCGGTCATGCGCGGAGATTGGGCGCGAAGGGGGGATCAGCTAGAATGACGTTGTGATTGTAGCTTATTAACCTAGAAGACGCTGATGACTACCGATAACGGGCAGTACAAGAAGTACATGTGTTTGATCTGCGGGTACATTTACGATGAAGCTGCAGGCGTGCCTGATGAAGGCATTGCACCGGGTACCAAATGGGAAGATGTGCCGATGAACTGGACCTGTCCGGAGTGCGGCGCACGCAAGGAAGATTTTGAAATGGTGCAGATCTGAAGCGAAGGGTGTCCGCATGAGGCTGCTGCATACGATGATCCGGGTTGGCGATCTGCAACGCTCGATCGATTTTTATACCCAGGTGCTGGGCATGCGTCTGCTGCGCAAATCCGACTATCCCAGCGGGCGCTTTACCAACGCCTTTGTTGGTTATGACGACGAATCACGCGCTGCAGTGCTCGAACTGACGCACAACTGGGATACCAAGTCCTACGACATGGGCAGCGGTTTTGGCCATGTCGCGGTCGAAGTCGAGGATGCCTACAAGGCCTGCGATGAAGTCAAAAAGCGCGGTGGCAAGGTCTCACGCGAGCCGGGGCCGATGAAGCACGGCACTACGGTGATTGCGTTTGTCGAAGATCCTGACGGCTACAAGATCGAGTTCGTGCAAAGAAAAGCGGCGCCCGCAGCCTGAGCGATTTTTGGACGATTCTAAACTGGCGCCTTCACGATGTCGGCGATCCGCACAAAATCCGCCACCGACAGTTCCTGTGCCCGTGCACCGGGATCAATATCGAGCTGCGCGAAGTCGGCGTCGGCAATAACCCCCTTCAGTGTGTTGCGCAGCGTCTTGCGCCGTTGCGAAAAAGCGCGTGCGACCACGCTGCTGAATACGGCTTCATTACGTGCTGGATGTGGCAGCGTAGTGAACGGCATCAGCCGTACCACGGCGGATTCCACCTTGGGGGCCGGATCGAAGGATTCGGGCGGCACGTCGAACAGCATTTCCATGTCGAAGCGGTACTGCAGCATCACCGAGAGGCGGCTGAATTCCGAATCACCGGGTGCGGCCACCATGCGTTCCACCACCTCCCGCTGCAGCATCACGTGCACGTCACGGATGTGGCCGGCGAACTCGGCAAAGCGGAACAGCAGTGGCGTTGAGATGTTGTAGGGCAGGTTGCCGACGACGCGCAGGTCGCTGCCCAGCGCAGCAAAGTCGAACTTCAGTACATCGCCTTCGTGAATGGTTACGCTGGCTGTGGCATACCTTTCACGCAACTGTGCGATCAGGTCACGGTCGATTTCAATGACTTGCAGGCGGTCGAGCCGGGCCAGCAACGGTGCAGTCAGCGCGCCGAGGCCGGGGCCGATTTCGACCAGGTTGTCACTGCGCTGTGGCGCAATCGAGGCGACGATGCTATCGATGATGCCGTCGTCGACCAGGAAATTCTGGCCAAAACGTTTGCGCGGGATATGCTTCGCGCTCACGCGGCTGCAGTTTTTTTGCTGCGCACGGCGAGTTCGGCAGCCAATTCGATCGCCGCAATCAGGCTTTCGGCCCGGGCCTTGCCGGTGCCGGCGAGTTCCAGTGCCGTGCCGTGGTCGACCGAGGTGCGGATGATCGGCAGGCCGAGCGTGATGTTGATGCCGGCGCCAAAGCTGGCGTATTTGAGTACCGGCAGTCCCTGGTCGTGGTACATCGCCAGCACGCAATCACATTGCGCCAGTCGTTCCGGCTGGAACAGCGTATCGGCGGGTAGCGGGCCGGTGAGATCAAAACCTTCCTTGCGCAGATTTTCGAGGACCGGCACGATGATGTCGATTTCCTCGCGGCCGAGATGCCCCGATTCACCGGCATGCGGATTGAGGCCGGCGACGATAATGCGCGGCCGCGCGATGCCGAAATGTGCGATCAGGTCGTGCCGCAGCACGCGCAGGGACTTTTCGACGCTATCGCGGGTGATCGCCGCAGCGACTTCATGCAGCGCCAGGTGGGTGGTGACCAGTGCCACGCGCATGCCGCCGCCGGCGAGCATCATCACCACCTGCGGCGCATGCAGCCGTTCGGCGAGAAATTCAGTATGGCCGGTGAAGGCGATGCCGGCGTCGTTGATGACGCCTTTGTGTACGGGTGCGGTGGCCATGGCATGAAAGCTGCCGTCGCGGCAACCGTCGGCGGCGATTTCCAGTGTGCGCAATACATACTTACTGTTGGCGGGATTCAGTGTGCCGGCTTTGACAGGCTGCGCCAGCGGCACATGCAGCACGGAAAAATCGCCGGCGCCGGCGGCATCGTTGTAACGCGGCATGTCGCCGTTGATGCCCAGCGCACGCGCGCGATCGTGCAGCAATGTAGCGTCGGCAATCACCACCACCCGCGCCGGCAGGCGGCGCTGCGACAGCATTGCGCAGAGGTCGGGGCCGATACCCGCAGGCTCCCCCGCAGTGACGGCGACCAAAGGCTGTCGGGAAGTAGCGGGCACGGGGTGTCGCCTGTTAAGCCATTGTTTTTATTGATTATTCGAGGCGCTGTTCAATATAAGCGCGGTCACGCAATTGCCGCACCCATTCCTGATAGGCCTCATCGGTCTTGCGCTCGCGCAAGGCCTGGCGCGCGTTCAGGCGCTGGCCTTCACGCGTCATGTCCTGGGTGCGCCGCTCCAGCACTTCGATCAGGTGCCAGCCGAAGGGGCTGCGTACCGGCTGGCTGATTTCACCGGGTTTCAGTGCATTCATCGCCTGCTCGAATTCGGGCACGGTATCACCAGGGCTCAGCCAGCCCAGATCGCCGCCGCGCGCGGCGCTGCCGTCTTCAGAGCGGGATCGCGCCAGCTCGGCGAAATCCGCCTTGTTGTCCAGACGTTCCTTGAGTACCAGCAGGCGGTTGCGCGCTTCCGCTTCCGACACCAGCTCGTTGGTCTTGATCAGGATGTGACGGGCGTGGGTTTGCTGCACCATGATCGCGGCTTGTCCGCCGCGACGTTCATTGAGTTTGAGGATATGAAATCCGTTCGGACTGCGTACCAGTTCGCTGAACTCACCGGCTTTCAGTGGCCGCAGTGCGTCGAGGAAAATGGCGGGCAGACGGTTGCTTTCGCGCCAGCCCATCAAGCCGCCCTGCAGCGCTTCCGGGGCATCGGAAAATGCTGCGGCAACCTGACGGAAGTCCGTGCCGGCCTTCAATTGCCCTAATGCCTGTTCTGCCCGTACACGACGGGTCTGCAACTGCTCCGGGGTGGCGTTTTCCGGCACGGTGACGAGGATGTGCGAAATATTGTATTCGTCATTGCGGCCCTGCGACTGCTGGGCCTGGATGAAATTGTCGATCTCGGATTCGGTGATGACGATTTTCTGCGCGACTTCGCGCTCGCGCAGCCGGGACACCGTGATTTCGTTGCGGAGGTCCTCGCGGAATTTTTCATACGGCACGCCATCTTTCTCAATGGTTGCGCGCATCTGCGACAGTGACAGTTTGTTTCCTTCGGCGACCCGCACCAGTGCGCGGTCGAGTTCGGCATCATCGACACGCAGGCCGATATCGCGCGCGTGCTGCAGTTGCACCCGATCGGTGATCAGGCGCTCAATCAGCTGGCGCTCGATGACTTCCCGCGCCGGTGGTTGCGTACCCTGTTGCCGCAGCTGGCGGAAGGCAAAGTCGACGCGGGCGTTGAGTTCCTGCTGGGTGATGACTTCCTCGTTGACGACCGCAACGATGCGGTCCAGCGTGACGATTTGCCGCGGTTTTGCGGTTTGCTGGCCCCAGGCAGGGACGCCCGGCAGCAGGGCTGCCAACACGGCGCAGGACAGCAGGATTCGGAATTGCATGCAGGATCCAGACATTTCAGAGGGGTGCGTAAATGATCAAGTAATACAGGGAAGCCGGCTCCCGGCCGGCTAGAACAATCCCGGTACATTGTATTCGACCGGCGTGGTGGCGCGGGGGTCGAACGGTTTATAGCCGCTGATGTTCCGGCGCAGGACGTCCTGCGGGTCACTGCCGATGCGCGACAGGCCGGACAGCTCCAGCTGGACGAAAATGGAAGTGCTGGCGCTGGCCGTGGTCGTGGCAAAACGGTGGCCAGCGATGCGCAGTGCCCAGCAGCGGTCACTGTATTCAATACCAACCAGCGCTTCCAGAGTACGGTTGTCCTTGATTGAAAAATTCCAGCGGCTGACGGCGGTCCAGCGACCATCGATTGGCCATTGCGTCGACAAATCCACCTGCTGCAGCGCGTTGGCGGTTTCGCGATAGGCAAGATTGACCACTTTACCGGCCTGCGGCTGGTAGCGCGCAGCGATGTTGAATTTCTGGGTTTGTTTCAGATCGGTGTTGTATTGCCAGCCGGCGTCACCGGTCCAGTTTTTCGCGATATTGCCGCTGATGGCGGCGAGCAGATCCGAGGAATTGCTGTCACTGGCGCGCGACGGCACGCCAGGTATGGTGACTTGTTGTGGCTCGAAGTAATAGCGCTGGGCGACGGCGGCACGCAAACGCTCAATGCCGTTGCTGGGGTCAATGAACCGCGTGCTGACCCCCAGTGTCAGCTGGTTGGCATCATTGATGCGATCCTGGCCGCTGAACTGGTTCTCGGTAAAAATGGTTGCAAAATTGATGTCCTGCAGCCCGCTTTCGAAATTCGGCAGCCGGCTCTGGTCTTTGTACGGGATGTAGACGTAATAAGCCTTGGGCTCCAGCGTCTGGATCAGTTTCTGGCCCCGGGCCTCCATGTCTCGTTCAAAAACCAGCCCGCTGTCCACGCTGACGATCGGCAATGTGCGCGTGGCATCGGGCAGGCCGGTCGTATTGTTGCTGCCCATGGCGTAGTGGGTGACATGCACGCCGGCTTTGGGCGTGACGTAAGCGTAGGCATTCTGCAGCGGCAGCGAAAAACTGGGATTGATCACCGTGCGCTTGGCATTGATCAGGGATGGATGCGCGAACGAGGTATAACTGCTGAGCACATCCAGATCCCCCCAGCGGGTGAGCTGCTGGGCGGTCAGTGTCAGTTGCGGTTCGCGGTTGTAGGGTGCAACCAGCGGCGCCAGCGGATCGGCCTGCAGTGTCTGCCAGCGCTGGGCAAATGCTGAAAAACCGTAGGTGCCGCCGTCACCCCAGGTACCCCCGCGGCTCAGCGTCAGGTCGTTGCTCAGGTAGACCTGTGAGGTCACCGCCACCTGTGTCGACAGGTCGGTGAAATAGTTGCCGTCTGAGACGCGGTTGATGTTGAGCTGGCTGTTCCAGATGTCGCCCAGCATCTGCTGGTGTTTGGTGAACAGTCCCCAGCGGTCGCGGCCGATCTGCTGGTCGTTGGAGAGCACTTCCGCCCGCGCTTCACCCTTGCCCTTCGAATTCAGGTAGCGGAATTCGCTGCCGAGCTGCAGCCCGCGCTTGGTCATGTAGCGCGGGAACAGCGTGGCGTCCATGTCCGGCGCGATGTTCCAGTAAAAAGGTGTCGTGAACTCGAAGCCGGTGGTGTTCGAGGTGCGGTAACTCGGCGTCAGGAAACCCGATTTGCGTTCCTGGTGCAGCGAAAACGACAGGTAGGGCGAATAAAAAATCGGCACGTCGAAGAACACGATGCTCGCGTTGTGCGCGGTACCAACGTTGCGACCGCGGTCGATATCAAGTACATTGGCGCGCAGGTACCATGCATCATTACCCGGTTCGCAGGTGGTGTAGCTGGAGTTTTGTACACGGTACTGCCCGGGACCCTCGAACAGCAGGCGATCGGCAGTGCCGCGTCCTTCGGTTTGTACCGGACGCGCAATGCGGCTGATCGGCCCGGTTTCGGGGGTGCTCATCAGCAGGTAACGCGGGCGGTCCAAGTAACCGCGATCGGTGGCCATTTCGTAGCGCAGGGTATCGCCCTGGAGGATTTCCCGTTCCTGTTCGATGCGGACGTTGCCTTTGGCATCCAGCACGTCCGTTGGCGTGTCGTGCCGCATCCAGTCGGCATAAAAAACCTGGCCACGCTTGCGCAGCCGCGCGCTGCCGAAAGCCTCGATTTCCTTGTCCTGCGTGCCCTGGATGCGGTCGGCTTCCACGAACAGCGGCACCACATCGCCATTGTCGGGGGGGATCAGCAGCAGTCCGGGCTGTGGCTTGAGCTTCAGGCCTTCATCGGCGCCAGCCAGCAGCGGCAGCGCACACAGCACGGCAAGAGCAATCCGGGTTTTTCGGGAAAAGGGCATCAGGGAGGGTGTCAGGCGAGGTGCTAAAATCTCACAATTCACTGCTTGAAGCAACGCTTGAAACCATCCTCTGCGGCCGGACGCGACGAGCGTCTTGAATTGCTCCGCGCGTGGCTCGCCGGCCCGCTGGCCGGAGCTGCATTTTCACTTGCACCGGCTTCTGCCGATGCGAGCTTCCGTCGCTATTTTCGCGTCACGCTGGACACGGGCACACGCATCGTGATGGATGCACCGCCAGAGCGCGAAGATAGCCGTCCCTTCGTGCAGGTGGCGCAACTGATGCGCGATGCCGGACTGCATGTGCCCGAAGTGCTGGCGGCCGATTTCGACCAGGGCTTCCTGCTGCTGACGGATCTCGGTGATACCACTTATCTCAAGGCATTAAACGAAGACAATGCCGCTGCGCTGTTTGGCGACGCCATTACCGCGCTGATTGCCTGGCAGCGTGCCAGCCGGCCGGGTGTGTTGCCGCCGTATGACCGCGCATTGCTGCAGCGGGAGATGGACCTGTTTCCCGAGTGGTATGTCGGCCGCCACCTCGGTCTGGAATTGTCAGATGCCCAACGCACGACACTTACCGGCATCAACAAGCTGCTGGCCGACAGCGCGCTGGCGCAGCCCGCGGTGTATGTGCACCGTGATTACATGCCGCGCAACCTGATGTTATCCAGGCCGAACCCCGGTGTGCTCGATTTCCAGGACGCGGTATACGGCCCGATCACCTATGACGTCGCTTCACTGTTCCGCGATGCCTTCATCAGTTGGCCGGAAGAACGCGTCATCGACTGGGCGGTGCGTTACTGGGAACAGGCGAAACGGGCGCAACTGCCGGTTGATGCCGATTTCGGCGAATTCTATCGGGCATTCGAATGGATGGGTCTGCAACGCCACCTCAAAGTGCTGGGCATTTTCGCGCGCATTTGTTATCGCGATGGCAAACCCGCGTACCTCGAAGACGCGCCGCGCTTTCTCGCTTATGCGCATGCGGTGTGTGCACGCTATGTCGTGCTGAAGCCCTTGGCGCAGTTGCTCGACGAACTCGAGCAGCGCCGGCCGCAGGTCGGTTACACCTTCTGAGCCGGCTGCAATGAAAGCCATGATCCTGGCGGCGGGGCGCGGCGAGCGGATGCGGCCGCTGACCGACCACACGCCCAAGGCACTGCTGCGTATAGCAGATAAGGAATTGATTTTAATGATAATTTCAGCATTGCTGCGGGCGGGAGTCCGTAACCTGGTGATCAACCTGGCGCACCTAGGCGGGCAGATCGAGAGCTTTCTGGGCGATGGCGCGGCGCTGGGTGTACAGATTGCGTATTCACGCGAGACAACGGGCGAAATCACGGCGCTGGAAACCGCGGGTGGCATTGCCTGGGCGATGCCGCTGCTGGGAGACGCACCATTCATCGCGGTCAATGCTGATGTTTACAGCGATTATGATTTTTCCGTGTTGCAGGCCGCCGCGCAGCGCCTGAGCGCAGTCGGTCCGCTGGCGCACCTGGTGCTGGTCGATAATCCGCCGCAGCATCCGCGCGGTGACTTTGGTCTCGCGAACGGCAAGGTGCAGGCCGAAGCCGCGACCCGCCATACCTTCAGCGGCATCGGCGCCTATCATCCGGCGCTGTTTGCCGGCGTGAACCGCGGCGACCGCGCGCGGCTGGCGGATGTGCTGATCGCTGCGATGCAGCGCGGACAGGTCAGCGGCGAGCTGTACCGCGGCCAATGGCACGACGTGGGTACGCCGGAACGTCTGGCGGCGCTGGATGAGGCCGCGCGCAAAGCACGCTGACTTAAACGAAAACGAAACGAAAAATACGGATCGGCGCGCGACTATAATCAAGGCATGTCTGCACAACCATCCATTGATGCCGCTGTTTATCAGGGTCGGCGCGCGCGCCTGGCGGCGCAGCTTGGCAACGGCGTGGCCATCGTACCCACCGCGCCGGAACAGATCCGCAACCGCGATGCGCACTATCCCTATCGCTACGACAGTTATTTCTATTACCTGACCGGTTTCCGCGAACCGGAAGCGGTGCTGGTCGTCGTCGGTGGTGAAAAGCCGCAGCACATCCTGTTCTGCCGCGAAAAAAACCTCGAGCGTGAAATCTGGGACGGCTATCGCTACGGGCCGGATGCGGCACGCGAAACGTTTGCCGTGGATGCCGCGTATTGCATCACTGAGCTGGATGCGCGCCTGCCGGACCTGCTGGCGGATCGTTCTGCGGTGCAGGTGCATCTCGGTGCCGATGCGGTGTGGGACGCGCGGGTGCTGGGCTGGATCAATACCGTGCGCAACCGCGCGCGCAGCGGCGTGGCTGCGCCGAACGATATTCACGATGTGCGTACGCTGCTCGACGACATGCGCCTGTACAAGGATGCACATGAAGTGGCGCTGATGCGGCGCGCCGGCGACATCTCCGGAGCCGCGCACCGCCTCGCGATGCAGGCTGCGCGACCGGGCGCCACGGAATATGAAATCGAAGCCCTGCTGCAGCATGAATTCCGACGCAGCGGTGCGCAGGCCCCCGCCTACACGCCGATCGTGGCCGGCGGCGCCAATGCCTGCGTGCTGCATTACGTTGAAAACAACGCCGTGCTGCATGATGGCGACCTGCTGCTGATCGACGCTGGCTGTGAACTCGACGGTTACGCCTCGGACATCACGCGCACCTTCCCGGTCAATGGCCGCTTCAGCGGGCCGCAGCGCGCGGTGTATGAGCTGGTGCTGGCGGCGCAGGCTGCGGCGATTGCCACGGTCAAGCCGGGGGCGCGCTGGAACGAGCCGCACGATGCCGCAGTGAACGTGCTGGCGCAGGGCTTCATCGACCTGAAATTGTTGCAAGGCACGCTGGACAGCGTGCTGGAGCAGGAAACTTACAAACAGTTCTACATGCACCGCACGGGACACTGGCTGGGGCTGGATGTGCACGATGCCGGCGAATACAAAACCAGTGGCGCCTGGCGCGAGCTGCAGCCGGGCATGGTGCTGACCGTCGAGCCCGGTTGTTATATCCGGTCTGCGCCGGGTGTGCCGGACGGCTTTGCCGGTATCGGCGTGCGCATCGAAGACGACGCGCTGGTCACCGCCCGGGGCTCGGAAATCCTCAGCGTCAGTGCACCGAAAAGTGTTGCCGATATTGAAGCGCTGATGCGCGACCGCCATGCCTGAAGTTGCTGACACTGCGGTCGCCGGTACTGCGATCGCCGACACTGCGGCGGCCGATATTGTCATCGTCGGTGGCGGTCCGGTGGGCAGCGCGCTGGCGCTGGCCTTGCGCGACAGCGGACTGCGCATCGTGTTGCTCGAAGCGCGCGCCGCGGGCGGCGGTGATGCGCGCCCGCTGGCCCTGTCCTACGGCAGCCGCTTGATCCTCGAGCGTCTGGGCGTGTGGCCGGCCTTGGCAGCCTTGGCAACACCGATCCGCAATATCCATGTCTCGCAACGCGGTGGTTTTGGCCGTGTCAGCCTGACGGCGGTGGAAGCCGGATTCCCGGAACTGGGTTATGTCGTCGACTATGGCCGTGTCGCGCAGGCCTTGGCGCAGGCCGCAGCAGCGACATCGGCGCAATGCCTGACTGGAGCCCGGGTGACGGCTACGCATGGCGATGATCCGGCGCGCGTTGCCTATGAATCTGCCGGAGAACGGCACGAACTGACCGCAGCGTTGGTGGCCTTGGCCGATGGTGGTGCAGCCGGTGAATCCGCCACCGAGGCCATCGATTATCAGCAATGCGCGGTCACGGCACGTGTGGTGAGTGAGTGCCCGCATAACAACACCGCGTATGAGCGATTCACCGCGCACGGGCCGCTGGCCTTGTTGCCTGACAGTAAAGATGAGGGCAATGGCTGGGCACTGGTGTGGACCACAACGCCGGACCATGCCCGACAGTTGTGCGCAATGGCGCCGGACATTTTTCTGGGGGAACTGCGTACTGCGTTCGGCGGGCGCGTTGGTGATTTCAGCGCAGTGAACGGGCGCGCTGCGTATCCCTTGCAGCGTCGCCGCGCGCAGCAGGCGACTGACCACATCGTGTTGATCGGCAATGCCGCGCAGACACTGCATCCGGTGGCCGGGCAGGGATTCAATCTCGGTTTGCGCGACGCATGGGAACTCGCTGAGCAAATCAACAGCCGGCCCATAGGGGAACTGGGCTCGCGCGCCTGGCTGGATGTCTATCAGGTGCGCCGTCGTGTCGATCGCAGCGCCGGACTTGGTTTTACCCATGCGCTGGTGGAATTGTTCTCCAACGATCTGCTGCCGCTGCGTCTGGTCCGAGGTACGGGACTTGCTTTGCTTGGCAGCATACCGCCGCTGAAAAAATTCCTGATACGACGCATGACCTTCGGCGCGCGCGGCTGATTGTGCCGGTGAAGCATTGTGTGGTCACGGCTTGGCGCGGAATCTGCAGGTGGTATTGGAGCAATCTCCGGTAAACGCATTGATACTAAGTGCTTTTGACGAAGTCCGTGGTCGGTCGACCCGGTGCCGCGCACACACATCATGCAAACGGCTGTGCAAAAATGTAGTGTAAAAAATGTGGCGTAAAAGTCAGGTGCTTAAAAATGAGGCACATTTCTCTTTGCACACCGCGCGAGTGTGATTACAATGGCGCCCTTTCCCTCGTTACCCACATAAGAACAAGTCCGTTGCGCATCGGCCCTCATCAACTGAAAAACAACCTCATCGTGGCACCGATGGCGGGCGTGACTGATCGCCCCTTCCGTCAGTTGTGCAAGACGATGGGCGCCGGCATGGCGGTGTCGGAGATGGTGGCGAGCAATTCACTGCTGTGGGGTTCGGAAAAAACCAAACGTCGCGCCAATCATGATGGCGAAGTCGATCCGATTTCGGTGCAGATTGCGGGTGCCGATCCGCAGATGCTCGCCGACGCAGCGCGTTACAACGTCGACCAGGGCGCGCAGATCATCGATATCAACATGGGCTGTCCGGCGAAAAAAATCTGCAATGTGATGGCGGGTTCGGCATTGCTGAAGGACGAGCCGCTGGTCGCACGCATCCTCAAGGCCGTAGTCGGCGCAGTCGATGTGCCGGTGACACTGAAAATCCGCACCGGCTGGGACCGCGATCACCGCAATGCATTGATGGTGGCGCGCATCGCCGAGAGCTCGGGCATCCAGGCATTGGCGATTCACGGCCGCACCCGCGCCTGCGGTTATACCGGCGAAGCCGAGTACGACACCATTGCCGCGGTCAAGGCGGAGATCCGCATTCCGGTGATTGCCAACGGCGACATCACCACGCCGGAACGCGTCAAACATGTACTGGAATACACCAGGGCCGATGCGGTAATGATCGGCCGCGCGGCGCAGGGCCGGCCGTGGATGTTCCGTGAAATCAGCCATTTCCTCGAGACCGGCCGCCATTTGCCGCCGCCCGCCGTCGGGGAAATCCACCGCGTGCTGGTGGCGCATTTGCACGATCTTTACGGTTTTTACGGCGAACTCACCGGCGTGCGCGTCGCGCGCAAACATATCTCCTGGTACACCAAAGGGCTTGCCGGTTCGGCGGCGTTCCGCCATGGCATGAACCAGTTGCAGACCTGTGCAGAACAGGTCAAGGCCGTGGACGATTACTTTGCCGAACTTTCGGGACTGGGCGAACGCCTGATTTATGTGGAAGAACCCGGCATGATGAATAAAACCGGGCGTGTGGAAGAGTTTGCTGAACTGGCAGCATGATAAATAAGCATTCGGAGGAAATGGCAGCATGATGAATGAAACCGAAATGGCCCGCGTGGTGCGCCGGGCGATCGACGGCTATTTCCGTGATCTTGACGGGGAAAAAGCCTGCGGCGTATACGATATGGTCATTGGCAGCGTGGAAAAGCCGCTGCTGGAATCGGTGTTGCACAAGGTGCGCGGCAACCAGTCGCATGCCGCGGCGATGCTGGGCATCAACCGCAACACACTGCGCAAAAAAATAAAGACTTACAAC
This sequence comes from Bordetella parapertussis, assembly GCA_945885345.1. Lineage (GTDB taxonomy): Bacteria > Pseudomonadota > Gammaproteobacteria > Burkholderiales > SG8-41. Next base: position 40,682 of record CAMCYP010000018.1, on the reverse strand, counting down.
ATCAAGTTCTGACGAGTCCCGACAGTCATGGGCCGCTCCGCGTGCCTTCGCCCCACACTCTCGCCCCGCACTTTCGCTCCGCAGCCATGGCCATCATCAAACAAGCACTGATCAGCGTTTCCGACAAGGCCGGCATCCTCGACTTTGCACGCGGACTTGCCGGCTTCGGCGTGACCCTGCTGTCCACTGGCGGCACCGCCAAAATGCTGCGCGATGCCGGACTCCAGGTCACCGAGGTCGCCGATTACACCGGCTTCCCGGAAATGCTCGATGGCCGCGTCAAAACGCTACATCCGAAAATCCACGGCGGACTGCTGGGCCGGCGCGATGTACCAGCGCATGTCGATGCCATGAAACAGGCCGGCATACCCGGCATCGATCTGGTGGTGGTGAACCTGTATCCGTTTACGCAGACCATCGCCAAACCGGATTGCCCGCTGGCGGAAGCCATCGAGAACATCGACATCGGCGGCCCGGCGATGGTACGCAGTGCGGCGAAGAATTATGAACATGTCGCGGTGGTCACCGACCCCGCCGATTACGCAGTACTGCTGAAGGAAATGCAGTCGGCCGGCGGCGCACTGGGCGCGGAGACGCGGTTCCAGCTGGCATGCAAAGCGTTTTCGCATACCGCTGCCTACGACAGCGCGATCAGCAATTACCTGACGGCGCTGCAGCCCGGCGGCAAGGCTGCGGCATTCCCGGCTCGGCTCAATCTGCAGTTCGACCGTGTGCAGACCCTGCGTTACGGTGAAAACCCGCACCAGCATGCTGCTTTTTACCGTGACCTCGCCCCGGCCCCCGGTAGCCTCGCTGCATACCGCCAGTTGCAAGGCAAGGAACTGTCTTACAACAATATTGCCGATGCCGATGCAGCCTGGGAATGCGTCAAGACTTTTGACGTGCCGGCCTGTGTGATCGTCAAACATGCCAACCCCTGTGGTGTGGCGATCGGCAAGGATGTCGCTGCCGCTTATGACCAGGCCTTGGCGACCGACCCGACTTCCGCCTTCGGCGGCATCATCGCTGTCAATCGCGCGCTGGATGCTGCTGCGGCGCAGGCAATTTCAAAACAGTTCGTCGAAGTGATCATCGCGCCACAGGTGCTGCCCGATGCGTTGGTCGTGTTTGCCGGCAAGGCCAACATCCGCGTGCTCGAAGTACCGCTGGCTGCGGGCGCCAACCGCTTTGATATCAAGCGTGTAGGCGGCGGCGTACTGGTGCAGACACCGGACGGCATGAATGTCGCTGCGGCGCAATTGAAGGTCGTTACAAAGAAAAAACCGACGGATGCGCAGTTATCGGATTTGCTGTTCGCGTGGCGGGTGGCGAAATTCGTGAAATCGAATGCGATCGTGTTTTGCGGCGAGGGAAAAACGCTGGGCGTCGGCGCCGGACAGATGAGCCGCGTCGATTCCGCGCGTATCGCGTCGATCAAAGCGGAAAACGCGGGATTGAAACTCGCCGGATCGGTGGTGGCCTCGGATGCCTTTTTTCCGTTCCGCGATGGCGTCGATGTGGTGGCCGCGGCCGGCGCGACGGCGATTATCCAGCCCGGCGGCAGCCTGCGCGATGAAGAAGTCATTGCTGCGGCCGACGAACACGGCATTGCGATGGTGTTCACCGGTTTCCGCCACTTCCGCCATTAAATAACAATATGAAAATCCTCGTCATCGGCGGCGGTGGTCGCGAACATGCGCTGGCGTGGAAACTGACTCAGTCGCCATTGGTACAGAAAGTATTTGTTGCCCCGGGCAATGCCGGCACGGCACGTGAAGAAGGTCTGCAGAATGTTGCGCCGACAGACAATCAGCAAGTAATTGATTTTATTGATAAAAATGATGTCGCGCTAACCGTGGTTGGCCCCGAAGCCCCGCTCGCTGCGGGCTTGGTTGATGCCGTGCGCAGCGCAGGGCACCGCATTTTCGGGCCGACGCAGAAAGCCGCACAGCTCGAAAGCTCCAAGGACTTTGCGAAAAACTTCATGGTGCGTCATCGCATCCCGACGGCGAAGCACGCGACCTTTAGCGATGCTGCCGCGGCACATGCGTATATTGACCGCGAAGGTGCGCCGATCGTGATCAAGGCCGATGGTCTGGCTGCGGGCAAGGGCGTGGTGGTGGCGATGCAACTGGATGAAGCGCACGCCGCCATCGACATGATGCTGGTCGGCAACAAGATGGGTTCTGCCGGTGCGCGGGTGGTGATCGAAGAATTTCTCGACGGTGAAGAAGCGAGTTTCATCGTGCTCGCTGACGGCCGCAATGCGCTGGCTCTGGCCAGCAGTCAGGACCATAAACGCTTGCAGGACGGAGATCGCGGTCCCAACACCGGCGGCATGGGTGCCTATTCGCCTGCGCCGGTGGTGACACCGGAAATTCATGCGCGGGTGATGCGCGAAGTGATCCAGCCGACCTTGAACGGCATGATCGCCGACGGCATTCCGTACACCGGATTTTTATATGCCGGGCTGATGATCGGCGCCGCTGGCACGCTGAAGGTGCTGGAATTCAACTGCCGTATGGGCGACCCGGAAACGCAGCCGATCATGATGCGGCTCAAAAGCGATCTGGTGCCGCTGCTCGAAGCCGCGATTGACGCCAAACTCGATACGGTGCAGGCGGAATGGGATCCGCGGGTGGCGCTGGGCGTGGTGCTGGCCGCTGCGAATTACCCCGAGGATCCGCGCAAGGGCGACGTGATCGGAGGCCTGCCGCCGGCGGGCGAGGATTACCATGTGTTCCACGCCGGCACCACTCTGGCGGGCACGGACGTCGTCACCAGCGGTGGCCGCGTGCTGTGCGTCACCGCACTGGGCCACAACACCCGCACCGCGCAGCGCCGCGCCTATGAAATCGTCGACCTGATCCGTTTCGACGGCATGCAATGCCGGCGCGACATCGGCCATCGTGCGGTTGCCGCGGGACGCAAGTAACAGAGCCGCGCGGCCAGCACACCCCCACCGGGCACAGTGATGGATATCGCCGCAGTCAAAAATTACCTGACCGGTCTGCAGCAGACCATCGTCGATCAGTTGGCTGCCCTCGACGGCGGCAGCTTCCTGCGCGACGAGTGGCAGCGGCCGCAGGGTGGCGGCGGCATCACCCGGCTGATCGAAGGCGGCGCGCTGTTCGAACGTGGTGGCATCGGGTTTTCCCACGTGTTCGGCGACAATCTGCCGCCGTCGGCTTCAGCGGCACGGCCGGAACTCGCCGGACGTACTTTCCAGGCCATGGGCGTGTCGCTGGTGCTGCATCCACGCAATCCCCATGTGCCGACGGTGCACCTCAACGTGCGTTGTTTCGTCGCCGAAAAAACAGGGGCAGCGCCGGTATGGTGGTTCGGTGGCGGCATGGACCTGACACCGTATTACGGTTTCGAGGAAGACGCGGCACATTTCCACCGTACCTGCCGTGATGCGCTGGCGCCGTTCGGCGCAGATCACCATCCGCGTTTCAAGCAATGGTGCGACCGTTATTTTTTCCTGAAGCACCGCAACGAACCGCGCGGTGTCGGCGGCATCTTCTTCGATGATCTGGCTGAACCGGATTTTGAAACTTCATTTGCGCTGACGCGCAGCGTCGGTGACCATTTCCTGCCGGCTTATGTGCCCATCGTTGAACGCCGGCGTGATCTGCCGTACGGCGAATGCGAACGCGATTTCCAGGCTTATCGGCGCGGCCGGTATGTTGAATTCAACCTGGTGCATGACCGTGGCACCCTGTTCGGATTGCAGTCCGGCGGGCGCACCGAATCCATCCTGATGTCGCTGCCGCCGGTAGTACATTGGCGCTATGACTGGCAACCGCAACCAGGCACGCCCGAAGCGCGGCTTTACACCGATTTCCTGGTGCCCAAAGACTGGATTTAGGGCGTAGCCCTTACCCTGGCTGCGGTGTCAGACCCCAAGCCAGGACTTGACCGAACGCAGCCGTTCGCGCAACTGGCCGAGCATCGAGGCATCGGACGATTGTGCCGCCGCCACTTTGTGCTGTTTCAGCAGTTTGGGCGTTTTGCGGAACGACTGGTAACGCGCCAGCGCGGCATGCACATGCTGCTGCAGCAGTTTCAGGTTCAGCGGCTTGCTGAGGAAGCGGAACACCTGGGCCTGGTTGATCAAATCGATTACCAGTTCCGAATCCGAGGCCTCGGTAGTCAGGATGGCGAGGATTTCCGGGTGATCCTGTTTCAGCAGCTTGAAGGTAGCCACGGATTTCTGGTCGCCGCTGCGGATGTCGGCGATGATCACGGCGATTTCTGTTTCCGTGAGGATTGCCAGCGCGCGCTCCATGTCCGGCGCATGCAGCACCGGGCAGACGCTGCCCATCAGTTCGCTGACGGCACGGAACACGCTCTGATCGGGGTTCAGCACCAGGATGCCGCTGCCGAGTTTGTCAGGCACGATGACCGGCGCTGCCGCCATGTCGGCGAGTTCGATGGCGATGGCCGCGGCTTCGCCGATGGTTTTCTGGATTTCGGCGTTGTCCCAGGGTTTGCTGATGAAGCGGAACACTTCACCGTCATTGATTGAGCCAACGATGGAGGCAAGGTCCGAATAACCGGTGAGCAGGATGCGCACCGTCTGTGGCGCGAAATCCTTGACCTGGCGCAGGAATTCAACACCGGTCATTTCCGGCATGCGCTGGTCGCTGATGACCACGTGCGGGCGGAAGCGTTTCAGGAATTCCATCGCTTCCGGGCCGCTGCTTGCGGTGAATACGTTGTAGTTGGCACGGAACACTGAACGCAGCGCATTGAGGATGCGTTCTTCATCATCGACGAACAGCAACTTTGCCTTTTTGCCGCCGGTGTCGAATGTCGATGCGACCGCCGGTGTCGCTGCTGACGCTGCTGTTGCCGGCGCGGACTGGGCCGCCGCTTTGGCGGCCTGCATGCCGGAGATCATCCGCGCGGCCGAGACCAGTTTCGGATCCAGGCGCTGCGTCGGCGCTTCGGCGGCCTCCTCTGCTGCGGAGACTTTGCTGGTGCGCAGGCTGGCGGCGATACCTTGTACGAACGCCAGCGCAAATTCACGTGCCGACTGGAAGCGGTCCTCGCGTTTTTTAGCCAGCGCCTTTTGGGTGGCCCAGTCGAGCTGTATCGAAATCTGCGGGTTGAAATCCGATGGGTTGACGGGGCGGTCGCTGATCACCTGGCGCATGATTTCGACGTTGCTGCCGATGAACGGCTTGCGGTTCGCCAGCAGTTCGTAGGCAATGACGCCGGCGGCGTAAATGTCGGTGCGTGCGTCGGGTTCATCGCCGGTGAATTGTTCCGGCGACATGTAGCCCGGTGACCCCATGATTTCGCCGATCTGGGTCAGCGAGGATGAATCGAGGTGGGCGATGCCGAAATCGCTGATCTTGATACGGCCGTCATCGTTGATCAGGATGTTGGAGGGTTTGACGTCGCGATGAACCACGCCCTGGGCGTGGGCGTAACCCAGACCATCAAGCAGCTGGCGGATGATTTCGCCGATTTCCGCCAGTTCGAATTTGGCCTTGTTCTGCAGGTGTTCGTACAGCGACTTGCCGTTGACCAACTCCATCACGATGTAGGCGATGTCATGGTCTTCGCCATAGTCGAAAATGGCGGCGATGCGCGGATGGGTCAGCCGGCCAACGGCCTGCGCTTCGTGGCGGAAACGCGCGATGGCATATTGCAGTTCCGAAGGGTCCATCGCTGATTTGGTGATGGTCTTGATGGCCACCTGGCGGTGGATCGCCGGATCGAATGCCTTGTAGACGACGCCCATGCCGCCGCGGCCAAGGATGCCCTGCACCTCGTACTTGCCGATGTTTTTGGGAAAACCGGTTGTCATGCCTGCTGCTCGTCCAGGTTCGCTGTTGCCGGTGGTGTCAGCGGCAGCACGATCGTGAAACGGGTGCCTTTGCCCACGGTGGAATCAACGGTGATGCTACCACCGTGCTGCTCGATAATCTTGTACGAAATCGACAGGCCGAGACCGGTACCTTTGCCCACAGCCTTGGTGGTGAAAAACGGGTCGAATATCTTGGACATGATTTCCGGCGGGATGCCCTTGCCATTGTCGGCGATTTCGACGGCAACATGGTCCGCACCTTCCATCCGCGTGCTGAGCGTGATTTCGCCGGCGCCTGATTCGATGGCTTGCGCAGCATTGTTGATCAGGTTGAGGAACACCTGGTTCAGCTGCGAGGGCGAACAGGTGATGGCCGGAATGTCGCCGAACTGTTTTTTGACCGACAGGTGTTTCAGCTCGTGCTTGGCAAGGATCAGCGCGCTGTCGAGACCTTCGTTCAGGTTGAAACTCGAGACCTTGCTGCGGTCGAGCCGGCTGAAATTTTTCAGGTTGAGCACAATTTCTGAAATCTGTTCGATGCCGTAGAGACCGTCGTTTGCGAGCTGGCCGAGCTCGGCCAGCGCCTGTTGCTCTGCGAAATGGTGTATCAGGCCGCGCACCGAGGTGTATTTGGCCTGCAACCGCGCCGGGTCTGGGCTGGTGTCTTCCATCAGCTTCAGCAGCTTGTTGGTTTCGACAATCAACTGTTTGACGTCAGGCAGTTTGCCGGCGACCGAGCCCAGGCTGTTCTTGACGTAGGCCAGAGGCGTGTTGATTTCATGCGCGATGCCGGCAACCATCTGACCCAGCGAGGACATTTTTTCAGTCTGTATCAACTGCGACTCGGATTCTTTCAGCTGATGCAGTGCGTCGGACAGTTCACGAGTGCGTTCTTCGACACGCGATTCGAGTACGCGGTTGGCTTCGTTGAGCAGGCGGTAACTGACGGCGAGTTTTGACAGCAACCAGCCGATCAGGATCAGCAGTGCGCCGGCATAGGCGATCAGGTAAATGCGGTAACGCTCGCTGTCGGACTGCACATCGGCGGTTTCAAGGCTGAAGGCGTCGTTCAGGCTGTCGATGCGGGGCCCTGCGGAAGCAATGGCGATTTTCTGGAACAGTTCGTTTTCCACCGGTTTGGCGCCGAGTATCTGCTCCACCGTGGTATCGATGCGGGCCAGGCCTTCGCGCAGTGCGGGCGGCACGCCGATTCCAGCCTTGCGCAGGTCAGCGGCGAACAGTTCGACGTTTTTACGCTGGGTATCGCTCGGGTCGGTGGCGTAGCGCATGACCTGGGCGAACAGCAGCGCCGAGGTGCTTTCAACGGCGATCAGGCGGTCGCGCTGCGGAAAACTGGCCCAGACTCCGCGCACCAGCCCCGCGATTTCGTTGTCGAATTCAACCATGCGACCCAGTGATTGCGTGACCATGCCACTGGCCGCACGATAACGGGTCATCAGTTCGATTTTCTGGTTGAATGCCTGCACCAGCGTCGGCAGGCTGCTGTTGAGCACCGGACTTCCGGCGTCGGCCGCCGACTGCTGCAGGCGCCGCAGCAGTTCGGGAGCACGCGCGCCGCGGTCGTCGGTCGGACGTGCTTTGCCGGACGCCCCTTCGACCCGCGCGCGCAGCACTTCAAGATCCCAGCGCGCATCGATTTCCCGCAGTTCGCGCAGGTAGCTGAGTATTTCGTTCTGTCGCCGATAGTCAACACCCTGGCTTTTCAGGTAGAGGAACCCGAGCAGCGCGACCAGTGCCGCGGCGACCAGCAACGTCAGCGGAGTCCTTGCCCTGCGGGACATCAGGATTTCCCGCCCGCGTGCCAGCAGTGCAGCAGCCGGCGATTTTTTGAGCTTATTTTCGAGATTATTCTCCAAGATACGCTTGCCTCACTTGTGGGCTGGACAACAGGGTCTTCGCATTGTCGGCGAGCACGATGGTGCCGCTTTCCATGACATATCCGCGGTTACAGGTTTCCAGTGCCAATTTTGCATTTTGCTCGACCAGCAGCATGGTCACGCCTTCCGCGGCAACTGCACGCACGGTTTCAAAAATTTTCTGCACCATCAAAGGCGCCAGCCCCATGCTCGGCTCGTCGAGCAGCAGCAGCCGGGGCCGGCACATCAGCGCGCGCGCCATGGCGAGCATCTGCTGTTCACCGCCGGACAATGTGCCGGCATATTGAGTACGGCGTTCCGCCAGTCGCGGAAACAACGCATAAGCACGTTCAAAATCACGCGCAATGGCAGCTTTGTCGTCATGTATGTAAGCGCCCATCGCCAGGTTTTCCGCAACCGTAAGCCGGGGAAATACACCGCGCCCCTCGGGCACCATGGCCAGACCGCGCCGCACCAGATGATACGCCGGTTTTCCGGTGATCTCGGCACCGTCGTAGTCGATGCGTCCGGCGCTGGGCCTGAGCAGGCCGGAGAGGGCTTTCAGCGTGCTGCTTTTGCCTGCGCCATTGGCTCCGATCAGCGCCACCAGTTCGCCATGACGGACGATGATGTCGATGCCTTTGACCGCCTTGATGCCGCCGTAGGACACCTCAAGCTGATGCACGGTCAACATGGCGTTCATGCGAGGGTGCCACCGAGATAGGCAGCGATGACTTTGGGATCGCGTTGCACCACGGCGGGCTCGCCTTCCGCAATTTTTTCGCCGTAGTCGAGCACTGCCACACGATGCGACAGACCCATCACCAGTTTCATGTCGTGCTCGATGAGCAGCAGCGTGGTGCCGTCGGCGACGGTTCGTTCCAGCAGTTTGCGCAGCGTGCCGGTTTCAGTGGCATTCATGCCGGCGGCCGGTTCGTCGAGGGCCAGCAGTTTGGGATCGGTGGCCAGTGCCCGGGCAATCTCAAGCCGCCGTTGGTCGCCATAGGGCAGGTCGCGCGCGAGGTCTCCGGCGCGCGCCGCAAGCCCGCAATAGTCCAGCAGTTCACGGGCGCGCTGTGTGATTGCGCGTTCTTCGATGGCGGCGCCATGCGTGCGCAGAACCGCCCCGAGCACGCCGGTCCGCGTGCGTACGTGGCGTCCGACCATGACGTTTTCCAGCGCGGTCATGCCGCCGAACAGGCGGATGTTCTGGAAGGTGCGCGCGATGCCATGTTGCGCCACTTGATGCGGTTTGCTGCCGGCGAAGGGCCACCCGTCGAAAACCAGCTCGCCGGCATCGGCGGCATAAAGGCCCGTCAGCACATTGAACAGCGTGGTTTTGCCCGCGCCGTTGGGGCCGATCAAGCCGAAAATTTCGCCGCGGCGCACGCTGATCGACACTTCGCTCAGTGCGGTCAGGCCACCGAAACGTTTGCTGATACCGGTGGCGGACAGCAGGGTCTCAGCCGGCTGCATGCGGCTTCCCCACCATGCGTCGCCGTGCCGGCCATATGCCCAAGGGCCGGAACAGCATCATCAGTACCAGGGCCAGGCCGAACAGCAGCATGCGCAGGTCAGAGGGATCAATGAAGACCTCACCGAACCAGCGCTGCTGCAGTGGGCCGATGTAACGCAACGCTTCCGGCAGCGCAGTCAGCAGCACGGCACCGAGCACGACACCGGCGACATTGCCCATGCCGCCGAGCACGACCATGCACAGCACCATGATGGAATCGATCAGGTGAAAACTCTCCGGGCTGATAAAACCCTGGAACGAGGCGAACAGTCCGCCGGCGACGCCGCCGAATGTCGCACCCATCGCAAACGCCAGCAGTTTCATGTTGCGGGTGTTGATGCCCATTGCTGCCGCGGCGAGTTCGTCCTCGCGGATGGCGACCCAGGCGCGGCCGATGCGTGAATCCTCGAGTCGCCATGAGATGCTGATCGACAGCACGGCGCAGGCGAGGAATATGAAGTAATAACTGTGCAGCGCGGTGAAGGTCAGCCCGGCAAAACTGTGAGTCTGCGCCAGCGAAAAACCGCCGATCTGCAGCGGGTCGATCAGCGTGATGCCCTGCGGGCCGTTGGTGATGTTGACCGGGTGGTTCAGGTTGTTGAGCAGCACGCGGATGATTTCGCCAAAGCCGAGTGTGACGATGGCCAGGTAGTCGCCGCGCAGGCGCAGCGTTGGCGCGCCGAGCAGGATGCCAAAAGCCGCGGCGATCATCGCGCCCAGCGGCAACAGCACCAGGAACGGCCAGTGCATCGCGAGCTGCGGCGAAGCGAGCAGTGCGTAACAGTAGGCGCCGACAGCAAAAAACGCGATGTAACCGAGATCGAGCAGTCCGGCAAATCCGACCACGATGTTGAGGCCGAGCGCGAGCATGATGAACAGCAGTGCCACGTCAGTGATGCGCACCCAGGCGCGGCCGAGCATCATCTCGATCAGGAACGGTGCTGCGAGCAGCAGCAGCGCCACGGCCGCCCAGGCGGTCCAGCGCCACGCTGCGCGCGTTCTGCTCATACGCGGTCTCCGCCCTGGTGCCCGAGCAGTCCGGCCGGTCGCAGAACCAGCACCAGTACCAGCACCAGAAACGCGAAAATGTCGCGATAGTTGCTGCCGAGTACACCACCCGTCAGGTCTCCGATGTAACCTGAGGCCAGACTTTCGATGACACCGAGCAGCAGTCCGCCCAGCACTGCGCCGCCGACGTTGCCGATGCCGCCGAGTACGGCAGCGGTGAATGCTTTCAGTCCGAGCATGAAGCCCATGAAGTAATGGCCCAGCCCGTAATAGAGCACGACCATCAGCCCGGCGATGGCGCCGATGGCTGAACCGAGCACGAAGGTGAAGGCAATCACCGTGTTGGTGTTGACGCCCATCAGTCCGGCGACGTCGGGATTCTGTTCTGTGGCACGCATCGCACGACCCATGCGGCTGGTGTTGATGAACCACAGCAGGCTCACCATGATCAGGCAGGCCAGCAGGAATATCGCCGCCTGCAGGCTGGTCAGTTGCGCGCCGAAGATGGTGAACTGCGTGGGGTCGATGATCTCCGGCAGGGCGATGTACTGTTTGCCCCAGATCAATGCTGCGGAATACTGCAGCAGTATCGACACGCCGATCGCAGTGATCAGCGGCGCCAGCCTTGGTGCACGGCGCAGCGGCCGGTAGGCGATGCGTTCAATCGACAGGCCGAGAATCGCGCAGACCATGACCGCGCCGCCGCCGGCGAGCAGCAGTATCACCGGCGCCGGCAAGCCGGCCGCGGCCAGCAACTGGATCAGGGTCAGCGACACCAGTGCACCGATCATGGTGATGTCGCCATGGGCGAAATTGATCAGCCCGAGGATGCCGTAGACCATGGTGTAGCCCAGCGCGACCAACGCGTAGATGCTGCCCAGCACCAGACCGTTGATGATTTGTTGGGCGAAAATTTCCATGGTTAACAGGTTCTATAGACGACAACGGCACCCTGGAGGGTGCCGTTGTCGTCTGTTATCGCTGCTTATTTTTTTTCGGTCGCGGATTCTGCCGCCGGGGCTGCTGCTGTAACTTCGGGTTTGACCACTTCCAGTGGCTCCCATTTGCCGCCCTTGACCACATAAATGGTGATCGGGCCGTTTTTCAGGTCGCCCTTATCGTCAAACGCAATCGGGCCGATGACGCCCTGGTAATCGGTTTTGCCGATTTCCGGAAGGAATTTTGCAGGGTCGGCGGAGCCGGCGCGTTTCATGGCTTCGACGAAAACAAACACGGCGTCATAACCCATGGGTGCGAACAACTCGACTTCCTGGTTGAACTTGGCCTTGTACTTTTCGAGAAATTCCTTGCCGCCGGGCATCTGATCCTTGGGCAGTCCGGGGATCGAAGCCATCGCGCCGTCGGAGGCGTCGCCGGCGAGCTTGATGAAATTGGGCGTTTGCATGCCGTCACCACCAATGAACCTGGCTTTGATGCCGAGTTCCTTCATCTGCTTGATCATCGGCGCGGCCTGGGGGTCAATGCCGCCGAACATGATCAGGTCGGGTTTTTTGCCCTTGATTTTGGTCAGGATCGCCTTGAAGTCGGTGTCCTTGTCGGTGGTATGTTCGCGGGCAATGATTTTTGCACCCAGGGTTTTGACGGTGCTTTCGAAATTGTCTGCGAGACCCTGGCCGTAGGCGGTGCTGTCATCAATGATGGCGATGTTTTTTGCTTTCAGATTGCCGACCGCGAATCGGGCGAGGGTCGGGCCCTGCTGGCCGTCATGCGCGACCACGCGGAACGTGGTCTTGAATCCCTTCAGCGTGTAATCCGGATTGGTTGAAGAAGGCGAAATCTGCGGTATGCCAGCATCGGCGTAGACTTTGGACGCTGGAATCGATGCGCCCGAATTGAAGTGGCCGACCACTGCGGCAACCTTGGCGTCGACCAGCTTCTGCGCGACCGTGGTGGCCTTGGTCGGGTTGGCTTCGTCGTCCTCGGACACCAGTTCAAACTTCACTTTTTTGCCGCCGATCTCGACACCTTTGGCGTTGAGATCCTCAATGGCCAGCTGTACGCCGTTGCGGATGTCGATGCCGATGTGCGCCTGCGGGCCGGTCAGCGGCGAGGCTGAGCCGATTTTTACGGTCATCACTTCCGGGGCTTTCGGAGCTTCAACCTTGGGCGCAGGTGGCGGTGCTTCCTTGCCACAGGCAGTCATCAGTACGGCGGCAATCAGTGCCGCGGTGACGTGGCGCAGTGTGTGCATGTGCATGATGGCTCCAATGTGAGGTCGGTGCGGCGAACAATCCCGGTTTGCAACAGGTGACGGATTTCGTATTAACTTGTTGTTACTGAAAGAGATTTATTGATTATCCGGGGGGGGCGGTGCAATGTCAATTTCAGCCCGCGGAATGCCGGGTAACAAAAAAGCCGGCGCAGGCCGGCTTTTTTGCGAATCATCCGAGGTTGCTATTTGAGCGTCAGGATCCAGGTGACGAGGGTCTTGATGTCGTCTTCCTTGACGTGCGCGTTCGGCGGCATCGCAGTGGAACCCCAGACGCCGGAACCGCCGGCTTTCACTTTTTTCACCAGGTTGGCTGCAGCGCCTTTGTCATTGCGGTACTTGGCGGCGATATCCTTGTAACCGGGGCCGATGACCTTGCGGTCGATCGAGTGGCAGGTCATGCAGCCGCTGGACTGGGCGAGTTTTTCCGATGCCGCGGCGTTGCCGGCAGCCAATACACCGAGGGCGAAAAGCACCGCAAATAAAAACTTCATCAAAGCTCCTTGGAGGTCAGTGCAGAACAAGTCTGGATTGTAGCCGATGCCGATTGGATTCGCCGAATGCGGGTGGCGTTCGTCCAGTACACGAACAGGTTGCGTGGCGTCAGCCAAGGATGGTGATGACGAGGTGGAAAAAGAGCAGCACCAGCGACAGGAACAATCCTCCCCAGGGGATCCATCCGGCGTACACCCGCGCACCGGACGGCGCCGGATCACGGCGCTTGATCTTGATCAACGCAAGATTGACCAGCGCAAAAACCACCAGCACGATGGTGCTGGTGGCCTTGGCCAGGGTGGCGAGCGGCAGCGCCAGCGCAAACAACAGGACGCCTGATGCGGCAATCACGGTGGCGACAACCGGTGTGCCGGTACGCGGGCTTATCTGCGCGAGCACACCCGGCAGCCAGCCTGCTGCGCTCATGCCGTAGAGCATGCGCGATGCCATGATGATCTGGATCAGCGCGCCATTGACGACAGCGAACAGGCTGATTGCGGCAATCAGTGTCGGCGGATATCCGGTGCTGTGTTCGAAAATCAGTGCCAGTGGCGCGGCGCTGGCGGCGAGTTGTGCCGGCGGCAGCGACAATACCGCCACCAGCGCGACCAGCAAATAGAGCAAGGTGGCCAGCGCCAGCGAGAACAGGATAGCCCGCGGCAGATTGCGCGCCGCGTCTTGCACTTCTTCGGCGACATTGGCCATGTCTTCAAAGCCGATAAAGGCATAAAACGCAAGAAAAGCACCGAGCATGATGCCCGACCAGGCGGCAGCATCGGCGGAAGGCAGCAGTTCAGGCCAGCGCGCAGACAGGGTTGCCAGGCTTGGCGAAGCCACAGCGATGATCAGCAGCAGACCTGAAATTTCGATCATGGTCGCAATGGCTGCAGCCCATGCCGACTCGAGGATGCCCCAGATGGCAAGACCACCCAGTACCAGCACCACGGCAAAGATGACCGGTGTTGCCGGCAACTCGATAAAAACACTCAGATAGCCGACGAAACCGTGGGTGATGGTCGCGGCCGACACCAGGCCGGCGGTGGCGACCAGCAATCCGACGAGCGTGGATAGCATACGGACACCGAACCCTTGCTGGACATAAATGGATTCGCCACCGGCGCGCGGATAACGGGAGGTCAGCTCGGCGTAGGAAAAACCGGTGAGAGCGGCAACCGCGGCGGCAATCAGGAATGCGAGCGGCGCATACAAGCCCGCGATGCCGGCAATTTTGCCGATCAGTACATAAATACCTGCGCCGAGGATGGTGCCCAGACCATAAAACGTGATCAGGGGCAGCGACAATACCCGCCGCAGTTGCGGACGATGACGGGTGTTCATGTCCGCAGCTTCATCTTGAGGGTCAGTCGGTGACCGCGCCCTTGCTTGCGGTCGATACCAGTCGCGCGAACTTGGCCAGCGCGCCACGCGTGTAACGCGGTTTCGGCTGTTTCCATTTCTTTTTGCGCGCCGCGAATTCCTTCGCAGAAATGTTCAGCTGGATCAGCAGTTTGTGTGCATCGATGGTGATCGAATCGCCTTCCTTGATCAGCGCGATCGGGCCGCCTTCGAAGGCTTCCGGTGCGACGTGGCCGACGACCATGCCCCAGGTACCGCCGGAGAAACGGCCATCGGTGATCAGGCCGACGGATTCGCCGAGTCCCTGGCCGGTCAGCGCGCCGGTGGGCGCGAGCATTTCCTGCATGCCCGGGCCGCCCTTCGGTCCTTCGTAGCGGATGACCACCACGTCACCAGCCTTGATTTTTTTCGCCATGATGGCTTTCATCGAGGCGGCTTCCGAGTCGAACACCCGTGCGGGCCCGGTGATTTTCGGTGATTTCAAACCTGTGATCTTGGCGACGCAGCCTTCGGGTGCCAGGTTGCCTTTGAGAATGGCGAGATGGCCCTGCTTGTACATCGGGTTCGACCACGGGCGGATCACGTCCTGGTCGGCGCGCGGCGCGTCCGGCACGTTTTTCAGTTCCTGCGCCATGGTGCGACCGGTGATGGTCATGCAGTCGCCGTGCAGCAGGCCCTGCTTCAATAGCATTTTCAGCACCTGCGGTACGCCACCAGCGCGGTGGAAATCCACTGCGACATAACGGCCGGAAGGTTTCAGGTCGCACAGCACCGGCACCTTGCGGCGTACGCGCTCGAAATCGTCGATGGTCCATTTCACCTGCGCGGCATGGGCAATCGCCAGGTAATGCAGCACCGCGTTGGTAGAACCACCGGTGGCCATGATCAGCGCCACCGCATTTTCAATCGATTTGCGGGTGACGATATCGCGCGGCTTGATGTCCTGCTTGATGGCATTGATCAGGACCAGCGCGGATTGCGCGGCGGAGTCGGCCTTTTCCGGATCCGGCGAGGCCATCTGCGATGAGCCCAGCACGCTCATGCCCAGCGCTTCAAACGACGACGACATGGTGTTGGCGGTGAACATGCCGCCGCAGGCGCCGACCGAAGGGCAGGCATTTTTCTCGATACCGAGAAAATCCTCGTCGCTCATCTTGCCGGCGCCGTAGGCACCGACGGCTTCGAAGGCGCTGACCACCGTCAGGTCCTGGCCCTTCCACTTACCGGGCTTGATGGTGCCGGCATATACGTAAATGCCGGGCACGTTCATGCGCAGCATCGCGATCATGCCGCCGGGCATGTTTTTGTCGCAGCCGCCGCACACCAGCACGCCGTCCATGGCCTGGCCGTTGACCGCAGTTTCGATGCAGTCGGCAATCACTTCGCGCGACACCAGCGAATATTTCATCGCCTCGGTGCCCATGCCGATGCCGTCGGTGACGGTCGGCACGCCGAACACCTGCGGCATTGCGCCAGCGTCATGCAGTGCGGCAATGGCGCGGTCGACCAGCGGCTGGATGCCGGCGTTGCAGGGATTCATCGTCGAGTGGCCATTGGCGACGCCGACAATGGGTTTGTCGAAATCGCGGTCGCCGAAACCCACGGCGCGCAACATGGCGCGATTGGGGGCGCGCGCGACGCCGGCGGTGATCAGGTGGCTGCGTTTGTTCAGCGGCATGGTTGTTCTCCAATAAGCCGGCGGGTCATGCAACGATGGCTGCCGCGGCGGGACACGTATAATAAGCAGGACATTTTATCGCATCTCCCGCCCTCTACCATGTTCGTACATCCCCAATTCGATCCCGTGGCACTGCAACTTGGACCGCTGGCACTGCGCTGGTACGGCCTGATGTACCTGCTTGGTTTCGCACTGATCTGGCTGTTTGGCCGTTATCGCATCGACCGCAATCCGGGCGGCGTGTGGACCCGCAACGATCTGGACGATGTGTTGTTCTACGGCATCCTCGGCACCATCCTCGGCGGGCGGCTGGGCTACGTGCTGTTTTACAAGTTCGGCGATTATCTGGCCGCGCCGTGGAAAGTGTTTTACGTGTGGGAGGGCGGCATGTCCTTCCACGGCGGGTTTCTCGGCGTGGTCATTGCAATGATCTGGTTTGCCCGCAGCCGCCGGCGGAACTGGCTGCAGATCACCGATTTCATCGCGCCGCTGGTGCCGCTGGGGCTGGCGGCCGGGCGCATGGGCAATTTCATCAACGCCGAATTGTGGGGCCGGCCGGCCGATGTGCCGTGGGCGATGGTGTTTCCCCATGTCGATCGCATGGCGCGCCATCCGTCACAGCTCTACGAGTTTGCGCTCGAAGGCATCCTGCTGTTCGTGATCCTGTGGTTGTTTACACGGAAACCGCGACCGCGTGGCGCGGCGTCGGCACTGTTCCTGATCGGTTACGGTGTGTTCCGTTTCAGCGTCGAATTCACGCGGGAACCCGACGGGTTCCTCGGTTTGCTGGCGCTGGGGTTTTCGATGGGGCAGTGGTTGTCGCTGCCGATGATCGTGGCCGGAATCGGTTTGCTGGCCTGGGCGTATACGCGGCCGCGCTGAGCGTTTGTCAGTGAACTGCTAATTCAATTTTTTCGGATCAACCCGGCGCGCCGGTTTTTCGCGTGTGTGCAGCTTCGCGCGGCGGTCAAGCAGGCGCTGGAAATTGTCCAGCGACAGCAGGTGCGCATATACCCGTGACAGCATGCCGTTGCGGGCGAGTTCCTGCAATGTGCCGGCCGGCAGGGCCTGCAGTTTTTCTTCGGAAACCCGGTACATGCCGGTCAGCGCGATCGGCGCCTCATTCTGTGGTGCGACCTGCGCGGTAAACGTTTCCAGCAAGCGCAGCTCATGCAGTTTCCGGCACAGTTCCTCGGTGCGTGCGAGGTCGGCTTCGAATTCAAACAGCAGTTTGCGCAGGTGATCCCACACCGGCAGCGGTTCACCCTTGCTGTCATAGAGCGCTTCGCCCTTGGCGTTTACCGCACGTTTTTCGACGCAGGCGATACGTTCCGATTGTTCCAGTCCGTCGACAGTGACGCGGGTCATGCAGAACGGATAACGCCGCACATAGGCCGGCAGGTAGACCCCGGCGTCCCAGATATCGTCATTGACGACAAACAGATTCTGCTGTGCTTCGAGACCGAGGATGGCCATGGCGACGAAACTGCTGCCGGCATCGCCCGAAATGAAGGCGATCGGGTAATCATGGACGGCCGGTGCAAATTCGGTGAAGGACAGCGGCAGTGCCGTCAGCTTGCGGAACAGCACCGGTAGCCTGCGTTCAGCCGGCAGCAGAACCTTGTGGGTTTTCGCCAGCGGAACGATTTCCTGGTAGCCGTAGGGAGGGTTGATGTCCAAAATGATTTCCGGGGGTGATGTTTTGATCGATTATAGCCGCCGCTGCCGGCGATTTGCCGCGTGCCCGCCGAGCGGGTAGAATCCGCCCTCTTTTCGGGGTGGTAGCTCAGCTGGGAGAGCGCCGCGTTCGCAATGCGGAGGTCGGGAGTTCGATCCTCCTCCACTCCACCAAAATACAAAAGCCGCCGCAGGGCGGCTTTTGTATTTTGGTGGAGTGGAGGAGGATGAGATCTTCCCCAAGTGGGTTACGACCAGAGCACACCGGCAAGTTGCTATTGCTCGATCCTCATCCGGGCAAAAACCATCATGGCTACCAGCGACAGTGTGGCCGCGAGCCCAAATGCCAGGCTCGGAGCAAAGACCCATAGCGCCCCGGCCATCAGCGACGCTGGCAAGTACAGCGCACCGGTGACGAAGTTGTAGACGCCCATTGCTGTAGCGCGGCGCTCAGGTTCGATGTCGGCGATGAATGCTTTGCTTTGCGATTCTTCAATGGCGTAAAAAAGCCCGTAAATCGCGAACACGGCGATCATCTCCCAGCGAGTGCTGGCTACCACCAGCCAAAGATTGAGCGCGGCATACAGTGCATAGCCCAGCATGAGGATATGGCTGCGCCCCACCTTGTCGCCGAGCCTTCCTACCAGCGGTGCGACGACAACGCAGGTGGTATTGAACAGTGCGTAGAGCAGCACGATGTCTGTCGCGCTGAAACCAACAGCATGGGCTTTGAGCAAAAGAAACCCGAGACTGAAATAAGCCAATGCAAAAACGCCCGCTGGAAACAGAAAGCGCTTGAAGCCGGGGCTGAGTTGCCGCCAGTTCTGCCGTATGCTTTCGTGTTCATGCGCTGTGCCAGCCTGATCCGGAATGCGCGTGAGCACTACCACACTGATTACCGCCGGCACGAAGGCCACCAGAAACAGCATGCCGTAAGTGCTGACCGATTCTCCCTGCCATGAAAGCAGTGCGTAGGCGACCAGCGGCCCGAGTACTGCCCCTGATTTGTCGAGCGCTTTGTGCACGCCAAACGCGTAGCCCCGCGATTCTTTTGTAGCAATCGACGACAGCCAGGCGTCGCGCGGTGGCCCGCGAAAACCTTTGCCCAGTCGCTCGATCACGCGAAAGATGCTCAGCCCTGCAATAGACGATGACACCAGCAGAATGAGTTTTGCCAGTGTGGAAAATCCGTAACCGCCGATGACCAGCCACTTGCGCCGGCCGCTGCGGTCCGACAGCCAGCCGGCAAGGTAATTGAGCGACGAAGAAGAAAAATCGGCCATGCCCTCGATCAATCCCAGTAGCGCGCTGGAAGCGCCGGCCACAGTAGTAAAGAAAATCGCAAATACCGAAAAAATCATTTCCGAACTGAGATCGGTGAGAAAACTCACCAAGCCTAGCCTGACTACGTCGGGGTGGAGCCGCTGACGCCGGTTTGGTTGCATGGGTTGGGTCATTCTGTCCCCTGAAATAGCTGTCGCCCGTGAGTTTGGCCGTCTGACCCGGTGAATTCAACAGCAAGACCCGGAGTGCGTGTTGTCGCCGCACTGGCTAAATTCAGCCCATTAAGCTGAAAATAGACCAAAGGGCCTCAGATCATGTCCCGTAAACCTGCAATGCGCACAGCAACAACTGTCGGCGATCCGCGCTGGGCGGCAGTGGTGGCCCGCGATCCGGCGGCGGACGGCCGGTTTTTTTATTCCGTCAAAACGACCGGGGTCTACTGTCGCCCGTCCTGTGCCTCACGCACTGCGCGACCGGAGAATGTGGTGTTCCATGCCACGGCGGTTGCGGCCGAGCAGGCGGGTTTCCGGCCCTGCAAACGCTGCAAGCCGGATCAGCCCGTCGGACAGCAAACCGCGCGGGTGGCGGAACTGTGCCGCTGGATTGACCGCGCTGAACAGGCGCCCAGCCTGGAAGCCCTTGCGCAACATGCGGGATTAAGCCTCTGGCATCTGCATCGCGTGTTCAAGGCGGTGACCGGGCTGACCCCCAGGGCTTATGCCGCGGCACATCGTGCGCAACGTGTCAAAACCGGACTGACGCGCGGTGCCACCGTGACTGAGGCGATTTACGGCGCCGGCTACAACTCCAGCGCGCGATTTTACGCACAATCGAATGCCGTACTGGGCATGACACCGACCCGTTATCGCACCGGCGGGGCGGATACCGCGATACGGTTTGCCATCGGCCAATGCTCACTGGGCGCAATCCTGGTGGCTGCCAGTGCGCGCGGCGTCTGCGCCATCCTGATGGGCGATGACCCCGATGCGCTGGCGCGTGATCTGCAGGAGCGTTTCCCGCGTGCCGAGCTGGTCGGTGGTGACGCCGGTTTCGAGCGCTGGGTGGCGCAGGTGGTGGGTTTTGTCGAACAACCCCGGCTGGGGCTGGACCTGCCACTGGATGTGCGCGGCACCGCTTTCCAGCAACGCGTGTGGCAGGCCCTGCAAAAAATTCCCGCCGGAACCACGGCGAGTTATAGCGAAATCGCGCAGCGCATCGGTGCGCCTAAATCCGTCCGTGCTGTAGCCGGTGCCTGCGCAGCCAACGCGTTGGCGGTGGCAATACCCTGCCATCGCGTAGTGCGTACGGACGGCGGACTGTCCGGCTATCGCTGGGGCGTCGCGCGTAAACGTGCCTTGCTGGATCGCGAAGCACAGGGCTGATGTTCCGTGTCGCGGACGGGTCCGCATGCTGCAGGCACGCATGGCCCGCGGAGCGGTAATTCTGTAAGCTGCGCATGCGCGGCGGGCGGCCGTTTCGGCAGTCGCTCGACGCCCTGATAAAAAACAAATAAAAACAATCAGTTATAGTCCACCGCAGATCAACGGTAAAAAACACAGACCAACATGGCCACCTTATTTTCCAAACTGATGCCGCGTGAGGGCCGTTTTTTTGATTTTTTCAATGCTCATGCCCTGCGCATCGTCGAGGGCAGCCAGGAACTGGTCGGGCTGATGGGGAATCTGGCGCAGGCCGAGCACTACACGCGGCGCATCGATGATGCAGAACGCGCCGCCGACAAGATTACCCATGACACGCTGGTGGTGTTGCACAGCACGTTCATCACGCCGATTGATCGCGACCAGATCCACCAGCTGATCACCCGCATGGACGATATCCTGGACCTGATCCAGGACGTCGCCGAATCCCTGCTGTTGTACGACATTCAGCGTGTGACGCCTGAAGCCGAACAACTGGCGCAGATCTGCCACATGACCTGTGAACGGGTGAAAACCGCCGTCAGCCTGCTGTCTAACCTCAGTTCACCGCAGGCCATACTCAAGACCTGCGAGGAAATCGACCGTCTTGAATCCGATGCCGACCGCGTGATGCGTTCGGCAATGTCGCGGCTGTTCCGCGACGAATCCGACCTGAAGCAGGTGTTCAAGCTGCGTTCCGTGTACATGCTGCTCGAGGAAATCACCGACCGCTGCGAGGATGTGGCGAACATCATTGAAAGCATCGTGCTCGAGCACGGTTAGCCTCATGGATACGGGCAGCATCAGCCTCGCCGTAGTCGCTCTACTGGTGGTCGTTGCACTGGTATTCGATTTCATGAACGGTTTTCACGACGCCGCGAATTCGATTGCCACCGTGGTCTCGACCCGGGTGCTGAAGCCCTACCAGGCGGTGATGTGGGCGGCGTTTTTCAATTTTGCCGCGCTGTTCGTGTTCCATCTGAAAGTGGCGACCACGGTTGGCCAGGGCATCATCGACGCCTCGGTGGTCGATCACCACATCGTATTCGGTGCGCTGGTGGGCGCGATCGCCTGGAACATCATCACCTGGTATTACGGATTGCCGTCGAGTTCTTCGCATGCGCTGATCGGCGGCCTGATTGGTGCGGCGGTCGCCAAAAGCGGATTCTGGGCGCTGCAGAGCGCCGGTATTTACAAAACATTGCTGTTTATCGTGATCTCTCCGACGCTGGGTTTCCTGCTCGCCGGGCTGATGATGGTGGCAGTGTCGTGGATTTGCCGGCGGACCACGCCGGCGAAGGTTGATCGCTGGTTCCGGCGGTTGCAGCTGCTGTCGGCGGCCGCCTACAGTCTGGGACATGGCGGCAATGACGCGCAAAAAACCATGGGCATCATACTCATGCTGCTGATCGCGGCAGGACTGTCAGGTCCCCAGGATCCGATTCCAATGTGGGTGGTCATCTGCTGTTATGTCGCGATTTCGCTGGGTACGCTGTTCGGCGGCTGGCGCATCGTCAGGACCATGGGCCAGAAAATCACCAAGCTGAAACCGGTGGGCGGTTTCTGCGCCGAGAGCGGTGGTGCGATGACGCTGTTCCTCGCCACCGGTCTGGGTATTCCGGTATCAACCACGCATACCATCACCGGCGCCATCGTCGGTGTCGGTTCCACGCAATCTGCTGCGGCCGTGCGCTGGGGTGTTGCCGGCAACATCGTACTGGCGTGGATCCTGACCATACCCTGTGCGGCGACGATGGCTGCGATTGCCTGGTGGGTGAGCTTCAGCCTGTTTTCCTGATTGCAACAAGAGGGGCGCGCAATTGATTACACCGGATGACAACAGCCACGCTGCGCTGCTGGCGCAGAGCGTCGGCGATTTTGTGAAGCGTGGCGCTGATCTGCCGCGCGTGCGCGCGCTGGCGAAAACGCATGCCGAATTTGATCGTGCGCAGTGGCGGCAACTGGCTGAGCTGGGCTGGCTGGGTGTGCTGGCGCCGGAATCCTGCGGCGGCCTCGGGCTGGGGCTGACGGAAGCGGCGATCGTTGCCGAAGGCTTGGGTCGTGCGCTGACGCCCGAGCCGTATACGGCCGTGGCGGTGCTGGCGGCGCGCGCGTTGGAATATGCCGCTGACACGCCGTTACGCGGTGAATTGCTGAGCGGTCTGGTGAGCGGTGAGCGCGTACCGGTGGTGGCCTGCCATGAACAGGCCGACGATGTGAGCGCCACACGGATTGCGACCACCGCGACGCCGTTTGAAGGCGGTTTCCGCGTCAGTGGACAAAAACAATTTGTGATCGGTGCCGTTGGCGCTGACGGTTACATCGTCAGCGCACAGAGTGCCGGTGAACTGCAGCTGCTGTGGATTCCGCGTGATGCCGCTGGCTGCGACACCGGCCTGGTCCCGCTGGCCGACGGCCGCAGTTACGGTGCGGTGACGCTGAAGGATGTGACGGTGCCGCGTGAACAGGTGCTGGCATCCGGCAAGGTGGCGCAAGGCGCGCTTGGCCGCGCTCTGGACCATGCCGCGACGATTGCATCGGCAGAACTGGTCGGCGTGATGAAAAGCGCGCACGAGATGAGCCTTGACTACATGAAAACGCGGGTGCAGTTTGGCAAGGCCATCGGCAGTTTCCAGGCCCTGCAGCATCGTGCCGTCGATCTCTACATCCAGCAGGAACTCGCCGACGCGGTGCTGCGCGAAGTGGTGACGCAGCTTGATGCGGCACCGGATGACCAGACACGCGCGTTGCTGGCCAGCCGCGCCAAATCACGCTGTGCCGAAGCCGCGCTGGCGATCACCCGTGCGGCAATCCAGTTTCACGGTGCAATCGGGTTTACCGAAGACTGCGACGTGGGTTTGTACGTGAAGCGGGCGATGACCCTGTCGGCCTGGCTGGGTAACGGCCGCGCACATCGTGCGCGTTATGCGCAGTTGATGAAGGAGGCGGCATGAGCGACTGGAATGCAATGGATGACGAGGCGTTCCGTGTCGAATTGCGGGCTTTTTTCGAGACGGAATTTCCTGACGAATTCAAATTCCTGCCGCGGCGCATGCGCTGGCATGAATGCCGTGACTGGTACCTGAAACTGTCGAAAAAGGGCTGGCTTGCGCCGAACTGGCCGCGCGAACACGGCGGCATGGGTCTGTCGCCGACGAAACTGCTGATTTATTTCGAGGAGACCGAACGCGCCGGCGTCGGCCGCATGCCGGATCAGGGCATCACCATGGTCGGCCCGACGCTGATCCGGTTTGGCAACGACGCACAGCGCGCATTCTTTTTGCCGAAAATCATCGCCGGTGACGCGATCTGGTGCCAGGGCTATTCCGAACCCAATGCCGGTTCGGATCTGGCCAGCCTGCGCACCGAGGCGGTGGCGGACGGTGATGATTACGTCATCAACGGCAGCAAAATCTGGACCTCAATGGCCCACGACGCGACGCACATCTATGTGCTGGCGCGCACCGACAAGGCGGCGAAGAAAAAGCAGGAAGGCATCAGTTTCCTGCTGGTCGACATGAAAACCCCGGGCATCACCTTGCGTACCATCCGCAACATCGCCGGCCATGAAGAGTTCTGCCAGGTGTTTTTCGACAATGTGCGCACGCCGAAGAAAAATCTGGTCGGCGAACTGCACAAGGGCTGGACCATTGCCAAGGGCCTGCTCGGTTTCGAGCGCCTCAACATCGGCAGCCCGCGGCGGCCGCTGCAGGCGCTGGAAAAACTCGAAGCGCTGGCGCAGGCACGCGGATTGCTGGCCGATGCCGCGTTCAGCGAGCGGCTGACGCAGCTGAAACTCGATCTGGCCGACCTCGGTTCGCTCTACCAGCGTTATGTCGAACGCGCGCGCCGCGGCGAAGCGCTGGGGCAGGACGTATCGATGCTGAAGGTGTGGTCGATGGAAACCTATCAGCGCCTGTCCGAACTGTTGATTGAGGCGGCCGGCGATTATGGCGCGATCGACGGCGAAGTGGCCATGGGCGATGCGCGTATCGACGTGCTGTCTCCCTTCTACAACTCGCGGCCGGGCACGATCTACGGGGGCTCCAACGAAATCCAGCGCAACATCCTCGCCAAGTACGTGCTCAACCTGCCGTCCTGATACAAAGGAAGAGTCAGGCGCGCTGCACGATGCGTTGTGTTTCGTTCGGGTGAACGTCATGATTACGTTCCGAGTCACGTTCTCATTAATCGCGTTCACCTGTCTGTCCAATGAATCCATGCGGAGCCCGTCATGAGCAAGACCCCCATACACACGGCATCAGCGCCTCAGGCCATCGGCACTTATTCGCAGGCGGTGCGCTGCGGCGATACGGTTTATCTCGCCGGGCAGATCGGCCTCGATCCCGCGACCATGCAAATGACCGAGGGCATCGACGCACAGATTCATCGCGTGTTCAAAAACCTGCAGGCGGTGGCGGCCGCCGGCGGTGGCACGGTCGATGATTTCGTCAAGGTCAATGTCTACCTGACCGACCTCGGCCATTTTGCGAAGGTCAATGAAATCATGGCGACCTACTTTCACGAGCCTTATCCGGCGCGCGCCGCAGTCGGTGTCGCCAGCCTGCCGCGCAACGCGCTGGTCGAGGTCGACGCGGTCATGCACTGCCCGCTGTCGCGCTGACGCCCGGCCACGCCATGGCGCGCGCGCGCGCGGCTGCGGTTGCCGCACCTCATCCCTCGCTGTCCGGACTCAGCGCCGGCACGCTGGGACGGCTGGCAAAACTCGGTATCGCGCGCCGCTTCGACCTGGTGCTGCATCTGCCGCTGCGCTATGACGATGAAACCCGCATTTGTCCGATTGCCGATGTGTTGCCCGGCGAAGAAATGCTGGTGCAGGGCACGGTCACCGACTGCGACATCAAGTACCGTCCGAAACGGCAACTGGTATGTCGCATCAATGATGGCAGCGGAGAAGAGCTGACCCTGCGTTTTCTGAATTTTTACGGCAGTCAGGTGAAAACACTGGCCCCGGGCAATGTGGTACGCGTGTTCGGCAACGTGCGCCTCGGGCATTTCGGTGCCGAAATGGTTCATCCGCGTTATCGCGTGGTGCGCGCCGATGTACCGGTGGCACAGGCGCTGACACCCATCTATCCCACCACCGCGGGCCTCGGCCAGGACGCTTTGCGGCGTTTGATTGCACGGGCACTGGATACCGAGTCGCTGGCAGAAACGCTGCCGCCATCATTGACTGAAGCTCTGGGTTTGCCGCCGTTCGAAGCCGCCGTGCGCCTGCTGCACAATCCGCCGCCGGATATTGCCCAGGCGGCATTGCAGGGCCGCGTGCATCCGGCCTGGCGGCGCATGAAATTCGATGAACTGCTGGCGCAGCAATTGTCGATGCGTGTGCATTACCGGCGCCGCCGCGCCGCCGGCGCACCGGTGCTGAAGGCACGCGGCAAACTGGTCAACGCACTGTTGCAGCGCCTGCCGTTCCAGCTGACCCGAGCACAGAACACGGTGCTGGCGCAGATCCGCGAGGACATCGGGCAGTCGCATCCCATGCAGCGCTTGCTGCAGGGCGACGTCGGTAGCGGCAAAACCGTGGTGGCTGCGCTGGCGGCACTGCAGTGTGTGGAGAACGGTTATCAGGCGGCGGTGATGGCGCCGACGGAAATTCTTGCTGAGCAGCATTACCGCAAATTCTCCGAGTGGCTGACGCCGTTGAATATCAATATTGCGTGGATTTCCGGCGGCATCAAGAAAAGTGATAAAAAACAAATGGTTATGGATGTTGCGCAGGGTAAGGCACAAATTGTCGTCGGTACCCACGCCCTGTTTGAAGACGAAGTAGTGTTCAAGAACCTCGGTCTGGCGGTGATCGACGAACAGCATCGTTTCGGCGTGCATCAGCGTCTGGCGCTGCGCATGAAGGGCACGCAATCAAACAAGGGCGCGCAGCCGCACCAGCTGATGATGAGTGCGACACCGATTCCGCGCACGCTGGCAATGAGTTATTACGCCGACCTTGATGTATCGGTGATCGATGAACTGCCGCCCGGGCGTACGCCGGTGGTGACCAAGCTGGTGGCGGAAGAGCGGCGCGATGAAGTGATCCAGCGCGTGCGCGACGCCTGCATGGATGGCCGCCAGGCGTACTGGGTGTGTCCGTTGATCGAAGAATCGGAAACACTGCAATTGCAGACCGCACTGGATACCCATGCTCACCTGCAGCAGACCTTCCCCGAATTGCGCGTCGGCCTGGTGCACGGCCGGCTGAAGTCCACGGAAAAGCAGCAGGTGATGAGCGCGTTCAAGAATGGCGAAGTGCAACTGCTGGTCGCCACCACGGTAATCGAAGTCGGCGTCGATGTGCCCAACGCCTCGCTGATGGTGATTGAACACGCCGAACGCATGGGCCTGTCACAGATGCACCAGCTGCGTGGCCGCGTCGGGCGTGGTGCGGCAGAGAGCACCTGTGTGCTGCTCTACCAGGGCAAGCTGTCGCCCAACGCGAAGGAACGGTTGAAAGTGATTTATGAACATACCGATGGTTTCGAGATTGCGCGGCACGATTTGAATCTGCGCGGGCCCGGCGAATTGCTGGGCGCGCGGCAGAGCGGGGTGCCGATGTTGCGGTTTGCGGATCTGGCCCTGGATCTGGATTTGCTGGATGCGGCGCGGGATGCGGCGGAGAAGTTGTTGCGGGATGAGCCGGAGGCGGCGAAGGCGCATTTGGCGAGGTGGTTGGGTGGGAGGAATGAGTATTTGAAGGTGTAGAAGTTTTTGATGGAAACCTCGCCAGCCACGACATAACCCCCATGTGAGCCGCCGAGCAGCACAGCCAAGTCAGGGGAAGTCGGCGAGGACTGTCTGAGCCATTGCCGAAGGCAAGGGCGAGTTCCGCAGCCGCCTGACTTGGCGAGCAGCGCAGGGAACCCGAAGGGCGGTGAGCTTGGGGGCGGCTGCGACTCGTTAGCCGCAGGCCCGTTTGCGGGAGCAGACGCCGGCGCTCCGGCCCACGATTGTTGAACGCAGCCGCGGCGCCCCTTCTCTTTGGCGACGTTATACTTGACATACCCACTTTTACCGCTCATACTGGTCTCACATTCAGGAGCCAGTCATGAGCGAATCCATCCTTTCCGCCCCGCACTTTCATAACGAAGAAGCCGCTTACGAGTTCGTAGAGTCGCGCATCTGGCCGCATGGCCCGGTATGCCCGCACTGCGGCGGCGTGGAGCGTAACAAGCTGATGGGCGGCAAATCGACCCGCATTGGCCTGTATAAGTGCTACGACTGCCGCAAGCCGTTTTCCGTGAAGATGGGCACCATTTTTGAGTCCAGCCATATTCCGCTGCGCCTCTGGCTCCAAGCGATCTTCCTCATTGCGTCCAGCAAGAAGGGCATCAGCAGTAACCAGTTGCACCGCACCCTTGGCATCACCCTCAAATCGGCTTGGTTCCTGTCGCACCGCATCCGTGAAGCCATGAAGGACGGGGGCTTGGCTGGATTTGGTAGTGACGGCGGGGACGTTGAGATTGATGAAACCTTCATCGGTCACGACTTCACCAAGAAGCCGAAAGGCGTCAAGAAGGGCCGTGGATACGAGCATAAGAACAAGGTGCTGTCTCTGGTTGACCGCACCACTGGCCGCGCTAAAAGCGTGGTCGTGGATAACCTGAAACTGGCGACCCTGCTGCCGATTTTGCAAGCGAACATCTCGCCCAAGGCCCGCGTGATGACCGACGAAGCCGCGCAATACAACAACCGTTACAACGGACTGAAACGCTATTTCGATAGGCATGGCATCGTGCGTCACGGCATCGGCGAGTATGTTTCTTACACCGATAAGACCGTGCACACCAACACCATCGAAGGTTTCTTTTCGATTTTCAAGCGCGGCATGAAAGGTGTTTATCAACATTGCGGGCATAACCACCTGAACCGCTACCTGTCCGAGTTTGATTTCCGTTACAACAATCGCGCCGCCAATGGTGTTAGTGATATCGAGCGCGCCGAAAAATTGTTGCTCGGTGTGAAAGGTAAGCGCCTTACCTATACGACGTTTAGTTAACGAGGAACCTTGGCGCAGGAGAAAACGCAATGGCAAAAAAGCCAAAGCCTGAATCAGATGACAAGAGGCAGTCTCAACGATTTGTTGAGACTGCCAAGGCGCTTGGAATTGAGGAAAGTAATAAATCATTTCAACGTGCCATGAGTGCAATAATTCCTAAAAAAAATAAATCCAGCCACAAGAAATCTCGCGGTTAATGTAGGTCGGGTCTATTGATGGGGCTATTCGGGTGCATCTGTTGATACCACTCAACATAGCCTCTGATGTCACTGGGCTTCCAATCAAAAACACGAATTGGAATTTCCCCCAATAATTCATCTGCGGGGCGATTTTCCGGTGATTTTTGAATGGCACGATCTCCGCGCCGTCGAATATGCCAAGCCAGCAAATCAGCCGCCTGTAGCGGAAGCACGTCGAGATCGCTGGCGAATGTAATGCTGCCTAGCAGGTGCTCGTATGGTGTGCGTGTAAGCACTTCCCGCCATCCTGCGTGTACTAGTCCGCCGCGCCGCTCGTATCCTTCCCCTTGGCTGTCGAATACAAAATTTATTTTCCCGCCATTAAGTTCGTGCCCATACACACGAATTGCTTCCATGACGATTTGCTCAAAGCAGAGCCAGTACGGATGATCAATAGTGTCGGGTAAGCACCCCTTGGCCTCTTCTCGATAAGCCTTGTTGCTCACAATGGAGGCGATTCCTCCAATCGCGTGTTGATTTACGATTTTCGCTAGTTTTGCGACTTTGTTTTCGCGGGCCTCGTTATCCCACCCCCAAAAAGGTCCGCGCTTGCTGTGTGCTTGGGCCATTTTGAAGTGACTTATTTTCGGTTCTGTACGTAGCTCTATATCCCAAGAATCTGAAAATAACTTCCACTGCTCCACGTCTGACAGGTATCCCGCAAGCACGCAAAACGGCCCGCTTCCATCGGTTCCGCTATCGTCTATAAACGCGGTCAACATAAGTATTTTTCTCGTAAGCCGCTCGCGAGCCGGGAGGCCGCAAACCAGGGCCTCAATATTATCGGTTACTCTACTCACGCCCCACCCGCCGCAAAACGTGGGTATGGGAAGTATAATAACGCCTTCTCTTTGGTCACTTTCTCTTGGTGAAGCAAGAGAAAGTGACTAGCCGCCGGGCTACCCCCGGCGAACTTTCAGTGCTTGATGCGATAATTCCGCAACTCAAAACCCTGTTTATCGTGAAATCCATTCCCCGAGATTCTTCCTGGTGTTCCGCACCAATCGCTGCCGGCGCATTGCACCGCTGGCTCACCGATCCCGGTTCTTTGACCGCGCGCTTGGAGCGGCATGCCGGTGCTATCAAGGTGAAGGTGTTATTCCAGGGCCTGCGCCGGGTTAATCGCGATGAAGCTTTTTTGTTTGCTGCACCGGCCAAACGCGTGATGGTGCGTGAGGTGTTGTTGCTGCGCGGAGCCACGCCGCTGGTGTTTGCGCACACGGTGTTTGCCGCCGGTGGTTTGCGCGGGGCCTGGCGCGGCATTGCCGGGCTGGGAAACCGGCCGCTGGGGGCGGCCTTGTTTGCCGATCCGCGGATTGCGCGGTTTCCGCTGCGGCAGAAAAAACTATCGCGTAATCATCCGCTGTATCGTGGTGCTGCGGCGCAACTGAAAAAAATGCCACCGCCATTGTGGGCGCGGCGATCGATATTCGCTGCGGGCAAATCCCCTATACTGGTCAGCGAAGTCTTTTTGCCGGCAATACACGACTTGTGACACTCACAATAAAGCAGCGACTGACGGCCTACGAAAAGCTGATGCGGCTCGACAAGCCCATCGGCATTTTGCTGTTGTTGTGGCCGACGCTGTGGGGTTTGTGGTTCGCCGCCGGCGGTTTGCCGCCGCCGGATGTGTTGCTGATATTTTTCACCGGCACGGTGCTGATGCGTTGCGCCGGTTGCGTGGTCAATGATTACGCCGACCGCAATTTCGACCCTCATGTTGAACGCACCAGGGACCGGCCGCTGGCTGCCGGCATCATCCGGCCTGCCGAAGCGCTGGTGCTTGCCGCGGTATTGATGCTGCTGGCGTTCGGCCTGGTGTTGCTCCTCAGCCCGCTGACCATCAGGCTCGCATTCGTTGCTGCGGCAATTGCCATCATCTATCCCTATGTGAAGCGGGTGTTTCCCTTGCCGCAGGTCTGGCTGGGCATTGCGTTCGGGTTTGGTATCCCGATGGCCTATGCCGAGCTGTGGCATGCACTGCCGCGGGTCGCGTGGCTGCTGCTGGTCGCGAACGTGTTCTGGGCGGTTGCCTACGACACCGCGTATGCGATGGTTGATCGCGAGGACGACGTGAAAGTCGGGGTGAAGTCTTCCGCCATCCTGTTCGGGCGCTACGATGTCGCCGGGGTGATGACGGCGCAGGTGCTGTTCCTGGGACTGATGGCGTGGATCGGCTGGTGGCAGATGCGTGATGTGTTTTATTTTGCCGGGCTGGCGGTGGCGGTGGCACTGGTGCTGTACCAGTACCGGCTCATCCGCGGGCGCACGCGCGAAGGCTGCTTCAAGGCATTCCTCAACAACAACTGGGTGGGCTGCGTGATTTTCGTCGGGATTGCCGCCGATCTGTGGTTCGGTACCAGGCTGCTGCGATGAGTTATCGCGATTTGCGCGATTTTATCGCCGGCCTGGAACGCAGCGGTGAACTGAAACGAATCGATGTCGAAGTCGATCCGCGTCTGGAGATGACGGAAATCTGCGATCGCGTGTTGAAGAGCAGCGGTCCGGCGCTGCTGTTCGAAAGACCGAAAGGTCAGCAAGCAGGTCACAGCATTCCCGTGCTGGCCAATCTGTTCGGTACACCGCAGCGCGTGGCGCTGGGCATGGGCCGCGATTCGGTGGCGGCGTTACGCGAACTCGGCCAATTGCTGGCACAACTGAAAGAACCCGAACCGCCGACGGGTCTGAAAGACGCCTGGGACAAACTGCCGCTACTGCGTCAGGTGCTGGCAATGCAGCCGCGCGACGTCAAAAACCCGCCGTGCCAGGAAATCGTTTGGGAAGGTGCCGATGTTGATCTGGCGCGCTTACCCATTCAAACCTGCTGGCCCGGTGATGTCGGTCCGCTGATCACCTGGGGGCTGACGGTGACGCGCGGTCCGCAAAAGGCGCGGCAGAATCTCGGCATTTACCGGCAGCAGGTTATTGGCAAGAACAAACTGATCATGCGCTGGCTGGCACAGCGCGGTGGCGCACTGGATTATCGCGACCATTGCCTGGCGCACCCGCGCGAACCCTTCCCGGTGGCGGTGGCACTAGGGGCTGATCCCGCGACCATGCTTGGTGCAGTGACGCCGGTACCGGATTCCTTGTCCGAATATCAATTCGCCGGTTTGCTGCGCGGTGAAAAAACCGAAATCGCGCAATGCCTGAGTCATACCCTGAAAGTGCCGGCGCGCGCCGAGATCGTGCTGGAAGGTTTTATTTATCCCAATGAGACCGCCCTGGAAGGCCCGTTCGGCGACCACACCGGTTATTACAACGGACAGGAAAAATTTCCGGTATTCACCGTTGAGCGCATCACGATGCGCAAAGACCCGATTTACCACTCGACCTACACCGGCAAGCCGCCGGATGAACCGGCGGTATTGGGCGAGGCGCTGAACGAAGTGTTCGTGCCCTTGCTGGTCAAACAATTTCCGGAAATTGTCGATTTCTATTTGCCGCCCGAAGGCTGCTCGTACCGCATCGCCTGCGTCAGCATGAAAAAACAGTATCCGGGACACGCCAAGCGCGTGATGTTCGGCATCTGGAGTTTTCTGCGCCAGTTCATGTACACCAAGTTCATCATCGTCACCGATGACGACATCAATGTGCGCGACTGGAAGGAAGTGATGTGGGCGCTGACCACCCGTGTCGATCCGCGGCGCGATACGCTGATTGCCGATGCGACGCCGATTGATTACCTGGATTTTGCCAGTCCGGTGAGCGGACTCGGATCAAAGATGGGCATTGATGCCACCAACAAGTGGCCGGAGGAAACGAATCGCGAGTGGGGCACGCCGATTGCGATGAGTGCCGATGTGAAGCAGCGGGTGGATGCGCTGTGGGCATCGCTGCGGCTGTAATGCGGTCGTCTTGCCGCAACATCAGCAGCGATTGAAGACCTTTCATGAGCGCAGTCCTGTTACTCAAGTTGTTTCTCGTGCCTGCGCTGATCGCGCTGGTGACCCTGGCCGGCCGACGCTGGGGTCCGGCGGTTGCCGGCTGGCTTTCGGCGTTTCCGATCGTCGCCGGCCCGATCCTGTGGTTCATTGCAATCGAACAGGGCGCGGCCTTCGCGGCGAGGGCGGCTGTCGGCACGCTGTCGGCCGTGCTGGCGATGCTGGCCTTTGGCCTCAGTTATGCCTGGGCAGCCACCCGCTACTCATGGCCGCTGAGCCTGCCGCTCGCCTATGTCGGTTACGCCGCGGCCGTTATCATGCTTGATCTGTGGAATGCCAGCACGCTGTGGGTTGCAGGACTTGTCGTTGTGACGGGGCTGTGGCTCGCGCCACGTCTTTATCCCGTGTTGCCGGCAGCGGCAAAGGCAGCGTCAAAACCGCCCAATGACATGCTGCTGCGCATGGGCCTGAGTGCGCTGCTCGTGCTGCTGGTCACGCACTTCGCGGCCAATCTCGGGCCTGACCTGAGCGGTGTGTTTGCGATGTTTCCGGTGATGGGCACCGTGCTCGTATTGTTCACGCATCGCAGCGCCGGTGCGGCTGCCACGATCCAGTTGTTGCGCGGCATGGTGCTGGGTTTTTACGCGTTCAGCACCTTCTGCATGATTTTGGCCTGGGCCTTGCCCGCCACCGGCATTGGCCTGGCATTTTTATGCGCGCTGACGGCTGCGGCAGTGATTCAGTTGCTGTCGCGACTCTGGCTGATGCGTTATCGCGCGGTGATCGCAGCCCAATAAAAACGGGAACCTGCATTACAGGTTCCCGCTTTTGTTTCGTGGTGCTGTCAATCAGAACTTGAACACCGCGCTTACGCTGTACAGATCCGTATCGGTTTTGCCGCCCATGCTGGCGCTGCTGACACGGAACCGATCCCAGTCGCCGCGCACGGCGAAGGTCTTGGTGAGGTCGTAGCGCATTCCAAGGCCGTAAGTCGGCGCTGTTTCGCGATCCGTGCCGCCGAACGCGATGCCGGCATTGCTGCCGCTGGTGTCGGTTTCGGTACGTGCGATGCCGAGTTTTCCGGTGAATGCAAACTGCGGCGTTATAGGCAGGCTGCCAACCACTCCGGCATGCCATGCCTTGGAGTCGGTTGTGCCGAAGCCCGTTGCACCGTTCACCGAAGCTTTGCCGAGGTCGACATAACCACCCTCAACGGCGAAATTCTGGTTGAATTGATAACCACCAAACGCTTTCCATGCGTTGTCATCTTTGTCCGTCGATCCGGCGATGCCCGCCGAGCCGATATCGGCGTGCGAGCGGCCTGCGCCCAGACCGCCGTAGAAACCGGTGGTGCCGGCAGTCGTTTGCGTGGCTTGTGCGTGTGCTTCAATACCAGCGGCGAGTGGTGCGGCAGCAATCAGTACTATGGAAATAGCTTTTTTGTACATGACATCTCCTTTGTTGATGTGCGCTGCACTGTGCGTAAGTGCCACAGCAATCCCAGCGCGACAACAAAGTTGACACGATGCAGACAGAAAAATTCCGGAAAAAAATTGTAACGAAGCGTTACAGCCGTCGTGATTTGACGACAAGCGGCACTGTTATTTTTTATTGACACGTCGACAGCAATTGCTGCTGTCACGATTGTGCACCCAGCCCAGCATCGCATCCTGAGCCGCCTGCGCGTTGAACGCGTTGGCGTGATTGACCATGAATACTACCACCGCGCGGTTTCCCTTCGTGTCGAGTACATAACCGGCGATCGAACGCACGCCCGACAGCGATCCGGTTTTGACATGGGCCTGGCCGGCGACTTCCGAGCTTCTCATGCGCTTGCGCAGCGTGCCGTCGACGGCAGCGACCGGCAGTGAGGCCATCAATTCCGGCATCACCGGACTCGCATAAGCGTTCAACAGCACGGCACCGAGGTTGCGTGCGCTGATGCGTTCGATGCGCGAAAGTCCCGAGCCGTTTTCCAGCACCAGTTCCGGCACGGCGAGGCCCTTCAGCGCCAGCCATTGTTTGACGCTGCTCGCAGCAGCGGCGGTGGTTGCCGGGGCGCCATTATTCATGGCGAGTGACAGGAACAACTGCCGTGCCATCACGTTGTTGGAGTATTTGTTGACGTCGCGGACGATTTCAGAGAGCGACAGGGAACGCGCAGTCGCCAGGCGGCGCGCCTGTTCCGGTGTGGCGCCGTCACGCACCTGTCCGCTGAACGTGCCGCCCAGGTCTTTCCATAACTGTGTGAACAACGCGCCGACATACTGGCGATGGCCGAGTACGCTGAAGCTGCGCATGCCTTCGCCGCAGTCCAGCGCATAAGTACCATTGAAGGTGAGACGCGCTGAATCGGCATTGCCCTGCGATTCCAGGCGCAGCTTGCCGACCCAATCGCCACAGGGGCCGTCGACGAGTTTCAGGTTGTTGATGACCTGCACCTGGGGCAGCAGCGGCTCGGTGGCGATGCGCACCGTGCGCGTGGTCGCATCGGGGACGAATTGCAGCGTGACGGCCTTGAAGTTGACCAGCAATGCGCTGGGCCCGGTGTTGTAAGGGCGCGTAGGCTGATCATCGAAGGCGCCCGGATTCTGCAGTTCTTCGGCGAACAAGCGGCGGTCAAGCACCAGGTCGCCACGGATTTCACGCACACCCCGCGCGCGCAGGTTGCGCAGCAGCAACCAGAAATTCTCCACCGTCAGTTTCGGATCACCGGCGCCCCTGATGTAAAGATTGCCGGCCAGCACGTCCTGCGTCAGCGTGCCGTCGGTCAGCACGTCGGTATTCCATACGAAGGCCGGGCCGAGCATTTCAAGTCCGGCATAGGTGGTGACCAGTTTCATCGTCGAGGCCGGATTCAGCACGCGGTCAGCGCCGATGGCCAGTACCGGTTCTGCGGCGCCGATTTCATGCACATAGACGCCAATTGCCGACTCGGGAATGCCGGCCTGGGCCAGTGCACGGGCAACGGGTTCGGGCAGGGTGGATGCCGGCTGTGCGATGACGGACAGTGGCAGCAGGATCAGCAGGGCAGCGGCGATAACGCGGGTCAGGGGCATGGGCATCAGGGATTCAGCGGAGATTCCGGTTGATTTCAAAGGATGACCGAGCTGTGCAGTGTCGGCCTGTCGACGCCGCCCCAACCCAGTTTGTCATGGATGGCGGCGGCAAAAATTCCGGCGGTCTCCGGTTCGCCGTGGACCACGAAGGTGCGTTGCGGCGCACGTTTGAAATGCGACAGCCAGCCGAGCAGCGCGTCCTGGTCGGCGTGGGCGGACAGTCCGCCGATGGTGTAGATGTCGGCGCGCACCGGGATCGGAATGCCGAAGATGCGCACGTTCTTGACGCCGTCGACGATGCGCCGCCCCAGCGTGCCCGCAGCCTGGAAGCCGACGATCAGGATCGACGAGTCGCGGCGGCCGAGGTTGTGCCGCAAATGGTGTTTGATGCGCCCGGCATTGCACATGCCGCTGGCGGAAATGATCACCGCACCGTGTTTGATGCGCTGCAGATTGGTCGATTCCAGCAGGTCCTGCACAAAATGGATGCGCGGCCGTCCGCGCCCGCCTTTCAGCCATTGCAGCAGCGTTGCTGCATCCTGGTCGAGCAGGGCCCAGTGTTTCGCGGTGATTTCCGTGGCCTTGGTCGCCATCGGTGAATCGACATAAATATTCATCTCCGGCAACCGCCCCTGCCGGTACAGATCCACCAGCAGGTAAATGATTTCCTGGGTGCGGCCGACGGCGAACGCCGGAATGATCACATTGCCTTTTTTGCGCACCAGGGTGTCGGTGATCGCGTGTTCCAGTTCCGCCAGGGTGTCTTCCAGGCTCTTGTGCCGGCGGTTGCCGTAGGTGGATTCGACGACCAGTACATCGGCTTCAGTGACCGGTGTCGGATCGCGTACCAGCGGGCGGCCCGGTTGGCCGATGTCACCGGAGAACACGATCTTGCGCGTCTGTGCGCCTTCACGCACCCACAGTTCAATGATGGCCGCGCCGATGATGTGGCCGGCGTCGCGGAACAGGCAGCGCACGGCGGGGTGCGGCTCGAGCGTGGTGTCGTAGGCCACAGGTTTCAGCTGGCGCAGCGTCCGCGTGACTTCGGCGACGGTGTACAGCGGTGGTTTGTCGGCGTCGCGCGTTTTTGCTTTTTGTTTCCACTCGACTTCCTTTTCCTGGATATGCGCCGAGTCGACCAGCATGACTTCGAGCAGATCGCAGGTCGCCGCGGTGGCATGGATCGGGCCGCGGAATCCTGCTGCAACCAGGCGCGGCAACAGTCCGGAGTGGTCGATATGGGCGTGGGTCAACAGTACAAAATCGAGGGTGGCGGGATCGAAGGCGAAACGCGCGTAATTTTTGGCATCGGCTTCACGGCCGCCCTGGAACATGCCGCAGTCGACCAGAAAACGCAGGCCGTCGGCCTCCAGCAGGAAACTTGATCCTGTGACTTCGCCTGCCGCGCCGAGGAAAGTCAGTTTCAAGGCGTGGCGTCCAGCGTCTCAAGGGTGCGCGTAGCGAGCAGTTCGATTTCGGCGTCGTTGATGACATACGGCGGCATGAAATAAACCGTGGTGCCGATCGGACGCAGCAGCAGTTCACGTTCCAGCGCAGCTTCGAAAAAATGCCGGCTGAAGGCCGGATCGGCACTGTCAATCTCGAACGCCCAGATCATGCCGGTTGAACGGAAATTGCACACCCGCGGATGCGTGGCCAGCACTTGTGCCGCCGCGGTGATGCGCTGTGCCTTGCCGCGATTGGCAGCAATGGTCTGGTCCTGCTCAAAAATATCCAGCGTCGCGAGTGCTGCGCGGCAGGCCAGCGCATTGCCGGTGTAGGAATGCGAATGCAGGAAGCCGCGGGTCACCGATTCGTCGTAGAACGCCCGGTAAATGCTGTCGCGGGTCAGTACCGCGGACAGCGGCAGGTACCCGCCGGTGATGCCTTTGGACAAACACAAAAAATCGGGAGCGAGGTCGCCAATGAGGCCGGCCTGTTCATGGGCGAAGAAGGTGCCGGTGCGGCCGAAGCCGGTCATGATTTCATCGACAATCAGGTGCACCTTGTAACGATCGCACAGCGTGCGCGCCTGCCGCAGGTATTCGGCGTCGTACATGGCCATGCCGGCGGCGCCCTGCACCAGCGGCTCTACGATCAGCGCGGCAGTGCGGGCGTGGTGCTGTTGCAGATGCAGTTCCAGTACCTGCGCGCATTGCAGGGCATGGTCGCGCGGCGATACGCCGGCAGCAGCCTGCCGCCAGTCCGGGCTGGGCACCTGGACGCTTGCGCGCAGCAGCGGGGCATAAGTGTCCTTGAACAGCGCGACATCGGTGACCGACAGCGCGCCCAGGGTTTCGCCGTGATAACTGCCGGCGAGGCTGATGAACTCGGTTTTGTCCGGCTGGCCGCTGTTGCGCCAGTAGTGAAAACTCATTTTCAGCGCGATTTCGGTAGCTGAGGCACCGTCGCTGCCGTAGAAACAGTGGCCCAGCGCGCCGCCGGTCAGCGCCGACAGGCGTTCCGACAGGGCGACCACCGGTTCGTGGGTGAAGCCGGCGAGCATCACATGTTCCAGCTGCTGCAACTGGTCGACCAGCGCGGCATTGATGCGCGGCTCGGCGTGGCCGAACAGGTTGACCCACCAGGAACTGACGGCGTCGAGATAACGTTTGCCGTCACAGTCGTAGAGCCAGCAGCCCTGGGCGCGGGCAATCGGCACGATGGGCAGCGTTTCGTGCTGCTTCATCTGCGTGCACGGATGCCACACTGCGGTGCGGCTGCGTTCTAGCAGCACAGTGTTGCGAGTGCTGGTTGGCATTTTGGTCAAACCTTAATCAATACTTTCCGCCATGAGTCCGCGCATGGTACGGTTGTGAAACGTCAATGCGGCATGGTGGCGTTGCATCAAGCGCTGTGGCACTGAATTTGCTCTGAATTGCTCTGAATGTTTTCGACAGTGAGTTTAACAGCACACTATAGGAGATGTTTGCGCATGCAGATTCTCGAACGCATCGAAGACCAGATGTCCGCCACCGGCCTGCCGCTCGTCGGCGTCACCCTCGCCGCAGTACCCTGTCCCGACACCCCGGTGATCCTGACACTGCACTGGCACGGCTTCATCAAACAGAAGCTGGCTGAACTGGAAGAAGCTGAAGCCGTCGCCTACACGCCGATTCCCAGTTCATCGCTGCAACTCAATGACCGCTGGCGCGACCTGATCGCAGTGGATCATGCCGCGATGGAAGCGGCCTGGGCACTGGGGGCCTGGGATGTGGCGCGGGCCGAGCGCCCGGCCTGCTTTCGCCAGGGTGCTGCGGAGAACGAAGAACTGGAGTGCATGCAGGCCTTCGGCACCTACCCCTGCAATGTCAACGGCGCCCAGGTCGCCGTATACGATGCGCCGGATCTCGATGACCTGCTCGAACTGGCAGCAGAGCGTGGCTATCTGCTGTGGGCGTTCCGGCCGGTGCGCGGCGGCATCTGGAAGGATTTCGCCAATGACGCCACCCTGTCGGAAGAGGGTCGGCGCACCCTGCCGTGCCCGCATGCACCGCAACCCCCGAGCTGTGCCGGCAAGCGTAAAACCGTGTACCGCTTTGGCATCCCGACCCATCGGGCACTGCCTGTTGTGAGCCCGATAAAACAGTAACTTATTGTTTTTATTGATATTTTTAGTGTAAGCAAGTACTTACACCAAGGGGGGCCGTGATCCGGCCCCCCTTGCTTTCTGGCGGTACATCTCTATCATTAGCACTCGCTTGAGCCGAGTGCTAACAAAACGGTTCGCGGTTTCCTAGCGTTACCTGTTTATCAACCGATTTTTGAGGAGATGTACCCATGAAGATTCGCCCGTTGCACGACCGCATCATCGTGAAGCGGCTGGAAGAAGAGCGCAAGACTGCTTCCGGCATCGTGATTCCTGACACCGCCGCTGAAAAGCCGGATCAGGGTGAAGTCAAAGCCGTTGGTAAAGGCAAAAAAGGCGATGACGGCAAGGTCATCCCGCTCGACGTCAAAGTCGGCGACCGTGTTCTCTTCGGCAAATACTCCGGCCAGACCGTCAAAGTTGAAGGTGACGAGCTGCTGGTGATGCGCGAAGAAGACATCATGGGCGTCGTCGAGTAACCCACCAAGAATATCCAGGAGATCACACACATGGCAGCTAAAGACGTCAAATTCCACGAGCCGGCACGGCAGAAAATCATTGCCGGCGTCAACATTCTGGCTGACGCAGTCAAAGTCACCCTCGGCCCGAAAGGCCGCAACGTGGTACTCGAGCGCAGCTTCGGCGCCCCGACCGTGACCAAGGACGGCGTGTCTGTCGCCAAGGAAATCGAACTGAAGGACAAGTTCGAGAACATGGGCGCGCAGATGGTGAAAGAAGTCGCTTCCAAGACTTCCGACATCGCCGGCGACGGCACCACCACTGCCACCGTGCTGGCACAAGCCATCGTTCAGGAAGGCATGAAGTTTGTAACCGCCGGCATGAACCCGATGGACCTGAAGCGCGGCATCGACAAAGCGGTTACCGCCATCGTCGCCGAGCTGAAAAAACTGTCCAAGCCCTGCACCACCAGCAAGGAAATCGCCCAGGTCGGTTCGATCTCGGCCAACGCTGATTCCGAAATCGGCAAGATCATCGCTGACGCGATGGACAAAGTCGGTAAAGAAGGCGTGATCACCGTCGAAGACGGCTCGGGCCTGGAAAGCGAACTGGAAGTGGTCGAAGGCATGCAGTTCGACCGCGGCTACCTGTCGCCGTACTTCATCAACAACGCTGAAAAACAGCATGCCCTGCTCGAGAGCCCCTACGTGCTGCTGCACGACAAGAAGATCTCGAACATCCGTGACCTGCTGCCGGTACTGGAGCAAGTCGCCAAGGCCGGCAAACCGCTGCTGATCATCGCCGAAGAAGTTGAAGGCGAAGCGCTGGCAACCCTGGTGGTCAACAACATCCGTGGCATCCTGAAGACCTGCGCCGTCAAGGCCCCGGGCTTCGGCGACCGTCGCAAAGCCATGCTGGAAGACATCGCCATCCTCACGGGCGGCACGGTGATTGCCGAAGAAGTCGGCCTGTCGCTGGAGAAAGTCACGCTGGCTGATCTGGGCCAGGCCAAACGCATCGAGATCGGCAAGGAAGAAACCACGATCATCGACGGCAACGGCGACCAGAAATCGAT
>CAMCYP010000017.1 GCA_945885345.1 Bordetella parapertussis | reverse complement strand
AGGGTCATTTGCCCCAGATCCTCGCCTTTACGGGAACGCACAGCCACCAGTTGTGCCGCCACTTCCTTGTCTCCGACCACGAGCTGGAAAGGCAGCTTTTGCAGACTATGTTCGCGGATTTTATAGGAAATTTTCTCATTCCTCAAGTCGGCTTCGACCCTGAAACCAGCCTTTTTCAGGGTTTCAGCGACCTCAGCCGCGTACCCGGCCTGAGCCTCGGAAATGTTGATGACGACGGCCTGCACCGGCGCCAGCCAGGCCGGCATCGCCCCGGCGTAGTGCTCGATCAGAATGCCAATGAAGCGCTCTAGCGACCCCAGAATGGCCCTGTGGAGCATCACCGGTGTGCGCCGGGTGTTGTCCTCGGCCACATATTCGGCACCCAGACGCTCCGGTAAAGCGAAATCCAGCTGCAAAGTGCCGCACTGCCAGACCCGGCCCAGCGAGTCTTTCAGCGAAAACTCGATTTTGGGGCCATAAAATGCACCCTCGCCCGGATTCAGGTCCCAATCCAGGCCTTTGGCGTCCAAAGTGGCCTTCAGCGCCGCCTCAGCCCGATCCCAGACCGCATCATCACCGATGCGCTTCGGCGGCCGGGTCGACAGCTTGACCAGGATCTGCTCAAAGCCGAAATCGGCATAAACCCTGCGCAGCAGATCGACAAAGTCACCGGCCTCGCCTTGAATCTGTTCTTCAGTACAGAAAATATGCGCGTCATCCTGCACGAAGCCACGTACCCGCATCAGGCCGTGCAACGCCCCTGACGGTTCATTGCGGTGACAGGAACCGAATTCGGCAATGCGCAGCGGCAGGTCACGGTAACTTTTGACACCTTGGTTGAAAATCTGCACATGTCCCGGGCAGTTCATCGGCTTCACCGCGTAATCGCGCTTTTCCGATTCCGTGGTGAACATGTATTCGCGGTAATTTTCCCAGTGCCCGGAGCGCTCCCACAACACCCGATCCATAACCTGCGGCGTGCGCACCTCGCGGTAATTCGCCTCGGTCAGCAGCTGGCGCATGTACTGCTCGATCGCCTGCCAGATCACCCAGCCATTGGCATGCCAGAACACCATCCCTGGCGCTTCATCCTGCATGTGGAACAGATCCAGCTGGCGACCGAGTTTGCGATGATCGCGCTTTTCGGCCTCCTCGAGCCGGTGCAGATAGGCGTCCTGCTCTTCCTTCTTCGCCCATGCCGTGCCGTAAATCCGCTGCAGCATTTCGTTCTTCGAATCACCGCGCCAGTACGCGCCGGCGACTTTCATCAACTTGAACACTTTAAGTTTGCCGGTGGACGGCACATGCGGACCGCGGCAGAGATCAATGAAATTATCCTGCCGGTACAACGAAATCGGCTCATTTGACGGGATTGATGCAATGATCTCGGCTTTGTATTTCTCGCCCATGTCGGAGAAAAACTGCACTGCCTCGTCGCGCGGCATCACCTGGCGATCGACCTTGATATCGCGCTTGACGATCTCTGCCATGCGCTTTTCGATGGCGGCCAGATCGTCGGGCGTGAACGGCCGCTTGTAGGCGAAATCATAAAAAAACCCGTCATCGATAACCGGACCGATGGTCACCTGCGCATCGGGAAACAGTTCTTTGACCGCATGCGCCAACAGATGCGCTGTCGAATGGCGCAGGATTTCGAGGCCATCGGCCGTTTTGTCGGTGATGATCGACAGCTCGGCATCAGCTTCGATGCGATGCGAGGTATCGACCAGCTTTCCGTCGACGCGCCCGGCCAG
Source organism: Bordetella parapertussis (assembly GCA_945885345.1). Classification (GTDB taxonomy): domain Bacteria; phylum Pseudomonadota; class Gammaproteobacteria; order Burkholderiales; family SG8-41. Next base: position 68,802 of record CAMCYP010000017.1, on the reverse strand, counting down.
CGCGGCTTTTGCCAGGCCGGCGCCGATTGCAGCAGCAACCTCCGCCACCGTCACCGGATGATCGAAGGATTTCAGCGAACCGTCGGGTAATTTGATGTTGACCATATGCGTCAGACCATGTTGCGTGTTTCGTAAACACCAATAAAAAAAGTGCGGGCCAGCCGCACTTTTTCCTGTTTCTCTATCTCAACTACCAAGGAAATGACGCAGCTATCGCCGGAATTCAGAAGCCTTGCAAGTTCGCGGTTTCATAACGCTCTCTTCCAGTGTTCCGCCGGCAATAATACGCATTTCAAAAATTGGTAGGCGCGATTGGACTCGAACCAACGACCCCCACCATGTCAAGGTGGTGCTCTAACCAGCTGAGCTACGCGCCTGAAAGGGCAGGATTCTAGCCGAATCGGTGTGCCCTATCAAACACAATCAGGAGCCTGCGATTACTGCCCCGGCTTGAGACCCACTGCCTTGACGACCTTCGTCCACCGCTCGTAGTCCTTGCGGATGCGATCGTCGAAGTGCTGCGGCGTACCACCGCTGGGCTTCATGCCTGCGCCCTCAAGGTTCTTCTTGATCGTCGGATCCTGCAACGCCTTGTTGATGCCTGCATTCAAGGCATCAATGATGGGCTGAGGCGTGCCACGCGGCGTCATTGTTCCGAACCAGAGCACGACCTCGTATCCGGGCAGCGTCTCGGCGATGGCAGGCACATCGGGCAGCGTGTGCCAGCGCTGGGCCGTGGTCACTCCAAGCGCACGCAGTCTGCCCGTCTTGAGATGCGGCGTAACGGGTAACAGGCTGCCGACAATCACCGGCACCTGTCCCGACAGCAGATCAGCCATCGCGGCTCCGGTGCTCTTGTACTGGATGGCGACCATCTTGATCTTCGCCATGTTGGAAAACAACTCGGTGGCGAGATGCGTGGCCCCGCCGGTTCCGGTGCCTGCATAACTCAGGCCGCCTTTCGTTGTGCGCGCCAACGAGATCAGTTCCTTGACCGATTTCGACGGCAATGACGGATGGACGGTCAGCACGAACGGGGTATAGCCGAATTCCGCGACAGCGATGATGTTGTTGATCGGATCGAATGCCGGCTGCTGCACGGCGGATGTCGCCGAAAAACTGCCGGACATCATCATGATCGTATAACCGTCGGCAGGCGACTTGGCGGTCAACTCCATGCCGATCAGACCACCCGCGCCTCCCCGATTGTCCACCGCGAACTGCTGACCCATGTATTCGGTGAGCTTCGCCGAAAACTGACGGGCGGTAATATCGCTGCCGCCCCCAGGGGCGAAGGGTACGATGACTCGCACCGGTTTTGTCGGATATTGCTGCGCCATGGCAAGGCCACAGACGAGCGCCAATGCAGCTGCGCCCAACGATGCAAGCAACTTACTCAGAAACGAAATGTTCACGGTGAACTCCTCCTAGTGATTTATGGTTTATATTTTTTTACCAACAGTTTTACCAACGGCAACACGCGAAATCATTCTACGCAAGAGGCACGCGACACGAACAGGAAGACTGTAACATATTGTTTTTATTTGTTATTTTTACGGCTCACTTTCGCACAGCCCGCAATACGCCCTTCACCTCGCAAATCAACGCCAGCATTTTCTGCAACTGCCCCAGATCGGTGATTTCAACCGTGAAGCGCATGCGCGCACTCATGTCGGTCGAGGTTGAGCGCGTAGCCGTAACATTGATGCGTTCGCGCGACAGGACCTCGGAAATATCGCGCAGCAATCCCGTGCGGTCCACTGCATCGACAACAATCTCGACCGGAAATGTGGTGGTACCCGGGGCACCCCATTCCGCCGCAATCCGCCGCTCGGGATCCAGCCGTGCAAGATTGGCGCAGCTCGCGCGATGTACACTGACGCCGCGGCCACGGGTAACAAAACCGACGATGGGGTCCGGCGGTGCCGGCCGGCAGCATCTGGCCGGCGTAGTCAGCAATTTATCCACCCCCACCACCAGCACGCCGCCGCCCGCACGCGCAGATTTGCGCGTCACAATGCCGGCATCCGCCGTGACCGCTGGTGGCTGAGCGTCTTGCGTCAGCGCATCGCGCAATGCCTTGGGTCCCACTTCACCGCGTCCCAGCCCCGACAGCAGGTCACTGAGTTTGCCGAAGCCCATGTCGGCAGCCAGTTGATCAAGATTCAGTTTGCTCATGCCGCTGCGCTGCAATTCCTTCTCCAGCACACTGCGGCCCTGCGCAATATCGGTTTCCAGGTTCTGCCGATTGAACCACTGCCGCACTTTGCCGCGCGCACCCTGGCTTTTCAGAAATCCCAGTTGCGGATTGAGCCAATCGCGACTCGGCCCGCCTTGCTTGACTGTCAGAATCTCCACCTGCTGGCCATTGGCCAGCGGCGTATTGAGCGGCACCATCGCACCGTCCACCTTCGCGCCGCGGCAGCGATGACCAAGCTCGGTATGCACGTGATAGGCGAAGTCGATCGGTGTTGCCCCCTTGGGCAGGTCGACCACCCGCCCCTGCGGCGTGAACACATAAACCGATTCCTCGAACAAACCCGTGCGGAACTGCTCGGCGAATTCGCGGGTATCCCGCACCTCGTCTTTCCACTCCAGTACCTGCCTCAGCCAGGCAATTTTTTCCTGGTAACCCTTGTCTTGGCGTCCGCCTTCCTTGTACTGCCAGTGCGCCGCGACACCGAGCTCGGAATGCTGGTGCATCTCATGGGTGCGGATCTGCACTTCCACGGATTTGCCCTCGGGCCCGATTACCGCGGTATGCAGTGATCGGTAGTTGTTGGCCTTGGGTTTGGCGATGTAATCGTCGAATTCCCGCGGCAGAGGCGACCACAGGCTGTGCACGATGCCCAGCACGGCGTAACAATCCTTGATGTCGGCGACCAAAACCCGCACCGCGCGCACGTCATAAAGTCCTTCAAAATCAATGGCTTTCTGCTGCATCTTGCGGTGAATACTGGCAATATGCTTGGGCCGGCCCGTCACTTCGGCAGCGATCCCGGCGCGCGCGATTTCACCTTTCAGCAGCGTCACCACATTCTCGATATAGCGCTCGCGGTCCAGCCTCTTTTCATCGAGCAGCCGCGCAATGCGCTTGTAGCTGTCGGCATCCAGTACGCGCAACGCCAGATCTTCCAGTTCCCACTTGATCTGCCACACGCCGAGACGGTTGGCCAAGGGCGCGAAAATATCCCGCGTCAGCTCCGCAATCTCCGTCACGCGCCTCCCGTCACCGGATTTGACCGCCGTGCGCAGTTCCTGCAGGTGGTCGGCGAGCTTGATCAGCACCACGCGCACATCCTGCACCATCGCCAGCAGCATCTTGCGCAGCGCTTCCAGCTGCGCCGCCTGGGCCTCGACTCGTACCGGAGCCACTGCGCGGTTCGACAGCGCGCCGATCTCCCCCATGCGTACCACGCCCTCGGCGAGCTCAATAATCGTCGCGCCAAATTTCTCACCGATCTCCCGCGCAGCCTCCGGTTTTGCACGCAGCAGCGGCACCAGCAGCGCAGCCGCTGCCGATTCATGATCCAGGTCCAGCGCCAACACGATATCCGCCATGGCGCGCGCATGGTCCAGCGCTGTCCAGTCCTCGCTCAGGAGAACCTGTTCCAGCGGCATGGCCACATAAGCGGATACGCGGCGCAGCAGCGTGCGCGCAGGTTCGTCAAACCGCGCCGTCACTCCGTCCAGCCACGGCACGCTGCCAGAGTCCCGGGACGCCACCAGATGTAATGGATTTTTCTTGATCATCGCCTAGCGTATTCCGCAAATTCCAATAAAACCATCACACTGCGCTTAGCGTAGCGCGCCCGCACCACATTCGTCATCCCGCCCCAAATTGGTGCATTGATGTCTGGCAACAGACTTGCCAGGCCCTGCAATGCCCCTATTTACCGTGCAATCGCGGTGGCACACCGGTTGCTTATCCATTGTGTTAAAACTGAGACTGCAGTTCAACGGTGGCATACAAAAAATCCCCATGAGCACCACGCGCCCGTACGACGAAATGCGTATGGCGGACGGCACGATACGTCCGCATTATCGCGCCCACACCGAGTGGCTCGAAGGCAAGTCTGCCGATTTCCTGCCGCAAAAACAGCGTGAAGCCAATGCGCTGTATACCCGACTGGGAATCACTTTCGCCGTTTACGGTGACGAATCCGGCACCGAGCGCTCCATTCCGTTTGACATCATTCCGCGCATCATTCGTCCGAACGCCTGGAAAATGATCAGCGATGGCGCCTGCCAGCGGGTACGCGCGCTGAACGCTTTCCTCAAAGACATCTACCACGACCAGGAAATCCTCAAGGCGGGCATCATTCCCTCGGATCAGGTGCTGAAGAATCCCGCCTATCGACCGGAAATGCGCGGCATCCATGTCGCAGGCGATGTATATGTGCACATCGCCGGCGTGGATATCGTCAAAACCGGCGCCGGCGAATTTTACGTGCTCGAAGACAATCTGCGCACGCCATCCGGGGTGTCGTACATGCTGGAAAACCGCAAGATGATGATGCGGCTGTTCCCCGACCTGTTCGGGCGCATCCCCGTTGCGCCGGTCGACCACTACACCGACGTGCTGCTCGACAACCTGCGTGCCGTCGCCCCCGAACATGTCAGTCAGCCCACCGTGGTGGTGATGACACCGGGTTCTTACAACAGTGCCTACTTCGAGCACGCCTTCCTCGCCCAGCAGATGGGTGTCGAACTGGTTGAAGGCCAGGATCTGTTCGTCGCCAACAACTACGTCTATATGCGCACCACCAGCGGCCCGCAACGCGTCGACGTGATCTACCGCCGCATTGACGACGACTACATCGACCCGCTGGCCTTCCGGGCGGATTCCGCTCTCGGCGTACCCGGCATCTTCGCCGCCTATCGCGCCGGCAACGTCACGCTGGCCAACGCCATCGGCACTGGCGTCGCCGATGACAAATCCACCTACCTGTACGTGCCGCAGATGATCGATTTCTACCTCGGCGAAAAACCCATCATCTCCAACGTGCCCACGTACCGGCTGGGCAATGCCGATGACCTTGCCTACACACTGGCGCACCTGGCAGAACTGGTGGTCAAGGAAGTCCAGGGTTCCGGCGGCTACGGCATGCTGGTCGGCCCGACATCGACCAAAGAACAGATTGCAGAATTCCGCAAACGCATCGAACTGAATCCGGCAAATTACATCGCCCAGCCGACGCTGGCACTGTCAACCTGCCCGACCTTTCGCGATTCGGACATCGTGCCGCGGCATGTCGATCTGCGGCCCTATGTGCTCTCCGGCAAGGAAGTCACGCTGGTTCCGGGCGGTCTGACCCGGGTTGCGTTAACTGAAGGCTCACTGGTCGTCAATTCATCCCAGGGCGGCGGCACCAAGGACACCTGGGTACTGGAGGACCTGCAATGCTGAGTCGGCACGCCAACAACCTGTACTGGATGTCGCGGCAGATTGAGCGCGCCGAAAACACCGCACGCCTGCTTGATGTGACCTACCAGATGTCGCTGCTACCCTACCGCATCACCGATGCTGCGCAGTCATGGGCCGAGCCCTGGGCATTGCCGCTGGTCATCAACGGACTGGCGAAAACCTATTACGAGCGCAATCCCGGACCGGTGGCCTCCGACAAGGTGCTGCGCTTCATGGTTCTCGACAGCACCAATCCGTCGAGCATTTATTCGCTGATGCATGCCGCCCGCGAGAACGGCCGCAGCATGCGCGGCGTCATGACCTCCGAAATGTACGAAGACCTGAATTCGATGTGGCTGGAATTGCGTGGGCGCAGCGAAGCCGCGCTGAACCTTGGCGGCATCAACGAATTTTTCGAGTGGATCAAGACCCAGTCGCACCAGTTCCGCGGCGTCACCTTCGGCACCATGCTGCGGGATGAGGCTTACCAGTTCATTCGCCTCGGCACTTTCATGGAGCGCGCCGACAACACCGCGCGCCTGCTCGACGTGAAATACCATACCTTGCTGCCGAGCGCGGCTGAGGTCGGTGGCGCTGTCGACTACTATCAATGGAGCGCCCTGCTGCGCTCCGTCAGCGCCCTGAGCTCCTACCGGCGCATTTACCGCGACGTCATCACGCCGCGCCGAGTTGCCGAACTGCTGGTACTACGCGATGACCTGCCGCGCTCGCTGCACGCCTGCATGAACGAGATATACGAAATCCTGCGCGATCTCTGCAAACGAGAATCTATGGAGCCGGAACGCCTGGCCGGCGAACTGCATGCGCAACTACACTACGGCCGCGTGGAGCAGATCATGGAAATAGGTTTGCATGAACACCTGATGGAGTTTCTGGAAAAGTTGCACATTCTGAACGTCGAACTGAATCATCATTTCCTGGCTCCTGACTACGAACCTGCAACCACCACCGTGCGCACTCAGTCCCAGGTCGAGTGATGGGCAGAATCTCCACCAACTGTCAATGTACTGCTGCCATCAAACCTTGCTTGTCAGCCCTTCCCGCTTCCCCTATGCTTCGCAACATCTTTTTCCCGCTATTTGCCCAAGATCAACATGACGTATTGCGTTGCTGTAACCCTCAAAGCCGGCATGGTATTCGCCTCCGACTCCCGCACCAATGCCGGAGTGGATCATGTCGCCAGTTACCGCAAGATGCGGGTGTTCAGCCGCGAGGGCGACCGAGTCATAGTAATTTTGAGTTCCGGCAATCTGTCGATCACCCAGAACGCAATCAATCTGCTGCAGGAAGATCAACGGGACGGCAGCCAAAGCCGTACGCTGTATGACGCACGCTCCATGTACGAAGTCGCGGAAATGGTCGGCGCGGCACTGCGCGAAGTGCGCAAGCGCGACGCCCCCTACCTGGAACAGTCCAATGTCAGCGCCGGCGCATCCTTTATCGTCGGTGGCCAGATCGCCGGCGGGCGACAAAGGCTGTTTCATGTCTACAGCGAAGGCAACTTCATTGAGTCGACCGCGGAAACCACTTATTTCCAGATCGGCGAAAGCAAGTATGGCAAACCGGTCATCGACCGCGTGGTCACGCCGGATACCACTCTGCTCGAAGCGACCAAGTGCCTGCTGGTCTCGTTCGACTCGACCATGCGCAGCAACATCTCCGTCGGCCTGCCGATCGACCTGCTCATCTACCGCACCGACACGCTCCGCGTCGCGTTCCAGCACCAGATCAATGAAAGCGATGCCTACTTCAACATGGTGCATCAGCGCTGGGGAGAAGGCCTGCGCAAGGTCTTTACCGAACTGCCCAATCCGGACTGGAACGTCGGCTTCGAGCAATAAGGCAGTCCCGCAGCATTCCCCATCAAGGCACGACCAATGAGTATCCGCGTCGCGCTGCATCACCAGACCCGCTATCGTTACGACCGCGATGTCAGCCTGTCGCCACACGAGGTCCGCCTGCGCCCTGCGCCGCACTGCCGCACCCCCATCCTGTCGTATTCGCTGAACGTCAAGCCGGCGGAGCACTTCATCAACTGGCAGCAGGACATTTTCGGCAATTACATCGGCCGTTTCGTATTCCCGGAAAAAACCCGCGAACTGGAAATCACCGTTGACCTTGTCGCCGACATGACGGTGATCAATCCCTTCGACTTTTTCATCGAGTCTTACGCCGAAAAATTTCCCTTCGCCTACCGCCCCGAGCTGATGCGCGACCTGACGCCGTACCTGGCGATCGACGAACAGGGGGCGCTGCTGCAGAAATGGCTGACCGATTTCCGCGCCGCACATACCGGACCAGCCGCAACCATCGATTTCCTGATTGCGGTCAATCAGCAATTACAGCATGACATTCGCTATCTGGTACGCATGGAACCCGGCGTGCAGACCTGTGAGCACACATTGCAGCATAAAAGCGGTTCCTGCCGCGACAGCGGCTGGCTGATGGTGCAGATCCTCCGTCACTGCGGCCTCGCCGCACGTTTTGTTTCCGGCTACCTGATCCAGCTGAAGGCTGACCAGAAGGCGCTCGACGGCCCTTCGGGTACCGAAGTCGATTTCACTGATCTGCATGCCTGGGCCGAAGCCTATATTCCCGGTGCCGGCTGGGTCGGTCTCGACCCAACCTCGGGCCTGCTCGCCGGCGAAGGCCACATTCCCCTCGCCTGCACGCCATCGCCGGCCAGTGCCGCGCCGGTGATCGGCGGCGTAGATCCCTGCGAAACGCAATTCGAATTCGCGATGACCGTGACGCGTATCCACGAGGATCCACGCGTCACCAAACCGTACGACGCGGCACAGTGGCTGGCCATTGATGCGCTGGGACAGCAGATCGACATCAAGCTGGCGGCGCAGGACGTGCGCCTGACCCAGGGCGGTGAGCCGACTTTCGTATCAATCGACGACATGGAAGGCGAGGAATGGAATACCGCCGCGCTGTCGGAGAAAAAATGGCAGCTCGCCGAACAACTGGCGTGGCGGCTCAAGGACCGTTTTGCCCAGGGTGGTGTGGTGTTCTATGGCCAGGGCAAATGGTATCCGGGTGAACCGCTGCCGCGCTGGGCACTGGGCATTCAGTGGCGCAATGACGGCCAGCTATTGTGGAAAAATCCGGCGCTGATTGCTGCTGCGGCAACGCCGGCCGATACCCGCCCTGTCGATGCCCGGCGTTTTGCCCTTGCGTTGACCGATGCGCTCGGTCTGGCGCCGGCGCGTTTGCTGCCGGCCTGGGAAGACCCGCTGACCCATCTCTCGGCAGAAAAAGCGCAGCACGTGCCGGGCAGCAAAGAGGCTGCCGGCCATGTGCTGCCGCTGGGCGCTGATGAAAAAGGCTGGACCAGTTCGCCCTGGCCCTTGCCGGACAAGCAGGTCATCCTGATCAACGGCGACTCTTCCATCGGCTATCGCCTGCCCTTGTCAGCGCTGCCGGACTTGCTGCCTGAGGGCGGCAAAGTCGTACGCACGGCCTTGTGCATCGAGGCACGCGAAGGCCGGCTGCACATCTTTATGCCGCCGTTCGAGGCCATCAAGCCTTATTTCGATTTGCTCGCGGTCATTGAGCGCGTCGCTGCTCAGCTCAATCTGCGTATCCGGCTGGAGGGTTACGGACCACCGCACGATCCACTGGTGACCGTGCTGCACGTGACACCGGACCCCGGCGTCATCGAGGTCAACATCCATCCGGCAGGCAACTGGAATCAACTCGTCGCCAACACCAACGCGCTATATGAAGAAGCGCGGGAAACGCGGCTGGGCACTGAAAAATTCATGCTCGACGGCCGCCACACCGGCAGCGGCGGCGGCAATCACATCACGCTGGGCGGTGCCAAGCCCGCCAACAGCCCGCTACTGCGCCGCCCTGACCTGCTGCGCAGCCTGATCACCTACTGGCAGAACCACCCCTCGCTGTCGTACCTGTTCTCCGGCATGTTCATCGGGCCGACCAGCCAGGCGCCGCGCGTCGACGAAGCGCGCAACGACAATCTGTACGAACTGGAAATCGCTTTCCAGCAAATGGCTGCGCTGCAGAAAAAACACGGTGCCTCACTCCCGCCAGAAACCACCAACCGCCTGTTGCGCAATTTCCTCGTCGATCTCACCGGCAACACCCATCGCGCCGAATTCTGCATTGACAAGCTCTATGCCGGGCATGGCGGTACGGGCCGGCTGGGGCTGCTCGAATTCCGCGGCTTCGAAATGCCGCCGCATCCGCAGATGAGTCTAGCGCAGATGCTGCTGCTGCGCGGACTGGTGGCCTGGTTCTGGGAAAAACCCTATCAGTCCAAGCTGGTGCGCTGGGGTACGCAGCTTCACGACCGCTTCATGCTGCCCCATTTCGTCGCGGCCGATTTTCACGACGTAATGACCGATCTGCGCCGTGCCGGTTACGCCTTCGATGACGCCTGGTATGCGCCCTTCCACGAATTCCGTTTCCCGCGCTACGGCACGGTGAACTACAACGGCATCGAAGTCGAACTGCGTCAGGCGATCGAACCGTGGAACGTGCTCGGCGAAGAAATGGGCCTCAATGCCACGGCACGTTATGTCGATTCATCGGTGGAGCGGCTGCAGGTGCGCGCACGCGGCCTGACAGAATCGCGCCACCTGATTGCCTGTAACGGCCGTGCGTTGCCGCTGGTGGCCACCGGCACACCGGGTGAATTTGTCGCCGGCCTGCGTTACTGCGCATGGAATCCGCCGTCCGCGCTGCACCCGACCATCGGCGTGCATGCGCCGCTGGTATTCGATGTCATTGATACCTGGAGCAAACGTTCTATTGGCGGCTGCACCTATCACGTGTCACATCCGGGCGGCCGCAACTACAGCACCTTCCCGGTCAATGCCAACGAGGCCGAAGCACGGCGCGTTGCGCGGTTCTGGGACCATGGCCACTCGCCGGGGCCGATGAATGTCGTGGCTGAAGTGCCGAATCCGGCATTCCCGATGACGCTGGACCTGCGCTGGCAGGCCATGCCGAAGGAATGATATAAGTATTTGTTTATATTGACAATTTAGTCAATATCGCAGAGCAACCTGTCTAGCCGGCGGCGCGCCTTGCATTGCGGAACATGCGCAGCCACGGCCCGTCTTCTTCCCAACCTGCCGGATACCAGGAATTCTGCGCCGTGCGAAACACACGCTCCGGATGCGGCATCAGGATCGTGAATCGTCCGTCCGACGTGGTCATGCCGGTGATGCCCTGCGGTGAGCCATTCGAATTCAGCGGATATTGTTCGGTCGCAACGCCGCGGTTATCGACAAACCGCAATGCCACCAGCGGTTGCGCTGCTGCAAGCGCTGCTGCATCAGCGAATTCGGCATAACCCTCGCCATGTGCCACCGCCACCGGAATGCGGCTACCGGCCATGCCCTGGAAAAACAGTGACGGCGACTGCTGCACTTCCAGCGTGACAAAACGCGCCTCGAACTGTTCCGATTTATTGCGCACGAAATGCGGCCAGCGTTCCGCACCCGGAATCAGCTCATGCAGATTGCTCATCATCTGGCAACCGTTGCACACGCCCAGCGCAAAACTATCGGCGCGCTTGAAGAAGGCTTCGAACTCGTCACGGGCACGGGCATTGAACAAAATCGACTTGGCCCAGCCCTCACCCGCCCCCAGCACGTCGCCGTAGGAAAAACCGCCGCAGGCAGCAAAACCGCTGAAATCCTTCAGGCTGATGCGGCCGGCGATGATATCGCTCATGTGTACATCAACCGCGGCAAACCCGGCACGGTCGAAGGCGGCCGCCATTTCAATCTGTCCGTTGACGCCCTGTTCACGCAGGATCGCAACCCGCGGCTTGACACCGCGATTGATCAACGGCACAGCGATGTCTTCATTCGGATCAAAGCTCAGATTGGTCGTGATACCGGGGTCACCAATATCCAGCAGGCGGTCGTATTCCTGCTGCGCGCAATCGGGGTTGTCGCGCAGCATCTGCATGCGATAAGTCGTTTCGGACCAGGCACGGTGCAGATCCATGCGTGACTCATCGAGCACGGTTTCGCTGTCCACTTTTACCACCAGCCGCGATCCGCTGTTGACCGTACCAATGATCACGCTGTGCTGTGCAAGCCCGGCCTTCTTCAGCACTGAAAAGACGGCATCACGATCACCATGCCTGATCTGCAGCAGCGCGCCCAGCTCTTCGTTAAACAGTGCTGCGGCAACTTCACCCTGCAATTCAATCTGCGCTCCGCAACGCGCCGCGAACAGCATTTCGCAAATGGTCGCCAGCAGGCCGCCATCGGAACGGTCGTGGTACGCCAGCAGCAGACCATCGCGATTCAATTGCTGGATGACACCAAAAAAATGCTTCAGGTCAGCAGCGTCGACCACGTCCGGCGTCACGTCCCCGATCACGTCATAAACCTGTGCCAATGCCGAGCCGCCGAGTCGGTTCTTGCCGCGGCCGAGATCGATCAGCAACAAATCCGTATCACCACAGTCGGTGCGCAGCTGCGGGGTCAGCGTCTTTGTTGCATCAGTCACCGGTGCGAAGGCCGAGATGATCAGCGACAGCGGCGCAACCACTTCCTTGCGCACCCCAGCTTCGCTCCATGACGTCTTCATCGACAGCGAATCCTTGCCTACCGGAATGCTGATACCCAGCTGCGGGCACAGTTCCATCGCCACCGCATGCACGGTATCGAACAGCGCCGCATCCTCACCGGCATGTCCGGCAGCGGCCATCCAGTTCGCCGATAGTTTCACGTCACCCAGTTTCTCGATGGCAGCCGCAGCGATATTGGTAATGGCCTCGCCCAGCGCCATGCGACCCGAGGCTTCAGGATTAAGCACCGCCAGCGGCGTGCGTTCGCCCATGGCCATCGCTTCGCCGCAGTGGGTATTAAAACCCATCAGAGTCACCGCAACGTCCGCCACTGGCACCTGCCACGGGCCGACCATCTGGTCACGCGCTGTCATGCCGCCAACAGTACGGTCACCGATGCTGATCAGGAAAGTCTTGTCCGCGACCGTCGGCAAACGCAGTACGCGGTACAGCGCTTCCCGGATATCGATACCGGCCGCGTCGAATACCTGCCCTTCGCGTACCAGGCGCTTTACATCACGGGTCATTTTCGGCGGCTTGCCGAGCAGTACGGCGAGTTCCATGTCCACCGGATTGTTGTTGAACACGGTGTCGTCGACCTTCAGCCGGCCATCGCCGGTCGCCGTGCCGACCACGGCAAAGGGGCAACGCTCACGCTCACAGATCGCGCGAAAGATTTCCAAATCCTGTGGTGCAATCGCCAGCACATAACGTTCCTGCGCCTCGTTGCACCAGATCTGCATCGGTGACATGCCCGGTTCTTCGCTGGGCACATCGCGCAACTGGAAATGTCCACCGCGCTGTGCGCCATGCACCAGTTCCGGCAAGGCATTCGACAGGCCGCCGGCACCAACGTCGTGGATCGACAGTACCGGATTTTTTTCGCCCAGCCCCCAGCAACGGTCAATGACTTCCTGCGCGCGGCGTTCGATTTCCGGATTGCCGCGCTGCACCGAATCAAAATCAAGGTCTTCCTGATTGGCTCCGGTATCCATGCTCGAAGCCGCACCACCACCCAGACCGATCAGCATGCCTGGCCCACCCAGTTGAATCAGCAGGGCCCCTTCCGGTATTGCATTCTTTGCCGTGTGTTGCGCAGCGATGTTACCCAGACCGCCGGCGATCATGATCGGCTTGTGATAACCGCGCACTTCGCTGCCCACACGCATTTCGTAACTGCGGAAATAACCGGTGAGGTTCGGCCGGCCGAATTCATTGTTGAACGATGCGCCGCCGATCGGCCCGTCAAGCATGATCTGCAAGGCCGATGCGATGCGTCCGGGTTTGCCGACGGGATTGGCTTCCCACGGTTGCTCAAAACCGGGAATGCGCAGATTGGATACCGAGAATCCGCTGAGTCCGGCCTTGGGTTTCGCGCCGCGGCCCGTCGCACCTTCGTCACGGATCTCGCCGCCGGAACCGGTGGACGCACCGGGAAATGGTGAAATCGCAGTCGGGTGGTTGTGGGTCTCAACCTTCATCAGGATATGCGTCAGCTCCCGGGAGTAGCCGTAACCCTGCGCAGCACCCGGATAGAAGCGCTCGACCGTTGCACCTTCAATCACCGACGAGTTGTCGGAGTAGGCCACCACGGTCCCCTGCGGATGTTTTTGGTGTGTCGTGCGGATCATGCCGAACAGTGAGTGCCCCTGCTTCTCACCGTCGATGACCCAGTCGGCGTTGAAAATCTTGTGCCGGCAATGCTCGGAATTCGCCTGCGCGAACATCATCAGCTCGACATCCGTCGGATTGCGGCCGATGCGCTTGAAATTGTCGTACAGGTAGTCGATCTCATCCGCGGACAAGGCCAGCCCCATTGCGACATTGGCCTTTGCCAATGCGTCGCGACCACCACCCAGCACATCGACTGTGGCCAGCGGTTTGGGACTGATGCGGCGGAACAGACCTTCGGCCTCATCCCAGCCGTTCAACACTGATTCGGTCATCCGGTCATGCACATGCGGCAACAATGCCGCGCGTTGCGCAGTATTCAAAGGTTTGCCGCCGACTGAACACCACCAAGCTACGCCGCGCTCAATGCGCTCCACTGCAGGCAGACCGCAATGTTTGGCAATATCGGTAGCTTTGGAAGACCAGGGGGAAATCGTACCCAGTCGCGGCGTCACCAGCAGCAGCATGCCATCCTGCGCGACTGGCGCCGTGGCAGGACCATAGCTCAGCAAACGATCGAGTTGTTGCAGTCCCGCGGCGTCCAGCTCACGGTTCAGACTGATGAAATGCCAGTATTCGGCGGCAATCTGCAGGCCGGGTATGTCTGCGGCAGCGGCCTGTAGGAGTTTTTTCCTGCGAAAAGCAGAGAGTGCGTCGCGCCCTCTCAGGCGTAGGAAATGCGGCATGATCAATGGCTGTCCGGAAAACGCAATTTTACCCGAAGCCGCATCATTCCACAGGAGCGCATGCGTTAAACTTGCGGCCATCATGAATCTGCCGCACACCGCACCGATATTGCTGACTGCCGACCTGCGCCAGGTCGAACAGGCGGTCCTGAGCCGCCGTAACCCCGCCCCATTGATGGAACTTGCGGGCCGTGCCGCCGCCGAACTCGCCCGCACACTGGCCGGCGACAGCGGCAAACCGGTGCTGATCCTCGCCGGCCCCGGCAACAACGGTGGCGACGCGCTGGTCCTTGCCCGCCATCTGAAACAATGGTGGTTCAAGGTCAGCGTGGTCTGCACCGGCTCGCAACAATATTCCGGTGACGCCGCAGCGGCATTGCAGGCCTGGCGCAAGGCCGGCGGAGAACTGGTCACGGAAATTCCCGTGGCGCAGGACTGGGCGCTGGTCATCGACGGCCTGTTCGGCATCGGTCTCAAACGCAATATTGATGGCGACCATGCTGCTCTGGTCGAACAGGTCAACGCCCTGGATGCGCCGGTATTGGCGCTGGATATCCCCAGCGGGCTCGATGCCGATACCGGTCGCGTGCTGGGCTGCGCTGTACAGGCCGACCACACGATCACGTTCATCGCACTGAAACCCGGCCTGCTGACACTGGATGGCCCCGATCACTGCGGCGTCATTCATGTTGCCGATCTCGGATTGTCTGCAGAAATTGATGCCGCTCCGCATGGTGTGTTGATCGCCGACGGTGTGCTGAAGCATGTGCTGCCACCGCGACCACGCAATTCACACAAGGGTACCTATGGCAGCGCCGGCATTATCGGCGGCGCACATGGCATGGTTGGCGCCGTATTGCTTGCCGCGCGTGCTGCGCTGAGATGCGGCGCCGGCCGTGTTTATGCAGGGCTGCTGGCCAGCGATGCACCACTGGTCGATGTGCTGCAACCCGAGTTGATGCTGCGTGCAGCCGATGCGGTATTGCGCCTCGATCATCTGAGCGCGCTGGCCATCGGGCCCGGTCTCGGCGACTCGCCCGATGCCGCTGAATATCTGGATTGGGCGCTGGAAGCGACTGTGCCGCTGCTGCTCGATGCCGATGCGCTGAACCGGATCGCCTCTGATGCGGGACAAAAAAGAAAATTAAAACAAAGGGTTAAACCAGCAATTCTGACACCCCATCCGGCTGAAGCGGCACGCCTGCTCGGCTGCACCACGGATGAAGTGCAGCAGGATCGCGTCACCGCGACACTGCGACTCGCACGCGAATACAACGCGGGTGTGGTGCTCAAGGGAGCGGGCAGCCTCTGCGCCTGGCCCGATGGACACTGGGCGATCAACACCTCGGGCAATCCGGGCATGGCAGCGGCCGGCATGGGCGACGTGCTGACCGGGATCATCACGGCGCTACTGGCACAGGGCGTCGATGAACGGCATGCATTGACCGCGGGGGTTTACCTGCATGGCGCTGCCGCGGATCAGCTGGTGAAAAGCGGCTGTGGCCCGATCGGCCTGACCGCAAGTGAAATCATTGATGTTGCGCGCCTGCTGCTCAATCGCAGTTGATCCCTACGCCGCCTAGGCGAACAGTGCACGCACCACGGCAAAGCCGAGCATGGTCATTGCCAGCGAACCGAACAGGTGGGTGCCGATCAGCGCCATCGCCCAGCCGTAACGCTCTTCCTGCATCAGCATCACCGCTTCCAGTGAGAACGCCGAAAACGTGGTCAGACTGCCGAGAAAACCGGTGATGAAAAACAGCCGGTATTCCACCGGCAGCGTCATGTTCTGCACAAAAAATTCCAGCGCAGCGCCAATCAGGAAGCCGCCCATCAGATTGACCGCCAGGGTACCCAGCGGCAGCGTTGGCAACATGTGATTCAAGGCCGCGGAAAAACCCCAGCGCAGCCACGCGCCCAGCACCGCGCCGGTGCCAACAGCGACGAACCCTGCAGCGTTCAATCCTCCCATCTCAGCCGGTGACGCCGATGTTCCAGGGAACGTACTCGTGGTCACCCAGCCCCAGCAGTTCGCTCTTGGTTTTTTCGCCCGAGGCGGTACGCAGCATCAGGTCAAAAATCTTCTGCGCAACGTCGGTCAGGGTTGCCGTGCCTTCGAGGATCTCGCCGCAGTTGATGTCCATGTCCTCGCTCAGGCGATTGAACATGGGGGTATTCGTCGCCAGCTTGATCGACGGTACCGGTTTCGCGCCGAACATCGATCCGCGGCCGGTGGTGAACATGATCATGTTGGCGCCGCCGGCAATCTGGCCGGTGGCCGAGGTCGGATCAAAACCCGGCGTATCCATGAACACAAACCCCTTCTCCGTCACCGGCTCGGCATAACGATAGACCGCGTTCAGCGGTCCGGTGCCGCCCTTCATCGACGAGCCCAGTGATTTTTCGAAAATGTTCGCCAGGCCGCCGTGCTGGTTGCCAGGGCTGACCACGCCGTTGATCTGGGTGTCGCGGCCGACGGTGTAGACGTCCTTCCACCAGCGGATGCGCTCGATCAGTTTCTCGCCGACTTCGCGGCTGCGCGCGCGGCGCGTCAGCGTGTGTTCGACGCCGTAGATTTCCGGCGTCTCCGACAGGATGAAAGTGCCGCCGTGGCGCGCCAGCAGGTCCATTGCAGCGCCCAGTGCCGGGTTGGCGGTGATCGACGAGAATCCGTCCGAACCGCCACATTGCAGGCCCATCATCAGGTGGCTGGCCGGTACGCGCTGGCGCATCACCTTGTTGGCTTCGGGCAGCATTTCCTTCAGCGCGGCAATCCCCGCTTCGATGGTTTTGCGCGTTCCGCCGGATTCCTGCATGACGAAGGTTTTCAGGCGCGAACTGACGTCGAGGCCCTCTTCCTTCATCAGCCCCTTGATCTGGTTGCGCTCGCAACCGAGGCCGACGATCAGTGCGCCGGCCAGGTTGGCATGGCGTGCATAACCCGCCATGGTCCGCCGCAGCAGGTCCATCGGTTCGCCGGTCATTTCCATGCCGCAACCGGTGCCGTGGGCGAAGGCGCAGACGCCGTCGATGTTCGGATAATCCGCCAGCCGCTCCGGCGTGAAATATTCCGCAATCTTGTGCGCCACCGTTGCAGAACAATTCACTGTCGCAAGAATACCCAGATAATTGCGCGTCGCCACCTGGCCATTGGGACGAACGATGCCCATGAACGAGGCGCGTTCCGCTTCCGGAATCATTTCCACCGGCTTGTAGTCGCGGGCGTAGGCGTAGTCACGGTCGAACTCGCGGAACTCGAGGTTATGTGAATGCACGTAGGTGCCGGCCGGAATGTCAGCAGACGCAAAGCCGATGGTCACCGCGTATTTGAGGATGGGCTCGCCCTGCTTGATCGCCCGCGCGGCAATCTTGTGGCCGGCGGGTATCTGGCTTTTCGAAGTCAGCCCGTTTTCGATTTTGGCGCCGATCGCGATATCGCTGCGCGCAATCAGCACATTGTCGATCTCATGCAGCCGGATCGCGAGTCCCGCTGCGGGTTTGTCCTTGATGGTGATGACGCCGTCGTCCATGGCCGTGCCTCCTGGGTAAGCTGGCAGCATTTTATCGGGAATGCCACCCGCAAACAAAAAGTAACGTCCAGCGCCTGTTCATTCGCGCCAGGATTACTCCATCCCCGGTAATTACTGCAAGTTCGCCGCCGCCCCGCTCTGCCAGAGGTGCCTGCGCCAGTACAGTGCAATGAGCACGGCAAACACGATGCCGAACAGGCAATAACCCGTGGCCATCGCCTTGTAGCCGTAACCGGCGATCAGCTGTCCGGCCAGCAGCAAGCCCGGCAGGTTGCCGTAAATCGCCATCATGCGGATGCCCATGATGCGCCCGCGGTAACGCTCATCGGAAGTGCGCAGCAACAATGCATTGATTGGAATCAGTCCCATGGTCTGCATGCAGCCGGCAATCATCAGCACCGGTATGCCGGTTGCGGGGCTTTCCGTCTGGATGAACAGCAGCAGCATCGCCAGCCAGCCGATGCCGAACACGACCATCGCACGCGCCGGCCGGAATGCGCCGCCGAAACGGCTCATGATGATCGAGCCGGTCAATGCGCCGGTGGCCCCTGATGCCACCATGGTACCCAGCGTGGTCTGGTCGGCACCGTAAACCTCCTTCGCCACATATGGCATCAAACCGGTAAACAGCGGAAACGCCGTGAGGTTGAGCAGAAACGCGAACAGCATGGCGGCACGCAGCTGCGGTGCCTGCCAGACATAGGACAGGCCTTCCAGCAATTCGCGCCACG
Source organism: Bordetella parapertussis (assembly GCA_945885345.1). Classification (GTDB taxonomy): domain Bacteria; phylum Pseudomonadota; class Gammaproteobacteria; order Burkholderiales; family SG8-41. The sequence continues at coordinate 50,200 of CAMCYP010000017.1, read as the reverse complement.
GCGAGGCGCGCTGCACAAGCTGTTTCACCGCTGCCGGCTTTGGATGCGCACTGCCGGCCTGCCAGGTCAGTAACAGGCTGATCAGATAAAAACACACCACCGCGGCATAAGCTGCCCCCATGCCCAGTATCGCGACCAGTCCCGCGCCGGTCAGCGCGCCGGCGATGCGCGCCGAATCCTGGGTGGTGCGCTGGATGCTCATCGCCCCCATCAGTTGCGACGGCGGCATGGTCTCGCCGACCAGCGCGGTGCGCATGCCGATGTCCGACGGCCGCACCAGACCCAGCATGGCGGCAATGACCAGCACGATCATCGGCGTCACCGCCCCCATGAAGGCAAGAAACATTAACAACGTCGCCAGCACTGCATACAGCCCGCGCATGGCACACAGCACATTGCGATGGCCAACCCGGTCCCCCATCACGCCGAACATCGGCGCCAGCAGCGTGCCGATGTATTGCAGGGATGCGTAGATGGTCAGCATCAGAACGGATTTGGTCTCGACCAGCACATACCAGCCGAGGATCAGCGTTTCCATTTCGAAGGCCCATGACGTCGCCAGGTCGGCGGGCCATTGAAAGCGGAAACTGCGGACGCGGAACGGGGCGAGTGCGGAAACCCGCGCAGCGGCACTCATGAACTCAATCCAGCACCATCAGCCAGTCGACGGCGGTGACGCGCTGCGGCCCGGCGAGCACCGGATTGAGATCGAGTTCGGCCAGCCGGGGTCCGGCCGCAGCACCAAAACACGATACCGCACTGATCATCTGCGCCAGCGCTGTCTTGTTGACCGGCGGTTTGCCGCGCACACCATCGAGTATGACTTTGCTTTTCAGTTCATCCAGCATGCGCAGCGCTTCGACTTCCGTCACCGGTGCCGCACGGAACACCACGTCCCTGAACACTTCGATCAGCACCCCGCCCAGGCCCACCATCACCACGGCACCGAAGGTTGGATCGCGTTTCAGGCCGATCACCAGCTCGACGTCGCCTTTGACCATCGCCTGCACCAGCACGCCGGCGATGCGGGCCCCGGCCTTGTACTGTTTGGCATTGGCGACCAGAGCAGCAAAAGCGCCGTACACCGCGGCGTCATCACCTAGATTCAGCGCGACACCCCTGGCTTCGGTCTTGTGCAGGATGTCCGGCGATTCGATCTTCAGCACCACCGGATAGCCCAGCGCCTTCGCCGCGGCTACGGCTTCGTCTGCGCTTGTTGCCAATCGTGCCGCTGCCGTGACAACGCCAAACGATTGCAGCAAGGCCCGGCCTTCGATGCTGCCCACCGCACCAGCGGCTGCAGGCAGTTTCGGTTTGGACAGTTGCAGCGCCGCACGCGCGGCGGCATCGTTTAACCAGTTGCGGCGTGCTTCGGCGTAACGCACCAGCGCAGCCACGGCATCCACCGCGGGTTCAGCGCCACGCAATACCGCAATGCCCGCAGCACGCAATTTGGCCAGCGCGGCATCCGGCGCAGCGACCCAGCACACCACCCAGGGCTTATTTACTATCTCATTGATTTTGTTGAAAATTTCAGAAAGGTGATCAACGTGACCGTCCATCAGCTGCAACCACACGATGCCGACATGCACCTGCGGATCATCCATCACGATGCGTACGCTATCGAGCAGCAACCGGGGATCGGCCACAAATTGCCCGGTCACGTCCACCGGATTGCCGGTAGTACCGAATCCCGGAATGACTTTGCTCAATGCATCGCGCGTCTGTGGCGCAAGCTCGGCGACCTGCAAGCCCATCTCTTCGGCACGATCCGCCATCAGTACGCCGGCGCCACCGGACTGGGTAACGATGCCGATGCCGCGGCCTTCTGGTAATTTGCACGCACCCAGTACTTCGACGATATCGAGCATGTGTTCTTCATTGCGGGCGCGGGTGATACCCAGGCCGCGAATCACGCCGTCAAACACCATGTCAGCACCAGCCAGCGCGCCGGTATGCGATGCCGCAGCCTTTGCCCCCGCAGCAGTGCGTCCGACCTTGGTCAGGGTCAGCGGTTTTCCCAATGTCAGCGCGTTTTCGGCCAATGCGCGCAGTCCCGCGCCATCGCGCACGCCTTCAAGATAACCGGCACCGACGCGGATGCGCGCATCGTCGAGGACCGCGCGCATCATCTGTACAAAATCGACATCGCACTCGTTGCCGGTGTTGATGAAATAACCCAGTCCCAGCGCCCGCCGCCGCGCCAGCGCGGCAATCGCCGTGCCGAATGCACCGGACTGGGTAACGAAACCCACCGGGCCTGGCGGCGTCGCGCCTTCGGCGAACTGGCCGAAGGTGGCGATGACATTATCAAAGGCGTTGATCAACCCCAGGCAATTCGGACCGCACAGGCGCAGGCCGCCGGCGCGCGCCGCATCAGCCACTTCGCGTTCGAGCTTGCGCCCCGCCTCGCCCAGTTCGGCAAAACCCGAACTGAAAATCACCGCGGCGCGTCCGCCGCGTTGCACCAGTCCGCGCACCGATGCCAGCACCTGCGCCGCCGGCACGGCGATCACCGCAAGATCCGGTGTCTCGGGCAATGCTGCAATATCGGGATAGCACTGCAGGCCGGCAATCGATGTGTATTTCGGATTCACCGGAAAAATGCGCCCCGCGTATCCCTTTTCCTGCAAAAAACGCAGCGTGCGCCCGTTGACCTTGTTCAGGTCGGCGGATGCACCAAGGATGGCAATCGAACGGGGACTGATCAGCGCCTGTAATTCGTTCATTGTTCGTATTGTGAAATTGCGGGCAGCGGCTGGTGCGGCACTATCGCACAGCCTGCATGAATTGCAACACATTGGCAGGAGCGGATGCTGACCGGGTCTTCCTCCGCAAAGGGATTGCCGCCGAAAAACTGTTCAGCGCCTGTTGAGCCAGCGCTGATCACTTTCGATGCGTTGCAGGTCTGCCAGGGTGTTGGCTCCCGTGGCAATGGCGCGCGCCAGTACAACCTGCAGCAATTGCGCTGTCGCCAGCGCGTCGGCCAGCGCATTGTGTCGCGCCTGGTTTTCGATGCCGAAGCGCTGCGTCCATTCATCCAGTCCCTGCGGTATCACCACACCAGGTTCGGCGAGCAGTGCCGGTGCCAGGTACGCCAGATCCAGCCAGACGGCAGAAGCTGTGCGCCCCAGCGCCTCTCGTGCGGCGCGATCGATCATCACCCGATCGAAATCGGCATGGAATCCGACCAGCGGCGCCCGTTCCACATAATCAAGAAAACGGAGAATGGCGCTCGCCGGCGCCAGCCCGCCGAGCTGGGTTGTGCCGTCGATGCCGTGAATCAGGATATTCGCGCGGGCGCTGGCTTGCGGTTGGCGCAGCACGACTTCAAAACCGCTGTTCAGCCGCACAGTGCAGTTTTCCACCATCACCGCACCGATGGCAATCAGGCGGTCAACGTACGGATCCAGGCCCGTGGTTTCGACATCCACCACCACACAGCGCAATGTGCCCAGCGGAGTTGTGCCGGGAATCTCCGACCGCGCGTGATACGCGGCCAGGGCGAGCGACTGTTCCGCGTCCAGGCGCGGGCCGGTTCCGAACAGCCGGCGCAGCAGGCTGATCACACTTCCGTTCATAAGCCGTAATCAAGCGCAATGCGGCTTTGCAGTTTGCGCGCCTGACGAAAACTTTCCTTGAGGATGCGGCGATCAACCTCATTCAGTTCTGCCGGATTGACGCGATTGGCACCCCGCAGCGCGGCATCCGCCGCCATCTGCCCGCGCAGCCGGAGCGCCTGCAGGAAAAAAAATCCGTCACTGATCGAAGCGATTTCCTCCTGCGGCATATTCAGCAGCGGCCCGGCCTGGCGCAATCGCTGTGCGGTGTTGGTATGTTCAACACCGGCCGCAAGCGCAAGAACGCGCGCTGCATCAATGAACAGTCGCGCACCCGACTTTTTCAGATCGATGATGTCGCCGAGCTCACTGTTCTCAGTCACAAAATCGCTGATCCTGCCGAGTGGGGGCCGCGTTTCCAGGGCATATTGCGCCATCTGGCGCTGGAACCGCTGGTTGCCCTTTGCCAGCCCGGAAAGATGGCTGCGCAACACCTGCGCTGTCACTGCGTCGCCATGCAGGGGCCGAAAATCGAAAAAAATGGCCGCATTCAGCAACGCCTGCGGATCGGTGTTGGCGATCCAGGAATCAAATCGTTCGCGCCACTCGCCCAGGCTCAGGCACCACTGCGGATTGCCCGCCATGATGTTGCCCCTGCACAGGGGAAATCCGCAGGCATCAAGATCGCGGTTGACCGCCTGCGCAAAAGGCAACAAACGTGCGCGCACACCGTCAGCATCGCCGGCTTCGGGATCGAAAAGCAGGCCGTTGTCCTGATCGGAACTGATGGTCTGTTCGTAACGTCCCTCACTGCCGAATGCCAGCCAGCACCAGCGGATGCCGGCAAGCGGGAAATTCGCCTGCTCGATTTCCAGCACCCGCCGCACCAGCGCATCGTTCAGCGTCGAAATGATCAGCGTCAGCTGTTCTGCGGCCACGCCCTGCCCCACCATGCTGCGGGCCAGCCGGCGGATGTCGGACACGGCGAGCTGCAACGTGCCGATGGAATCCGCCTCCGCCACCGTATGGTTGATCGCACGGACACTCACCCGCTGCAGTGTAAAAAGGTCCCGTTCGGTGACCACGCCGATCAGCCGGCCACCGTCACAGACCGGGATGTGGCGGATGCCGCGGTGGGCAATCAGCAATGCAGCCTCGTAGGCACTGGCATCCGCCGGCATTGTCTGTGGCGCCGGCGTCATGACGGTACTGACCGGTCGCGACAGATCGCACTGCGCCAGCGCAACGCGATCCAGCACGTCGTGTCGGGTAAAAATACCGGCCGGACAGCCCGCATCATCAATAACCAGCATCGAACCGATCTTGAGTGCCTGCATGGTGCGCAGCACTTCTCCCACCGGGGTCTGCGGTGTACAGGTCACCGCCGCACGCGTCACCAGCGAACGCAAGCTCCGGCTCATGGCCTGCTGCTCTCCTGCCGCAGCAGTAAAATTCATCTTGATCAGCCGTCGCGACTCGCGCAGCATCGCCGCCAGGTAACGCGTCGCAAATTCTCGGAACACCGGACTGCGGTTCAGTAATTCCGGGAACTGTGCTGCAGGAAATTCATAGCAGAAAGTGTCGGTGGTTGCAGTGTACGGCGCCATCACCGGGCGCTTTTCCAGCAGCGCGCTGACTGAAAAACACTCCCCGGTGCCGATGCTGACCGGCTGTGCTTCACCGCTTTGCGTGACGACAAAGGGCACAACCTGCACGGTGCCGCGCTGAATGATGTAGAACACGTCCGGTTCGGCCTGCGCGGGGTCGAGGATGACTGTGCCTGCCGGGTAATAACCAAGATCGACATTGGCGGCAATAAACTCCAGTGCCTCCTGCTCCATCTGCGCAAATGGCAGGTACTGCCGCAGGAAACGCGCCACACCATCAGCAAGCATGGCGGGATTGCCGACCTGGGCAACAGCCATCAGTCGCTCCGGCACTCAGCGCACCTTGCCGCTGACGGACACGTTACCGATGAGCAACAGTACGCGCAGGACATGCCACCCCCCTCCGGACAACGCCATAACCCAATGAAAAACACGGAATGAAACCCTTCATGTTTCAGCGCTTTGCATCCAGCGCTTTGCATCCAGCGCTTTGCATCCAGATTAACACGCAGGGCATGGCCGGCTTTGACCGGAATCAATCGCAGGACGCGACTGTGGAACAGCGAAATACCACTGGGCCGTTACGGAATTACATCAATAAAATCAAATATTTGATTCATTTTTCAGACCGGAGATGATGCCGGCACCGAAGCGCTTTAATGCGGTTTGTTTGCGAGATGTTCGGGCACCGGCAACGCAACGATTTCAATGCCTTCATCACGCAAGGCATCAATTTCCCGCGGCGATGCAGTGCCGCGGATATGGCGCTCCGGAGATTCCTTGTAATGGATTTTGCGGGCCTCTTCCGGAAATGCCTTGCCGACATCTTCGGTGTTGTCGACGATATGCGAAATCAGCCTGAGCATGCGCGCAGCATCGAAGTTGGCATATTGCGCGGCGCCGGCTGCAGCCGGTTCCGGTTGACCACCCTCAAGCGGCGCAGCACGGCCGGTATTGAGCCGCGCCGCGGTCAGCAAGCGATTGATGTGCGGGCTGCCGCACAGCGGGCAACTCAGCAGATTTTCCTTTTGCTGGCGCTCAAAATCCACACTCGAGGAAAACCAGCCCTCGAACCGGTGGTCATTGTCGCAACCGAGATCAAAAACAATCATGGATATGCCTGATTAAAACGGCCTTGTCGCAGACGGGATAAATTTCAATTCAGCAATGAATGCAACAGGAGTGCGATTATATCCCAGCGGCCCGCATCCCTTGCCGGGGCGACACGTTTTGTAGCGGACGGCATATGCCGCACAAAATCTCCGTGGAGTAGAATGCGCGCAATGCCCGGGTGGCGAAATTGGTAGACGCATCGGACTTAAAATCCGAAGCCGAATGGCGTGCCGGTTCGAGTCCGGCCCCGGGTACCATGGCATTCCCGCCGCGCTGAATCCCCCGTCTCTCCCCGCCGTAAAATCACGGATCAATCCGCGCGCAAGTTGCCTGCGGCGACGATCTTTGCATATTTCTCGGTTTCCTTGCGGAAATGCGTGCCGGCAGCATCGACCGAACTGCCCAGTGACTCACCGCCATCACGCGCGAGGTAATCCGCGATGTCCCTGGATTTCAGCGCCTTGATCGCTTCCTCGTTCAAGCGGTTTATTACACTGCGTGGTGTTCCCTTGGGCACGAAGAACGCGTACCAATTATCGATCTCGAAATCCGGAAACGTCGTCTTCATGGTGGGCAACTCGGGCAGCGACGAGGAACGTTTGGGTGTCGTCACCGCCAACGGACGCACCTTGCCGAGTTTGATAAAAGGCTGAATGGTCAGCACCGTGGTGAAACCAAAATCGACTTCGCCGCTAACCAGCGCAGTCATCGACGGAACACCGCCCCGGTACGGAACATGCACCAATTTCAGCTTCGCAATCTGGTTCAGCATCTCCAGCGCCAGATGGCTGGTAGTGCCGGTGCCGTTGGAACCGCCTACCAGATCACCACCGCGCTTGCGCGCCAGCGCCACGAACTCGGCAACGTTGCGTACGGGCATGCTCGGGTGCACGGACAGGACCAGCGGCGACGTGGACACGATCGATACAGGCAGCAAGTCCCGCACCGGATCCAGTGTCATATTTTTATTCAGGCTGGCATTGACGGCGAGTTGGGCGGTGGTAAAGAGCAACGTATAACCATCCGCAGGCGACTTGGCCACGACTTCTGCGCCTACGACCCCACCCGCCCCCGGACGGTTGTCGACGATGAACTGCTGCCCGGCGCTTTCCCCCAGCTTTTTGCCAAACAGGCGCGCCTGGATGTCGGCGCCCCCTCCCGGTGCGATGGGCACAACGATACGCACTGTCTTTGTCGGAAAGGCCGTACCCGTGGTTGACTGAGACCAGGCTGGATTAATCGCAGTGACTGCACAGACCAGCAACGAGCCAAACACCAGATGATGCGGCTTCATGTTCAACCCTTTTCAATTGGCAATGCCCGAAGTAATAAGCAATTGTCGTTCCATTTCCGCAGACGGGAAAGCGCTGATCCGGGCCAGTGGCCCCAGCAGCGATTGAACGTTTTTGGCGGGCGGACGGCGAAAGCGGTTTCGCCGGGATCAGACAGCCAGCGGATTTTTCGCTTTGACTGACTGTTTTAGTGGAGGCGCGGGGCGGAGTCGAACCGCCCTACAAGGATTTGCAGTCCTCTGCATAACCGCTTTGCTACCGCGCCGCTGTAACTATTGCGTATTTCCAAAAACATGACAGCCTCGTCAGAGGCATGTTTTTGTCATTATTTACGCAATTTTCAACAAAAGGGGAAAACGGCTGGTTTGCTTCAACCGTTTTCCCCGGAGATCTGGAGCGGGAAAGGAGGTTCGAACTCCCGACCTCAACCTTGGCAAGGTTGCGCTCTACCAGCTGAGCTATTCCCGCGTTGCTATCGCTTATCAGCCGCGCATTATAATTCAACCCCTCCACGCCCTGCAACCCACACGCTTCGCCCCCGCATTAGCCGCTCCCTTTGGCGGCACGCCAGGCCATTTTCAGGTAATACCCCATCGAAATCAGGGTCAGCACGGCCGCCACCCAGATCAGCCAGGTGCCCCAGTACTGCGGATCAAAAGCGCCAAGCATGTCGTGGTAGAGCAGCATCGGAATGGCAATCATCTGCGCAGCGGTCTTGATCTTGCCGACCATCGATACCGCGACGCTTTTGCCATGTCCGATGGAGGTCATCCATTCCCGCAGCGCCGAAATGGCAATTTCGCGGCCGATGATCACCAGCGCAATGACTGCGTCGATCCGTCCCAGCTGCACCAGGATGATCAATGCCGCAGCGACCATGAGCTTGTCCGCCACCGGATCGAGGAAAGCGCCGAATGCTGAAGTCTGATTCAGCTTGCGCGCCAGCCAGCCATCCAGCCAGTCGGTAATCGCCGCAGCAGTAAAAATGGCCATGGCAATCAGGTTCTGGGTAGCGTGCGAAATCCAGTGCTGTTCGAAATAGAACACGCCGACAAACAGCGGAATCATCACAATCCGCAGCCATGTCAGCAAGTTGGGCCAGTTGAATGTCATTTGGGCTCGATGCGGCAGCACGGTGTCATTGCTCAATGCAGCTCATCATAAATCCGTTCGGCCAGTGCCGGGCTGATGCCGTCAACCTGCGCCAGTTCCTCGACACTGGCCGCCACCAGTCCGCGCAAGCCGCCAAAACGGGTCAGCAGTCGCTGGCGGCGCTTGGCGCCCACCCCGGGTATGCCTTCCAGCGGTGAGACATTGCGGGCCCGGGCACGCCGTGCCCGGTGTCCTTCGATCGCAAAACGGTGGGCTTCGTCGCGGATCTGCTGAATCAGGTGCAGGCCCGGATCGTCGGCATCAAGCCGGAATGCAGCTTCGCGCCCGGGCATCAGCAACTGCTCCATGCCAGGCTTGCGTGACTCACCCTTGGCAACGCCAAGCAACGGCACATCACTCAGTCCCAGTTCCGTCAGCACTTCAATCGCCACGCCCAGTTGCCCCTGCCCGCCGTCGATCATCACCAGATCAGGCATCTTACCCTCTCCGGCGACCGCCCTGCGATAACGTCGCGTCAGTACCTCGCGCATCGCACCGTAATCGTCGCCCGGCACCACATCCCGCATGTTGAAGTGGCGATATTCGCCATTCTGCATCGCGCCGCGGTCGTAGACCACACAGGATGCGACTGTGGCCTCGCCCTGGGTATGGCTGATGTCGAAACATTCAATGCGCTGTACCGTTTCCGGCAATCCCAGTCCCTGCTGCAAAGCGATCAACTTCGCTGCATCGCCCATGTGCTGCACCTTGCGCTGCGCAGCGCCAAGCTCGGCGTTTTTGGTTGCCATCTGCAGCCAGGCACGGCGGCTGCCGATCGGATTGGCACTGATCTGGATGCGCCGACCGGTACGCTCCGACAGCGTGTCCTGCAGCACCTCTACCGGGATCGCCTCCCCGACCACCAGTTGCGGCGGCACCGGATGTACCAGGTAATGCTGGGCGATGAAGGCTTCGATGATCTGAGCGGGTTCGACTTCATCCGCGTTCTGCGGAAAGAAATTCTTGTCACCGAGATGACGGCCGCCACGGATCATCACCAGATTGACGCAACAGATGCCGACTGCGATGCCGCAGGCGATGACATCGGCGTCGCGTCCGGATTCATCGCTGACATACTGCCGCTCGCGCACCTTGCGCAACGCCCCGATCTGGTCGCGGTACACCGCGGCCTCCTCGTAACGCTGCGCCTCCGCCGCGGCATTCATGCGTGCATCCAGCCGCGCCGACACCGCATCCTCCTGGCCATCGAGAAACAGTTCGGCGCTGCGCGCGTCTTCCGCATAATCTGTGTCGCTGATCAGCCCCACGCAGGGCGCCGTGCAGCGATGGATCTGGTGCAGCAAACAAGGCCGCGAACGGTGCGTAAATACGCTGTCCTCGCAGGTACGCAGGCGAAATACCTTCTGCAGCAGTTGTATGCTTTCGCGGACAGCACCGGAATCGGGAAACGGCCCGAAATAGCGGTGACGCTTGTCCGGGTTGCCACGGAAAAATCCCAGCCTTGGATAACGGTGTCCGGTGAGCATCAGATACGGATAGGATTTATCGTCACGGAACAGGATGTTGTAACGCGGCGCCAGCGACTTGATCAGGTTGTTTTCGAGCAGCAGCGCTTCAGCCTCCGAGCGGGTGACCGTGGTTTCGATATTCACGATCTGCGCCACCATCAGGCGGATCCGCGGCGACAGCGCCTCGGCCCGCTGAAAGTAGGAGCTGACGCGTTTGCGCAGATCCAGTGCCTTGCCGACGTAGAGCACGATCCCCTCCTTGTCGAGCATCCGGTACACACCCGGCAGGTGGGGCAATCCGGCGGCAATCTCTGCAGGTTCGCTCATGCCTGCCGGTCCAGATATTTTCTGATGTCCGCAAAAACCTGGTGGAACATCTCCGGCGTCAGGCGTCGCGTGTTGGTGTTGTAACGGCTGCAGTGATAGCTGTCGAAGAGTCGGGTGTGGCTGTCGAGCGTGTGCCGGGCGCCATGCGCAAACGGAAAATCGGCAATACGATGATCCCGCGCACGCAGCACCGCCTGGTGCGCGACAGTGCCCAGTGCGAGTATCGCGGCCGGCGTCAGCACCTGCAGCTCAGCTCTCAGGTAAACGTTGCATTCACGGATCTCCGCCGGCAGCGGCTTGTTCTCCGGCGGCAGGCATTTGACGGCATTGGTGATGCGACAGCCGTGCAGCACCAGTCCGTCATCGGGATCAATCGCAATCGCCTGGCTGCCGAAACCATAACGGTGCAGGGTCTCGTAGAGCAGGATGCCGGCATGGTCCCCGGTAAATGGCCGCCCGGTGCGATTGGCACCATGCATGCCCGGGGCAAGACCGACGATCAGCAATCCGGGTTTGCCGTCTCCGAAAGGTGCCACCGGACGTGCGTGGTAATCCGGATATTCGGTGCGCACGCCAGCCAGATGCGTCGCCAGGCGCGGGCAGCGCGTGCAATCCAGTGAAAATGGTTGCGGCTGTGTCGTCGCCGCAGTGCGCGACCGGCTCATGCCATCATGCCGGCGCGGCCCGCTCAGGCCAGCGGCAATTCACGATTGTGCGCGCCAAGTCCGTTGATGGCATGCAGCGCTGCCATATATTGCGCGTCCTCGCGCAGCTTGACCGCATCCGCCGCATGCGCTCGACCGTGGATGCGTGCCATGCGCGCCAGCGCAACCGCCGGCATGGTGTATTGCAGGCCGTTGAGCAGCTCGTCTGCCGATTGCGGGTTGTTGCAGACCAGCACCATGTCGCAACCCGCCTTCAGCGCTGCCATGCCGCGATCCACCACGCCGCCGGCAACACTGGCACCCTCCATGCTCAGGTCATCGCTGAAAATCACGCCGTCGAAACCGAGTTCGCCGCGCAGGATGCGTTTGATCCAGATTTCGGAAAAGCCTGCAGGCGTGGTATCCACCTCGGGATAAATCACATGCGCCGGCATCACGCCGCCCATGCCGGCCTCGACCATGCGGCGGAACGGAATCAGGTCTTCGCTCTGGATATCGGCGAGAGAGCGTTCGTCCACCGGCACCTCATGGTGGGAATCGGCGCGCACATGGCCGTGGCCGGGGAAATGCTTGCCCACTGCCGTCATGCCGCCGTCGCGCAGGCCATGCATCAGGCCAATGGCCAGTTCGGCGATCGCCTCCGGTTTGGCGTGAAAGGCGCGGTCTCCAATGACACTGCTGTTGCCGTAATCGACATCCAGCACCGGCGTGAACGACAGGTCGACGCCGTACACTCGCAGTTCCGCCGCAAGCACAAACCCCAGCGCCTGGGCCAGCGCCACTGCCTTGCGGCGGTCGCGATCCCACACCAGCCCCAATTCGCGCATCGGCGGCAACTGTGTGAATCCCTCGCGGAAGCGCTGTACACGCCCGCCCTCATGATCGACGGCAATGATCAGCGGCGGACTGCGCAGCGCATGGATGTCGGCTGTCAATTGCGTCAGCTGTGTGCAGGATTCAAAATTGCGTGAAAACAGGATCACGCCACCGACCAGCGGGTGCTGCAGCCGTCGCCGGTCTTCGCCGGTCAGCGCCGTCCCCGCCACATCCAGCATCACCGGTCCCAGGGGTATCGATTTATTCATATTTCAAGCACCACGCAGGCGCAGGCCAGGTTGGATTCGTCACTGATGGTCAGATGATGCCCGTTGATGCCCCGGCTTTTCACCAACTCAGCCAACGGATCATTGAATTCAAGGCTGGGCTTGCCGGCACTGTTCTGGATCACGCTGATGCATTGCAGGGTTACGGGGTAACGGAAACCGGTGCCCATGGCCTTGGAAAATGCTTCCTTGGCGGCAAAGCGGTTGGCTAGGAACAGCACATGCCGTTTTGTCTTTTCATAACGGGGACGTTCCAGTGGCGTCAGCACCCGCTGCACAAAACGCTCGCCGTATTTTTCCAGCAGCCGCGCTACGCGGTGTGGCTGGATGACGTCGATGCCGATACCGTAAATCATTTCGTCGCCCCGTTGGCCGCAGCCATTACCCGCAGATAATCCCTGACCGTCGCCGCCAGCCCCAGCTCCAGTGCGTCAGCAATCAGCGCATGACCGATCGACACCTCGGCTACACCGGGCACTGCCGCCAGAAACCGCGGCAGGTTTTCGCGGTTGAGGTCATGGCCTGCATTGACGCCGAGACCGGCTGCCTGTGCGCTGCGCGCTGTGGCCGCATAACGCTCCACCATTGCCGATTCATCGGTGGTGCCAAATGCGCGGGCATACGGTTCGGTGTACAACTCCACGCGCTGCGCACCAATGCCGGCAACTGCGGCCATCATCTCCGGCAGCGGATCCATGAACAGGCTGACGCGAATGCCCAGTTGATGCAGCTCGTCCACCACCGGTCGCAGCCGTGACGCATCACGTTCAATATTCCAGCCGTGATCCGATGTAAATGCGCCGGGATCATCCGGTACCAGCGTGCATTGCTGCGGCCTGACTGCGCGCGCCAGATCAAGCAGCGGCGGCTCAAAAGGATTGCCTTCGATATTGAATTCAGCCTCAGGCGAGGATTTGAGCAATTGAGCCAGATCGTGCACGTCGGCGCTGCGAATATGCCGCGCATCCGGCCGCGGATGCACGGTGATGCCGTGGGCGCCGGCCTGAAGCACGATACCCGCCGCCCGGGTGACACCCGGGATGCCGAGGCTGCGCGAATTGCGCAGCAATGCCACTTTGTTGAGGTTGACGCTGAGCCTGGTCATGACATCGCTTGCACTGGATTTATCGCTACCATCGTCGCCACAATCGCTACAACTGCTGCAGGTCGCGCAGCAGTTGCCGCGTATGCAGCGTCTGCTGGCCCAGGCAATGGTTGATCAGCGCGCGCATCAGCGCCTTGCTCTGCTGCACCGTCCGGGGGTCCGCGTAGCGATCGACGGCCATGTCGATCAGCGTCTGCCCTGCCAATTCTACGCCGCTTTGTTCGCCGCCTTCGCGCGCCGGCAGCGGCCCGCGTTCAGGCACATAAAGATAATGTGCCGCCGGTTTGATCGGATGGCCACTGTTCACCTCGCGGTCCAGCACCAGGCCGTAACCCAGCTCGCGCAGCAACACGCGTTCGAAGCGGCGCAGCACCGCGGCATGATCCTGCGCGTCCGGCAGTTGCGCCAGAGCAGCCGCGTAAGCCTCAAACAGCTGCTCATGGGGATCCTCCCGCGGCAACAGTTTCAGCAGCAGTTCATTGAGGTAAAACCCGCAGATCAGGCTCAGTCCGCGCAAAGGTACGTACCCACCCTGCCATTCGGCTTTATGCAGCGTTTTGAGTTCGGATTTGCCCGACCAGGCGAGCAGCAGCGGCTGAAAAGCCATCAGCACACCACGCAGCGCCGACCGCGGCCGTCGTGCACCGCGGGCGATCAGTGCCACCCGCCCGCTGTCCCGGGTATAGATTTCGGCGACCAGGCTGGTCTCCCGGTACGGATAGGTGTGCAGCAGGTACGCCGGCTGGCCGTCGCGGCGGGCGCGTTCAGCCATGGCCATGACGTAGCGGAATCAATCGCGACGAAACTTTAATAAAACACAATAACATATTGTTTTTATTTACAATTTTATTCTATGCCAGTGCGCTTCAGCACGGCATCATCATCCGCCCAACCCGACTTCACCTTGACCCAGACCTCAAGGAATACCTTGCCGCCGAACAGGCGCTCCATGTCCAGCCGCGCCTGGGTTCCAATCTGCTTCAGCTTCTCGCCCCCCTTGCCGATGACGATGCCCTTTTGCCCCGACTTGTCGACCAGGATGGCGGCATTGATGCGGCGCAGGCCGTCGACGATTTCGAATTTTTCGATTTCCACCGCCGTCGAATACGGCAATTCCTCCCCCAGCAACCGGAACAGTTTTTCGCGCACCAGCTCCGCAGCCAGGGTGCGCTCACTGGCGGTGGTGATTTCATCCTCCGCATAGAGGCGCTCCTGCTCCGGCAGCAATCCGGCAATGGCATCGAGCAGGTTGTCGGCACCAACGCCGTTTTTGGCAGACACTGGCACGATCGCCGCCGGATGCGCCAGCGACTCCAGCTCCTGCATGAACGGCAGCAATTCGTTCTTGTTGGCCAGTTCGTCGATCTTGTTGACGGCAAGCACCACCGGCGCACAGTCCTGCAGCAAAGCCAGTACCGCCTTGTCTTCCGCAGTCAGATGGCGCGCCTCGACCACCCATACGATGACATTGACGTCGGCAATGCTGCGCGACACGCTGCGGTTCATCAGCCGGTTCATCACATTGCCGTGGCGATTCTGAAAACCGGGAGTATCGACGAATACGTACTGGGCATCGGCCCGGGTCACGATGCCGATAATGCGCTGGCGCGTGGTCTGGGGGCGCCGCGAAGTGATGCTGATTTTCTGGCCGACCAGGCGGTTGAGCAGGGTCGATTTGCCGACATTGGGCCTGCCGATGATCGCGACATAGCCGGCCCGATGGCCGGTCATGCCCGGACCACCAGCGCGCAGGCCTTGCCCGCCGCATCCTGCTCCGCCGCGCGCCGGCTGGCACCCTGGCCTTCGGTGCGGATTTTCAGTTCGTCAATCGCGCATTGCACCTGGAAGATCTGGGCATGAGCATGCCCCTGGGTGCCGAGCAGCGTGTACACCGGCAGAGCAATGCCCTGACCCTGGGTAAATTCCTGCAACATGGTTTTGGCGTCCTTGCCGCTGACATTGGGATTGATCGCTGCGAGGCTGCCGGCAAAAAGCCGGCGCACGACGCCCTGCGCTGCCGTGAATCCACCGTCGAGCATGACAGCGCCGAGAATGGCCTCCACGCTGTCGGCAAGTATCGACGGTCGTTGTGCGCCGCCGCTTCTGATTTCACCCTCACCCAGCAGCAGGTGATCGCCGATGCCCATGTGCCGCGCGATGCCAAGCAGCGATTGCTGGTTCACCAGGTTGGCACGCAGGCGGGATAGTTCGCCTTCACTCAACGCGGGAAACCGCTCATAGAGCTCCAGGGCAATGATGCAATTGACGATGCTGTCGCCCAGGTATTCCAGGCGTTCGTTGTGGTCGGCACCGTGCGAGCGATGGGTCAATGCCCGTCGCAGCAATCCGGGATCCCGGAAACGATACCCGATGCTTCCGCTGACGGCGTCGGGGTCCACAACCGGCGATGCGCTCAACCGCCGGACTACTGATCAGACCTGGGCTTGAATTCCATCAGCGCGCTGAGATTGGCGAACAGCGGCACCCGTACGGAATACTCAGCACTCAAAACGATGCCCGAGCCATCCTTTTCGATCTGGATGTCGTCATAGCCGATGGCCTTGATGTTGTCCATGCCGGCACGGGCATTCCAGGCACTGTTGAATTCACCGCGTGATGCCGTTTTCATGGCCGGCTCTGCAGCCATTACACGCAATGTTTTCTGGATGGTGTAGAACTCCATATACGCCGGGCCGATCTTGAAACCGAGCAGCAGAGCTGCGAAAAAAAGAATCGCAAATATCAGGAAACCGGTAATCGTAATTCCGCGCTGCTTGTGCATTTTGTCCTCCACGTCCATGTCAGTTGATCGAGTTCCCGATGCGTTTCAGGTCGTCGAAATTCCACCAAATCAGAAATGCCCTGCCGACAATGTTCTGCTCCGGCACGAAACCCCAGTAGCGGCTGTCGCTGCTGCTGTCGCGATTATCTCCCATCAGGAAATAATGCTGTGCGGGCACTTTGCACCGGAAACCCGACTCATTGTATGCACAATTGTCACGGAAGGGAAAGCGCTGCACCCCGCTCAATTGCAGCGGGGGCGTCGCAGCCTGCACCAGTACCGAGTGCGTGTGTTCACCAAGCTGCTCCTGAAAACGGCTGGTGGCGACAAAATTAAGTCCACTTTCCAGGTAATTGAATTCGCCGTTCGCCTTCAGCGGCACTTCCTTGCCGTTGATGGTGAGGCGTTTATTGCTGTAAACAACTTCGTCACCGGGCACGCCAACCACCCGCTTGATGTAGTCCAGCGCCGGGTTTTCCGGATAGCGGAACACCATGACCTCGCCGCGCTGCGGTTCATTGACCGCAATCAACCGCGTATTGATGACCGGCAGGCGGATGCCATAGGTAAATTTGTTGACGAGGATGAAATCGCCGACCAGCAGCGTGGGCAGCATTGACCCGGAGGGGATCTTGAACGGCTCGACCAGGAACGAACGCAGCACAAACACCACCAGGATCACCGGAAAAAAACTCACCGGATATTCGATCCACCAGGGCTGCTGCTCACCCGCCATACGATGCCTGCGGAAATACAGCGACTCGGCCAGCCATACGACGCCGGTGACCAGCAACAGAACCAGCATGATCAACGCAAAATTCAAGACGCCCCCCCTGTTATTTATCAACCTGCAGGATGGCGAGGAAGGCCTCCTGCGGTATTTCGACAGTGCCGACCTGCTTCATGCGCTTCTTGCCGGCTTTCTGCTTCTCCAGCAGTTTTTTCTTGCGCGATATATCACCACCGTAACATTTGGCCAGCACGTTCTTGCGCATGGCCTTGACGGTTTCGCGTGAAATGATCTGCGCGCCGATGGCCGCCTGTATCGCGATATCGAACATCTGGCGCGGAATCAGCTTGCGCATCCGGCTTGCCACATCGCGCCCGCGGTACAGGGCATTAGCCCTGTGCACGATCAGCGACAGCGCGTCAACCCGCTCACTGTTGATGAGAATGTCCAGGCGCACCAGGTCGCCGGCACGGTATTCCAGAAAATCGTAGTCGAGGGAGGCATAACCGCGCGATACCGACTTCAGGCGGTCAAAAAAATCCATGACCACTTCGTTCAACGGCAACTCATAGGTCAGCATGACCTGCCGTCCCAGATACTGCATGTTGCGTTGAGTACCGCGCTTTTCGGTGCACAGCGTCATCACGGGGCCGACGTAATCACTGGGCACCAGTATCGATGCGGTGATGATCGGCTCGCGGATTTCCTCGATCTGCGACACATCGGGCAGCCGCGACGGGTTCTCGATTTCAACCACGTTGCCGTCGCGCGTCACCACCTGGTAGACCACCGTGGGCGCGGTGGTGATCAGCGACATGTTGTATTCGCGTTCAAGGCGCTCCTGCACGATGTCCATGTGCAGCAACCCGAGGAATCCGCAGCGGAAACCGAAGCCCAGCGCCTGCGAGGACTCGGGCTCGAAGCGCAGCGAGGAATCATTCAGGTGCAGCTTTTCCAGCGCATCACGCAGTGCTTCATATTCATTGGACTCCACCGGATACAGTCCGGCGAATACCTGCGGTTTGATCTCCTTGAATCCGGGCAGCGCCGCTGCGGCCGGCCTGTTCACCAGCGTCAGCGTATCGCCGACCTTGGCTGCCTGCAGTTCCTTGATGCCGGCGATGACGAATCCCACTTCACCGGCAGCCAGGCGCTCCATCGATTGTGATTTCGGCGTGAACTTGCCGACCTGCTCGCACAGGAAGTTGCCGCCGCCGGCCATCAGCAGGATACGATCCTTGGGTTTCAGTTCGCCGTCGACCACCCGCACCAGCATCACCACGCCGACATAATTGTCGAACCACGAGTCGATGATCAGCGCCTTCAGCGGCGCCGCAGGATCCCCCTTCGGCGGCGGCATCTGGTGCACCACCGCTTCGAGGACCTCGGTAATGCCCTCACCGCTCTTGGCGCTGACCCTGACGGCATCTTTCGCCGGGATGCCGATGATGTCCTCGATTTCCGCGGCCACGCGCTCAGGCTCGACCTGCGGCAAATCCATCTTGTTCAGCACCGGCACGACTTCTACGCCCTGCTCAATGGCCGTATAGCAATTGGCCACCGTCTGCGCCTCCACGCCCTGCGAGGCATCCACTACCAGCAATGCGCCCTCACAAGCCGCCAGCGAACGCGATACTTCATAGGAAAAATCGACGTGCCCGGGCGTATCGATCAGATTCAGCTGGTAGGTCTGGCCATTGCGGGCAAGATAGCTCAGCGATGCGGTCTGGGCCTTGATGGTAATGCCGCGCTCGCGCTCGAGGTCCATGGAGTCGAGCACCTGGGATTCCATCTCCCGGTCGGACAGGCCACCGCAATGCTGGATGAACCGATCTGCCAGCGTCGATTTGCCGTGGTCGATGTGCGCGATGATGGAAAAGTTGCGGATGTGCTGCATTGCGGTGTGAGGTCCGGCAGGGTCCAACAGCGGTCAACAAAAGGGGCACTCAAGGTCTCCCGGAGTGCCCCGTTCCGTTCGTAAGGCCGCGTATTTTAGCGGAAATCCCGCAAGTAATCAGTAACAGCCGCCGCATTCAGGTGGTAATGGCAGAGTTCCCGTTCACCGTGCATCAGCACCGGTACCCACTCGCCAAAACGCCGCTCCAGCGCGGGCTCGCTGTCGACATCGACAATAGTCAGTTCAAACGGCTGGCGGGCCCGCAAAACCTGCAGTCCCGCCAGCATGTCCTCACAAAGATGGCACCAGGAACGGCTGTACAGCGTCAGCGTGATCCGTCCGGAATCAGCCATTCCCGTCAGCACGGAACGGGATATACAGCGCATTGGCGCCGCGCCGCACCAGCAGCGCCACAATCCGGCCTTTTTCCATCCCGGCCATCAGCTGACGGAATTGTTCGACGGACTTCACGTCCTGATTGTTGACACCAAGGATCACGTCGCCGCGCCGGATGCCGGCCCGGGCGGCTGCACCCTGGGCACTGTCAACAAATACACCACCCTCGACCTTCAACTCCTTGCGCTGCGCATCGGTCAGATCAACGAGGCCCATGCCGAACTGGGTTGCTGCGGGCGGCCGTGGTTTCCCGCTGCGCGCCTGCCGGCCGGGACGTTCATCAGACAACTCGGCGACAATCACCTGCAGATCCCGTGCCGCCTTGTTGCGCCAGACCTGGATGGCAATTTTGCTGCCTGGCTTGGTGCCGCCAACAATCCGCGGCAAATCTTCGGAAGCCTCCACCGGCTTGCCGTCGAAACGCAGGATGACATCACCGGCCTCAATGCCGGCCTTGTCCGCAGGACCGCCCTTCTCGACCGAATTGACCAGTGCGCCCTGCGCCTTGGCCAGACCGAAACCGTCGGCCAGTTCCTTGGTCATCGGCTGAATAACCACGCCGATGCGCCCGCGCGTCACCTTGCCGGTGGTGCGCAACTGCTGCGCAATGTTGTTGGCCACATCGATCGGAATCGCGAAAGACAGGCCCATGAAACCGCCGGTACGGCTGTAAATCTGTGAATTGATACCGACCACCTCGCCCTTCAGGTTGAACAGCGGTCCGCCGGAATTGCCGGGATTCACCGCAACGTCGGTCTGGATGAACGGCACAAAATTTTCCTGTGGCAGCGACCGCCCTTTGGCGCTGACAATACCCGCCGTCACCGTGTTGTCAAAACCGAAAGGCGAACCGATGGCCACCACCCATTCGCCTACTTTGAGTTTGCCCGGATCGCCGAAACGCACCATCGGCAGCGAACCCGCTTCGATCTTGATCAACGCCACATCGGTTCGCCGGTCAGCACCAATGACCTTGGCCTTGAATTCACGTTTATCAGTCAGGCGCACCGTCACCTCATCCGCAGAATCGATGACATGCGCGTTGGTCATGATGTAACCGTCGGCAGAAATGATGAAACCCGAGCCCAGCGACTGGGTCTGGAATTCCCGCGGCGCGGGGTTTGGCTGGCCGGGAGTCTGGCCGGGGCCCGGCTGATTCGGGTTCGGCATGAAGCGGCGGAAAAACTCGTACAGGGGATCGTTTTCGTCCAGTTGTGGCAACTGCTGCGACAGCGCATTGCGCGATGCCGTCTGGGTAATACTGATATTGACCACCGCCGGCCCCTGTTTTTCCACCAGATCGGTGAAATCGGGAAGTTGCGCAACGGATTGCAACGGCGCAAGCAGGCACAACGCCAGAGCCAGATATCTGAACATGTTCAGCCTTTCCTGGAAATGCATGGATGGTACATGAGGGGACTGCCTGAAACGAAACGCGGTCAGCGTTGCTGGGCTGCGGCAGTGGCCTTGGGTTCCAGCGAGCGCGCAAACTGCATCACGGTCTCCGCCGGGGTCTCGCCCAGCACGGTGATCGTATAACCCGGAACCGCGCGACTGTAGATATGAACCGCGCCCTGATGCTGCAGCAACTGCCGGTTATTATGCCCGGCGTTGGGCTCGATGAATATCGATACCGCAGCCAGACCATCGGAAAATACCAGGTGTGAAACCGTACCCTTCTTGCCAACCATCGAGCGCCGCAACTCCATCAGTTTGCGGAAACCCGCTGGCTGGTTATGTACCACCCAGCCGGAATCCCCGCTGTCGCCGGCCGTCAATGCCGAACGATCCACGCGCCAGCCCTGCTTGGTGCTGGTCGTGGCATATTTTGACCGCACCAGTTCGCGCCGGAACGAGCCGCCGATGCTCAATGTGGAAAAAACGAAAGTCTCCAACGTTTCGTCTTTTTCGTTCGATGCGCGCGCGCGCAACGGCAAACCGGTATTGACCTCGGCACAGAAACGCCGGGTATAGCGCAACGCATCCTTGGGCATCAAGGCCACCCACTGACACTCATGGCCAGCCACGCGATCCATGCCGCCTTTGACCACACGGTAGTGCTCGACGATTTCCTGGATTTGATCGACGCGTACCGGAAACTGGCGGGAACCCCGCGGATCAACCAGCACCACCTTGCTGCCAGGCAGATAGCAGGTTACCTGGTCATTGGTACGTATGACTTCGCGCGCCGGCCCGTCCATCGTCTCCAGCCGCTCCAGCACACCGCCGGCGGGATTGACGAAATGCGCAATGCGCGACGTTTCAGCCTGCCCGCCATGCTGGAACATGAAGGTACCGGAATAATTCACCTTGCGGCTGGCTTCAGCCATTTTCTCCAGCATGGCCAAGGCTTCGCGTGAGTTCTCGTCCGCTACCGCAACACCCGGCAGCAACCCGAGAACAACCATCCACCAGAATTTCATGGGATGTCAGCGGCCCGCAGCCGGTGCTGTGGAAATAGTACGGATGTACGGCGCGACACCATGCAGACTCGTGCTCGGCGACACACCCTGGTGTGCCAGCAGGTATCCGTTCATCTGGATGTCACTGGGCGCACTGACCAGTTGCGCTTCCGGCTGCACAACTACCGGCACCGGCGCCTGCGCCACTTCCACCGCAGGACTGATGACGTTGCCGGTTGAAAAAGCCATCCAGCCGACGACGGCAATCGCTGAAAATGACGCTGCGGCCGACAGGGCATATGTCAACGTCCGACTGGTGCGCAATGCCCGTTGCGGCGCCATGACCGTCGGCTCCTGGTCGAGGGCAGCAGACACTCGCTGCGAAACATCAAATGCCGGCAAGGCATCGCCGCGCATCACGTCACCGATGAGGTGATAGCTCGCCCAGGTCTGACGGGCTTCCCCGGTATCCTTCAGCCGCAACATGGCCTGATGCGCCTCCTGCCCGTCTGCTTCGCCGTCCATCAGTGCCGAAATATTTTCCATCTCACCATCTCCTGTCCTTGCCCGTGTCGAGCAAGGGTTTCAATTTTGCCGCCACCGCCTCGCGGGCCCTAAAGATCCGGGACCGCACCGTACCCACCGGACACTGCATGACGGTGGCTATTTCCTCGTAACTCAAACCCTCGATTTCGCGCAGGGTGATTGCCGTCCTCAGTTCCTCTGGCAACTCCTGCAGGGTTTGGTTCACCGTATCGCCAACCTGCCGGCTCATCATCTGGTTTTCCGGGGTATTCAGGTCCCGCAATTGATCGCCGGATTCCAGGTTTTCAGCCTCTTCGG
This sequence comes from Bordetella parapertussis, assembly GCA_945885345.1. Taxonomy (GTDB): domain Bacteria; phylum Pseudomonadota; class Gammaproteobacteria; order Burkholderiales; family SG8-41. The sequence continues at coordinate 27,757 of CAMCYP010000017.1, read as the reverse complement.
CATCCATTTCCGTGCTGGTCGGTGCCCGCCGCCCCATTGCCACCAGGTGGTTTTTGGCGGTATTGATGCCGATCCGGTACAGCCAGGTATAAAAAGCGCTGTCGCCGCGAAACCCCGGCAACGCCCGGTACGCCTTGATAAACGCTTCCTGCGTCACATCCTCCACCTCGCTGGGATCGCGGATAAAGCGCGACAGCAAGCGCCCCAGCTTGCGCTGGTATTTGGTGACCAGCAGATCGAAGGCGCGTTTGTCGCCGCGTTGTACGCGCTCTACCAGCTGCTGATCGACTTCGCGATCGCTCATTATTATCCGTTCCCTGATACCGCCACCCTGATCCCGGTCAACGGAGTCGCTGTTCGGGCAGGCGCCGCAGTATAACCGCCTGTAAGTAGGCGCGAAATGTGCCGCAACAGCGATAGTGCACTGACCGGCTGCTCTCGATTAAGTTCACGCTGCGCAACAGTCTGCGGCCGTAGTTCCATCATATGAAAAAAGGACGCCACACCATCAATTCCGGCACAGCAAATGCCGGTCCAGCCAGCGGAAGCCCCATTCCAGCATCAAGGCCAGCGCCGCTGCCGGGAGCGCACCAGCCAGCAGCAGCTTGTGGTCATTGACGGCCAGTCCTGCCACGATGCGTTCACCATAGCCCCCGGCACCTATGAATGCCGCAACCGTCGCGGTACCCACATTGATCACCGCCGCAGTCTTGATGCCGGCCAATACCCCGGGCATGGCCAGCGGCAATTCGATCAGGCGCATCAGTTGCCTGCCGTCCAGGCCCAGCGCGCGTCCTGCATCACGCATGCCGCCGCCCACACCCGCCAATGCGGTTTCGGTGGCACGCACCACCGGCAGCAGGGCATACAGGAACAAGGCCAGTATCGCCGGCACGGCGCCAATCCGGTCCAGCGCGGTAATCAAGAACGCCAGCAGCGCCAGGCTGGGTACCGTCTGCAGCATGCCGGTCAGGGCCAGGATCCAGGTGCCGGTCCGCGGCGCGCGCTGCGCCCAGATCCCCAGCGGCACGCCGACCGCCACGCTGAGCAGCAACGATGCGCAGACCAGCAACAGGTGTTCCAGCGTAAGCCGCCCGAGGTCAGGGCCGAACAACACGGCGCCCAGCCCGGGCGCTGCGGCAGAATCCCTTACCACGCGTTTTTCCCGCAGCCAGCCGGCGGCGACGGTCGCAAAACTGCGTCCGTCCAACTCCACCGCCGCATTCATCGCGATCATGTCCGCGGTGGTAATCGTTCCCTGCAGTCGGCTCATCGCAGCCCACGCAGCCGGGTACCGTTGCGGCAGTTCTGCGCGATAAACCAGCAAGGCCTCGTAATCGGGAAAAAACCGCTGATTGTCCTCGAGCACGCGCAATCCGTTACGGACAATTTTCGGATCCGTCGTATACACATCGATGACGTCGACCTGGTCTTTAGCCAGCGCTTCATAGGCCAGCCCGTGATCCAGTCCGCGAACCGGCAGGCCTTCAAGGTCGTAGGTATCACGCATCGCCGGCCAGCCATCCCTGCGGTTCAGGAATTCGGGCGACAGGGCAAGGCGGGCCGTCCCGAAATTCATCAAATCGGAAATCCGCCGGATACCGTGGCGCGCCGCCAGCTCCTCGCGCATCGCCAGCGCGTAACCATTGCTGAAACCGAAAAACATCCCGGCAGCCAATCCGTGCGGCGCAAGCTGGCGGTTGATCTCCTCGAGGGCGGGTACCCCCGGCAAACCGAGCAGTTCCAGCGCGATGGTACCGGTGTAATCCGGGTAGACATCAATGGCGCCGCTTTTCAGCGCGGCAAACAGGATTGCGGTATTGCCCAGTCCGGGTTTGTGCTCCACGCGCAAGCCGGGAGCGCGTTGCGCAGTGCGCGCAATGATTTCGCCAAGAATGTAGGATTCGGTAAAGCGTTTGGAGCCGACTCGCAGCACATCATCCGCCGCCGCCACAGTGACCGTACACAGCAACAGTGCCGCGGCAATCCAGCATGCGCAGCGGCGGGTCATCCTGTAAAAACCGTGCATCCGGCAGCCCTCATTTGCAACCCAACTGTTTCGCAACCCGCCTGTGTCGTGTCATGGCGTGAAGATGGTAGCATGCTGCGCACTGCAAACCGCGCGGCACCGGGGGCTGCGCATTCACTCCAGGCAAAGGTTTTCCATGACTGCACGCAACAACCTCGAATCATTCTGGATGCCGTTCACCGCGAACCGCGCATTCAAACAGGCGCCGCGCATGATGGTCGCCGCCAAGGACATGCACTACACCACCGATGACGGCCGCCAGATCCTCGACGGCACCGCCGGCCTGTGGTGTGTCAACGCCGGCCATTGCCGCCCGCGCATCGTCGAAGCCGTGCAGAAACAGGTCGCAGCGATGGACTACGCGCCGGCATTCCAGATGGGGCACCCGGATGCCTTCCGCGTCGCCGAACGCCTGGCCGCGCTGGCGCCGGGCGACCTTGACCACGTGTTTTACTGCAACTCCGGCTCGGAAGGCGTCGATACCGCGCTCAAAATCGCACTCGCCTACCACCGCGCCCGCGGCGAAGGCCAACGCAATGTGCTGATCGGCCGCGAACGCGGCTATCACGGCGCCGGCTTCGGCGGCATCTCGGTCGGCGGCATCCCAGCCAACCGCAAGGCTTACGGCAACATGCTGTTCCGCGTCGACCACCTCGCGCATACACACAACCTGAAGGAAAACGCCTTCAGCCGCGGCCAGCCTGCCTGGGGCGCGCATCTCGCCGATGAACTCGAACAACGCATCATCCCGCTGCACGACGCCAGCAACATCGCTGCGGTCATCGTCGAACCACTGGCCGGATCCACCGGCGTGCTGGTCCCGCCCAAGGGTTACCTCGAACGGCTGCGCCAGATCTGCGACAAATACGGTCTGCTGCTGATATTTGATGAAGTCATCACCGGCTTCGGCCGCACCGGCCCCTGCTTTGGCGCCGACGTGGTCGGTGTGGTGCCCGACATGATGATCATCGCCAAAGGCCTGACCAATGGCACCGTGCCGATGGGTGCGGTGATCGCGCGCCGCGGCATTTACGATGCCGTGGTCAACAGCGCGCCTCCCGGCACCATCGAACTCTTTCACGGCTATACCTATTCCGGACACCCGCTGGCCACGGCCGCGGCGCTGGCCAGCCTCGACACCTTCGAGGAGGAAGGACTGTTCCAGCGTTCGCAGGAACTCGCACCCTATTTCGAGCAGGCAGTGCAGTCGCTGCGCGAAATGCCCAATGTCATCGACGTGCGCAACATGGGCCTGGTCGCCGGCATCGAACTCGAACCAAGGCCCGGCGCGCCCACAGCACGTGCCTTCGAGACTTTCCTCAAGTGTTACGAAAAGGGCGTGCTGATCCGCACCACCGGCGACATCATTGCGCTGTCGCCGCCGCTGATCATCAGCAAGGCACAGATCGATGAACTGGTCGGCAAGCTCGCCGATGCACTGCGTGAGGTCGGACGCAATTAAAGCATAGCACCCGTGAAGGCCGTTTCAGCGTGATCGTTTCCTGGAATTTTTATTACGCCCGTCCCGGCAACGAGTACGCGGTGCTGCAGCAGCGAATCCAGGCGTCGGATGTACGCCAGCGACTCGACCTGCCGCGCGGTCGCATCATCAGCAAAATCAAAGGCAGCCTGCACTGGCCGGATGTGGCCTGGCACCTGGATTTCCCTGACATGAAAGCACAGGATGCCGATATGAAGGTGCGGGCCGACAGCCCCGAGTTTGAAGCCATACGCATCGGCATGCGCCAGCTCTACCGGCGCTTTGAACGTCCGCTGTATGCACCCGTGTCGATCGACAACGCAACAAAGCCCGGCGCCACAAGCCCGCAGCAGAATCTGATGATTTATGGTTTGTACTGTGAGGAATCCGCCTGCGCTGCTGTTCGCGCAACGCTGATCATGCAGCCGGCAGTGGAATTCATTTCCGGCGGCGCGGATGTCCCGCGCTTCATTGTTGAATCTGCTGAAACCGGGCTGTCGCCGGCGCTCCTGGCGCAGCTGGGCCAGCTTCCACTGCGCATTGAAGGCAGCCTCTGCCGCATAGCCCACCTGCCGTCCGATATTATATAATATCGTTTAAAAACAAATACTTATATTATATTTCCGATCGACAGCATCAAACCCGCTGAATGTCGCGCAGCTCCAGCTTGACCAGACAATGGTCCAGCCACTCGGCAGTGAGTTTTTCCTGCGTCGAGTTCTGTTTCAAACGCTGATCCAGTGCCTTCCAGTCCACACAATCCAGCGGCTGATCCTGATTGAAACAGGAAAATACATAACTCGTTTTACCGGTCAGCGGATCAATCTGTGGTTGCAGACACTGCGCGCAAACCTCTTTCATCATGCACTGCATCGGCGAGTTGATGGAACCGATCGCATGGTGCTGCGGCTTCAGGTGCGGCTTCAGCACCTCGTGCCGCGCCCGCGCCACGGCAGCCATCATCTTGTCGGAACCGATGGCGATGATGCGGTCGGCATCGCTGAACGGGATCGCCTGCGCGCCGAGCTCACCCGATGCATAAGCGTTCATCGCCTGTACGATATTACCGACGAAGCGGCGGTCATCAGGACGCGCCGGCATGAATCCAGGCTCGTCATCCGAACACCAGACCACGACATCGCTGGCGGCTTCAATATCCTCGATGCGGTAACGATCGATCATGTGTTTGTAGCCGGCGAAGTACAACACGCGGCAGCCGGCCTTGCGCATGGCCTGGCCGATCGAGAACAGCACCGCATTGCCGAGCCCGCCACCGACCAGTACCACGGTCTCACCAGTAGGAATTTCGGTCGGCGTACCGGTCGGTCCCATCAGCACAATGGGTTCGCCGGGCTTGAGCTGCACGCACAGATCGCTGGAGCCGCCCATTTCGAGCACGATGGTCGACAGCAGCCCCTGCTCCGCATCGACCCAGGCCCCCGTAAGCGCCAGACCTTCCATGGCCAGCGTGCTGCCCGCGGTACGTGGTGCCAGTGCTTCGAAATTCTGCAGACGATAAAACTGGCCCGGCTGGAAACGCCGCGCCGCCAGTGGCGCATGCACCACGACTTCAATGATCTGCGGCGTCAGGCGTTTCACCTCGTGCACCGTTGCGCGCAAATCACGCTGCAAGGCACCGAGGAAGGTCGCGTCATCGACTGCCGCCGCGGGCTTCATCTGCGCCAGCACACCGCTGACCACCGGATAACCCTGCTTGGCGCTGCCTATTGCTTTGACAACATTGCCGAAAAATGACGGATGTACATCACCGAAATAACTGATGAAACGCCCGTCATCGCGTTTCGACAGCAGCACATTGATTGCATTGGGCTTGGAAATCGCCTTCTCCGCCGCCACCGGCTGGCCGCTGGCATCGCATGCGCGGAAGTAACGGCCATCGAGCACAAAATGTTCAGCATCCTCGCGCGCCAGCACGGTATTGGGCTGGGTGCCGGCCGCAATCAGGATCGCCCGCGCCGGCATTTCCACTCGGCCGGTTTCCCGCCATTCGCCGTCTTCACCCTTGGCATGCACCACAACTTTCAATGCGCGGGCATGCCCATAAGCATCGACCTTGATGGCCAGTGGCGTCAGGCACTCGCCAAAGGTAATGCCCTCCTCCAGTGCCTTATGCACCTCTTCGTGATTCAGCGTGTACGACGGGCTGTCGACCAGCCGCTTGCGATAGGCGATGGTTGCGCCGCCCCAGGACTGCAGCAACTGCAGCACCCGCGGTTCGCGGCCTTCTTTTGCGGCTGCAGCGCGCTCGGCGCGAATCGCCCGCGCATGCGCAAGGAATTCATCGGCGGTTTCGCGCTCCTCCGGATTCCACGCAATGCGCGCCGCGGCCTCGCCGTGTTCGCGCGCCAGCTGTTCATAGCGCAGCAGGAATTTCTCGACCTGCAGCGGATAGTAGGCCAGTGATTCAGTGGCCGCATCCACGGCGGTCAGGCCACCGCCGATCACCACCACCGGCAGCCGCAGCTGCATGTTGGCAATCGAATCGGTTTTTGCCGCTCCAGTCAGTTGCAGTGCCATCAGAAAATCCGAGGCCGTACGCACACCCCGCGCCAGGCCGTTGGGCATATCGAGCACCGTCGGCCGCCCCGCACCTATTGCCAGCGCAATATGATCAAAACCCATCGCGAAAGCATCCTCGGCGGTGATCGTGCCGCCAAAGCGCACACCGCCAAATAACGCAAACTGCGAACGGCGCTCCAGCAGCAGGCGGATGATTTTGAGGAAATTCTTGTCCCAGCGCACGGTAATGCCGTACTCGGCGACACCACCAAATCCGGCCATCGCGCGCTCATCCAGCGACTCATGCAATTCGCGCACGTCGCGAATCGGTTTGAATGCGACACGGCGACCAGTGATGTCAACGCCGGACAATTCCGCCGGCAAGGGCTCGATTTTCAGCCCATCGATGCCAACCACGGTATGGCCGTCGTTCATCAGAAAATGGGACAGCGAAAATCCCGCCGGCCCCATGCCTGCCACCAGTACCCGCTTGCCGCTGGGTGCCTTGGGACAGGGATGGCGCAGGTTCAGCGGATTCCAGCGTGTCAGCAGGCCGTAAATCTCGAATCCCCAGGGCAGTTCCAGCACATCCTTCAGCGTGCGGGTTTCCGCCTGCGGGATATTGACCGGTTCCTGCTTCTGGTAAATGCAGGCCTTCATGCAGTCGTTGCAGATGCGATGCCCGGTAGCGGCAACCATCGGGTTATCGACCGTGATGATCGCCAGCGCGCCGATCGCCAGGCCTTCGGTCTTGGCCTTGTGGAATTCGGAGATTTTTTCTTCGAGCGGACAACCGGCCAGCGTGATGCCGAAAGGCGACTTCTTGAAGGATTGCGCACCGCGGCCGCTGGCGCCCTTCTCTTTCAAACCCTTCGAACAGGAATCCTTGCCCTGCTCATGGCACCAGATGCAGTAATTCGCCTCGTCCAGCGCACCGGTCAGGTCGGTACCCTTATCGGTCAGCTTGAACCCCTGGCGCAGGCGCAGACGTGACACATCGAAACGATGCTCGGTATAACCCGCCGCCGCGGTGGTCTGCACCGGCACCAGGTTCTGTATGTCCAGTTTGTGCGGCGACTTGAACAGCACGCCGGCATGATGCCGCTCATGTCCCGCGGGCGTATGCGCCGCCCAGGCTGCGTACTGCAGCGCCAGTTCCAGCGCTTCGGCATGAGCCTGCTCGTCTTGTTGCCAGGCCGTCACTTGTTTCGCAAACACCAGTTCCGTCAACGGCTCGCCACACAATGCTGCCAGTTTTTCACCAACTGCCGGACCATCGATGGCTGCAGCCGCATCGGCCTTGTACTTGTGCATGGCCTTGCGCTGCACGAACAGGCGCTTGACGCTGTAGAGTGGCGCCAGATCATGGTGCCGCGCCGACAGCGCGCGAACCTCCGCCGTGATGCCGAACAGTTCACCGATGAAGTCTTCCAGGTGCGGTGTCAGCGCGAGCAGCAGTTCCGACTCGGTTTTTGCCACCAGCGGATCAGCCGCGGCACGCGCTGCCAGCAACTGCGCATGCAATGCGGCATCCGCCTGCCCCAGTTCGCGCAGGAAGACCTGATCCACACGGATCAGACCATCGCGGCTGTAAAAGTCTTCGAAGGAAAAACCGAACTGCAGGGAATTTGCGGCGGATAGGTTCAAAATTTTCCTGGTGCCGTGCAAAGGGGAAATTATATCAACTGGAGTATCCATGACTTGGATCAGGATGTTATTTTCTTAGAGTTTTTGGTGATAACGGCGGCAAGTCGGGGCGCCTGCGCCTCCCGTGCAATAATTCGGATGATTCTGCACTTTCGGGGCGGACATCCGTGATGAACACAGCTCGAATTAAAATGCTGGTATGGACCGTGTTGTCGGTGCTGGCCGCGGCCATGACCTACCTGATTTTCCGCGGCTACCTCAACCCGGACCTGCTGCTGGGTTTTGCCAACGCCTTTGTTTGTTGACATCGCAGCAATGCCGCTCTACTGCTTCAGCGCCGGAGACACCGGCGCAGCCAGCGACCGCAGGAAATCGAAGGGATAAAGGCCGCGTTGGTGGCCATCATTAAAACTCAGGCGTAGCGTATTGCTGCCATAAGCTTCAACGGCAGTGATGCGGATGCCGGTTTCCGCGCGCACCGGCACACCACCACGGGCAACTGCCGTGCAATGCGCGCAACGACAGGCTTCGCGCAACAACCGGTGTGCCATGCGTCCGGTCATGCCGTCGGACCAGGCAATTTCCAGTACGCCTTCCGTGCCATGGTTGCAGACCTCAAGGGGCTGAACAACGGCTGCCATCAAACCACCTTCTCGACACCCTGGGGACCGATTTCCATGCCGAAACCGCTGAGCCCGCCGTCTTTCAGTTCAGAACCCATCGCGGCCAGGGATTCCTCGCGGATCAGTGCCCGCAGTTGCTGCACCAGACCGATGAATTCCGGCGTGTAGGTCATTTCCGGCGTGCGCGGTCGTGGCAGCGGTACCTTGATCTCGGCCTTGATGCGGCCCGGCCGTGCCGTCATCACATAAATCTTGTCCGAGAGAAAAATCGACTCATCAATATCATGGGTCACAAACAGCACTGAAATCCGGAACTGCTGCCACATGTTGGTGAGGATTTCCTGCATCACCACCCGGGTCTGCGCATCCAGCGCGCCGAAGGGTTCGTCCATCAGCAACACCTGCGGACTGGTCGCCAGCGCGCGAACGATGCCGACGCGCTGCTTCATGCCACCCGATAACTGATCCGGATAGTGGTTTTCAAACGCCAGCAGGCCGGCGAGGCCCAGCAGCGTCCGCGCCTGCGGCACCCGTTGCGCCGCCGACACGCCTTTCATTTTCAGCCCGAATTCGACGTTCTTGCGCACCGAGAGCCAGGGAAACAGCGAATACTGCTGGAACACCACGCCGCGGTCCGAACCCGGCCCCTTGATCGCCGCACCGTCCAGCAAAGCGCTGCCCGAAGTCGGACGCACAAAACCGGCCACGATATTGAGCAGGGTCGACTTGCCACAGCCTGACGGTCCGATCAGCGAAACAAACTCGCCGGGCTTGACGTCCATGCTCACCGAACTCACGGCCTCGACGGTATTGCCGCCGGCGTTGAACACCACGCCGAGGTCCTTGATGTCGATGGCCCCTCTCGACTGTTCGCTCATTCGTTTTTGCTCATTTCTTTCCCGCACTGGCATAGGTGGACCAGGGCATCAGCAACCTGCCGATGATCTGGATGGCGCCGCTGCACACCAGCCCGAGCACGCCGATGGTGATCATGCCTAGGCCGATTTCCGAATAACTGACCAGCGAATAGGCTTCCCAGGTGAAATAACCGATGCCGAACTGCCCGGAGATCATTTCTGCCGCGATCAGCGACACCCAGGCCACCCCCATGCCCACCGAGAAGCCGGTAAAGATCTGCGGCATCGCCCCGGGCAGGATCACGTTTGCAAATAGGCGGAATTCATTGGCGCCCAGGGAGCGTGCCGCGCGGATCAGCACCGGGTCTATCGAGTGCACGCCATGGATGGTGTTGATCAGGATCGGGAAAAACGAACCGAGGAAGGTGATGAACACAATGCTGACTTCATTCGTCGGCCACAACATGATCGCCATCGGCACCCAGGCAATCGCCGGAATCGGCCGCAGCACTTCGCAGATCGGAAACAGCAGGTCGCGCATGACACGATAACGGCCAATCAACAGGCCCAGCAACGAGCCCAGCACCACCGCGATGGAAAAGCCGATCAGGATGCGGCGCACGCTGATGCCGATATTGACCAGGAATTTCCCCGACTTATTGACCTCCACCACCTTCTGCAGCACTTCCGCCGGCGTCGGCACATTGGTGAAGCGGATGTAGAACTCCAGCTTGTACCGCGTGCCGATATACCAGATGCCGAGCAGGATGCCGATGGAAACGACCCACAGCAGCATGCTGACGCCATTGCTGCGCAACCACAGCAGGACCGGATTCCGGGCAGCCGGCGCTTGTATCGCCGGCTGCTTGATCACCGCCGCCACCGGCGCCGGACCATCGGCTTCACGGTCCTCTGTCACCAGCTCGTCCTTCTTGCGCAGTGCCTGCACGGTGCTCATTGCCCGGCTCCCGGTTGCCGATTATTTGCCGATGGTCGCCGCTGCCAGTGCTTCGGCATACGTCGCCAGCTTGCCGCCACCCTTGGCAACATGCGCCTCGGCATCCTTCTTCAGCAGGAACGGCACGATCTGCGGTTTTTTCGGATCCGAGGCATTGACTGCGTAAAACGCCTTGTCGGCGAACATCTTGATGCCCAGCGACCTGTCGAACACATAGGCCACGTTGATTTTTTTACCTTCGCTCATGTATTTTTTGACGCCGGCCAGGGTGCACAGGGCAGAACTGTAGGGTTCGATATTGCCGCCGGTCACCCAGATCTCGCCGGCTTCACGCGGCTGCTTGATCGGGACATTGCACAGTGCATCCTTGCCGCTGATTTCGTACCCGGCGAACGAAGCCTTCTGCTTGTCGTAATCGAGTTTGAGTTCCTTGAAAGCCTGCTTCAGGTAGCTTTCGTTGACCCAGGCATTGGCGTCGAACTCCTTGACGCGGCCCATTTTCTGCAGCACGCCGTGAACCACGCCCAGGGTTTCCACCCATTTCGGCTTGATCGTCGGATCCAGCGTATGCACGCCGCTGGGTCCGAGAAATACGTAAGCGACCTCTTTTTCGATCTTGGTCCATTCCTCGATTTTCTCCATCGCCAGCTTCGGGTTCTTGCGCACCCAGTCATTGGCTTCCATCAGCGCCTTGATGTAGGCGACGACGATTTCCGGATATTTCTCGCCGAAATCCTTGCGGATCACCACGCCGTGAAAAGTCGGAATCTTGGTTTCTGCGCCGTCAAAAATCTTGCGCGCGAAGCCGCGGAATGGCAGCAGTTCGGCGAAGGGCACAAAATCGCCGTGGCCGTCGATGCGTTTTTCCTGCAGATTGGTGGTGCCGACCTCGGGTGACTGGCTCGCCAGGTTCCAGAAATTCTCCGGCCAGCCCCGCGCCTGCATCGCCTGCAGCATCATGCCGTGCGCCGCGGAGCCGAAGGGCACCGACACCTGCTTGCCTTTCAGATCCGCCAGCTCGTAATACGGCGAATCCTTGTGCACCACCACGCCGTTGCCGGCACCGAACTGGTTATAGGCGATGATTGCCACCAACTGCGTTTCGTTCTTCGTAGCCTGCCCGGTCGCTCCCGCTACCAACAAGGGATAGTCGCCCATCATGCCGATGTGGATCTTGTCCGCCATCAGGCCGTTGGTGATCGGCGGCCCGGAGGTGGCGTTTTGCCAGTCGAACTCGTACTTCACGCCGGCGTACTTGCCGGTTTTCGGCAGGTGCTTTTCAAGCAACTTGAGTTCCTTGATGACAATGCCGCCGGTCACCGTATTCGTCGTCGTATTCTGGGTGCCGATGCCGATCTTGATCACGCTCTGGGCATGGCCCAGCCCCGCGACCAGGCACAGTGCGGGCAACACACTGCGCAGCAGCCGCAACAATCGTTTCGCTCCAACTGCCGTACCCACATTTGTGCTGTTCATGGCGACTCCCTGATAATTTGTTTAAAAACAATAAGATACGAAAACCAGTCAAATTCTCCTCCAGCACCGCTGCTATGGATTCGCTGTACACCCGCTCAGGCTTCCTTCAGTTCGGCGAATTTTTCACTGACCGTCGCCCAGACTTCGGCTGTTGGCAGGGGCTCCGTTTTGTCGGTCACCACCGGCCACAGGGCTGAATAACGTGCATTGAGTTCGATGAAATGTTCCTGTCCCGGCGGCACTTCGGAAACTTCGCAGATCGCCTCCACCGGGCATTCATCCACGCACAGCGTGCAGTCGATGCAGCCCTCGGGATTGATCACCATGAAATTCGGTCCCTGGTGAAAACAGTCCACCGGGCAGACCTCGACACAATCCGTGTAACGGCAGTTGACGCAGGGTTCGGTGACGACATAAGCCATGAAATTCTCCGTGTACCTCAGTGCCCTGCGTTGTTGACCTGGATCTGCTTCAGTGCAAGCTGGGCCAGTTTGCGCACATCGGGATCCGCGTCCTTGAGCGTGACTTCCAGCACGGGTATCGCCCGCGGATCACCGATTTCACCCAGGGCAATCACGGCCTCCTTGCGCAAATTGCTGATTTCATGCATTGACGCTTCGCTCAATACGTCCAGCGCCGCCACGGCCTTCAATCGCCCCAGGCTGCGTGCCGCACGCACCCGCACCTGCCAGTAGCGATCAGCCATTGCCGTAATCAGATGATCAACAGCGCCGATGAGCTTCAGTTTCCCGAGAGTGCCGGCAGCTTCTTCACGCACCTGCCAGGAGGTATCCCCCAGCGCATGGGTCAACGCCGGCAATACCTCCACATCGGTGGCAAAACCCAGTGCGCCGACAGCGATGCGCCGCACTTCGGGATCGGGATCGTTCATCGCAACGCGCGTCAGCGGCCCCAGCGAGCCGGCATGTTTGAGATAACCCAGCACGCCGGTGGCTTCGCGCCGCACCTGCGGCGACGGATGGTCGAGGCCGGACAGTGCCGGTGCCAGACTGTCAGCCACCCGCAACGGACGTAATGCGCGGAACACGGCAGCCTTCACGAAGGGATCGGCATCCGCCACAGCCTGCAGCAACAACCCGCCGTTGCTGCTCTCCTTCAGTTCGGACAGCGTGTCGGCCGCGGCGCGGCGCGTCTCCTCCGCCGGGTCATGCAACAAACCCAGCAATGCGGTCACCGCCTCGGGCTCCTCGAAACCCTCCACTGCTTTCGCCGCTTCGGCGCGCACCTGCGGATCAGTGTCGGCCAGCGCTTTCAACAGCAACGGCAGGATGTCGTCTTCGTCACTGTACGGCAGCTCCATCACCGCGATGCGCCGCACTTCGGCGTCAGCATCAACGAGACGCGCCGCCAGGTCACCCGGCATGGATTCAGCAGCCTGAAAAGTGCTCATCAATTGCTCCCCGGTCAGCGCAGCAGGTAAGGAATGGCTACATGCACCGCGCCGGTCGGACAGTCCTTCTCGCAGGGCATGCAGTACCAGCATTCGTCGTATTTCATGTAGGCCTTGCCTTTCAGCATGTCGATGGCCAGCACATCCAGCGGACAGACATCGACGCAAACCGTGCAGCCTTTTTGCGCGATGCATTTTTCCTCGTCAACGGTTACGGGAACGCTGGTTCGCTGTGTCGCATAGGTCATGGCAATTCCTCTCAGACGTTGGCCGCTTCTTTGACGACGCGCAGCCGCTGGTAGGCGGTCTTCTCTTCGTCATCCAGCGGCAGGATGTAGGGTTCGACCGGGCGCTTGATGCTTTCCATCAGGCCGGCGGCAGATTTGCGCAGATGGCAGTGGGTGAACCACTCTTCATCATTGCGCTGCGGGAAATCGGCGCGGTAGTGATACAGGCCCCAGCGGCTTTCGGTGCGGAACAGCGAAGCATGGGCCGCCATGTTGGCGCAATCATGGATATGCTGAACCTCCATGGCGCGCATCAGTTCGTGCGGATTGGTGGCGCTGAGGTGGCCGATGTCTTCGCCGATTTCGGCAAAGCGCTCCAGTCCGAGTTCCATCTTGCGCGTGACCTTGGGCGGCTGCAGGTAGTCGTTGACCATGCGCCGCAGTTTGTATTCAAGCTGGCTCGGCGGAATGCCGTCGGTGCAGGACAAGGGTGCCATCACCCGCGCGTGTTCGGCTGCAATCTGCGTATCGTCCACTTCTCCGGCCATGGTATCGGCGCAGTACTGCGCGGCGTTTTCGCCGGCGAACCAGCCGTAGGTGAATGCGCCCAGCATGTAGTTGTGCGGGACACTCGCCATGTCGCCGGCAGCATAGAGCCCGGGCACGGTCGTTTCGGCTTTTTCATTGACCCAGACACCCGAAGCGCTGTGGCCGCTGCAAAAACCGATTTCCGAGATGTGCATCTCGATCATCTTCTGCCGGTAATTCGTGCCGCGACCGTCATGAAAACGGCCGCGGCTCGGCCGTTCGTTGGTGTGCAGGATGACTTCGATGTTGGCAATGGTTTCTTCGGCGAGGTGGTCGAGTTTGAGAAACACCGGCCCCTTGCCGCTCTGCAGTTCGTTGTAGAACTCCCACATCATCTGGCCGCTCCAGTAATCACACTCGATGAAGCGTTCGCCATGCGAATTCGCGGTGTAGCCGCCGAATGGACCGGTGACGTAGGCACAGGCCGGGCCGTTGTAGTCCTTGATCAGCGGATTGATCTGGAAACATTCAAGGTTCGCCAGTTCGGCGCCAGCGTGATAGGCCATGGCATAACCGTCGCCGGCATTGGTCGGGTTCTCGTAGGTGCCGAACAGGTAGCCGGAAGACGGCAGGCCGATGCGACCGGCCGCGCCGCAGCACAGGATCACCGCCTTCGCGCGGATCACCGTGAATTGCCCGGTGCGGCAGTCAAAGCCCATCAGTCCCGCTGCCCGCCCCTGCTTGTCGGTGATGATGCGGGTGCCGATCACGCGGTTGACGACATCAACGCGCGTGCGCTTCAGCTGCCGGTAGAGGATTTTTTTCATGTGATGCCCCTCGGGCATCGGCAGCACGTAAGTGCCGAGGTGGTGCACCTTGCGCATCGCGTAATCGCCGGTCTCGTCCTTTTCGAACTTCACGCCCCAGCGGTCGAGTTCCTGGATCGTGCGATAACTGTTGGTGGCGTAGGCGTAGACGGTTTTCTGGTTGACGATGCCGTCGTTGGCGATGGTGATTTCCTTGGTGTACTGCTCCGGCGTGGCATGGCCGGGAATCACCGCATTGTTGAGCCCGTCCATGCCCATCGAAATCGCGCCGCTGCGCTTGACGTTGGCTTTTTCCAGCAGCATTACCCGCAGCTTCGGGTTTTTCTCTTTGGCCTTGACCGCCGCCATCGGGCCTGCGGTACCGCCACCGACTACCAGCACGTCGGTTTCCATCATGATCGGTTCGGGTATGCTCACAATGCTCTCCGGTTCACTGCTGTCATGCCGGGCAAGCGCTTGATTACGCCCGGTTCGTTGAACCAGATACAGCAACCGCCATGCCACGATACAAGCCGTCACTCATGCCGATGCCCGGGGCGGGCATGGCCGCCATGAACCAGACAACTTGTATTAACCGGAACGCGCCACAGGAGTGCAGTCGGGAGGCACCCGCACCGTCATGGCGCAGGCTAGCCGGGTCGCCGGTGCAATTCGACCTTGTACTGGTATGAATCGCCGCGGCAATAGAGATGTTCGTAATCGACAGGCCGGTCAAACGAACTGTAAGTCAGCCTTGCCAGATGCAGCACCGGCTCACCGGAAGTGACCGCCAGATCATCGGCGAACTCGGCTGGACAGGGTTGGGCCTCGATCCACATCCGCGAACGCCCGAGGCTGATGCCGCGGGTTTCCAGCAGCGGAAAAATATCCTGGTTGAGGTCCTGGTCGCGCAGCCGGTCACCGACATCGGGCGGAAAATAACTGAGGTCCACCGACACCGGCCGCGCATTGAGGCAGCGAATGCGTTTGACTTCGAACACGCCGTCGCCACGTTTCAGATTCAGCGCCGTGGCGATTTCACGGGAAGCCGCGACATCACGGATTGATCGCAGTTGGGAAGTGGCGGAAAAAGGTTTGCCCTGCATCGCCTCGTGAAACCCTAGCAATGCACTGAGGTTGTAGGTTGCGTGTGGCGCGCTGACAAAACTGCCCTTGCCCTGCTGGCTGTAAACCAGCCCTTCTGCAGCCAGATCTTTTAATCCCTGCCGCACAGTGACACGGCTGACGCCGAAGGACTGCATCAGACAGGCTTCGCTGGGCAGGCGCGCATTCGGCGCCAGAGCGCCGGACAGGATGCGTTCGCGCAGGCTGTTGCAGACCTGTTCGTGCAAAGGCACACGACGCCCCGCTGCCATTGCGGGCTGCCCGCTGTGATCCGCTGTCTGGCCTGCCTGGTTCAAGGTGGGTGGACGACGCCTGAGGAACTTGTTGCGATAACTTGCACAAGCCGTGCCAACACGGCACGCCCAGGGAATTATAAAAAAAATAATATAATCAAATACTTATATATTATTTACCGATGCGAAACGTCAGGTCCTCGCACCCGAACGGTGCATGCCACCCAGACACGCACAGGGAGTGGCCTGCAGTGCTGCCACGAAAAATTCAGCCGGCAGCGCGTTCTGCAGCAGTGATGACGTTGGCTATGACCATCGCCACCGTCATCGGCCCGACACCGCCCGGCACCGGGGTGATCCAGCCGGCGCGTTCACGCACGGCTTCGAAATCCACATCACCGCACAATTTGCCGTCGGCTGTGCGGTTGATGCCGACATCGACCACAGCTGCCCCCGGTTTGACCATATCGGCGCTGACCATGCGCGGCCTGCCGATGGCACAGATGAGGATGTCGGCCTGACGGGTCATCGCCGCCAGATCCGTTGTGCGTGAATGGCAAATGGTCACCGTTGCATTGCGTTCCAGCAGCATCAGGGCCGCCGGTTTTCCGACGATGCTGCTGCGACCGATCACCACTGCATGGCGACCGGCGATGGGCACACCCGCGCGCTCAAGCATCAGCATGCTGCCCGATGGGGTGCACGGCGCAAGGCTGGGATGGCCATCCAGCAGCGCGCCGAGGCTGCGCCAGGTAAAACCGTCGACATCCTTGGCCAGCGCAATCCGCTGCAGCACGGTAACCGCATTGATGTGCGCGGGCAGCGGGAGTTGCACAAGGATGCCGTGCACCTGTTGATCACGATTGAGGTTGTCAATTTTTTGCAGCAACTCGGTCTCGGTTGTCGTTGCCGGCAAACGGGTATCAAAGGTACGCACACCCGCCTCGCGACAGGCGCGCTCCTTGCTGCGCACATACACTGCTGAGGCCTGGTCGTCACCGACCAGCACCACGGCCAGGCCTGGGGGCTTTCCCAACTGCGCCAGCCGATCCGCCCGCGTTTTCTGTTCCGCGAGGACCTGTTTCGCCATGGCGACGCCGTCGATGATGATTGCGCTCATCGCATTGCGTTCACATTACGTCGGGTTGAAAATAAGTTGAAATCACGGTCATCCCTGCGCTATTTTTTTGTCGGTACCGCCATCGGCTCAGCTGCTGCTGCAGCACCGGTCGGAGCGCTTTCCAGTACCTGAAAAAAGATTTCATCGCGCCTGATCATGCCCAGTTCGTTGCGCGCCCGCTCCTCCACCGCTTCCAACCCCTGCTTCAGGTCGCGAACCTCGGCGTCCAGCGCGGCGTTGCGCGCCTGCAAGCCACCGTTGGCAGCGCGTTGCGATTCGATCTGGCGCTCCATTTCCCAGACGCGCAGCAGCCCGCCCTTGCCCAGCCACAAGGGATACTGGATCAGCAGGATCAGTCCGGTGAGCGCGATGGCCAGCAGTCGCATGGCATCAAGCCGCGCGAACGGCACGCGGGTGCTGTTCAGCGCAGTTGGTAAAACGCGCCACGCCCGGGATAACTGGCCGTATCGCCGAGATCTTCCTCGATACGGAGCAGCTGGTTGTATTTGGCCAACCGGTCTGTGCGCGACAGCGAACCGGTCTTGATCTGCATCGCGTTGGTGGCAACCGCGATGTCGGCAATGGTCGTATCTTCGGTCTCACCTGAGCGGTGTGAAATCACTGCTGTGTAGCGGGCGCGCTTCGCCATTTCAATGGCCGCCAGGGTTTCGGTCAGCGTGCCGATCTGGTTGACCTTGATCAGGATCGAGTTGGCGATGCCCTGCTCGATGCCACGCTTCAGGTATTGGGTGTTGGTGACAAAAAGATCGTCGCCCACCAGTTGCACGCGACCACCCAGCCTGTCGGTGAGCACCTTCCAGCCATCCCAGTCGTTTTCCGCCATGCCGTCTTCGATGCTGATGATCGGATATTTGTCGACCCAGGCCGCCAGATAGTCGGCAAATTCCGGCGCCTTCAATGACAGCCCTTCCGAGCGCAGCGTGTATTCACCGTCCTCGAAAAACTCGGAGCTTGCGCAGTCGAGCGCCAGCGCCACGTCTTCACCTGGACGGTAACCCGCAGCTTCAATAGCCTCCAGGATCACCTGAATGGCTGCTTCGTGCTTAGGCAGTCGCGGCGCAAAACCGCCTTCGTCGCCAACCGCAGTCGCCAGACCGCGATCGCTCAGCAGCTTGCGCAGTACCTGGAACACCTCGGCGCCACAGCGCAGCGCTTCACGGAAACTGCTCATGCCCACCGGCACGATCATGAATTCCTGCATGTCGAGGCCATTGTCGGCATGCGCGCCGCCGTTGATGACATTCATCATCGGCACCGGCATCGCCATCGGCCCTGCACCGCCGAGATAACGGTGCAACGGCAGGCCCGACTCTTCAGCTGCGGCACGAGCCACGGCCATCGACACCGCCAGCATCGCATTGGCGCCGAGCCGGGATTTGTTGTCCGTGCCGTCGAGATCCAGCAGCGTACGGTCGACAAAAGTCTGTTCGGTTGCGTCGACGCCGATCACCGCTTCGCAGATTTCAGTGTTCACATGCTCGACGGCCTTCAGCACACCCTTGCCGCCATAGCGTTTCTTGTCACCGTCGCGCAGCTCAATGGCCTCGCGGCTGCCGGTGGAGGCGCCCGAGGGCACGGCAGCGCGACCCAATATGCCGGATTCCAGTAATACGTCGGCCTCCACCGTCGGATTGCCGCGCGAATCAAGAATTTCCCTGCCGATCACATCAACGATTGCGCTCATTGCCGGTTCCTGTAGCGGGGTTGCGTTATAGATGCTGCTCCACGAAACGGCGGCCTTTGACCACCGTATCGAGGGCATGCAGTGTTTCCAGCAGTTCGCCCATCAGCGACAACTTCCAGGAATTCGGGCCGTCGCACAGCGCCTCGTCCGGGTTCGGATGGGTTTCCATGAACACGCCCGACACGCCAGCAGCCACTGCCGCACGCGCCAGCACCGGAATGTGTTCGCGCTGGCCACCGCTGGCACTGCCCTGCCCGCCGGGTAACTGTACCGAATGGGTCGCGTCGAACACGACCGGGCATCCAGTATTGCGCATGACGGCCAGCCCGCGCATGTCCACGACTAGGTTGTTGTAGCCAAAGCTGAAGCCCCGTTCGCAGGCCATGATCTGCTCGTTGCCGGTGCTGCGGGCCTTTTCGATCACGTTGGCCATCTCCCAGGGCGACAGGAACTGCCCTTTCTTGATGTTCACCGGCTTGCGCTGGCTTGCCACGTTGCGAATGAAGTTGGTCTGCCGGCACAGGAAGGCCGGCGTCTGGATCACATCAACCACTGCTGCGACCTCGGCCAGCGGCGTGTCCTCGTGCACGTCGGTCAGCACCGGCACACCGATCTGGCGTTTGATCGATTCAAGGATGCGCAACCCCTCCTCGATGCCGGGACCGCGGTAGCTTTTTCCCGAGGTGCGGTTGGCCTTGTCGAAGGAACCCTTGAAGACATAGGGCATGCGCAGCTTCGCGGTCTGTTCCTTCAGATGGCCCGCGACATCGAGGCACATTTGCTCGCTTTCGAGGGTATCGGGGCCCGCAATCAGGAACATCGGCCGGTCCAGGCCGGCTTCAAATCCGCAAAGCTTCATGACTGAACAGTATTCATGGCACGTCTCGCTCAGCCGTTCGCACCGGCGGCAAGCTGCGGTGAGGCCGCGCGAACCGGCGCACCGCGACTCTCGACGCGCGACCGCACCAGCGCTGCCTCGACAAAGGATTTGAACAGCGGATGTCCGCCGCGTGGCGTCGAGGTAAATTCCGGATGGAACTGGCAGCCGACAAACCACGGATGCCCGGGTATTTCCACCATTTCGCACAATTCACCGGTCAGCGACAGGCCGCTGAAGCTCATGCCCGCTTCGCGCAACCGCGGCAGATAATGGTTGTTGACCTCATAACGATGGCGATGGCGTTCGACGATACGATCAGCACCGTAGATCCTGTGCACCAGTGAGCCCGCCTTCAGCTCGCATTCCTGACCGCCGAGACGCATTGTGCCGCCGAGATCTGACGTGGCGTTGCGGCGTTCGACCTGGCCGTCGCGATCCTGCCATTCGGTGATCAAGGCCACCACCGGATGCGGTGTTTCCGCATCGAATTCCGTGCTATGCGCCCCCTCCAGGCCCGCAAGGTCGCGCGCATATTCAATCACTGCCAGTTGCATGCCCAGGCAGATGCCCAGATAAGGCACGCCGTTTTCACGGGCATATCGGATCGCGCCGATTTTGCCCTCGACCCCACGCTTGCCGAAACCGCCGGGCACCAGGATCGCATCCATGCCCTGCAGGCAGGCGGTGCCGTTTTTCTCGATGCTTTCGGAATCGACGTAATGGATGCGGATCTTCGAGCCGGTATGGATGCCGGCGTGGATCAGTGCTTCCGACAGCGATTTGTAGGATTCTGTCAGGTCGACATATTTTCCGACCAGCGCAATGCTGACTTCATGCTTCGGATTTTCCAGAGCGGCAACCACGCGCTCCCAGCTCGACAGGTCGGCGGGTTTCGGATTGATGCGCAGTTTTTCGCAGACGATGGCGTCCAGGTTCTGCGCATGCAGCATCCCCGGAATCTTGTAAATGCTGTCGGTATCCACGGCGGAAATCACCGCCTCCACGCTGACATTGGTGAACAAAGCAATCTTGCGGCGCTCGCCGTCCGGCAACGGGCGATCGGCACGGCACAGCAACACATCAGGCTGGATACCGATTTCGCGCAGTTCCTTGACCGAGTGCTGGGTCGGTTTGGTCTTGATCTCCCCGGCCGACGCAATGTACGGCACCAGCGTCAGGTGGATATAGCAAACGTTGTCGCGGCCAACTTCAATGCCCATCTGGCGGATAGCCTCGAGAAAGGGCAGCGATTCGATGTCACCGACCGTGCCGCCGACTTCGACCAGTGCAATCTCGGCTTCGCCGGCACCACGGCGGATGTATTGCTTGATTTCGTCGGTGATATGCGGAATGACCTGCACCGTGCCGCCGAGGTAATCGCCGCGGCGCTCCTTCTTGATCACACTCTCGTAGATCTGGCCGGTGGTGAAGTTGTTGCGCTTGCCCATGCGGGCATCGATGAAGCGCTCGTAATGACCGAGGTCGAGATCCGTCTCGGCACCATCTTCGGTGACAAACACTTCGCCGTGCTGGAAGGGGCTCATGGTGCCGGGATCCACATTGATATAGGGATCCAGCTTGAGCATTGAGACTTTGATGCCGCGGGATTCGAGAATCGCGGCGAGGGAGGCGGCAGCGATACCTTTGCCTAGGGAAGAAACTACACCACCAGTGACAAAGATATATTTGGTCATCTCATGTAAGCCAACGTTTCCGCATTTTATCGCAATTCCGGCTCCCGGCCAATCAAACCGGCTTGCCGCCGCGCGCCAGATACAGCCAGGTCTCGACCACCGTGTCGGGGTTCAGTGACAGGCTTTCGATGCCCTCCTTGACCAGCCATTCGGCCAGGTCAGGATGGTCCGAGGGCCCCTGCCCGCAGATGCCCACGTATTTGTTGGCCTTGCGGCAGGCGACAATTGCCAGGTGCAGCATGTGCTTGACCGCCGGGTCGCGCTCGTCGAAGGCGTCGGCAATGATTCCCGAATCCCGATCCAGTGCCAGCGTCATCTGCGTCATGTCGTTGGAGCCGATCGAGAATCCGTCGAAATGCTCGAGGAACTGGTCGGCAAGAATCGCGTTCGACGGGATTTCGCACATCATGATGATGCGCAGGCCGTTTTTACCGCGCTCCAGGCCGTTGTCGGCGAGCAGCTTGAGCACTTTTTTGGCTTCGTCCACGGTGCGCACAAACGGCACCATGATCTCGACATTGGTCAGCCCCATCTCGTCGCGGACTTTTTTCATCGCCCGGCACTCGAGCTCGAAACAATCCTGGAATACCGGTGAAATGTAGCGAGAAGCGCCGCGGAACCCGAGCATCGGGTTTTCCTCGTGCGGCTCATAGCGCGAGCCGCCGGTCAGACTGGAGTATTCATTGGATTTAAAATCCGACAGGCGCACGATCACCGGTTTCGGCCAGAACGCTGCACCCAGCGTGGATACGCCTTCGGCAAGCTTGTCGACGTAGAAATCCACCGGCGTGGCATAACCCGCGCTGTGTTCTTCGACCGCCAGCTTGAGGTCGGCACTGAGATCTGGATAGGCCAGCACCGCCTTGGGATGCACTCCGATCATGCGCGCGATGATGAACTCCAGCCGCGCCAGACCCACGCCTTCGTTGGGCAGTCGCTGGAATTCGAAGGCCAACTCGGGGTTGCCAACGTTCATGGTGATTTTCACCGGCGACTTCGGCATGCTCGACAAGGCGAGATCGATGATTTCGGTCTGCAGTTCACCGCGATAGACAAATCCGGTATCGCCTTCGGCGCAGGACACCGTGACCGCCTTGCTGTCCTTCAGCACCTTGGTGGCATCGCCGCAACCCACCACCGCCGGGATGCCCAGTTCACGCGCAATGATTGCCGCATGACAGGTGCGGCCACCGCGGTTGGTGACAATGGCCGAGGCCCGCTTCATTACCGGTTCCCAGTCCGGATCGGTCATGTCAGTGACCAGCACGTCGCCGGGTTTGACACGGTCCATCTCGGCTGCGCTGGTGATCAGGCGCACCGGACCGCTGCCGATGCGCTGGCCAATGGCGCGCCCCGTGGCCAGAACCTCGGAACGTTCTTTCAGCCGATAACGGCGCAGGGTGTCAACTTTTTCGCTGGCCTTCACCGTTTCCGGCCGCGCCTGCAGGATGTACAGCTTGCCGTCGTTGCCGTCCTTGCCCCACTCAATGTCCATCGGCCGCTTGTAATGCGCCTCGATGATCATCGCGTAACGGGCCAGTTCGGTGACATCGGCATCATTGATCGAAAACTTGCGCCGCTCGGCTTCCGGCACCTCAATGGTCTGCACCGATTTGCCGGCAGCGCGGTTCTCGGTAAACACCATGCGCAGAGCCTTGGAACCGAGGCCGCGGCGCAGAATGGCGCTTTTGCCTTCCTTCAAACCGCGTTTGTAGACGTAAAACTCGTCGGGGTTGACCTGCCCCTGCACCACGGTTTCACCGAGGCCATAGGCCGAAGTGATGAACACCACCTGATCAAAGCCGGATTCGGTGTCCAGCGTGAACATCACGCCGGCGGAACCCTTGTCGCTGCGTACCATGCGCTGCACCGCCGCCGACAAGGCGACCTCATCGTGGGTGAAACCCTTGTGCACGCGATAGGAAATGGCGCGATCGTTGTACAGCGACGCGAACACCTGGCGGATCGCATCCAGCAGGTTGTCGAAGCCCTGCACGTTCAGATAGGTTTCCTGCTGGCCGGCAAACGAGGCATCGGGCAGATCCTCCGCCGTCGCCGAAGAACGCACGGCAAAAGAGACTTCGGGACCGGAATCCTTGACCAGTTGCTGGTAGGCAGTTTCGAGAGCTTTGCGAAACTCCGCGCTGAAGGTCTGCGCGACAATCCAGCTACGGATCTCGCGACCGGCGGCCGTCAGTGCATTGACATCATCGGTATTCAGGCCGGACAAACGAGCGGATATTTTTTCGGCCAGTCCGTTTTGCGCCAGAAACAGGCGATAAGCGTCAGAAGTCGTGGCAAAACCACCCGGAACCCTTACTCCGGCACCGGCCAGTTGGCTGATCATTTCACCGAGCGAAGCGTTTTTGCCACCAACGCGTCCCACGTCATCCATGCGCAGCGCGCCGAGTTCAACCACCAGTTCTTTGCTGCTCATACCGTGTTCCTTGATTGTAAGCCGCGTCAAAAGGCGATATTTTACAGAATCCTCACTCCGGTTCCGAGCATGAACACCTCCCGCACTGCTTTTTTTGTCTCCGATCGCACCGGCATTACCGCAGAAATGCTCGGCCACAGCCTGCTGACCCAGTTTGAAGGTGTCCGTCTCAAGGAAATCACGGTGCCATTCGTCGATTCCGCCGAAAAAGCCCTGGCCTTTGTCAAACAAATCAACGATACCGGCACCGTGGATGGCGTTCGGCCCATTGTGATCAGCACCCTGGTCAATACCGAGATTGCCGGCATCGTGGCCACCGCCAAAGCCTTATTCCTTGATTCCTTTGAGATTTTTATTGCGCCACTGGAACGGGAACTGGGCGTCAAAGCCTCCCATGCCATCGGCCGTTCCCACAGCACCGATGATTTTGTGAACTACCACCACCGGATTGAGGCCGTGAACTATGCCTTGTCGCATGACGACGGTGTATCCAAGCGCGAACTGACCGAGGCTGACATCATTCTAGTCGGCGTTTCACGCTGCGGTAAAACACCGACTTGCCTGTACCTGGCCATGCAATTCGGCATCCGTGCCGCCAACTATCCGCTGATTCCGGAAGATTTCAGCACCATGCAGTTGCCAGCCCAGATCAAAACCCTGCGCGGCCGGCTGTACGGACTGACTATCCGCCCTGCCCGCCTGCAGCAGATCCGCAACGAACGCCGCCCCGGCAGCAAATACGCCACGCTGACCAACTGCGAATTCGAAGTGCGCGAAGCCGAAGCCCTGATGCGCCAGGAAGGCATACCCTACCTTGATGCCACCAGCAAATCGGTCGAGGAACTGGCGACCACCATCCTGCAGGAAGCCAAACTCGAGCGGCGGATCTACTGAGCCCGTATTTGCCGTACCCGCTCGAACAGGCACACTGCTGCCGCCGCACCAACATTCAGCGATTCGGCCCGACCCGGCATCGGGATATGCACGGTTTCATGTGCCAGTGCAGCCAGCGCCGGTGACAGTCCCGCGCCTTCATTGCCGAACAACAGCGCCACGTCGCCAGTCAGATCGACCTCAAACACCGGTTTGCCGCGGCCCATCCCGGTGGCAATGATGCGCCCGGCATAACCCTGCGCCAGCCGCGACAGATCCACGCCCTCGATCACGCGCAGCGCAAAATGCGCGCCCATGCCGGCGCGCAACACCCGCGGTGACCAGGCATGCACCGAATGCCGCGACAGGCAGACGGTGGCAATGCCGGCCGCTGCCGCCGAGCGCAGAATTGAACCAACGTTGCCCGGATCCTGAATGTCTTCCAGCCACACGCTGGCGCCCTGCAGTACCTGCGGCGCCTCGACGCGCGGCGTCGGCACCACGGCGATGATGCCGGTGGGTGTGGCTACCGAAGACAGCTGGCGGAACAAGGCGTCGGACAGCAGCAGCGCGTTGTCGACCTTCAGCGTAGCCAGAAGTTGTGCCACTTCGGCGTTGTCGGCACCACCGCGGCTCAGCACGATTTCATCTGGCGCGCCGATATGCTCCGCATACGCTGCGACCAGGTGTATGCCGTCGAGCAGCGACAGTCCCGCATCGCGACGTTCACGCGATGACTGCGCCAGTTTCAGCAGCGCACGAAACCGCGGATTGTCAGTAGAGGTAATGGTTTTCATCAGGGGTCTTCTATAACGCGCAAGTACGGAATCCGGCGAACACGTCACGCCGGTCCGGCATATAGAAATTGCGCCAGGTATTGCGGATCAGGCCGGCGCTGGTGGCATGGCAGCCGCCACGCAGCACCTTGTGGTTGCCGAACCACGGTTCGGAATATTCGGCATAGGGGTCGCGCACAAAACCCGGGTACGGCTGAAACCAGTCCGCCGTCCATTCCCAGACATTGCCGATCATCTGGCGCAGGCCCCAGGCGCTGTCACCCGCCGCAAAGGCACCGACTGGCACGCAACGGCCTGCTGTTCCATGCAGATTGGCAGCATCTGCTGCAGGTGCAGCATCGCCCCAGGGATAACGACGTTTGATGTCTGGCATGCCGGGCACGGTCGCAGCGGCAAACTCCCATTCGGCCTCCGTCGGCAGACGCCGTCCAGCCCAGCGACACCAGGCCGTGGCTTCATGCCAGTTGACGTGGATCACTGGTTCGTCATCCGCAAGGATTTCTTCGCGATCAAAATACCGCTTTCGCCAGATGCCCGACTCGCGCCGCCAGTACAGCGGCGCTGTTGCTCCCTCGCCGACGCGCCATGTCCAGCCTGCATCATTCCACCAGCGTTGTTCGCTATAACCGCCGGCATCGACGAATTCGGCGAACTGCGCATTAGTCACCGGCGCGCGCGCCATGCGGAATGGCGGCACATCGACTTGATGCGCCCATTTTTCATTGTCGAACACAAAATGGCCGTCATTCACCGCGCCCAGCTGAAATGGCCCGCCGGAAATTTTCACATCTCCCGGGCAAGGACCGCCGCTGATGACCCTTGCCGGTTGCGAAAGCTCCGCATAAGCCAGCGTCTGCCGCGTATAAGTCAGCGCCTCGGCGTGCATCTCTTCATGCAATGCACTGAGCTGTGCGAAATACTGCAGGGCAGAATTTCCGGTATTGCGCATCAGGCATTCGTTTACCGCTGCATGCACATCGGCCAGATAGTGCAGTGTGGCGGCCACGTCCGGCAACGGCAGGTCCCAGCGTACACGATGCGGCACTTTTGCCGAATCGTAGAGCGTATCTGACTGCGGCAGCAGGCTCGCCGACAGCGTGCCGTCCTGCCGGCGGCGCAGGCACCAGTATTCCTGGAACCAGCCGAGGTGGCCGACCTCCCACAGCGGCGGATTGACGATATTCATCCGGGGGCCCAGCCACTGCTCACCTGCAAGGCCGTTGATCAGCGCGCGCGTGCGCGTGCGCGCAGCATTGAGCATGGCGCATAACGCAGGGACAGCGTGTTGTGCAACGACATTCATCGGGTCGGTGATTCACGATTTTGTTATATTGGCCCCGAAGTGTATCCGGATAAGCCTGCTGATGAAAATTGCGCTGATCACCCCTGCTGCTGCGAACTCGCGTTACGGCAATCGCAATACCGCCGTGCGCTGGGCACAACTGCTCAGAGCACTGGGACATCAGGTCGATGTGCAGCAGCAGTGGAATGGCCGCAGCACTGACCTGCTACTGGCTTTGCATGCGCGACGCAGCCATGATTCGATCGCGCGTTTTGCCGAACGTTATCCGGAACGTCCACTGGTCGTCGTGCTGACCGGTACCGATCTTTATCGTGATATCCAAAGCGACGCCAACGCCCAGGAATCGCTGGAACTGGCAACGCGCATGGTCGTACTGCAGGACATGGGACTGCGCGAACTCGCGCCGCGCCTGCGCCGCAAAACGCATGTAATTTATCAATCGTGCGAGGCCATCCTCCGCCAGCCCCCGCTCAAATCCTCATTTGAAATCGTCATCAGCGGCCATCTGCGCGAGGAAAAAGATCCCTTCTGCGGCGCGGCGGCACTGAAATACCTGCCCGCCAACAGCCGCATCCGCCTCACGCACATCGGCGGCGCGCGCGATCCTGCCATGGCCGCCGAAGCACGGCGCTGGATGAAACGCGAGCCGCGTTATGTCTGGCCCGGCGAACTTGCGCGACCGCAGGCGCTCGCGACACTGGCACGCGCCCGCGCGATGTTGCTCAGTTCGCGGATGGAAGGCGGCGCCAATGTCATCAGCGAAGCGCTGGTTGCACGGGTGCCGGTGATCGCCTCGAAAATCCCCGGCAACATCGGCATGCTCGGCCGCGGTTATCGCGGTTATTACCCGGTCGGTGATGCGCGCGCGCTGGCAAAACTGCTGGAAAGAATAGAAACGCAAGCGGAATTCCTCGCTGCGCTGCGCACACAGTGCGCAGAACGCCGAAAATTGATCAGTGCGGCACGGGAAAAACGCGGGTTGCGGACGCTGTTGCTGAACTTATGACGAGATACATCATAACTTATTG
>CAMCYP010000016.1 GCA_945885345.1 Bordetella parapertussis | reverse complement strand
CTGTTCACCTGTTCGGCGTTCGGCCCGGCGATTGAAGCCACGGCGGCGGCCATGCCCATCCCCGTGCTGAAACCCAACGAGGCCATGCTCGACGAAGCCCTCGCCGCCGGCAGCCACATCGGGCTGATCGCAACCTTCACACCGAGCATCCCGGCGCTGAAAGCCGAACTCGAAGACATGGCCCGGGCAAAAAAACAATCCATCACCATTACCACGCGCTCGCTGCCAGACGCGCTCGCTGCCCTGCAACGCGGCGATGCCGAAACCCATGACCGGCTGATCGCAGCAGCAGCCGCAGAACTAAAACCTTGCGACGCGCTGGTACTCGGACAATTTTCGATGGCCACTGCCGCACGGCTGATTCCGGCGCAGACCGGTTGCCGCGTGCTGACCAGCCCCGATTCCGCCGTGATGCGTCTGAAGGAGACTTTGCGCTCCTGATCGCGGATAACGCAGCAACAAAAAAGCGCGGCCACAGCCGCGCTTTTTTTACATCCGCTTTTTTCTTGCCGCAATCAGCGATAACCCTCGGCACAGCGATGGATGGCCTGGTTGGTCTCCTGCTTCAGGCACTCCCGCGCATCGAGTTTTGAGCGTGCGGTCAACGCACGCGGACCTGCTTCATCAACTGGAGCAGCAGCGACTGCAAGGACTGGTGCAGCCGGAGCGGGTACGGCCACAGGCGCAGCTGCCGGCGCCGCAGCAGGTTTCACCGCCGGGGCTGCGGCTGCAGACTTGGCGGGAGCCGCTGCCTCGACCGCGGGTGCTTCAGTCGCAGGTTTTGCTGCCGGCGCCGCTTCGCCTGCCTTCGCAGCTTCCGGCGTACTGGCAACTGCAGGCGCGTCAGCCGGCTTGGCTACCGGTGCTTCGGCTTTTGCAGCCGGCTTGACCACCGGCGGTTTGGCCTTGATCACGATCGGTGGCGGGGGCGGCGCTCCCATGAACATGTCCCAGGCCAGCCAGCCGGCTATGCCCAGAACCGCTATGCCAGCAGCAGCCATGCCGGCCTTCTTTTTATCCAGATTCATTGCCGTCTCCCTTCACAACCGGTTGTCAGGATTTCAGGATACTGCAAAACCGCAATCGGCTCAGCCCTCGCCGAGCAAAACCTTCGCTGTGCGTTCACATACCCAGGCCTTTTGTTCGTCGGTCAGCCCCGGTATGCCCTCCACCGCCGCCGGCACATCCAGCGGTGCCATGTCGAAGGGATGGTCGGTGCCGATGACCACACGATCCGCGCCGACCTGGTCGATCAGGTATTTCGCCGCCTGCGGATCATGGGTCAGGCAGTCGAAATAAAAGCGCTTGAACAACTCGCGTGGCGGTGTTGCGTTGTTGACCTTGGGTTCCTTGCGCACCTGGTGGCCGTGGCGAAAACGACCGATCTGGTACGGGATGAAACCGCCGCCATGGGCCAGCATGATCTTGAGGTCGGGCATTTCATCCAGCGCACCGCTGAACATCAGGTGCGCCACCATCAACGTGGTGTCCAGCGGAAAACCGACGAAGTTCGACAGGTAATACTCTTCCATGCCGCCCTTGGCCAGGCACTGGTAGGGATGGGCGAAAATGAAACAGCCCAGCTGCTCGACGGTTTTCAGCACCTTGCGGAATTTTTTGTCGGCCAGCGGCGCACCTTCGATCGAGGTCGCCAGTTCCACGGCCTTGAAACCATGTTCCCTGACCACCCGCTCCAGTTCGGCAATGGCGGCATCCGGATCCTGCATCGGCAGATGCGCCATGCCGCGCAGCCGCGACGGATGTTTGGCCACCATCTGCGCAATGCCGTCATTGGCCAGTTTCGCCGCATGCAGCCCCGCCTCCGCCGACAACCAGTAAAAATAAATCGGCGGGCCGACCGAGATCACCGACACGTCGAGCTTGTTCTGGTTCATCCACTCGACCTTGACGTCGGCGTCGTAAAACTCCGGGCTCAGAATCGCCGGGCGACCGTGGACGTCAAAATACTTTTTGCCGTCTTTTTCGGTAATGCTGGTCTGGAAACGCTTGGGGTCTTTTTCCATCGCCGCGATGATGGTCGGCGGGATGACGTGGCTGTGCAGGTCGTAGCGCATGCTGTTGTGTTCCGGTGAGTTATAAAGGCTGCGGTTATTTTACTTGGAGCAAGGGCCGCAGGGCGCGCGCATCGCGCAGGCGCTCGATGTTCCACACGGCATCGATCAGGCGCGCAGTGCGCCGCGGCCCGATGACCGGCAGCAGCAGGTCGCGGCTTTTGGCCTCGACCTCTGCCCGCGGCATCGGATTCGCCGCGGTACCGCGTACCCTCCGGGTATGATGACGCAGGCGGCGGCCGTCGCGGGTGGTGACTTCAACGATGGCCTGCGTGGTTTTCGCCCGGCCCAGTGCCGCGCTGCCAGTGAGCGTGATGCGGTTTTTCAGCGCCAGCACCCGCGGATCGCGCACCCGGCGGTCGTCGTGCGCGGAAGCAAAGGTGATGTCGCCGTCGAGCAGCATCACCGCAGTCAGATGCTGGATGTTGATGCTGGCCATGGTGCGCTGGTTGACCGTGCGCGCGCCCTGGTCATCGATGGTGATGACCACACGCTCGACATCGCCGGCCGTGATGCGGTGTTTCTCGATGAGATTGAGTACGGCATCGATCGGCGCCTGGATCGGATAACCGATGGCCCAGCGCTTGATCGCCGTGTTCATGATCTCGTAAGTACGGCCGAGGCCATGCACCAGTTTTTTCGGATCTGCCGTCAGTCCGTGGGCATGGAAAAAACTGCGGTCGCCGTCGAACACGTCCTCGACGCCGGTGAAACGCATCGAAGTCATCAATGCTGCCGTCACACCGTTCCGTGCCGGCATGCCGCCAAAATCGAAGGCCTTTTCAATATGTTCGATGTCGCGCGCCCAGCACGACAGTCCTGAGGCCTGCTGCGCGGTATACGACAGCAGGTAACGCGTCTGGTCGATGTTGAGCTTCATGATCGCCGCCACGGCGGCGGCAGCGCCAAACATGTGACCGAAACTGTGGGTGGAATGGCCGCGCTCACGAAAACGTTCAATGCCCAGCGCGATCGACATCCGCGCACAGATGTCGTAACCCAGCACCAGCGCGCGTAACAATGCAATGCCGCCTGCCCGTTCACGCTCGGCCAGCGCCAGCGCCGCAGGCACCACCCCGCAACCGGGGTGCACCAGTGCGAGGTAGTACGTATCGTCAGTCTCATCGGCATGGGCATGCATGCCGTTGGCCAGCGCGGCGTTGATTGCGGTGGTGACGATGTTGCTGCCGATGACAGTGGCCTCTGGCACCCCACCCTGGGTTTTGATGAACTCGATCGCGCGCCGTCCCGGCAGCAATCTGGAACCCGACAGCATCGCGGACAAGGTATCGAGCAGATGGTGTTTGGCGCGTTCGGTGACGGCAGCGGGCAGCGCACGACGGGGTGCCGCGGCGATGTACGTCGCCAGCGTCTTCATCAACGGGGAAATTTTCGCGGGATTTTTTTTCATTATTGGCAATTAAGTAATCCCGTTCGCCCTGCGCCCTTCGGCAAGCTCAGCCTGAACGGTTTGACGTATTTGGATGATCGCAGTCTGAAACCATTATTCCGGTTTGATGCCGGCAGCCTTGATGACTTGGGCCCATTTCGTGGTTTCCGTGCGCAGGTAAGCAGCAAACTCCTCCGGGCTGCTGCCCACCGGCTCCGCGCCGTCGTTGAGCAGACGCTGCCGCACATCAGGATTCTGCAGTGCGCGCACCACCCCGGCATGCAGCTTGGTGATGATGTCGCGCGGTGTCGCGGCGGGCGCGAGCACACCGTACCACTGCACGGCTTCGTAACCCGGTACGCCGGCTTCGGCAATGGTCGGAATGTCCTCCGCGCCCGGCGCGCGTTTGATTCCGGTCACGCCCAGCGCGCGCAGCCGGCCGGTTTTGATATGCGGTTGCGCCGACAGCATGTTGGGCATCATCACCGGCACATGGCCGGCGACGAGGTCGCTGACACCGGGACCCGATCCCTTGTACGGCACATGCACCATGTTCAGTTTGGCCAGCACCAGCAGCAATTCCATCGACAGGTGCGGACTGGTGCCGACGCCGGCGGATGCAAAGTTGATCTGGCCGGGCCGCGCTTTGACGAAGGCAACAAACTCTTTCACGTTGCGCGGCGGCAGCGACGGATGCACCACCAGCACGTTGGACAGCGAGACCGCCTGCGAGATGGGCGCGAGGTCCTTCAACGCGTCATACGTCACCCTTTTGTACATCGCCGGATTGATGGCCAGTGTGCTGATGCCCATCAGCAGCGTGTAACCG
Organism: Bordetella parapertussis; assembly: GCA_945885345.1. Classification (GTDB taxonomy): domain Bacteria; phylum Pseudomonadota; class Gammaproteobacteria; order Burkholderiales; family SG8-41. The sequence continues at coordinate 66,602 of CAMCYP010000016.1, read as the reverse complement.
TCGGGAGCCGCGCGTGCCACGGCTTCACCACCAATCATGGTGCCCGCGCCCGGGCGGTTCTCCACGATGACCTGTTGCCCCAAAAACTGCGTCAATTGCGGCGCGAGGATGCGCGCCGTGATGTCGGTACCGCCGCCCGGCGATGACGGCACGATCAGGCGCACCGCGCGCGTCGGGTATGTGGTTTGCGCCTGGGCCAGGGTTGCCACGGCCAATAAGGTGACACCAATTAAGTAATTGATTTTATTCATTATTTTAATACCCCTCAGAGGTGCGAATACAGCACTTTGCCGGCCACCGGCATGGGCGCGGTCAGGATTTCACCGCGATAGGAGTCGACGACATACAGCGTTTTGCGATCTGCACCGCCGTACGCCATATTGGTCATGCGATTGCCCGAATGGCGGCTTTGCACGCGGCACAGCGGCTCGCCGAGCGGACTGAACAACCAGACAATGCCGGGCCGCGCATGCGCTGCCGACAGATTACCCGCTTCATCCATCGCCAGTCCGTCGGGACCGTGAATACCCGGCAATACCGCGAACACACCCGCCTTCGAAATGCCGCCGCCTTTCAGCGGGCAATGCCACATGCAGTTGGCGCGCGTCATCGCAACGTACATGACCTTGTCCTGGGGATCGAGCACGATGCCGTTGGGGCTGGGACCGTTGGTAATGAGGCAATCGAGCCGTCCATCGGCGCCATGACGATACACGCGACCGGTCGGATCATGGATGCCGGTCTGTCCCTGGTCGGTGAAATAGAGATCGCCGTTGCGTGCAAAAGTCAGGTCGTTGACGCCCTTGAAACCTTCGGACTGGTTGTGGGTCAGCAGATCCTCAACGCGCCCGGTTTTCGGATCGCAACGCAGGATGCCACGGCGGTAATCGGCGATATAGATTGAGCCGTCACGATGAATGGCAATGCCGTTGGGCCAGCCCTCGTATTCGGCCGCGACATCAAACTCGCCCTTGGGCGACATGCGCAGGATGCGACCGTAGGGAATATCGACCATGTACAGATTGCCCTCGCGGTCGAACGCCGGACCTTCGAGGAAACAATCGAGTTTCGATCCCGGATGGTTGGCATCGATCCAGCTCGAGGCGGCACCGCCCTTGCGCAGGCGGTCGGGGACTGCGGCGAACACATCGGCTTCGATCAGCCGCGGTGGTTCAAAAAAAGACATGCGGATTACTCCGGTGTGATTTTTGCCGACTTGATGATGCCGGCGTAAATTGGAATTTCATCACGCACGATTTTGGCCAGACCTTCGGGACCACCCACCACGACATCGGCGCCGCGTTTGGCAAACCGCTCGCGATAATCGGCACTCTGCACCGCCGCCGCCAGGTCACGATGCAGTTTGGCGATGATGTCCGGCGGCGTCCCTGCGCGGACGAACAGCCCCATCCAGCCATCGAGATCGAAAGCTGGCAGCGTAGCAGCGACAGACGGCACATCCGGCAGCACCGAAGCGCCGCGCGCCGCCGAAATGGCAATGGCACGCACACGCTTGTTCTCAACATGCGGCAGCACGCCGACGATGTTGGCGAACTGCAGGTCGATGCGGCCGCTCAGCGTGTCGATGAAAGCCGGCGCCGCACCCTTGTACGGCACATGGTTCATCTTGATCTTCGCCAGCGCCTGCAGATGCTCCATGCCCAGATGCTGCAGATTGCCGACCCCGGCCGAGGCGTAATTGAGCTTGCCGGGATGGGCGCGCGCCAGCGCAATCAGGTCCTTCACCGATTTCACGGGCAGCGACGGGTGCACCACCAGCACCATCGGCCCGCTGATAATCTGCGTGACCGGCGCGAGATCTTTTTGCGGATCGTACGGCAGATCGCGGCGCAAGGACACGTTGATGGTGATCGGGCCGGAATTGGCCAGCACCATGGTGTAGCCGTCAGGCGGCGACTTCGCCACCACATCAACACCGATGCTGCCGCCGGCGCCGCTGCGGTTGTCAACCAGCACCTGCTGCCCCCATACCGGCAACAGTTTCAGCGCCAGCGCGCGCGCGACTTCGTCGAGCGGGCCACCCGGCGGATAGGGCACAACGATGCGCACCGGTTTTGCCGGAAACGACTGCGCGGCAACGGGCAATGCAAAGCCCGATAGTGCGAACAACAATGCTGTGACTGCAACCTGACTGAAACAGGTGATACGGTTCATGACCTTACTCCTCCTCAGTGGCCCGGCAGCAGCCGGGATCAAAGATTCGCGGCGATCCAGTCCGCGACATAAGTCGCGCCCAGGAAACGGTTGTCCCCCTGGCAGTGCTCGGCGCCGCCTTCTTCTGCGGTGAACACCTTGAGGGTTTTTTTCTTCGAACTGACCGCGTCGTACAACAGTTGTGCATTGGCCACCGGCGAAATGGAATCCTGCTCACCGTGGGTCACCAGGAACGGACAGGTGATTTTGTTCGCCACACCTTCGAGTTTATAGGCCTCGCATTTTTTCATCGCCGAATCCATGTCCGGCATGCCCATCACCCAGGGCAGCTGGTAATGCGGGGCGGAGAGCTGTGTGCCGCCGGATTCCTGGATTTTGCGGCGCGTGATCCAGGTCGCGTGATAGTCGTAATGGCCACCCCAGGCAATGCAGGCGGCAAAGCGTTTCTCGAAAGCCGCAACGCGTGGCGCGTAATAACCGCCCATGCTGTAGGCCATGATCGCCACGCGTTTGGCATCGACGTCGGGGCGCGCCGCAAGATATTCGTAAGCCGCCGTACCCGGCACTTCGTAATCGTGACGGCTCGGAATGTTCTGCAGCCGCAGCGCCTCGCCCTGCCCCGGTCCGTCGATGGCCAGCGTATTGATTCCGCGCAGCGCAAGCTCGACGCCACCGAACAGGATGGACAATTCCTTGGTGCTGTCGAGGCCATCAAAAAAACACACTGTTGGTGCGGGCTTGGAGCCCGGCGCCTTCATGAACCAGGCCGGCAGTGTCGTCGCCTTGCCTTCATGCATATAAGGCACTTCGACGCGCTCAATGTTCGGATAGCGGTGCTTGATACCGAGCTTGAAGCAACGCAGGCAGCTCTGGTAGAGCCCGATTTTTTTCGGGCCGAGCCCGACGAAACGTTCACCGACAAAATAATAAGTTGCCGCGCGCAGATAGTGCCCCGCAGCCGACATCACAAACTTGTCTTTCATCGCAGCATCGCCCATCGCCTCGATGCGCTGCGCCTCTTTTTCCCACTCCGCGCCCCAGGCTTCGTTGTCGCCGACCTTGCCCTTGAGGCGGCGCCCGACACGATCCACCTCGCTCATCGCCGAGCCGCCCCAGCGCGCCATTTCGATGACGATCATCATGCCCTGCGACCACATGAAACTCTCAGGGAAATACAGAAAACCGGCTTTCATGCTGTTTATCTCCTGTGAAGATTGGGGCGTTATTGGCTCACGCTGCGCGCAAGACCGACATCTTTAAGCAGCTTCGCGTACTTGGCGGTGTCCGACCGGATCAACGCGGCGAACTGCGCCGGCGTGCCGCCAACCGCCTCCGCACCTTGCGTCGCCATGCGATCGGCCACATCCGACCGGCGCAACACCTCGTTCAACTCGCGGTTCAGGAGCTGCACGATTGCCGCAGGTGTTCCGCGCGGAACCAGCACGCCGTGCCAGAGGCTGGCATCGAAACCCGGCAGCGTCTCCCCCATGGCTTCGACGTCGGGCAATCCCTTCACGCGCTTCGGCGTCATAACCGCCAGCGCACGAACCCTCCCGCCCCGGACATGCGGCATCGCCGCGATCATCGGCCCTGCCATCATGTGCGTCTGACCGGAAATCGTATCCGCCATCGCCGGCCCGCCGCCCTTGTACGGCACGTGCACCATGCGGATGCCGGTGGTTGCGTTGAACAATTCCATTCCAAGGTGTGCCGAGCTGCCGTTGCCCGAGGAGGCAAAGTTAAGCTGGCCCGGCCGCGCCTTGGCGTAGACAATCAGTTCGGCGACATTTTTTACCGGCAGCACGTTGGCCGTCACCAGCAGCAGCGCGATGGTATTCAACTGGATCACCGGCGAGAAATCATGCGCCGGATCATAGGGCAGAGTGTGGTACAGCGTCGGATTGATCGATACACTGGCTGGCAGGCAGAACAGCAGCGTGTAGCCGTCAGCCGGCGCCTTGGCGCCGAGGTCGGTGCCAATAATGGCATTGGCACCACCACGGTTGTCGATCACGACCTGCTGCTTCAGGCGTTCAGCCAATGGCTGCGCAATCAGCCGCGCCACGGTATCGGTGCCGCCGCCCGGCGGGAACGGCACGATGAAGCGGATTGGCCGTGTCGGGTAATTTTGCAACTGTGCCTGCACCAACGTCGGCCACGCCAGCAATGCCGCAGCGATCATCCCCCATGTTCTGTAATCCATGGCCATTCCCCGTGTAGTCGCAAGTCCGCTATTCAGCCGGAATGTTCGCGTCCTTGATAACTTTTGCCCACTTCGCGATTTCGGATTTGATATAGGCACTGAATTCCGCCGGCGTGCCGCCTATGGGCTCGAAGCCCTGGACCTCAAGACGCTGCCGGGCCGGGCCGGCAAGTATTTTCACGGTCTCGGCATGCAGCCGGTCGACAACCGGTTTCGGTGTTTTTACCGGTGCCAGCAATCCGTACCAGGTCGAGGCCTCGTAACCCGTCACGCCCGCTTCAGCGATGGTCGGCAGCTCCGGCATCGCCAGTGAACGTTTCGCCGTGGTCACCGCGATCGCACGCGCCTTGCCCGATTTCACATGTGGCATCGCCGCCGGCATGGTCGCAAACATGATCTGCACTTCACCCGAGATCATCGCCACCAGCGCCGGACCGCCGCCCTTGAACGGCACATGGACCATGTCGATTTTTGCCAGCGATTTCAGCAGTTCACCGGCCAGGTGTGATGAACTGCCGACGCCCGCCGACGGAAAATTCAGCGTACCCGGCTTCGCTTTCGCCAGCGCCACCAGGTCCTTGACGGTTTTCACCGGCAGCGAGGGATGCGCCACCAGGATGTTCGGCGTAATCGCCACCAGGCTGATCGGCGAAAAATCCTTCACCGGATCAAAACCCAGTTTTTTGAACATGCTCACGTTGACGGCATTGGGCGCAACATTGCCCATCAGCAGCGTATAACCGTCGGGCACGGCGCGCGCCGCCAGTTCGGTGCCGATGTTGCCGGTGGCACCGCCGCGATTGTCGACCACCACGTTCTGCCCCAGTTGCTGCGTCAGTTGATCGGCCATCATGCGACCAACCTGATCGGTACCGCCTCCCGGCGGGTAGGCCACGATCATGCGAATCGGCCGCACCGGATAAACGTCGGCGGCCTGCGCCACGCCCGTCGCGACACACAGCACTGCAATCCCGATCAATGCGTTCCTCATGGTATTTTCCTCAAACCAGTCGTTATTGTTTATGCGGTTTATTGGGCCAGCGGCAAAGACACCGGCCGGCCGGTGGCTATTGAATGTTCGATTGCCAGCGTCGCCTCAAGATTGGTGCGCGCTTCACGCGGCGTCGCCAGCGAACAGGCTTTGCCCATCGCCAGATGATCGAGCCAGGCGCGGGTTTCGTTGGCAATCGGTCCCCAGAATTCGCCCAGCGCCCAGTCGCCCGGGGTGCCGCTCTGCAGGAACACCATGTTGACGTTGTGATCCGGCAGATAGACATGCGGAATGCCCTTGTTGCTGTACATCAGCTGGTCGGTATGATCGTCGTCAAGAATCATCACGCCTTCGGTGCCCAGTACTTCGACGCGTGCGGCATGGCCCAGGGCCGGATATTTTTCCGGCAAAGCGTAACTGACACCGAGGTTCACCACGGCGCCGTCGTCGTAGGTCAGGATTGCGTAGCTGACGTCATCGACTTCGGGATAACCGGCGGCCTTCAACACGCCCTTCTGCCCGCGCGCATACACTTCGACCAGGTGATGACCTTCGTGCATCCAGTTCATCAGATCGACGTAATAAGTCAGCGCATCCACCACCGGCGTGGCATGGCGGTTGCGCCCGAGCATCGCCAGCGCCTGCGAACGTGAATTGAACACCCGGGCAGCACCGCCGGTCAGCGTGCCGATGCGGCCCTGCACGATCTGTTCCTTGGCGATCAGGTAACGTTCCTTGTAGCGGCGGCTGTATCCGACATGCACGCCGACACCGGATTTTTCGATGGCCTGGATCACGCGATCGGCATCGGCGAGTGTCAACGCGATGGGTTTTTCCACCAGCACCGGCTTGCCCAGTTCCAGTGCTTTCAGGATCGGCGCGAGATGCTCGCCTTCGCTGGTCGACACGATGACGGCATTGACTTCCGGATGGGCGATGATCGCGTCATTGTCGGTGGAGTGCTGCGCGGCGCCGACTTTCTGCGCCAGTGCCGCGGCTTTTTTGGCGTCCTGGTCGGCGGTGGCGATAAACCGAACTGCGGGATGCCCTGCCGCGAGCTGCGCGCGCAGCCCACCGATGCGGCCCGAGCCGATGACTGCCAGACCCAGTGTTTTGCGTTCGATGATCCCCTCCGGATACAGGCATGGCCCGCGAAAAAATGTATGCGGGCAGCCCCGGAGTCTAGCCAAGCACACGGGGCCTTACAAGCGAATGCCGCGAATCCGAACAGGCAACGCACACCATGTCACAGCATGTGGAATGATATGCGTAATAAAAAACTGCGCCGCGCAAAGAGGGGTGGAGGATAAAGACGGGCGCGGCGCGCGCAAACAGAATTCTTACTTCTACAGGCCGGCGGCGTTAACCACCTGCTGCCAGCGCGTGACTTCCGTGTTCAGGTAACTGCCGAACTCCTTCGGCGTCGACGCATGCACTGTCAGCCCCTGTCCCGAAAAACGTTCTGCTACACGCGGTTCACGGACCTGTTTCGCAAGGTCAGCCTGCATGCGCGAGATGACCGCAGCGGGCGTGCCTGCCGGCACCAGCATCCCGTACCAAGTGGTATATGCGAAACCCGGAACACCAGCCTCACTTGCGGTAGGCAGTTCAGGCGCGGCATTAACACGCTTCGCACTGGTGACCGCCACACCGACGAGACGGCCCGAGCGCACCTGGGGCAAAGCGGTGGCCATGTTGGTCACCATGTACTGGATTTCACCGGAGAGCAGCCCTGTGGTCGCAAGGCCCGCGCTCCTGTACGGCACATGCAGTGTATCGACCTTGGCGTTCATCTTGAACAGTTCATTGGCCAGATGGCTCGCGGTGCCATTACCGGCGGAACCAAATGCGTATTTGCCCGGGTTCTTCTTGAACAGCGCGATCAGTTCCGGCAGCGTTTTGGCGGGAACCTTGGGATTGACCGCGATGATGCTCGGCTGGTCCGCGATCAGCGTGACCGGGGTGAAATCCTTGAGTATGTCGTAGCCGATATTTTTGTACAAGGCCGGGCCGATGGCCATCGTCGAGCTGGAAACCAGCGCGGTATAACCGTCGGCCGGCGCTTTTGCGACGATGGAGGTGCCGATGGTGCCGCCGGCACCCGGACGGTTGTCGATGACCAGCGTCTGACCCCAGGCATCGGCCAGCGTCTGCGCCGCGATGCGCGCCACGATGTCGCTGCCACCGCCGGGCGCCAGGGGTACCACGACGCGCAGTGGTTTCGCCGGGAACGGCGCGGCGGCGTGTGCCGGCAGATTGATGGACAAAGCGCCGGCGACGCAGGCGCATAACTGTAATTTGACGAATCGGGATTGCAGCAACACGGTGATTTTCCTCTGCTGATGCGCATGACTTGCGCCTGACAGGGAGGATAGCTGCCGCGTGTTACAGCGCGATTACAGCTTCGTGACGCTGCGGTGGCAACATTTGCCGGATGCCGCGCCGGCCGGCTCGCCTTGCGCAAACTTCGCGCCAGCCGGGATCAGGTCTTGCGCCGGGCCCCGGCAGAAATCGGCTGCAAATCAACGGCTTTCGCCCGCAGGGCCGTGTCTTCCCGCAGCTGGGCCTTGGCGATCTTGTGCGTAGGCGTATGCGGCAGTTCGTCGACAAAGGCAACAAAACGCGGCACTTTCTGCGGCGCGAGCCGTGCCTTGCACCAGTCGGCGATTTCCAGCGCCGTCACCTTTGCGCCGGGCTTGACGGCGCAGACCACAAAAATTTCGTCCTCACCCAGTTCCGAAGGCACCGCGATGGTGCCGGCTTCAGCCACGGCCGGATGTTCGCCGACCACACGGTCGAGTTCGGCGGCGGCGATGTTTTCGCCGCGGCGGCGGATGATGTCGCGTTTGCGCGAGATGAAATAGTAGTAATCATCCTTGTCGCATTTCACCAGGTCGCCGGTCTTGAACCAGTCGCCGTGGAAAGTGCCGGCAGTCTGCTCCGGATCACGGAAATAACCCTGCATGATGATCGGCGTCTTGACCCACAGCTCACCCGCTTCGCCGACTGGGACATCGCGGCCTTCGTCATCCACCACGCGGCACTGCGCCCACGGCCGCGCCGGGTCCGGGTGCCGCCCCACCGGGCCCATACTGCCCAGCTTCTGCACGCCCTCAAAGGGATTGCAGGTCACGCCGGGAATCTCGGTCATGCCGTAGCCGCCAATGCGATGCGGAATTTTGAAATCGTTTTTGAAGGTCTCGTCCATGCTCGCGCGCACGCCGTAAACCCTGGCAATGCGGTGCTCGGGACGGAATTCGCTGCGCGGACGGTTGCGCAGGATGCTGCCGATGGCCTCGATGATATTGACCTGGGTGGCACCGGTATCAACCACGGTCTGCCAGAACGTGGATGCCGAAAACTTTGGAATGATCACCGCGCTTGCGCCGGCGGCCAGCGTGCCGGCCAGCGAATAAAACATCGCGTTGATGTGAAACAGCGGCAGCACGATCATCACCCGGTCGTCATCCTGCAGATAAACCCGCTGCACGAAGGCTTCGCCGCCGGTGACAAAACTGCGCTGGCTGTGCATCGCCCCTTTCGGAAAGCCGGTGGTACCCGAGGTATAGACAATAAGACAGGTGGCATCGCCGGTAATGTCCGTGGGGAGCACAGCCGCAGGCGCCGCCTTGAGCAGATCATCCAGTGCCGGCACCGCATTTGCCACATGAGTTGCTCCCGCATCCAGCATGACAAACCACGCCGGGGTTTTCAGTCCTGCCGCTGCGTCCCGCGCAATTGCCAGCGTGTCAGCAGTCGCCGCCACCGCACTGACTTCGGCATGGTGCAGCACATACTTTGCTTCCTGCACACCGAACTCGGGATTGACCGGCACCATGATCGCACCCAGCCGCGACAGCGCAAACAGCAGCAGCACGTGGCCATCGCAGTTGCGCGCCATCACCGCCATGCGGTCGCCTTTGCGGATGCCGCGTGCGGCGAGAACGCGCGCCGTGGCATCCACCGCCTGCATGAATTCCCCCCAGGACCAGGCACGCTCGCGGAAAACCATGAATGGCCGCGACGGATCGCGGCCGGCGCGGCTGGCCAGTGCGCCGTTCAGCGTGTAGTCATGCTCAGGATATAGACGCAATACCTCAAGTGGCTTTTTCATGTTCGGACTGATTTTCAGGTTCGCACAAAGTCAGGTAAGCGTGGATTCTGGCATACAATCAGCTCTCGTTTTTTCATTGAGTCCACATAAAGACTATGAGCTTCTTCGCCCCGCCCGAACGTTTCACCGCCGAAGTTTTCGCTGAACTGCCAAAAAAATTCCGCCGCACCAAAGTCACCGCCGAGCGCCTCGCCGCCGGCCGCCCCGCGCCGCACGGCGGCTGTTTTCTTGAAGGCCCGTCGTTCGACCGCAAAAGCAATCTCTATGTCACCGACATTCCCTTCGGCCGCATTTTCCGCATTTCGCCGAAAGGGCAATGGGATCTGGTCGTTGAATACGACGGTGAACCCAACGGCCTGAAGATCCACAAGGATGGCCGTATTTATGTCACCGACCACAAGCGCGGACTGATGCTGCTCGACGCCAAACGCGGCCGCATCGAATCCATCATCACCCGCTACAACCTGGAAACCTTCAAGGGCCTGAACGATCTGGTATTTGCGTCGAACGGCGATCTCTATTTCACCGACCAGGGCCAGACCGGTCTGCAAAATCCCACGGGCAGCGTCTATCGTTTACGCAACAACGGCAAGCTGGAACGCATCGCCGACAACATCCCGAGTCCGAACGGGCTGGTGCTGAACAAGGCGGAGAACACGCTGTTTGTCGCAGTAACACGCGCCAATGCAGTGTGGCGGCTGCCGCTGCTGCCCGACGGAACGCTGTCGCGCATGGGGGTATTCATTCAGATGTCCGGCGGACGCGGTCCCGACGGCATGGCGATTGACGAAGATGACGGTCTGGCCGTAGCGCACCCGGACATGGGTGCGGTATGGATCTTCAACCACCGCGGCGAACCGCTGTATCGCGTCGACTCCCCCGGTTCGGATGTAGTGACCAATTGCGCCTACGGCGTCAAAGATCCGCACACGCTGTACATCGTCGACTCCGAGGGCGGCGCAATCCTCAGCGCCGAACTGCCGACGCCGGGACGCAGGATGTATTCACAAGCCTGAGTTTTGCCGTCACCCCGGCACAAGCCGGGGTCCAGGGTTTTAATGATGCGTCAAAAATGTGCTTCTGGATCCCGGCTTGTGCCGGGATGACGAGATGGCATGGATCGCTGGATTACCGCACCAGCAAATCCACAAACTCGTGCACCGCCATCGCCTCGAGTTTTTTCTGGTTCGTGCAGACTTCGGTGATTGCCGCCTTCTGTTTGGCGGCAAACACCATCGCGGTGTTTTCATTGAATTTTTTCATCACCGCCGGGATGCCTTCCTGGCGCCGCTTGCGGTGGCCCAAGGGATAGTTCACTTCCGACAGCGGCGTCTTGCTGCCATCCTTGAAGAATACCTGGATCGAGTTGGCATTGGTGCGTTTGGCGGGGTCGTGGTATTCGCGCTCGTATTTTTCGTATTCGGTGAGGCGGATTTTCGCGCGCAGTTTGTCGATGCGCGGGTCGGCGGCGATTTCATCTTCATAATGCTTCGCCGTCATGTCGCCGAAAATCAGGCCGATGGCCATCATGTACTGCATGCAATGGTCGCGGTCGGCGAAATTGGCCAACGGCCCGGTCTTGTCGAGGATCACCATGGTCGAGTTGTGCCCACGCGCCTCGATGTGGCTGATGTCGTCGAGCCGGTCTTTCACCAGCGGATGCAGCTTGATCGCCGCTTCGACGCCGGTCTGGCCGTGAAAGGCCGTCGGGTACGGAATCTTGAACAGCGTGTTTTCGATGACATAACTGCCGAAGGGGCGCTGGAATTTGAAGGGCTTGCCCTTGAACAGCACTTCGTAAAAACCCCACTTCGGCGCGGTCAGCGCCGAGGGATAACCCATCTCGCCCTTTTTCGCCATCAGCGCCAGCCACACGCCTCGCGCCGAGGCATCACCCGCCGCCCACGATTTGCGCGCGCCGGTGTTGGGCTTGCGGCGATAGGTCGCGAGTGCGTGGCCATCAACCCAGGCATTCGACAGCGCATTGATGATCTCGTCGCGCGTGCAGCCGATCAGTGACGACACCGCAGCCGTCGTGGCGATCTTGACCAGGATCGTATGGTCGAGGCCGGCAGCGGTGAAGCCGTTTTCCAGCGCGAGGCCACCCTGCACTTCATAGGCCTTGATGATCGCGGACAACACATCGCGCATGGTCAGCGCTGCCTTGCCGGCTGCTTGCCGCGTGCGCGACAGCCAGTCGGCGGTCATCAGGATCGCACCGATGTTGTCCGACGGATGGATCACCGTGCGACCATAGAAGGCATCGTTGAAATCCAGCCAGCGGATCAGTGCACCGGCGTTGAAGGCTGCGGTCACCGGATCGAGCACGTAACTGGTGCCCGGCACTCGTGCACCATTCGGCACGATGGTGCCCGGCACCACCGGCCCCAGCAGCTTGGTGCAGTCCGGATAGGCCAGCGCCTCGAACGCGCAGGCCAGGCTGTCGATCAGCGTCAGCCGCGCGGTTTCAAACGCCAGCTTGCTGGCCGGACGATAAGCATGCGCATAGTTGGCGAGATCGACGATGACTTTGTCAAAATCCGGACGCCGGTTGGTGACTGCGGTCATATTTCATAACCCCTTGTTTTTAAAGTATATTTAAATCATTCTGCTTTGATGTTGGCGGATTTGATCAGCGCGCCCCATTTCGCCGCCTCGGCCTTCAGGTACAGCGCGAATTGCGCCGGGGTATCGCCCACAGGCTCCAGTCCGGCGCGCGCCATGCGTTCGGCAATCGCCGGCTCCTGCAGCGTGGCCACGATGTCCTTGTGCAGGCGCTCGATCACTGCATGCGGCGTGCCGCGCGGCGCGACCACGCCGTTCCAGTTGTTCGCCTCGTAACCTTTCAATCCCGCCTCGGCAATGGTCGGCATCTCGGGAAACAGCGGCGACCGTTTGCTTTTGCCGACGCCCAGGCCTCTCAGCTTGCCGGCACGGATGTGCGGCTGCGCGGTGGTCAGATTGGCCATCATCATGTTGAGACGGCCCGCCACCAAATCGGCCACCGCCGGTGCACCGCCTTTGTACGGCACATGCAGTGCCTCCACACCGGCCATGCTGGTGAACAGCGCCATCGCGAGATGACCGGCGCCACCGACGCCGCTGGAGCCGTAATTGTATTTGCCGGGATTGGCCTTCAACAGCGCAATCAGTTCCCTGACCGAGGTTGCAGGCACCGACGGATGCACCACCAGCAGATTGCTGGAAGCCGCAACGTTGGTAATCGCGACAAAATCGCGGTCGAGCACATAGGGCACACTGGTGCGCAGCGACGGATTGACCGCCAGCGGCGGCGTCGCCATCAGCAGGATGTGGCCGTCCGGAGTCGCTTCCTTGACGATTTCGGTGCCGATGATGGTGCCGGCCCCGGTACGGTTGTCGATCACCACCTGCTGGCCCAGGCGTTCGGACAGGCGGGCGCCGGTGATGCGTGCCACGGTATCGGTCGAACCGCCGGCGGAATACGGCACCACCAGGCGGATGGGGCGCTGCGGATAGGCAGAAGATTCAGCGCAAAAAGCAGGCGTCGCGACGAGCGCGACGAGTAGTGCCGGAAAAAACTGACGCATGGTATTCATGATATTCCTTGCTGACGAAACGTTACCCTCCGGACCCGGTGCATTGTTATATTTGAATTTTAAAAACAGCCGGTCACTCACCCGAGGCGGCACCGGAGGCAATGCGCGGCATCTCGAAACGGTCGGTGACGCGGGTATAGCCGCCCTTGCCGGCCAGCCGGCCGATCGGGTTGACCCGGCCAACATCAACATGAAAACGCTCGTTGACGATGCCGTCGTGGTAATGGAAATAGATGACCTCGCCAAATACCACGTGATAGGGCTTGCGGCCGAGGTCGACGATCTGCATCAACCGGCACTCCATCGCCACCGGCGCCTCGGCAATGCGCGGAGGCCGCACCCGGCTTGAGGGCACCGCAGTCAATCCGGCTTTTGCGATTTCATTGACTTCCGGCGGATAGTCGACGGCGCAGATATTCATCTGATCCTTGATCGCATCGCTGACGATGTGCACGACGAATTCCGGAATCTCGCGGATATTGCGCACCGTGTCCTTGGCGCCGCCGGATTTATCACCGACGGAAAACATCAGCATCGCTGGATCGGAACCCACCGCATTGAAAAAACTGAATGGTGCGGCATTGGGCCCGTTGCGGCCCAGCGTGGTCACCAGCGCGATGGGGCGCGGTGTCACGGTGCCGACCATCAGCTTGTACTGGTCCTGCCAGGAAAGTTTGCCTGCGTCAAATTCAGCCATGATGTGCATTCAGGATCGAGTGGATGCCATCGATTCTAACAGGGCAAATCGCACCCGGCGCGGCGGAGCGCGCGCCCTCGCCAGGCAAAAAAACGCCCGCACAAGGCGGGCGTCTCCTGCAAAGCCGTCGCACAGGCAACGACAAAAGCGAAGCTCAGTCGGCGTGTATATTGGCCGCCTTGATGACTTTCGCGTATTTCGCTACTTCCTTCCTGAAATTGGTCGCCAGTTCTTCCGGCGTGCTCCCCACCGGCTCGCCGCCTTCCTTGCGGATGAAATCGTTGACATCGGGAGCTTTCAGCGCCTTGATGATCTCGGAATTCAGCTTGGCGACGGTTTCCTTGGCCGTGCCTTTCGGGAAAAACATCGCATACCAGTTGTCAGACTCGAATTCCGGATAAATCGAGTTCATCGTCGGCAAACCGGGGAAAGCTGCCGCCTGCTTGGCGGTGGTCACCGCCAGCGGCCTGACCTTGCCTGTCTTGATGAAAGGTGCCGCTGCCAGGGCAGTGGCGAAACTGAAGTCGGTCTCGCCGCTGATCAGTGAAATGATCGCCGGACCGCCGCCCTTGTACGGCACCGGCGTCACCTTGATGCCACCGAACAGTTTGAGCATCTCCACCGACAGGTGGCTGGTTGTGCCGGATCCGTTATGCGCCGCATTCAGCGTGCCGCTCTTTTTGGCCAGCGCAATGAATTCCTTGAGGTTCTTGACCGGCACGCTGGGATGCGTCACCAGTACCAGGGGGACCGAGGAAATCCAGCTCACGGGCAGCAGGTCGGTCAGTGGATCAAATTTGATGCGCTTGCTGTAAAGCGTCATGTTCACGGCCAGCGAAGCCGTCGTGAACAGGATGTTGGCGCCGTCGGGTGGGGATTTAGCCACCAGTTCGGCGCCGATCAGCCCGGCTGCGCCGGGACGGTTATCTACCAGGAAGTTCTGGCCCATACTGTTCTGGAATTTCCCCGCGAGCAGACGGCCCTGGATATCGGTGCCACCGCCGGCGCCAAAGGGTACGACGATGCGCACCGCCTTGGCCGGCCATTGCTGGGCAAGGGCAGGCACGCCCCAGAACATGGATACGGCGGCGCATACCACACCGGCCAATTGCAGTTGTTTGTGTTTCATTCGACTCCTCCTGTTATAGCTGCTGTTTTGCTGCATTGAAATGGAACCACTCGGGTTTTATCCCCGGTAAATTGGCTCCGGCTGAGTAAAAAACGAATGCAGGATATGGTACACCGTGCGGAAATTGATCTGCTGGAAACTCGCATGCGAGATGCCGGCCATCACCGCGAACTGCTTGTCGGGATTGGGCAGCCGATTGAAGAAGTCGAGCAGGTCTTCCATGCCGGCAATACCGTCCCACTGGCCGCGCATGATCACCGTCGCCGCGGTGATTTTCGCCGGATCCACCACCGGCAGCTTTGCGCACATGTCGAGGTAGGTACCGGTGGGCACCGAATCATCCAGCGCAAGCACTGCGTCGGCAAATGCCTCTATCACTTTATCCTCGGCGCAACCGGGATGGTCGCGGGTGAAAATCGAATGCATGAAGGCACGGTCGATCGGACGCCGCTTGTGCGCCTTCCACTGGTCGAGTTTTTTCGCGCGCTCTTCCAGCGTCGGGCTGCCCTTGCCGGTCCAGACGAAAGCATCCAGCGCCAGGCGCGATACACGGTCGGGATGACGCTCGGCAAACATCGCTGCACGCAGCGCTCCTGAGGAAATGCCGTAGACCATGAATTTCTTCGCGCCGGAAGTCTTCATGATGTAATCGCTGGCGGCGGCCAGATCATCGGCACCGTTGGCGATATCGAAATAAATGTCGCGCGATTTGTCGGAACGGCCGTAACCCTCCATATCCACGCACCAGGTGTTGAAACCGCGCTGCGCAAACCAGTCCATCACCGATGAATCAGGCCGCCCTGGCACCTGCAGGTCGAAGGTGGGCTGTGACGCCATCGACGAACCGTGCACAAACAGTATCGTCCCGTTCGCGGCTTTTCCGTCCGCCGCGGGCTTCTCCCAAAGGAAAAGTTTTACATCACCCTTGCGGGTCCAGTGCTCCTTGCCGGCAATTGCGGTACTTTTTGCGGTTTGGTCCATGAGTTCCAGGGAAATAAAGGGGGTAAATACGGAAATAAAAGGAAGATAAAAAAACCAGTGGCCCGAGGGGAGTGCAAGTCTAGGATACGGAACCGCCCCAGTCAAACCAGAGGGGCGGCCTATATAATCGCGGCATTCGGCCGCCTGCATTCGTTCACGCCATTTCGTCCACGACAACCGCACACTGGAAACACCCGTGACCGCGAACTACTCCACCCAATTCCGCAGCATCAAGGACGAGGTCAGCCCCGAAGAATGGGAAACGCGGGTCAACCTCGCCGCCTGCTACCGCCTGACCGACAGCTTCGGCATGACCGACCTGATCTACAACCACATTACCGCGCGCATTCCCGGTGATGATGAGCACCTGTTGATCAACCTCTACGGCCTGCTCTACAAGGAAATCACCGCTTCGAGCCTGGTCAAGATTGATCTCGAAGGCAACATCCTGTGGAAACCGGACACCGACTACGGCATCAACAAGTCGGGCTATGTGATCCACGGCGCGATTCATCGTGCGCGGCCCGAACTCAAATGCGTGATGCACACGCACACCCGCGCCGGCATGGCGGTGTGCTCAATGCAGTGTGGCCTGCTGCCAATGACGCAGACCTCCATGCGTTTTGTCGAACACCTCGGTTACCACGACTACGAGGGGCCCGCGGTGGACCTCGCCGAACGCGAACGCCTGGTGCGCGATCTCGGACCTCACGATGCAATGATATTGCGCAACCACGGCCTGCTGACCTGCGGCGCTACCATCCAGCAGGCTTTCAACACCATGTACCAGCTGGAGATGTCCTGCCGCTCGCAGGTCGATGCCATGGCCGGTGGCCAGCAAATCGTGCTGCCGCCGCAGGAAGTCATCGCCCATACCGCCAATCTTTATCAACCCGGCACACGCCGGCCGTACGGCGTGCTGGAATGGCATGCGATGTTGCGCCTGCTCGACGCAGAAGGAAAAAATTCGGGCTATCCACCGTACTGGCACTGACCCCCTCCATTGCCAGTCACCAATTACTTACCAACCAGTTAACGGATTCAACATGGATTTCAGCATCTCGGAAGAACAGCGCGCCTTCGTCGACACCGTGCGCAAGGTATGCCAGAAGGAATTCGCACCGCGCGCGATCAAGTACCTCGACGGCACCTGGCCGGCCGAGAACATGAAACGCCTCGGTGAAATCGGCGTGCTCGGCATGGCTGTGCCACAGGAATACGGCGGCTCCGGACTGTCAATCCTAGACACTGTGCTGGTGCTCGAGGAAATCGGCAAGGTCTGTTATGTCACGGCGATGGGCGCACTCGGTGAAGTGGGTACCCAGACCCGCATCATTTCGACTTTTGCTCCCGAGGAAATCAAACAAAAAATCCTGCCGCGCGTCGCCACCGGTGAAGCCATCCTCGCCATCTGCATGACCGAACCCGACGCCGGCACCGATGTGCCCGCCTACAAGACCAACTGCACCATCAAGGGCGACCGCGTGATCCTGCGCGGCGCAAAGACGCTGATTTCGCGTGCTGACATTGCTGAAATGTTCGTGGTATTCACCCGCGTCGACAACAAACCGGGTGCCGAAGGCATCGGCTGCGTGCTGGTGCCGGGCGGAATCAAGGGCCTCAGTGCCAAGGCGAGTTATCACACCATGGGCGGTGAATACCTGTCCGACGTGTTCTTCGACGACATCGAACTGCCGCTGGAAAATCTGGTAATCCGCGACAACGGCATGAAAAAACTGCTGTCGGCATTCAACACCCAGCGCTGCCTCAATCCGGCGATCTGCCTCGGCCTTGCCGAAGGCGCGCTGGAAGAAGCCGTGAAATACATGCGCAACCGCTCGGCCTTCGGCAAGAAGATCGGTGACTTCCAGGGCATGCGCTGGAAAGTGGCGGACATGTATATCGAAATCGAAGCGGCGCGCGGCCTGCTCTACCGCGCTGCGGTTTCAGGCGACACGAATTCAGGCAACAAATTCCCCGATCCGACACTGGCCGCAATGGCCAAAATTTACACCAATGAAATGTCGATCCGCGTCACCAGCGAAGCCATCCAGGTGCACGGCGGTTACGGCTTCACCGACGAATTCCCGGTGTCACGTTTTTTCCGCGGCACACGTTACGGCAGCCTCGGCGGCGGCACCACCGAAACCCTGCGCAACATGGTCGGCCGCAAGCTGGTGGAGCAGATGGATCTGGCGTCCGGCTGCTTCGGAATGGATTATTTCTAGTATAGATGCGCGATGAAGTTCCCTTGGGGGGGCACCCATCGCTGTCTTTTTAATAGACCGGCTTGGAACGGAAGTACCCTTCACGGGCAACCGACTTCACCTTGACCGGCTCGATCTTGTTGCCTTTCAGCACATCGAGCGTGACTTCCACGCCGGCATCACCGCTTTTCCACAGGCGCATATAGAAATCGGCCTGCCCCTTGAGCGACTCTCCGCCGAGACCGACGATGATGTCGCCAGCCTGCAGCCCGGCATCCGCGGCCGGCCCTTCATCGGTGACGCGGGTGATGATCACCTTGCCCTGCACTTCCTGCGAGGTAATGCCCAGCCACGGCCGCGGCTTGGTGGTGGCGCGACCGTTGGCGATGAAATCGCCCAGCACCGGTTTCAGCGTGTCGATCGGGACAAACATGTTGCCGGGGATGGCACCCTTGCCGATGGCGTCGCCCACGGCCAATGAACCGATGCCGAGCAGCTTGCCTTCGCGCGACAGCAGCGCAGCGCCCTGCCAGTTGATGGTCGCCGGCGCGGTGTAAATCGCCTCGTCGAGCAGATACTCCCAGTAACCGACAAACGGCCGCTTGGACACGATGTAAGCCGGCGCGACGCCGTCATAACCGACGATCAGCACCAGGTCACGCAGGTTGGCATCCGAGGATTCGCCGAAATCCACCGGCTTGATCGGCAGAGGTTGCAGCGATTTCACCAGCCCGAGACCTGTGACGTTGTCGTAACCGATGACATTCGCCGGAAATTTTCGCCCGTCGGCCGTCGCCAGTTCCACGGTATCGGCTTCGGTCACCAGATAACCGATGGTCAGCACCAGGCCGCTGGAATCGATGACCACGCCAGTGCCTTCGCGCTGTGGTCCCAGCGAGCGAGCGCTGCGCGCATCCGGTACTACTTTCACCGTCAGCTTGACCACGGAAAACTGGTCGACTGTGAGTTCGCGTTCCGCAGCAACGCCTGCGGATGTCTGCGTAAGCAACCCGGCGGTGAGCACAATGGCCATCCCTGTCTGCCGCAGCGTACGCAACACGCCATAAATGCAAGCCATGATCAGTCTCCTGTCAGGTTACAGGGATGCGACATTCATTCTGCCCCACACAACTATCCTACGACTAATGTCCGGGCCGCAAAAGACCCGCTGGGGATACAATGCGACCTCTTTTGACGATTGTGGAGGACAAACAACATGGAATTCGGACTCAAAGGCAAGGTCGCGATAGTCACCGGCGGCACCGAAGGCATCGGCAAGGCTACAGCGATGACACTGGCCCGGGAAGGTGCCAAAGTGGCGATCTGCGCGCGGGGCAAACCGCTGCTCGACGCTGTCGCAGCCGAAATCACCAAAGCCGGCGGCGAAGTGCTGGCGATGTCGGCCGACATGAGCAAGGCTGCCGACTGCAAAAATTTCATCGAAGCGGTTGCACAGAAATTCGGCCGCATCGACATCCTCGTCAACAACGCCGGCACTTCCAAGCGCGGCAAGTTCCTCGAACTGCAGGACGAAGAATGGGCGGCGGACATCGAACTCAAGGTGTTCGGCGCGATCCGCTGTACACGACTCGCGATACCGCACATGAAAAAACAGGGTGGCGGCCGCGTCATCAACATTACCATCTCTGGTGCCAAGCAACCCGGGGCGGGTTCAATGCCAACGTCCATATCACGCGCTGCGGGACTGGCCATGACCAAGGCCCTTTCCAAAGAATTCGCCGCGGACAATATCCTCGTCAACACCATCTGCATCGGCAAGATCAAGTCGGGCCAGCATGAGCGCCGCTACACCAAGGACGGCGTCAGCGCCGAAGAGTATTACGCCGGCCTCGGCAAGGACATCCCGATGAAGCGCGCGGGCGAAGCGCAGGAAGTCGCCAACGTCATTACCTTCCTCGTGTCCGATGCCGCGAGTTACGTCACCGGCACCAGCATCAACCTTGATGGCGGGATTTCCGGAGTTCTGTAATTTACAAATAAAAACAACGGGGTATAAGACCCCTCAAGGCAGGTCCAATTGCGCTGGTGATTTTCAATCACTGGCGCAATGCATTTTTACAGCACGAAAAAAGACGGTCGCGAGGACCGTCTTTCGAATTGGTGCCGGAGATAGGAGTCGAACCTACGACCTTCGCATTACGAATGCGCTGCTCTACCAACTGAGCTACACCGGCATTTCCCAGAAACTGCCTACTTAAAATCTTTAGGCAACCGGCGTCTTTTAATTTACGAATCAGTTGCTCTACCAACTGAGCTACGTCAGCCCGGGGAGGCCGCATTTTACAGCAAACACCTGGTCAAAACGCGCGGATGCGAACGACGATGTCGACGCCCTCGGTCACCATGCCCGGGGGCAATTCCGGCAGACCGCTGACAGCAAGATCGTCAGCGGGAATGTCGGTGATTTCGCCGGTGTCGAGGTTGTAGAGATGATGATGCGCTTGCGTATTGGGATCGTAGAACACCCGCTTCGGATCGACGATGACCTCGCGGATCAGGCCGCAGTCGCGGAACAGGTTCAGCGTGTTGTAGACCGTCGCCTTCGACGTTTCGGCATGACGCTCATTGACCAGGGTCAGAATGCGGTCTGCAGCCAGATGTTCGCCGCGACTGAACAGTACATTGGCAATTTCCAGTCGTTGATGCGTAGGCGCAATGCCGTGCTTGCGCAACAGGGCGATCAATTCGTGGCGACTGTAAGACATTGCTTTCATTGAAGTTTATTCTAAGCCAAAGATTGGACTTTGTCTAATCCCTAGCGGCACGACTGCCAGCCGTGCGTAACAGCGCGCGGATCCGCACCAGACCGTGAGCAATTCCACGCTTCCTGCCCTGCCATAACCGCCTATGCCGATTGGATAACCACTCATCGGGAAGCCGTGGCGGCGGCGTAAAATCCCCTTTAACCTTCTCTCACCAAAAAGGAGTTTCCATGAAGCTCGCACGCGGCTCTAACCTGAAGTTCGGACACGGTTTTACCCTGATCGAGTTGCTGATCGTGGTCGCCATCATTGGCGTCATTGCCGCGATTGCCGTTCCGCAATACGGGGATTACGTGACCCGCAGCAAGCTCGCCGAAGCCACCGCCACGCTGTCCGATCAGCGGGTAAAAATGGAACAGTACTTTCAGGACAACCGTACTTATGTCAACGCTTGCGCAGCGGGTTCGATTGCCGCAACGCCCACCGGCCGCTACTTCACCTACGCCTGCTCCAACCTGGCCAGCACCACCTTTACTGTTACCGCCACAGGCATCGTCGCCCAGGGCACGGATGGTTTCGTCTTTACCATTGATCAGGCTAATTCCCGCGCAACAACCGGTGTGAAGGACGGCTGGAGCGGCGCCGGCACAAGCTGCTGGGTCACCAACAAGGGCGGCGGATGCTAAACCGCACACACAAAGGATTCAGCCTGATCGAATTGATTGTTGGCATGGCCATACTGGCCATGCTGATGGCATTGGGCATCCCGCAATACGCGACATTCCTTTCCAATGCAAGGCTGCGCACGACCGCCGAAGGTATCAATAACGGCCTCAATCTGGCGCGGGCTGAAGCGGTCAAGCGCAACTCCCGCGTGGAACTGGTATTCACCGACGACGAGCCCATCGCCCCCTTGGTCAACGCCATGACGGCTTCGACCACCGGCGCCAACTGGGTTGTAAGAGCATGGATTCCATCAACCAACTCCTATGATTTCGTCGAGGGTAAATTGGGCGCCGAAGGCTCGGGGAAAACCGGCACCCCGGGCGTAACGGTGACCGCGGTGACTGCAGGAATTTTCGACGGCACCGTCGCTTTCACCGGTTTCGGCGCCATGAACAGTGCCCAGTCCATTTCTTTCCAGGTCACTTATCCCTCCGCAGGAGCCTGTGACACCGTGGGAACCCAGGGGCCGATGCGCTGCCTGAATGTCAATGTATCGCCCGGTGGCCAGATTCGCATCTGTGACCCCAAAATCACCGCTGCCGGCGACACGCGCGCCTGTTAGGACCAAATCCATGAAACCATCACTCCCACCGCTCCTGCGCCGGCAACAGGGCGTCATGCTGCTGGAAGCCCTGATCGGGATCCTGATTTTTTCCGTCGGCATCCTGGCCATGGTCGGCATGCAGGCGGCGGCCTTTTCCGCCAGCGCGGATGCCAAGAGCCGCGCCGAGGCCGCAGCGTTCGCCAACCAGATCATTTCCGACATCTGGATGGGCGTAGACCGCTCCTCCACCGCCAACCTGACCACATCGCTGAATAATTTCCAGCTGAATACCAGCGGCACCGACTGTGCTTTTTCCGGCGGCGCGGCGGACGGCACCAATACGGTCCTCAGCGGCTGGGTCAGCGCAGTGACTGACACATCAACAGGGCTGATCGGAGCAACTGCGGCCATGCAGCAAGTCCTGGTCTCGACCGCCGACCTCAACCGAGTGACCGTCACCATCTGCTGGAAAGCGCCGCAGGATGCACGGTCGCGCAAACACCAGGTGATTTCGTATGTATTCTGAACCCGGCAAACGCGAGCCGCGTCCGGCACAGGCCGGCCTCAGTTTGGTCGAAATCATGGTGGGCGTGCTGATCGGCATGATCGGCATCATCGTGATTTTCCAGATGCTCGCGACCTCGGAAGCGCGCAAACGTAGCGCCACGGCGGGCAGCGACGTGCAGGTCTCCGGCGTGATCGGACTGACATCCATCGAACGCGATGTCCGTGAAGGCGGTTATGGCTTTTCTTCGGCAGGTTACGATACGGGGATCACCCCGGTGATGGGCTGCACAGTCAACGCCTATGACACCGGGCGTCCGACGCCGGCCTTTACCTACACCCTGACTCCGGTGCAAATCATCCAGGGCGCAGGCGCCGCGTCCGACACCGTCATCGTACTGCGTGGCAACGGAGGCACGTTCCCGGCCTCACATGTGTTTACCGAATCCACCGACACCTCCAAGAAAACCCGCGGCCGTGCCGGCATTTCTCCGCGGGATTACGTGCTGATCGGCAGGGTAACGCCGACCCTGCAATGCATGACCGCCGAAATCACTGACGTCTCTGACGCCGACGCACTGACCGTGCGCCACAACCAGGGTTCTTACAATTACACGACCTATCTGCCGGACGGCAGCACCTCGGTCAGCTCGCGCATCGCGCGCTTCAACAATCTGGCGCCGCCGGTCAGCTTCACCGCGGGTTACATATTCAATCTGGGCAACGGCCCGCGCCGCAATATCTGGACTGTCAACCAGACCACGCAAAAACTCCAGGTCACCAACGACCTGCTCTACCAGGACACCAATGGCGACAATATCAACGATCCGGTCGAGGTCGCCGACAACGTCATTACGCTGCAGGCCCAATACGGCATCGATGCCGACAATAACGGGCGTATAGACAACAGTGAATGGACCACCACGGATCCGGTTGCGGTAACGCAATGGGCCAATGTTCTGGCCGTCAGGCTGTCCCTGCTGGTGCGATCCGGGCAATTTGAAAAAACCGCAGTTACCTCGACAGTACCTTCCTGGACCGGTGGCCAGTTCGTGATCACCAATCTAGATGGATCGGTCAGCACCAGCAATCCGACCGACCCCGCCAACAACTGGCGCAATTACCGCTATCGCGTGTACGAAACCCTGATCCCCCTGCGCAACATGTTGTGGGGCGCACAGATTCGCCCATAAAAGAACCAGACCGAGGATCCACTGATGAATTCCACCAAAAAACAAAGCGGCGTCGTACTGTTCATCGCGCTGATCGTACTGGTCGCCATGTCGCTGGCCGGTGTCGCCCTGTGGCGCTCCATCGGCACCGGTGTGCTGATCGCCGGCAACATTGCCATCCAGCGCGGTGCCGTGACCTCTTCGGATGCGGGCATCGAAGGTGGCCGCATCTGGCTGATGAACCAGACGCCGACGGTGCTGAATACCACCCAGACCCGTGCCTATGTATCGAGCTGGGACGAGCGCTTCGACGCCACGACCTTCAACTGGGACACCCTGGGCAGCACACCGACCTCCGCTGACAGCGCCGGCTTCACAACGCAATATGTCGTGCATCGCCTGTGCAGCCTGCCCAATGCCGGCAATAACGCCCCCAACCAGCAGTGCCTGACGCTGAGCGTCGCTGGCGGCAGCAGCAGTCGTAGCGGCGGCAGTTACGGTGTGCTGCCGCTGAGCGGCACCACCTACGTCTACTACCGCATCACTTCGCGCGCCGTCGGCCCGCGCAATACCGTTTCGTACACCCAATCGATCATGTACTAACGATCGGGCCTGTGCCCGATCGATACCGGAGAACACCATGAACTCCCGCTCCAAAACCGGACTCCAGACTGCGGATAGTCGCACTACGTGCAGCCTGTTGATGGCAATGCTGCTGTTTGCAGCGCCACTGCCCGCACTTGCGGCCCTCACCGACATTGCCTCGGTACCGCTGGCCAGCAGCTCGACCACCGTGGTCAAGCCCAACATCCTGTTTACGCTCGACAATTCGGGCAGTATGGCCTGGGGTCATATGCCCGACTCGATCGACAACTGGGCCAGCCTTGCCGGTTACAAGAACTATCGGTGCAACTCCATGTATTACAACCCGGCGACGGTCTATGTGCCGCCGAAAAATGCCGATGGCACGGATTTCGCAAACGCCACATTCACTGCAGCCCGCTACAACGGTTTCGATTCGTCCACCGGCACGCTGAATCTGAGCACAAGTTACATCGCCTACGACAACACGACCAGCAGCGGCAACGGCACCGATACCGCGCAACCCGCCTATTATTACAAATGGAACGGCGCCAGCGCACCGACCAGTTCCCAGTGCCAGCAATCAGCATCGTCTTCATTTCCGCACACGACATCAGGCACATCCCCGAACAACTTCACCAAGGTCCAGGTCACGGCCACTTCCGGTCCCGGCAGCACGGACGAGCGACAGAACTTCGCCAACTGGTATACCTACTATCGCACCCGGATTCTGATGATGAAATCGGCGACCGGGCGCGCCTTCGTCAGCATCGGTTCGGGTTACCGCGTCGGCTTCATCACCATCAACCCCGGCAGCCCGGTTTCTTCAAGCAAATACCTGCAAATCGGCGACTTCGACGCGACTCAGAAAAGCAACTGGTTCAGCAAACTTTATTCGCAGACGGTGGGCAACTCCACGCCGCTGCGGGAAGCGCTGTCGCGCGCCGGCCGGCACTTTGCCGGCATCCAGACCGGCATCAACAGCGGCATGACCGGCGATCCGATGCAATACTCTTGCCAACAGAATTTCTCGATCCTGACCACGGACGGTTACTGGAACGGCAATGCCGGCATTCAAATCAATGGCAGCGCCATCGGCAACCACGACAGCGACATCTCCACCAATCCACGGCCAATGTTCGACGGCTCCGTGACCACCACCAGCAGCACCCGCATCAAAAGCGAAGAGATCAAAGCGCGATTCAACTGCTCTTCAAATAAAACCAGGATTCGGTTAGTCAGAACCACGCTTGTCACACCCATATCACCGACTCCTGGTCCTGAAGCCCAGCAAGGCTCCCCCTCGACCAGTTATTCGACCAGTTGCGCAACCAACACGCGCAACGTGCAGAACCCGAATCCCCAATACTCCACTCCTGTGGTCAGCACATCGACGATTGGTGGCGCATCCGGAACGCTGGGCGACGTCTCTGCCTATTACTACCTGACCGACCTGCGTGCGCCCGGCTCTCTCGGCGCACTGGGTACCGATGTCGGCACCGACAATAACGTGCCGTCCAGCGGCTCCGGCCCCGAGGACGACAAGGCCAAGCACCAGCACATGACCACCTTCACCATGGGTCTGGGTCTCTCCGGCACTTTGAACTATGTGTCCAACTACAAAACCGGTGCCGGTGACTTTGGCTCGCTGCGCTCGGGTGCATTGAACTGGCCGGCGCCGACGGCGGACTCCCCGACCGCACTGGACGACCTGTGGCATGCCGCCGTCAATGGCCGTGGCCAGTTCTTCAGCGCGGCTGATCCAGATACAGTGGTCGATGGCTTGACTGCTGCCTTGGCTGGCGTAAACGCCCGCGTCGCATCGGCGGCAGCAGCGGCGACCAGTAACCTGGAGCCGGTGGCCGGCGACAACTTTGCCTACACCGCCAGCTACAAGACGCTGGAATGGATCGGCGAACTGGAAGCCAAGGAAATCGACCTGACCACCGGTAACGTCGGCACCACGCCGGTATGGTCGGCCCGGGCCAAGCTGGACGCCAAAACCGGCGACGCCTGCGACAACCGTTCAATCAAGCTGTTCCGCTCCGGCGCCACCGACAACCTGGTCGATTTCACCTGGAACACCCAGGCCTGTGATGCCTCAAAACTCCCGACTGGCACTGCATCCACCGGACTCAACGCTGCCGAGCAGGCCAATTTCAACTCAACGCAGGTCGCACTCCTCAGCCAGTACCCTGACATGACCAACGGCATCCTGCCGCTGTT
The DNA here is from genome assembly GCA_945885345.1 of Bordetella parapertussis. Taxonomy (GTDB): domain Bacteria; phylum Pseudomonadota; class Gammaproteobacteria; order Burkholderiales; family SG8-41. The sequence continues at coordinate 40,050 of CAMCYP010000016.1, read as the reverse complement.
GTCGGTCGATCAGCGCACTCTGGCGGCAGGCGCCAACATGGTGAACTTCCTGCGCGGCCAGCGCGGACGGGAAGGGTTTAACGCCAACAGCCAGTATCTCTACCGTACTCGTACCGCGGTGCTGGGCGACATCGTCAACGCGCAGCCGGTCTTCGCGAAGGCGCCCTTCGCCGATTACCAGGACGCCAACTACGCCGCCTTCAAATCGGCAAACGCCACGCGTACGCCGATGGTGTATGCCGCAGCCAATGACGGCATGCTGCATGCCTTCTATGCCGGCACCAACACCAGTGATCCGCTGGGCGGCGAGGAACGCTGGGCATTCATCCCGACCACGGTACTGCCCAATCTCTACAAGCTGGCTGACAACAACTACGGCACACTGCACGCCTACTCGGTGGACGGTACGCCGGCCATCGCCGATGTTCTGGATTCGGCCGCCAGCCCGACCGCCCCCAATTACGGCTGGAAAACCATCCTGGTGGGCGGACTCAATGGCGGAGGCAAAGGCTACTATGCGCTGGATGTCACCGACCCTGCCAACCCCAAAGGCCTGTGGGAATTCAAATACAGCACTACCTGCCTGTCACCGGTCACCGGCCAGTCGGCAGACTGCCATCTCGGCAACAGCTACGGCAACGCGCAGATCGGCAAACTGGCCGACGGCCGCTGGGTGGTGTTTGTGACCTCGGGCTACAACAACGTCAGCAGCCCGGCTGCCACCGGCGATGGCATCGGCTATCTGTATGTGCTGAATGCGCTGACCGGGCAGATCATTTACAAGATCTCAACCGGAACCGGCAGCGCCACCACACCCAGCGGCCTCGGCAAAATCAACACTTTCGTGCTCGATACCACAGTGAACAATACGGTGGATCACCTGTATGGCGTGGACTTGCTCGGTAATGTCTGGCGTTTTGAAGTCAACGCAGCGCAGACTGCAACCCTCCTGACCACGGTGGTTGATGCCTCCAACAATCCGCAGGCGATTACGACCAAGCCGGAACTGGCCGAATTCGGCAGCCCGCCGATCACCCACGTGTTCGTGTCCACCGGCAAATACATCGGCGCCAGCGACCTGGCATCGACGCAAACCCAGACGGTCTGGGCCATCAAGGACACCGGCACTTACCCGGTGGCCACGCCCCGCTCCACGCTCAGCCAGTTGACGGTCACCAACGCCGGGGACGGCCTAAGCCGCAGCATCACCTGCGTCACCAACTGCACCACCAACGGCGGCTGGTATGCCGATCTGCCGGACAGCGGCGAGCGGGTCAACGTCGACATGAAGCTGCAATTGGGCACCCTGGTTGTCGCGAGTAACGTGCCGCAAAACAACGCCTGCAACATCGGCGGCTACAGCTGGCTGAACTTCTTCGATGCCCGCAACGGCCTGCAGATCGCTGGCTCGACAAACTTCGGCAGCAAACTGTCGGAATCACTGGCTGTGGGTATCAACGTGGTCAGGCTGCCCGACGGCAGGACGGTGGTGATCGCCACAACGTCGGATGCGTCACAGCAGACGGCTGAAGCGCCGATCCCTGCGGGTGATCCGCAGGGCCGGCGTACCAGTTGGCGCGAGCTGGTGCAGTAAGCGCGGGATCACTCGGCCACAGGGTCTGATGATGCGGGAACTGTTTCAGGAAGCCGGCACGCGACGCCTGTGGGTCGCTGCCGGTCTTTCGCTTGCACTGCATGCCGCAATCGTGGTTTCAGTGCAAAGGCACCCCGGCGGCGAATCACCATCGCAGGAGGCGCAGGCTACAGCGCCACTGATGGCGCGGCTCGCCACGGCCGTCTCGGATACGGTGTTGCCGGCCGCCGAACCTGCAGTCACGCCGGCGGCGGAAACCGCCGAAACCCCACGCCCGACGACAGTCAACACCACGACTTCCCCGCTGGCCAGCAACGCCGATCCCGCGGGTGACGGCTCAGTGCATTACTTCAAAACGTCGGAACTGGACCGGCGGCCGTTTCCGCTGACCCGGATCGAAGTGCCGACGCCGGAATCTGCAGAAGCATTGGCTGGCAGCGTGATGATCCGGCTGCGCATCAGTGAACGCGGCCGCGTCGAAGATGCAAAAATCGTGATGGGAACAGGCATTGCGGAATTTGAGGCTGCGGCACTGCGCAAATTCTCGCAGGCACAGTTTTATCCGGGATACCGCAGCAACCTGCCGGTGCGCAGTGAAATGCTGATCGAGGTTACGCTGCGGCCGCCGGCCAATGACGATAAAAATCGCGCTCCGGCGCCACCCCACCCAAGCTAATTTGCGCTTAATCCCTTCGGCAACGGGAAAGTAACCCGTTCCGCAATGCCGTCCAGGTTGCTGACGGCATCCGCCCCCAGCCCGCGCAAGCGCTCCACCACCGCCTGCACCAGCACTTCCGGCGCAGAGGCACCGGCGGTAACGCCGACGCAGGATTTGCCACTGACCCACTCCGGCTGCAGCTCCACGGCGTTATCGACCATATAGGCCGGCACACCCTGCTGTTCAGCTACTTCACGCAGGCGGTTCGAGTTGGAACTGTTGGGTGAACCGACGACGATCACCACATCGCAGCGCTGCGCCAGGGTTTTGATCGCATCCTGGCGGTTCTGCGTCGCATAACAGATGTCGTCTTTTTTCGGGCCGACAATTTTTGGAAAGCGGCGGCGGATCGCGTCTATGGTACGACCCGCGTCATCCATCGACAGCGTGGTCTGGGTGACATAGGCCAGGTTGTTTTCGTTCTGCACCTGCAGGCCGGCCACATCGTCCGGGCCTTCCACCAGATGCATGCCACCTGCACTCTGACCCATGGTGCCTTCGACTTCGGGATGACCGCGATGGCCGATCATGATGATCTCGCGGCCCTGCTCGCGCATTTTCGCGACTTCGACATGCACCTTGGTCACCAGCGGACAGGTCGCATCGAATACTTTCAGGCCGCGCGCCTCGGCTTCGCGGCGAACACCCTGCGACACGCCATGCGCGCTGAAGATCACCGTGCTGCCGGCGGGCACTTCCGCCAGTTCTTCGACAAACACCGCGCCCTTGTTGCGCAGGTCATTGACCACGAATTTGTTGTGCACGACTTCATGGCGCACATAGATCGGCGCGCCGTGCAGCACCAGTGCGCGTTCGACGATTTCGATCGCGCGGTCGACACCGGCACAGAAGCCACGGGGATTGGCGAGCAGTACTTGCATGCCGGCGATTATATCCTGCGCTGTGCTGACGGTATGGAGAAATCCATTTTTTTTATTAATTAAATCAAATACTTATTAGTTTTTCTCAGGCTGTGACGAGCTACGCAAACCATCCCAGATCAACAAAGCCGCGCCGCAGGTAATCGCGGAATCGGCGATGTTGAATGCCGGCCAGTGCCAGCCGAAGGCATGGAAATCGAGAAAATCCACCACCGCACCGATGCTCAGGCGATCGATGACATTGCCCAGCGCGCCGCCGAGTACCAGGCTCAGGGCCAGGCAGAACAACGACTGCTGCGGATAACGCCGTAACAGAAACACAATCCACACCGAGGCGACGATGGCAATGCCGGTGAACAACTCGCGCTGCCAGCCGGCGGCACCGGCGAGAAAACTGAAAGCCGCACCACGGTTATAAACCAGCAGCAGATTGAAAAACGGCGCCACCTCAAGCGGCGGCTTGTCCGCCAGCATCGCCACCGCGGCGTATTTCGTCGCCTGGTCAAAAATCACCACAGCAGCGGCAATCAGCAGCCAGCGCAGCATCAGGCGTAACTCCGCGGCTCACCGGCACCATACAGGTTGGCCGTGCAGCGACCGCACAGATCCGGATGCTGCGCATCATGGCCGACGTCGGCGCGGTAATGCCAGCAGCGTTCGCATTTGGTATGCGCGCTTGGATTGACCTGAATGAATACGGGAGAACCCTGCTGCTCCTGTACTTTCACGCTTGATGTGATGAATACAAAGCGCAGATCGTCACCCAGTCGAGTCAAGGACTGGTACGTCTTGTCAGAGGCCTTGATCTCGAGTTCCGCCTGCAAGGATGAGCCGACTGCGCCTTTGGCGCGCAGCTCTTCAATTTTCTTGTTTGCCAACTCCCGCACTTGCCGGATATTTCCCCACTCGTCGCAAAAGCCGGGATCAAGCGGCAACCCGGGAAGCACATGCCACTCCTCCTCGAAAATGCTGCCCTCAGTGCCACCCTTGATGACCTGCCAAGCCTCTTCAGCGGTAAAACTCAGCACCGGAGCCATCATTTTCAGCAGTGCATGCGTGATATGCCACAACGCATTCTGCGCTGCCCGCCGCGGCCTGGAGTCTGCGGCAGTCGTGTACAGGCGGTCCTTCAGGATGTCCAGATAGAAAGCCCCGAGATCCTCAGAGCAGAACGCTGTCAGTTCCTGGATCACCGTGTGAAACTCATAACGATCGTAACCGGCCTGCACCTTGGCTTGACGTTCGCGGACGAGCTCCAACGCATAGCGGTCGATTTCCAGCCATTGCTCCACCGGCAACGCATGTTTCGCAGCATCGTAATCCGCAAGATTTGCGAGCAGAAAGCGCAGCGTGTTGCGGATGCGGCGATAGGAGTCGGCGACCCGCTTGAGAATTTCTTTCGAAATCGACAGCTCGCCGGAATAATCGGTGCTCGCCACCCACAGGCGCAGGATGTCAGCGCCGAGCTCGTCCATGACTTTCTGCGGCACAATGACATTGCCCTTGGACTTGCTCATTTTCTTGCCTTCGCCGTCGACGACGAAGCCGTGGGTCAGCAGTGCCTCGTACGGCGCACGACCGTCCATCATGCTGGCGGTCAGCAGCGAAGAATGGAACCAGCCACGATGCTGGTCGGAGCCTTCGAGATACAAATCTGCAGGAAACCTGCTTTGCTCTTTATGCGAACCACGCAGCACGGTGTAATGCGTGGTGCCGGAATCGAACCACACGTCCAGCGTGTCCTTGATTTTGTCGTAGGTCGCCGCATCGGCGCCCAGCAATTCCGCGGCATCCACGGCCTGCCAGGCCTCGATACCTGCCTTTTCCACACGCTGCGCCACAATCTCCAGAATTTCCAGCGTACGCGGATGCAGTACGGCGGTTTCCTTGTGCACGAAGAAGGGCATCGGCACGCCCCACTGCCGCTGCCGCGACAAGGTCCAGTCCGGCCGGTTGGCGATCATGCCGTGCAGGCGTGCCTTGCCCCAGTCGGGATAGAACTGTGTCGCATCGATGGCACGCAGCGCGGTCGCGCGCAACGTTTCCTTCGGCTTCACGCCGTCGAAGCCAGGCGCATCTTCCATGCCGGCAAACCATTGCGTGGTCGCGCGCAGGATGATCGGCGTCTTGTGCCGCCAGCAATGCATATAGCTGTGGGTGTAATTCTCTGTCGCCAGCAGCAGGCCTTTTTCGGCGAGGTGCGCGACGATCAGCGGATTGGCCTTCCAGATCATCTGCCCGCCGAACAGCGGTAGCGACTCGGCATACTTGCCATTGCCCAGCACGGGGGTCAGGATTTCATCGTTCTTCACACCGTACTTGCGGCAGGACTGGAAGTCTTCCACACCGTAAGCCGGCGCGGCATGGACCATGCCGGTGCCGGTATCCAGCGTCACATACTCACCGAGATACACGGGAGACAGGCGGTCGTAGAAAGGATGTTTGAAATTGATTTTTTCCAGCGCCGCGCCCTTGCACGACGCCAGCGTTTTTCCGGTCAGGCCGTAACGCGTGAGGCAGGCTTCCTGCAAATCAGCCGCGAGGATCAGCAAACCTTTTTCGGTATCGACCAGGTTGTAGATGAATTCGGGATGCGCATTCAGCGCCTGGTTCGCCGGCAGCGTCCACGGCGTCGTGGTCCAGATCACTGCAAAACCCGGCTTGTCGGGCAAGGTCTTCAGACCGAAGGCTTTCGCCACCTTCTCCGGCTCAGCAAACGGAAACGCCACATCAACCGTGACGTCCTTGCGATCCTCGTATTCCACTTCGGCCTCGGCCAGCGCCGAACCACAATCGAAACACCAGTTCACCGGCTTCAGGCCACGATAGACATAGCCCTTTTGCAGCAGCACACCCAGTGCACGGATTTCGTCGGCCTCGTTGCGGAAAGCCATGGTCAGGTACGGGTTATCCCATTCGCCGAGCACACCCAGCCGCTGGAAATCCTTTTTCTGGCGTTCGACCTGCTCCGTCGCATAGGCACGGCACAGCTTCTGCGTTTCCGCCGTTGGCAGATTTTTACCGTGCAGTTTTTCGATCTGCACTTCGATCGGCATGCCGTGGCAATCCCAGCCCGGCACATACGGCGCATCAAAACCAGACAATGATTTCGATTTGACGATGATGTCTTTCAGGATCTTGTTAACGGCATGACCGATATGGATATCGCCATTGGCGTACGGCGGGCCGTCGTGCAGCACAAAACGCGGACGCTCTTTGCTGGCTTCGCGGATGCGCTGGTAAAACTTGCGCTCTTGCCATTGCTCGAGCATTTTCGGTTCGCGCTTGGCCAGATCGCCGCGCATCGGGAACGGCGTGTCCGGAAGATTCAGTGTGCTTTTGTAATCAGCCATGTTTCTTTATCAAAAATAATTTGAGCTCAAACTGCCGGCGCCACGCGTCGCGCGAAAAAATTCCGCGCATCGACGACGTCACGCGCGATCTGCTGCTTCAGTGTTTCGAGATCCACGTATTTCGCTTCGTCGCGGAATTTATGCAGAAAATCCACGCTTACCGACTCACCGTAAATTTCTTCTTTAAAATCAAATAGATATACTTCCAACACGGGGGCGGCGCCCTGCGCCTTCACCGTCGGCCGCACGCCCAGGCTGGCCACGCCCTGCACTGGCAGGCCATCGTCGCGACGAAACTCGACTGCGAAGATGCCGGTCAACGGCGGCCGATTATGTTTCATCTGCACATTCGCCGTCGGAAAACCGAGCTTGCGGCCCAGCTGGTCCCCGCGCACCACACGACCGCTGATGCGGTACGGGTGGCCCAGCAGACGGCCTGCTTTCGCCATGTCGCCGGACGCCAGTGCCTCGCGCACCGCGGTACTCGACACGCGCTCGCCGTCGAGTTCCACCGTCGCCATCGCTTCGACCGCATAACCGTATTGCACCGCATGCGCTTTCAGCATGTTCAGGTCGCCGGCACGGCGCGCGCCAAAACGGAAATCATCCCCCACCTGCAGCCATTGCACGCCCAAACCGCGCACGAGGATGCGCTCAATGAAATCCTGCGCCGTCACCTGCGCCAGCGCAAAATTGAAACGCAGCACATGCGTACGCTCCACACCATGCAGCGCCAGCAACTCCAGTTTTTCACGCAGGCTGGTCAGCCGCACCGGCGCCTTGTCCGGCGCAAAAAATTCGCGCGGATGCGGCTCGAAGGTCATCACGCAGGCCGGCAGGCCGCGGGCCGCAGCCGCAGCGCGCAGCTTGGCCAGCATCGCCTGATGCCCGAGGTGGACCCCGTCGAAATTACCGATGGTCAGCGCGATGGAATTGGAAGCAGCATCCGGGATGCTGCGCAGGATTTGCATGAGCCCAGCCTTGTATCCTGAAAAATCACGCTAAAAGGCTGAATTTTAGCGTGTTTCCCCAGAGCGGGGCTAGGCAAGCCCCTGCCGGCTACTGCCGCCGCCTGGTGAATGCGGCAGGCGGTCGAGCAATCTGCCCAGCGTATCCCAGGGCAACGCGGCACAACGCTGTCGTGCAGGATATTGGCGGGCAATTTCCAGAACAGTCTGCACTATCGGATCCGGGGATGAAGCAGAGGAGCCGGTGCCATCAAGTGCGCCGAATGCACGCGTCATGCCTGCAACCTCTTCAATGCTGCGCCCTTTGACATGTTCGGTCATCAGCGACGCCGAAGCCATCGTGATGCCGCAACAAGTGCATTGATAGGCAACATCCGCGAGCCGATCATTTTCGTCAAGACGGACAAACATCCTGAGCTCGTCACCACAAAGAGGATTTTCGCCGACCGCTGTATGGTCCGGACTGTCGATTTCCCGGTAATTGCGGGCATTCTTGATGTGATCCATGATCAGATCATCATAAAGCGCCGGTTTGCTCACGAGGCCACCTCCATCTGCGGGTTTGCCAGCGCGTGCGCACATGACTGTCACCCGAAGCGGGTGGCCAAACCTGCGCTACGCTTGCCCGGTTTGGACAACCTTCAGTGCAGACTTGTTCGCCTTGTCCAGTACGCGCCCGATGATGATCAGCGCCGGCCCCGCCAGCACCTGTCGTGCCGTTTGCTCCAGGGTGCCGACAACACACCAGGTTTCACGCCGATCAGGCAGCGTGGCGTTTTCGATAATGATTGCCGGTGTTGATCCGGCGACACCGCGTGACAGAAGCTTCGCTGCAACCTCGCCGGCCTTGCCCGCCCCCATGTAAATCACGACCGTATTGCCGGCTTCAATCCCTGCCGCCCAATCGCTGGCTGTTTCGTCGATGCCGACGCGGGGCGTCGTCAGCACAACACCGCGGGCTATCCCGCGCTGCGTCAAGGAAGTGCCCAGTTCTGCACTTGCCGCCAGAGCAGCGGTGATGCCCGGGACCACATCGAATGCAATACCGGCCGCTGCAAGTGCATCGATTTCTTCCTGCGCACGGCCGAACAGCATCGGATCGCCGCCCTTCAGGCGCACCACCACTGCATGCTGACGGGTCGCATCAATCAGTCGCTTGTTGATAAAACGCTGTGCGGTCGAATGTTTTCCACAGCGTTTTCCCACTGCAACTTTTTCAGCTTTTCCCGCCAGGGCCAGCGTGTCCGGATGCACCAGCGCATCATGGAACACGATATCGGCGCGGCGCAGCAGATCTGCCGCGCGTAGTGTCAGCAGGTCCGGTGCACCCGGTCCCGCGCCGACAAGATAAACCGTGCCCTTGGGGTTCATGAATTCAAGCTGCTTCCGCTACACGACGGCGAAACAGCGGCACCGGCCGTTCAACCGAAGTCTGATAAGCCTCGCTGAAATCATTGAATGCCGACAGCGCACCCTGAGCGCTGCGAAGCAAGTCCTCTTGGGGGGCATCCAGTCCGTCATTGAGCACGAAGGCATCAAAGCCGCAGCGCGACAGGTAATACAACTGGTCGCGCTGAATGTCGCCGATGGCGCGCAATTCGCCCTTCCAGCCATAACGCTCACGCAACAGGCGCGCCGTCGAATAGCCACGGCCATCGGTGAATTGCGGAAAATGAATGGCGACAAGACTCAGTGCCTCCAGGCTGTCTGCGATCTGCGCGGGATCCTCGCTGCCATCAAGCCAGACGCCAAGGCGGCCGCCATTACGTGCCAGCAATCCACCGGCCATGGCCTGCCACAGCGGCAGCGACACCATGACGTCGCCCGTAGCGGGAACGGTCGGCAGGCCGCCGTCGGTGGTCCAGTCAAGCCGCTGCCAGTTGTCCGCTGCGATTTTCGCGTTTTTGATCAGCGTTGCCATACACATGCTCCTTGAAAGGTGCGATTCCCAGGCGGCGCACGACGTCGATGAAGCGTTCAGCTTCACTGTCGCGGCGCGCGAGGTAGGTTTGAATCAGTTTTTCAATCACATCCGGCACTTCGTCCTGCGCGAACGACGGGCCGATGACCTTGCCCAGCGCCGCTGCGTTGCCCTGCGCGCCGCCGATGGATATCTGGTAGAACTCGGCACCCTGCTTGTCGACGCCGAGGATGCCGATATGGCCGACATGGTGATGGCCGCAGGAATTCATGCAGCCGGAAATGTTTAGATCCAGTTCACCGATGTCGTGCTGGTAATCGAGGTCGTCGAAACGGCGCTGGATCGCCTCCGCCACCGGAATCGATTTCGCATTCGCCAGCGAGCAGAAATCACCACCGGGGCAGGCGATGATGTTGGTGATCAGCCCGATGTTGGGCGTGGCCAGGCCCAGCGCCTTCGCTTCCTGCCAAAGCCCGTGCAGATCGGACTGCTTCACATCGGCCAGGATCAGATTCTGCTCATGCGACACGCGCAGCTCGCCAAAGCTGTAACGGTCGGCGAGGTCGGCGACGGCATCCATCTGCTCCGCGGTCGCATCGCCCGGCGCCACGCCGGTTTTTTTCAGTGACAGCGTCACCGCGGCATAACCCGGCACCTTGTGCGGATGCACGTTGCGCCCTGCCCAATTGGCAAAGCCGCGTTCCCGCGCCAGCGCCTGAGTGTACTGCACGGACAAGGCTTCCAGCTTCTGGTATTGCGGACGCGTGAAGCGCTGCGTAATCCGCTGCACTTCGGCGCCCGTGAGCATGGACGGGCCGTCCTTGAGATGCGCCCACTCGGCGTCGACCTGCGCGCGGAACACCTCGGGTGTCAGTTCCTTGACAAGGATCTTGATGCGCGCCTTGTATTTGTTGTCGCGCCGGCCATAGCGGTTGTAGACGCGCAGGATGGCGTCGAGATAACTCAAGAGATGCGGCCACGGCAGGAATTCGCGGATCACCGTGCCGATGATCGGCGTACGGCCGAGGCCGCCGCCCACCAGCACGCGGAAACCGGTTTCTCCGTTGGCACCGCGCACCGCCTGCAGACCGATGTCATGCACCTGGATCGCTGCGCGATCCTGTTCCGCACCCGACACCGCAATCTTGAATTTGCGTGGCAGGTAGGCGAACTCCGGATGGAAGGTCGACCACTGGCGGATCAGTTCACACCACAGCAGCGGATCGACGACCTCGTCCGGCGCGACACCGGCGAAATGATCGCTGGTGGTATTGCGGATGCAGTTGCCGCTGGTCTGGATCGCGTGCATCTGCACCGACGCCAGATGCGCGAGGATGTCCGGCACGTCTTCCAGCTTGGGCCAGTTGTACTGGATGTTCTGCCGGGTGCTGAAATGGCCGTAACCACGGTCCCATTTGCGTGCAATGTGAGCGAGTGCCCGCAATTGCCGCGAGGCCAGCAGGCCATACGGGATTGCCACCCGCAACATCGGCGCAAACCGTTGAATATAAAGACCATTTTGCAAACGCAACGGCCGGAAATTGTCTTCCGACAGCTCGCCGGCCAGGAAACGCCGGGTCTGGTCGCGGAACTGCGCCACCCTTTCATCGACCAGCCGTTGATCCACCGCATCGTAGAGATACATCTGCAGCACCTCGAAATTTGATGCTGCTGATAGTAAAGACCCCCTTATATATCTTCAAAGAATATGTTATTTATTGCACAGACCTATTTGTTATATAGATTGAAAATATAGGGTAAGTCATTGAATTTAAATCAATTACGTTATTTGCGTGAAGTCGCCCGCAATGGCCTGAAAGTGTCAGAGGCGGCCGAAACGCTGTTTACCTCGCAGCCCGGCATCAGCAAACAGATCCGCCTGCTCGAGGAAGAGCTCGGCGTGACCATCCTCGTCCGCAACGGCAAACGCATCACCGACATCACCGAGCCGGGCCGCATCGTGCTCAATATCGCCGGGCGCATGCTGCGGGATGCCGACAACCTGCGCGCCGTCGGTCGCGAGTTCAACGAAGGCGGCCGCGGCACGCTGGTGATCGCCACCACGCACACCCAGGCGCGTTATGCGCTGCCCCCTGTGGTCTCACGCTTCACCCAGCGTTATCCGCAGGTACGGCTGACACTGCGCGAAGGCAGCCCGGAACAAATCGCCACGCTGTTGCGCGACGGCAACGCCGATATCGGCATCGCCACCGAGTCGGATGAAGCTTTCACGGATCTGGTGACACTGCCCTGCGCGCGATGGACACGCAGCGTGATCACGCCGCTGAAACACCCGCTGCTCAACGCCGGCCCGCTGACGCTGGAAAAAATCGCGGCCTATCCGCTGATCACCTATGACTTTGCGTTCACGGCCAATTCGCCGATCAAACGCGCCTTCGATGACGCCAATATCCAGCCCAACGTGGTGCTCACCGCGATTGCCGCCGACATCATCAAGGCTTATGTCGAAATGGGCATGGGCATCGGCATTCTCGCCAAGATGGCCTTCGATCCGGCGCGCGACCATGGCATCCGACTGATCAATGCCGACCATCTGTTCGCGGCCAGCACCACACGCATCGCGCTGCGGCGCAATGCTTACCTGAGAAAATATGTATTTGATTTCATCGAGCTGTTTCACTCTCCGCTGCACCGCAGAGTCGTGACGGCTGCGCTTGATAAGGCCGCCGCAGCCTCAAATCACGACGTCGTCCCGGCGCCGGTTACCGGAACCGGGGATTAAACGAGCAGTTAACACCCAGTCGTGGTCGGCGCACTGATGAGGGCTGCCGCACCTGCCGCGGGCGCGGTGTAGGTGAAACTGCACGTTGCCGCAGCCGCGCCACCGGTCACCTGAATCGTCAGGACGGAGCCGGCCGCCGCGCCACCACCGCTTGCGCTGTAACCTTCGGCATTCAATTGTGCGATGGTCGGACTGAGCACTGAAGTCAGCCCCGCGGCAGAAATAATGCCGCCGGCGGCCGGCGGCAGCAGCGCCTGCGGATAACCATTGATCAGGTTCACAATGCCATTTTCGGTACATACGGTGCCCGCACCGGTGCCGGTGTTATTTGCAGTGCCACCACCACCCGGGCAAGCGGCGGTATCAGCTACGCCACCACGCGCCAGTATCGCGGAATGTAACAGCCCGGCGGCGGCAGCCACAGCACCCTTGGCCGCATTGAGTTTGGCAACGCGCGAATCGCGCTGAAGACTGACGAAACGTGGCAAGGCCACCGCCGCGAGTATGCCCAGAATGACGATCACAACAATCAGTTCGATTAACGTAAAACCTTGTACTTTTTTCATTCGGTATGCTTTCACCATAACTTCGGTAACAACTAATTTACATTATAAGGGAATTTCAGCCGGATTCAATCCGGCCCACATGTTGCTCTGGTCAGGCTGAGCATAAGCCTCGTTACTCCATTGGTCTGTGCGCTGACGCACCTTCAACCGGCAAGCGGATAAATTCGACGTGGGAGCGGGCGGTTTCAAACAGCTGTGCCGCCGCCGGAACAGGCTACTTCGAGCGCATCAACTCCGCCAGCAGGCTGACCACGCTCTCATGATCCCAGGCCAGCTCGCCAGTCAGGCTGTAACGAATACGGCCATCGCGACCGATGATGAAACTCGCCGGCAGCACACTGATATCCCAGGCCCTGGTCGCCACCCTGCCTTCATCAGCCAGTATCGGAAAATCCAGCGGCATTTTCGACAGAAAATTGCGGATGCGTGATTCCGGTTCATCAATGTTGACCGCCAGCACCGTGAACGGTTTGCCGGCGATCTTTTTCTTCAGCCGCTCAATGGCGGGCATTTCATCGCGACAAGGCTCACACCACGTCGCCCAGAAATTCACCAGCACCACCTGGCCGCGATAGGCCGCGAGGTCATGGGCCTTGCCGTCGATGTCGCGCAGCTTCAGCGGCGGCGTACGGCCGCCGCTCCACACCTTGAGCTCAGCTGCGACCGCAGCAAAAGACACAAACAACAAACTGAATACGATCAGCCGGAACACCGGCATGGCTGTCGGTAATTTCACCATCAGTACCCATGAAAAGTCGCGGCCGCAGGCTTGCCGCCAGCGGCCGCGATGTGCGGCTTCAGTAACCAATCAAACCGGAGGATCAGCCCGCCTTGATTTCGCGGGCAGCGAGCGTGTACTTGAAATTATCCGGATCCAGGCTGTCGAGCCTGCCCTTCCCGGTCTCGGCATTCGGATACATGAAAAAACCGATCTTGCTGCCAGCGGCGCCCGGCAACGCGACGTCATGCGCATAGTTGTACGCCAGCCAGTTCATTTCCCAGGAACCGAACAGCCGCGCACGCGCCTGCACTACCTTGTCGTCAGTCAACTTCAACTGTGCATCCGGATTTTCCTCGAGCACAACCTTGCGCACGTCCGCCGGATCCACCGGCACCCAGCCATGAGCGGCCGAATAAAACTCGGCGCGGCAATGCTGTGCACGGGTGATGTTGGCCGTACCGGCGCCGAGGCTGCGATAACCGTAGTCGGATTTCGCCACGCGCACGCCGTAAACGTCGCGCGCGGGAATGCCGGACGCACGCGCCAGGCCGACGAACAACGCATTCAGGTCCGCACATTTACCGTTGAGATTGCCGGTCTGCAGCATGCTCTTGACGTCACCGACACCACAACCACGGGTGGTCGGATCGCGCTCGGTGTTTTCCACCACCCATTGGTAAATCGCCTCAGCCTTTGCGACATCGGTCTTCGCGTTTTTGACCGCGCCCTGCGCGGTTTTGCGCACGATGCCATCTGTCGGGATCAGTTCGGTCGGCGCAAGGTAACGCGCCAGCGTCGCGCGATCTTCGGGCCAGAAATTGGAAGGTTTTTTCAGATCAACAATGTATTCGCGTGTAGCAAAGCGGCTGACCAGTTTCAGCACCGGCTTTTGCGTGCCCTCGGCCCACTCTGCAGCAACAATGCCCGCGCCGTACTTGGGATCCCTGCTGAAAGCGGCTTTGCCGCCCTCGGCCGACCAGGTACTGCCATGGTCTTTCTGGAATTCGGTGTCCACGGTCAGCGGCACCGGCAGCCACACGCGGGTTGCGCCTACGGGCTTCAGCACCTCGACCTGCGTGGTGACTTCGTACATGCGCCACGGGCTGTCGGCCATGGTTTTGGCAAGCGCAAAGCCCGGAAAACCAGATACGGCGGCGGCCGGCAGCAAGGTACCGGCTTTGATGAATTGACGTCTGTCCATAAAATTCTCCTTAATGCACGATTAAGACTGCAGAGGGGGGGGTGAAAATTCGCACAAAAATTCCAGCGAAGAAATCCGCCAGAAAATTTCGCGAATGCTCCGGACGCGTGCGAGCGCGCTTCCAGCGTGCAATCTACCGTGTACCCGCCTGCCGCACAAGCCGCCGCGGCACATGAAAGTTCTTATTTGGGTACCTGATTTTATTCCGCGCTGCGCCGCGCAAATTGTCCTGGACGGAAACCCAGCACCCACAGCGCGACAAAATAAGCGCCGCTGCCGGCAACGACCAGCATCAGCATTCGCCAGATGCGCTCGGACGCACCGGCAATCAGCCAGCTCGTCGCATCACCGGACAACAGCCACAACACAGTTCCCATCGCATACACCGCCAGCGCCAGCTTGAGCACAAAAACACCCCAGCCCGGCTGCGGCATGTAAATCGCACGGCTGCGCAGACCGCGCAACAGCAGCACCGCGTTGAGACAGGCGCCGAGGCTGATCGACAATGCGAGACCGGCATGTTGCAAATCCCGGATCAGCAGCAGGTTCAGCAGCTGTGTGACTATCAGCGTAATCACCGCCATCTTCACTGGTGTGCGGATGTCCTGCCGCGCATAAAAACCCGGCGCCAGCACTTTCACCGCAATCAGGCCGACCAGGCCGATGGAATACGCAATCACCGCATGATGGGTATTGATCACGTCGGTTGCCGTAAACGCGCCGTAATGAAACAGCGTGGTCACCAGCGGCACCGCCAGCAAGGCCAGCGCGGCAGCCGCCGGCACCGCCAGCAGCAGCGTCAGGCGCAAACCCCAGTCGAGCAATTCCGAATAAGCCTGCGCTGATTGCTCAGCGTGACACTTCGCCAGACTGGGCAGCAGGATGGTGCCCAGCGCAACGCCGAGCATGCCGGAAGGAAATTCCATCAGGCGATCGGCAAAGTACAGCCAGGTCACGCTGCCGGTGATCAGGAACGACGCAAATACCGTGTTGATCAGCAGGCTGATCTGTCCGACTGACACGCCGAACACCGCGGGCGCCATTTGCCTCAGTACCCGCCGCACTCCCTCGTCACGGAAACTCAGGCGCAGCCGCGGCAACATGCCGATACGCGCGAGGAACGGCAACTGGAAGGCCAGTTGCAATATGCCGCCGACGAACACCGCCCACGCCAGTGCCAACACCGGCGGGTTGAACCACGGTGCCGCGAACAGCGCAAAACCGATGAACGACAGGTTGAGCAGCACCGGCGTAAACGCCGGCACCGCAAAACGGCTCCAGGTATTGAGGATGCCGCCGGCACAGGCCGTCAGCGCGACGAACAGAATGTACGGAAACACGATACGCAGCAGGTCGACAGTCAGCGCAAATTTTTCCGGCGTCGCCGTGAAACCCGGCGCACTGACGGCAACGATCAGGGGGGCCGCCACAACGCCCACCGCCGTGACCAGTATCAGCGCCACCGTCAGCACTGCAGCCACATGGTCGACCAGCAAACGCGCCTCCGCCGCACCGCGGCGGTTCTTGTATTCGGCAAGGATGGGTACGAAGGCCTGCGAAAACGCGCCTTCGGCAAACAGTCGGCGCAACAGGTTGGGAATCTTGAACGCAACGAAGAAGGCGTCAGTCACCAGTCCGGCGCCAAAAACCCGCGCAATCACCGCATCGCGCACGAAACCGAGCACGCGGGACAACAGCGTCATGCTGCTGACGGTGGCTAATGCCTTGAGTAGATTCATTTTTTCTGGATTTCGACGGTAGCGGGGCCGTCATCGCCGGACTTGCGGAAGGAGCAGGATATCTTTATCATTGCGCCCTTTCCGAATCACCCTCGAATTGTTGTTTTACTGAACGAAATCCGGAGTTTACATGGCCAATACTGCTTCAGCCAAAAAAGCCGCCCGCCAGGCCGTCAAACGCCGCGCCAGCAACATGGCACAACGTTCCGCACTGCGCAGCGCAATGAAAGATGTGCGCAAGGCCGTCGCCGCCGGCGACAAAGCCGCCGCTCGTGCCATTTTCCAGAAATCGGTGAGCAAGATCGATTCGATCGCCGACAAGGAAATCATGCACAAGAACACCGCTGCCCGTCACAAGAGCCGCCTGAACGCCGCCATCAAGGCCATGGCGTAAACAATCGCCGGCCGGCTTCGGCCGGTGGCAAGGGTGCCGTCAGGCGCTCTGGGCGCCCGGGGGGCGCAATGCATCACGCAGCGCCGCCTCCGCCGCCAGTTCTTCCGGGCGTTTCGCCTTGCGCCCCGGTCGCAGTTTCAGCTGGTTGTCCCGCGCAAACTGCAGCAGAAATGCAAACGCTGGCGGATCGCGGTTCTCCAGTACACGGTCCACCGCCACGCAGCGCACGCCGCCGGCCATGATCGGCTTGAGAAACGGCGAATAGGCAAGATAACCCTCGGCGCTGAACACGGACAACATGCCGCTCAGGCGCTCTGCCCAGTCGCTCGGCCGGAAGGTTTCACCTGTTTCGGTAATGCCCTGAATGACGATCTCTGGCGCGCCTTCGAACATGTTTTATCCCTGGGTTTTTGCTGCGCGAAAAGTCTAGCAGAAGCACCGTGATTTCGCTCTGTACAGCAACGGAAATTTCGCTTGCCAAGCAAAACCGGCTTGGATAAGAATAGTCGCTCCGGCGGCTTCAGGCCGCCGTCTGTTTTGGTGCCGAAACTTTTTGTGCAGCCGTTATGTAGAGAAGGATGAACCATGTCCCATGTGATGAACACCTATGGCCGGTTGCCGGTCACCTTTGAGCACGGCGAAGGCGTCTGGCTCTGGGATACCGCGGGCAAGCGCTACCTCGATGCGCTCGCCGGGGTTGCCGTGTGCGGACTGGGTCATTGCCATCCGCGCTACACCGCCGCGCTGCAGGCACAGGCCGGCAAGCTGGTGCACACCTCGAACATCTACGGCATCGCCCTGCAGGAGCAGCTGGCCGACCGCCTCGCCGCGCTGTCCGGCATGGACAATGTCTTTTTCTGCAACTCGGGCTGCGAAGCCAACGAAGCCGCGATCAAGCTGGCCCGGCTCTACGGCCACCAGAAGGGCATTGAAGCGCCCGCAATCGTTGTCCTGGAGCACGCCTTCCACGGCCGCACCATCGCAACACTTTCCGCCACCGGCAGCCGCAAGGTGCAGGCAGGTTTTGAACCGCTGGTCGCGGGTTTTGTGCGCGTGCCCTTCGACGACCTCGAAGCCGTACGCCGCGTCGCCGAAAACAACCGCAACGTCGTCGCCGTGCTGGTTGAACTGATCCAGGGCGAAGGCGGCGTCAATGTCTGTCATGACGATTACCTGCGCGGCCTGCGCACGATTTGTGATGCCAACGGCTGGCTGCTGATGCTCGACGAAGTGCAAAGCGGCATCGGCCGCACCGGCAAGTGGTTCGCCTTCCAGCATTCCGGCGTCAAGCCCGACGTGATGCCGCTGGCCAAGGGCCTCGGCAACGGCGTGCCCATCGGCGCCTGCCTTGCGGCCGGCGCTGCGGCAAATCTGTTCAAGCCCGGCCATCACGGCTCCACCTTCGGCGGCAATCCGCTGGTCTGCGCCGCGGCGCTGGCCACACTCGCCATCATCGAGGAAGAAGGCCTGATGAAAAACGCCGAAACCATCGGCGACTTCATCCGCGCGCAGTTGCGCGAAAAACTCGCCGGCCTGCCCGGCATCCGCGACATCCGCGGCAAGGGCATGATGATCGGCATCGAACTCGAAAAACCGTGCAAAGAGATCGTTGAACGCGCACTGCACGCCGGCCTGCTGATCAACGTCACCGCCGACAACGTGATCCGGCTGCTGCCGCCGCTGACCTATACCCGCGAAAACGCGCAGTATCTGGTTGACCACCTCACCCCGCTGATCAAGGACGAGCTCGCGAAGCAGGCTGCGCCGCAATCGGCTGCCGCCTGAACGCAGCGGCCAGTCTGGTCGCGCTCCCGGAACACCATGCAACTTCGCCATTACCTCCAGTTCAGGGATTTCAGCGCCGCCGAATACGCGCAGTTGTTCGCTCGCGCGGCCTGGATCAAGGAACGCTTCAAGCGTTACGAACCGTACCTGCCGCTGCACGACCGCACGCTGGCGATGATTTTCGAGAAAAACTCGACACGTACCCGCGTCTCCTTCGAGGCCGGCATGCTGCAGATGGGCGGCACGGTGATCAACCTCACATCCAGCCAGACCCAGTTGAGCCGCGGCGAGCCGATCGAGGATGTCGCGCGCGTGATCACGCGCATGGTCGACATCGTGATGATCCGCACCTTCGAGCAGGAAATCATCAACCGCTTCGCGTCACACTCGCGGGTGCCGGTGATCAACGGCCTGACCAACGAATACCATCCTTGCCAGATCCTTGCCGACATCTTCACCTACATCGAACATCGCGGCTCGATCACCGGCAAGACCGTGGCCTGGATCGGCGACTCCAACAACGTCTGCAACACCTGGCTGCAGGCGGCGGAAGTGCTGAATTTCAATGTGCACGTTTCGACGCCGCCCGGTTATGAAGTCGAACCCGAGCGCGCCGGCCTCTATGGCACCGACCATTACGAGGAATTCAAGGATCCGATGGATGCCGTGCGTGACGCCGACCTCGTGACCACCGACGTCTGGACCAGCATGGGCTTCGAAGCCGAAAACGAAGAACGCAAACGCGACTTCGAAGACTGGTGCATCGACGCCGACATGATGAGCGTCGCGAAAAAAGACGCGCTGTTCATGCACTGCCTGCCCGCGCATCGCGGCGAAGAAGTCACGGCCGACGTCATCGACGGCCCGCAAAGCGTGGTGTGGGACGAAGCCGAGAACCGCCTGCACGCGCAAAAAGCGCTGATGGAGTTCCTGTTATTGGGCAATGTCACTCCATGAATCAGCGCGCGCTTTGGGTTCAGGGGGAGGCTAACTTGCGCAAGCAAGTTAAGGCATCGGGCTCGCCCGATGCCGGCCGACACCAGAATCCCAAAGCGCAGAAGGCACTGATGGAATTCCTGCTGCTCGGCCACGTGCAGACTTGAATCCCGCGCGCCGGTAAAATGGCGCCCCGCACATGTCCGGCCTATAACTCCACATTCGCCCCGCATTTACCCGTTACAACGACCCGCTTATCCGACCCACCTTGATCTGAAAAATATGAAAAAGTCCAATAAAATCAATAAGGTAGTGCTTGCCTATTCGGGCGGCCTCGACACCTCCGTCATTCTCAAATGGCTGCAGGACGTCTACGACTGCGAAGTCATCACCTTCACCGCCGACATCGGCCAGGGTGAAGAAGTCGCGCCGGCGCGCAAAAAAGCCCAGCTGATGGGCGTCAAACAGATTTTCATCGAAGACCTGCGCGAAGAATTCGTCCGCGACTTCGTGTTCCCGATGTTCCGTGCCAACGCAGTGTACGAAGGCGAATACCTGCTCGGCACTTCGATCGCGCGCCCACTGATCGCGAAACGCATGATCGAAATCGCGAAGAAGACCGGCGCCGACGCGGTGTCGCACGGCGCCACCGGCAAGGGCAACGACCAGGTGCGTTTCGAACTCGGCGCCTATGCGCTGATGCCCGGCGTCAAAATCATCGCACCGTGGCGCGAATGGGACCTGCTGTCGCGCGAAAAACTGCTGGCCTATGCCGACAAGCACGGCATTCCCGTCGACTACAAAAAACGCAAAGGCGGCGCACCGTATTCGATGGACGCCAACCTGCTGCACATCTCGTACGAAGGCGGCATCCTCGAAGACCCGTCCTTCGAGCCGGAAGATTCGATGTGGCGCATCACCGTGTCGCCGGAAAAAGCACCGAACAAACCGGAATACGTGGAACTGAGCTACGCCCGCGGCGACATCGTCGCCATCAATGGCAAAAAAATGTCCGCGGCAACCGTGCTGACCAAACTCAACCAGCTCGGCGGCAAACACGGCATCGGCCGCCTCGACCTGGTTGAGAATCGTTATGTCGGCATGAAATCGCGCGGCTGCTACGAAACCCCGGGCGGCACCATCATGCTGCGCGCCCACCGCGCGATGGAATCGATCACGCTGGATCGTGAAGTACTGGCACTGAAAGACGACCTGATGCCGCGTTACGCGCGGCTGATCTATAACGGCTACTGGTTCAGCCCGGAACGCCTGCTGCTGCAGCAGCTGATCGACGAATCGCAGAAACCGGTCAACGGTACTGTGAAGGTCAAGCTCTACAAGGGCACCGTGACCACCGTCGGCCGCGCGTCGAAAACCGATTCGCTGTTTGATCCGGCGATCTCGACCTTCGAGGACGACAAGGGCGCCTACGACCAGGCCGATGCCGGCGGCTTCATCAAGCTCAACGCGCTGCGGTTGCGCATCGCTGCCAATCTGCGCAATAAACGAAAATAAGAAACGCAAATAAAACCATCCCCCGTTCGCCCTGAGCTTGTCGAAGGGCAACTAGGCTTCGACAGGCTCAGCCCGAACGGTTAAAGATCAATCAGGAAAGAAAATCATGCAGTTCGATAATGTTTCCGTCGTCAAAAAAGCCAACGTCTATTTCGACGGCAAGTGCATCAGCCATACCGTGATCCTCGCCGGTGGTGTGCGCAAATCGGTGGGCGTGATCCTGCCGTCCAAACTGACTTTCAATACCGATGCGCCGGAACGCATGGAAATCATCGCCGGCAGCGGCCGTTACAAGCTCGCTGGTGCCGAATGGAAAAACGTCGCTGCCGGTGAAAGCTTTGACGTGCCGGGGAAATCCAGTTTCGACATCGAACCGGCTGAACCGCTGCATTACGTCTGCCATTTTGGTTAATAAAGCGCGGCTGACCAAATGACAACACTGGTTGTAGTCCGCAAGGACCGCGGCGTCGCCATCGCCGCCGACACCATGACCAAATGGGGCTCGAGCAAAGAAAGCGCTGAATACGTCGCCAACCACGGCAAACTACTGCAAGTCGGCGACACCTGGCTGGCCCTCACCGGCAACGCCACCTTCAAGACCATACTCGCGGATTATTTTTCGCGCCCCAGGGTCAAGCCGCGATTCAACACGCCGATGGCCATCTTCCGCACCTGGCAGACACTGCATGCCGTGCTGAAAGGCGATTACCACCTGCTGCCCGGCGGCCATGAGGATGAAGCGCTGGAATCGACACGCTTTGATGCGCTGATCGCCAACAAGCACGGTATTTTCGGCGTGGTTGCGCACCGCACGGTACAGGAATTCACCCGTTATTACGCCTTCGGCAGCGGCAGCAATTACGCGATGGGCGCGCTGCATGCGCTGCACGGTCAGCGCGGCCTGGATGCAGAAACCCTGGCGCGTCGCGCCGTGGAAGCCGCAGCGGAATTTGACGACGCCACCGGTCAGCCGATCGACGTAAAACGCATTGCACTGCAGGCAGCGCGCAAACGCGCGCGCTGAACCACCCTCCCCGGCATCCCGCCCCATCATGGGGCGTATAATCCGGGCCTGACTCAAAACAAAGGGAGCAAGCATGCCCTCGTTCGACATCGTTTCTGAAGTCAATCAGGTCGAAGTGCATAACGCCGTCGACCAGACCAATAAAGAAGTTTCCACACGTTTTGATTTCAAGGGCTCCGATGCCCGGGTTGAAATCAACGAAAAAGAAAAGACACTGACCGTCTACGGCGACGACGATTTCAAGCTGAGCCAGGTCCGCGACGTACTGACGGCCAAGCTCGCCAAGCGCGGCGTCGACACCCGCTGCCTGAAACTCGGCGACGGCGAACCCATCAGCGGCAACAAGATGAAGCAGCCGGTGACCGTGCGCGAAGGCATCGAGCAGGATCTGGCGAAAAAAATCGTCAAGCTGCTGAAGGACAGCAAAATGAAAGTCCAGGGCAGCATCCAGGGCGACGTGGTGCGTGTCTCCGGCGCCAAAAAAGACCTGCTGCAGGACGCCATCGCACTGATCCGCAAGTCGATCACCGAATTCCCGCTGCAGTTCAAAAATTTCCGCGACTAGTCACGTACCGCTGGCGGGCGCCGCATGAATAAAAACAGCACGGCACCCGAAGCCATCCCGTTCCGGGAAGCTTTCCGCTTCTGGCTGAAACTCGGCTTCATCAGTTTCGGCGGTCCGGCCGGACAGATCGCGATCATGCATCAGGAGCTGGTCGAGCGGAAACGCTGGATTTCCGAACGCCGCTTCCTGCATGCCTTGAACTACTGCATGGTGCTGCCCGGCCCGGAAGCACAGCAGCTCGCCACCTACATCGGCTGGCTGATGCATCGCACCTGGGGCGGCATCGTCGCCGGCGGGCTGTTTGTGCTGCCCTCGCTGTTCATCCTGATTGCACTGACCTGGATCTACATCGCCTGGGGCCATGTGCCGGCCATCGCCGGCATGCTCTACGGCATCAAACCCGCGGTCACCGCCATCGTCGTGGTTGCCGCCATGCGCATCGGCTCACGCGCGCTGAAAAACAGCGTGCTGTGGGGCATCGCGGCGGCCGCATTCATCGCGCTGTTTGCGCTGCAGCTGCCGTTTCCGCTGATCGTCATCGGTGCCGGCATCATTGGTTACATCGGCGGCCGCGTTGCTCCTGCGCTGTTCGCCATCGGTGGCGGGCACGGCGCGGATGGAAAAAGCTACGGTGCCGCAGTCATCGACGATCACACGCCGACACCGGCACATGCGCTGTTCACCTGGAAACGCTTCACCATCGTGCTCGGTATCGGCCTGCTGCTGTGGGCCGCCGCGATGGCGTTGCTAATCACCATTTACGGCTGGCAGGGCGCGCTGACGCAGATGGGCTGGTTTTTCACCAAAGCGGCGCTGCTGACCTTCGGCGGCGCCTATGCCGTACTGCCTTATGTCTATCAGGCTGCCGTTGAACACTACCAATGGGTCACGCCGCTGCAGATGATCGACGGCCTCGCGCTGGGCGAAACCACACCCGGTCCGCTGATCATGGTGGTGGCCTTTGTCGGTTTTGTCGGTGGCTGGACCACACAGTTCCTCGGCGCTGACCACCTGTTCCTCGCCGGTGCGCTGGCAGCCACTGTCGTTACTTACTTCACCTTCCTGCCGAGTTTCATGTTCATCCTGCTCGGCGGCCCGCTGGTCGAAACCACGCATGGCGACCTGAAATTCACCGCACCGCTGACCGGCATCACCGCCGCAGTGGTCGGCGTGATCCTCAATCTAGCGGTGTTTTTTGCCTATCACGTGCTGTGGCCGGAAGGATTGCAAGGCCGCTTCGACTGGCTGTCCGCCCTCATCGGACTCGCGGCCTTCCTCGCGCTGTGGCGCTGGAAAATCGGCGTGATGCCGGTGATCGGAGTCTGCGCCGTCGCCGGTATTGCCTGGACACTGCTGGCCTGAGCGCCATGCGGATTCCAAAACAACTCCGTTCGGGCTGAGCCTGTCGAAGCCCGCCGCCCTTCGACAAGCTCAGGGCGAACGGTGGAAAAATTAGTTGCTAGCCAGTCCGGTAATCCAGCGATCGTAAATTCGCGCCGCCACCGCATTCAGCGCACGCACTTTTTCACTGATGCCTTGCTCCATTTCCGCCGGCGTCTGCACCGAGGCCATGCGCCCCGCCAGCGCCTCCACTTCCTTTGCCCAGTCACTGCACCAAGTACGAATCAGTTCTTCGGTCATTTCGACATGGCACTGCATGCCAAAATGTTTGCCCATGGCAAAGCCCTGATTCGGACACCAGGCACTGGCCATGACGCGCGTGGCCCCCTCGGGCACCGCAAAGGTTTCGCCGTGCCAGTGGAAGGACAGAAAGGACGGCAGGTCACTGCCCAGCCATTGCTTTGCCACGGGCTGGTCGAGTATCTCAATCTGGCCCCAGCCGATTTCCTTGACCGGATTGCGCGTCACCGGCGCGCCCAGCGCCCTGGCCATCAACTGCCCGCCGAGGCAATGCCCCAGCACCGGCACGTCGCGCTGCACCGCATCGCGGATCAGGCCGAGCATCGGTGCGATCCACGGCAGATCGTCATTGACGCTCATCGGCCCGCCCATGCAGACCACGCCGGCCAGCGCCGACGCATCGGCAGGAATCGGATCTCCGGCATCGATACGGATCAACTTATACGGAATCTTCCGGCGTTCAAGGTACGTGGCAAAATAGGCCGGCCCTTCAGTGGCGGTATAACGAAAAATGGCAACAGGTTTCATGGGGTGATCCGGAATGCGATGCGCTTATCTTAAAGCAATCGTTGTTACGCTTCTGCTCTCCACGGCCACGGCACAGGCCGCGGACATCAGCGTCACGGCGCTGTTCGGCGGCAAAGCCCAGCTCGTCATCGACGGCGGCAAACCGCGCATGCTGTCTGCCGGACAGACCTCGCCCGAAGGCGTCAAGCTGCTCAGCGCCGACAGCAAGGGCGCCGTCATCGAATTCCAAGGCAAACGCCAGAGCTTGGCGCTGGGTTCCGGCTACAAGGTCACCGGCACCAGCGTTGCCGCGGAAAGCGCACCCGGCGCCTCGGTCACGCTGACCGCGGATACGCAGGGCCATTACCAGACCCTGGGCCAGGTCAACGGCGGCACGGTGCAGTTCCTGGTGGACACCGGCGCCACCTCCATCGCACTGCCCAGCGCCGACGCACGACGGCTGGGCATCAACTACCTCAGCGGTGAGCGCGGCTACACCCAGACCGCCAACGGCCGTGCCGCGGCCTACAAGATCAAGCTCGACATCGTGAAAGTCGGCGACATCACGCTGTATGCCGTCGATGCCGTGGTGCTGGAAGGCGATGGACTGAAGATGGCGCTGCTGGGGATGAGTTTTTTGAACCGCACCGAGATGAAGCGGGATGGGCAGGCGTTGACGTTGATACGACGTTACTGAAAAAGCATCCTACTTCTTGGTTTCCCGCTCCCCGCCCACCATCGCCAGCAAATGTCCGAACTTGCTGCGTTTGGTATTCAGATACCGGCGGTTGGCCTCACGCGGCGGCACTTCAACCGCGACACGCTCAACCACTTTTAATCCGTAATCTTCCAGCGCCGCAACCTTGTCCGGGTTGTTAGTCATCAGCCGCACTTCGCGCGCGCCGAGGTCGAACAAAATGTGCGCACCGGCACGGTAATCGCGCATGTCAGCAGCAAATCCCAGTGCGTGATTGGCTTCCACCGTGTCCTGACCCTGGTCCTGCAGCGCATAGGCGCGGATCTTGTTGAGTAAGCCGATCCCGCGGCCTTCGTCGAACATGTAAACCAATATACCGCTGCCGGCTTTTTCGATCATGCCCATCGCGGCATCGAGCTGTTCACCGCAGTCGCAGCGTTCGGAACCGAACACGTCACCCGTCAGGCACTGTGAATGCAGGCGCACCAGCACCGGCTCGCCAGACTTGATCTCACCCTTGACCAGCGCGACATACAGATTGGTTTCGAGATTGTCGGCATAGACAATCATTTTGAACTCACCAGCCTTGCTGGTCGGCAACACGGTTTCGGCCTTGCGGCGGATTTCGCGTTCATTGTCGCGGTAGGCGACGAGGTCGCTGATGCGGACGATGCGGATGTTGTGTTGCGCGGCGAATTGTTCCAGATCGGGCATCCGCGCCATGCTGCCGTCAAGATTCATGATTTCGCAGATCACGCCGGCGGGTTTGAGTCCGGCGAGCCGCGCAAGATCCACTGCGGCTTCGGTGTGACCGTGCCGCACCAGCACGCCGCCGTCCAGCGCGCGCAGGGTCTGCAAGCGGCCGGGACGGATCAGATCGGCAGGCTTGGCGTTATCGGCAATGGCGACCGCGATGGTGTGCGCGCGATCCTGAGCCGACATGCCCGAGCCCACACCCTCGCGGGCGTCGATCGGTGTGGCGAAGGCCGTGCCGAATTTGGATTGATTGCCGGTGTCATCGGTGATCAGTGACAGACCCAGCGTGCGCAAGCGATCTTCGCTCAGAGCCAGCGAAATCAGGCCGCGGCCCTGGGTCGCCATGAAGTTGATGGCTTCGGGTGTTGCACGTTCTGCGGCGACAAACAGATCCCCTTCGTTTTCGCGATCCTCGCTGTCGACGAGGATCACCATCTGCCCGCGTCGCACGTCGGGCAGGATCTGTTCGATATTGTGTGTGCTGGTTTTGCGGTCGGTCATGGCGCGGTCAATGACCGCAGGATTGCGGTATATCGTAAGTATTTGATTTTATTGAATATTTAATCATGCTTTTGCGTCACGTACGGGGAGCGATCAGGCGCAGGAATTCGGCACGGGTCACGTCCTTGTTGAATTCACCGGTGAAGGCCGAGGTCGACGCCACCGAATTCTGTTTCTGGATGCCGCGCATGATCATGCACATGTGCTGCGCCTCGATCACCACCGCAACCCCCGCGGGATCGAGTGTTTCCTGGATGCAGTCGCGGATCTGCACCGTCAAACGTTCCTGCACCTGCAGCCGGCGCGCATAGGCATCGACCACGCGCGGCACTTTCGACAGGCCGACGATGCGGCCTTTCGGAATGTAGGCGACATGGGCCTTGCCGAAAAAAGGCAGCATGTGATGCTCGCACAGCGAATACACCTCGATGTCGCGCACGATCACCATCTGCTGGTATTCCTCGGTGAACATCGCCGAGCGCAGGATTTCCGCGGGATCGAGATCGTAACCGTGGGTCAGGTATTGCAGCGCCTTGGCCACGCGCTCCGGTGTCTTGAGCAGGCCCTCGCGGTCCGGGTCTTCGCCGACGTCGCGCAGAATGTCGCGGTATTTGCCGGCGATGCTGGCGATGGTCGTGGGGTTGTACTGCTCGATCTTCGAATAGCCGTCCATGACATTTTCTTCCCGCATATCGGGTTCACGCGGCTTCATTGGGGTTGTGCGGCAAGTCTTGCGCGGATGGAGTCAGCGATACCCTTGGCGTCGAGACCGATGCTGGCGAGCTGCACCGCCGGATCACCCTGCTCGATAAAACGATCGGGCAAACCGAGTTGCAGCACCGGCACCATGCAGCCTTGCTGCTGCAGGGACTCCAGCACCGCGCTGCCGGCACCGCCCATGATCACGTTTTCTTCAATGGTCACCAGCAGCGTATGGTTCGCCGCCAGTTCACGCACCAGATCGGTATCCAGCGGTTTGACGAAGCGCATGTTCGCAACCGTGGCGTCGAATTCTTCAGCAGCGGCCAGTGCCGGTGCCACCATGGACCCAAACGCGAGAATCGCGATGCCCCCCTTGCCTTGCCGCCGCACTTCGCCGCAGCCCACCGGCAGCGCGGTCATTTCTTTCTGCACCGCCACACCGGGCCCGGTGCCGCGCGGATAACGCACTGCCACCGGACCGTTCATCTGGAAAGCTGTAAACAACATCTGCCGGCATTCGTTTTCATCGGACGGCGTCATCACCGTCATGTTCGGCAGGCAGCGCAGATACGACAGATCGAAGCTTCCGTTATGCGTGGCGCCGTCGGCGCCGACCAGGCCACCGCGGTCCAGCGCGAATATAACCGGCAGGTTCTGGATCTGCACGTCGTGGATCAGCTGATCGTAACCGCGCTGCAGGAAGGTCGAATAAATCGCCACCACCGGCTTGTAGCCCTCGCAGGCCACACCCGCGGCAAAGGTCACCGCATGCTGTTCGGCAATGCCGACATCAAAATAACGTTCGGGATACTGCGTGGCGTACTTGACCATGCCCGAGCCTTCGCGCATCGCCGGCGTGATCGCCACCAGGCGCTTGTCTTTCGCCGCCATGTCGCACAGCCAGTCGCCGAACACCTGCGTGTACGAGGGCTTGCCGCCGGATTTGCTGCTGGCGATACCGCTGGTATGGTCGAACTTTGACACGCCGTGATACAGAATCGGATCCGCCTCGGCCAGCTTGTAACCCTGGCCCTTGCGCGTGACCACGTGCAGGAACTGCGGACCCTTCAGGCGCTTGATGTTGTGCAGCGTCGGAATCAGCGCATCGAGGTCGTGGCCGTCGATGGGGCCGATGTAGTTGAAACCGAATTCCTCGAACATCGTACCTGGCGTGACCATGCCCTTGACATGTTCCTCGGCGCGACGCGCGAGGTCACCCAGCACTTTTTCGCCGAGGCCCTTGGCCGCGGCGTAGAAGCGACCCGACATCAGCTTGGCGAGGTATTTGTTCAGCGCGCCCACCGGCGGCGAGATCGACATGTCGTTGTCGTTGAGGATCACCAGCAGGTCGACGTCCATGTCGCCGGCGTTGTTCAGTGCCTCGAAGGCCATGCCGGCGGTCATCGCGCCGTCGCCGATGATCGCCACTGCGCGGCGCGGTTCGCCTTTCAGCTTCGCTGCCACCGCCATGCCAAGTGCCGCGCTGATCGAGGTGCTGGAATGCGCGGTGCCGAAGGCGTCATATTCAGATTCCGCACGCTGCGGAAAGCCCGAGATACCGTGCCACATGCGCAGGCTTTTCATCGCCTCGCGGCGGCCGGTCAGTATCTTGTGGCCATAGGTCTGGTGGCCGACATCCCACACCAGTCGGTCATCCGGCGTGTCGTAGACGTAATGCAGCGCGATTGTCAGCTCAACCGTACCGAGGTTGGACGACAGGTGGCCGCCGGTCTGGCTCACCGAATCGATCAGGTAGGCGCGCAACTCCGCAGCCAATGCCGGCAACTGGCTGCGCTCGAGCAGCCGCAGGTCGTGCGGCGTCGCAATCGATTTCAGCAGATCGTACATCGGCCTGTCCTGCGCACCGGCCCCGTCCATGGTCAATGTTCCACTCATGGCGTCATTGTCTCAGAACTTGCGCAACACGATGAAATCCGCCAATTGCGCCAGCCGCGCCCCACGGGCACCGAAGGGCGCAATCGCCTTCAGCGCCTGTTCGCGCAATTCACCGGCGAGCGTTTTAGCTTGCGAAATACCCATGGCGCTGACATAGGTAGGCTTGCCCTGCTCGGCGTCCTTGCCGGCGGTTTTGCCCAGGGTTGCGGTCGGCGCTTCGGCGTCGAGTACATCGTCGACCACCTGGAAGGCCAGACCGACGGCTTTGGCAAAGGTATCGACGCAGGCAAATTCGGCTTCGCTCAAACCGTTGCCGCAACGCGCACCGAGTACCGCCGCGGCGCGGATCAGCGCGCCGGTTTTGTGGATGTGCATGAATTCGAGTTCCGGCACGCTCAATGTTTTACCAACCGCAGCAAGATCGATGGCCTGACCGCCGGCCATGCCGCGCGAACCGGCAGCAGCGGCGAGCAGCTTGACCATTTCAAGTTGCGCATTGGCGTCATCAGCGAGGCGGTATTCGCCGAGCAGCTGGAATGAGAGGCTTTGCAGCGCATCACCGACCAGCAGTGCCGTAGCCTCATCGAATTCAACATGGCAGGTCGGCTTGCCCCGGCGCAGCACGTCGTCATCCATGCACGGCAGATCATCATGCACCAGCGAATAGGCATGGATGATTTCCACCGCGGCACCGGCCACCGTCACGCGCTCGGGATCGGCCTGCGACAGTTCACCGGCGGCGTAGGCCAGCAAGGGCCGCACGCGTTTGCCGGCACCAAGCACGGCATAACGCATCGCTGCATGCAGGCGTTGCGGCGCGATGTCCGGCTGCGGCAGCACGCGCTGCAGAAAAGCTTCGATGCGCTGTTGCCCGGCTGCGGCCCAGGCCTGAAAATCGGGGGCGGTCACGATTAAAAAGAAAAATTGCTGAAAGGAGTGCTACTCAGTCGTGCCGAAATTTTTCAGCACGCCGCTTTCCAGGATCTTCACCTGCTGCTGGGCATCCTGCAGCTGGGTCTGGCACAGCTTCAAGAGTTCCGCGCCGCGCTTGTAGGCCGCCAGTGATTGCTCCAGCGGCATTTGCCCCTCTTCCATGGCTTCAACGATCTTTTCGAGTTCCGCGAGGGCGGATTCAAAAGTGGGTGCAGCCGACGAGGATTTTGTGGTTTTTGTCATGGGGCGTACGACCCGCGGGAAGGACAGGAAATGTAACGCAATCAGAGGTTTGCGGTCAACGCGCGGGGTATTCACCGCAGGCTGCAACATCCGGACTTTGCCGGTCCGCAACGGATGAACGCATCGAATAAAAAAACCGCGTCGATTATGATGATGCCCGCATGAATTCCGCCAACCAAACCTCTGCCTGATTCGTCGTGTCGCTGTCCATCATCATCCCCGCATACAACGTCGCCGCGCACATCGCGGCCACGCTCGACAGCCTGCAGGCGCTGCGCGGTCGCGGTGCGGAAATCGTCGTCGTTGACGGCGGCAGCAGCGACGACACCGTCGCCCTCTCCCGGGATCGCGCAGATCAGGTGATCAGCGTCGCAGGCGGCCACGCGCAACAGATGAATGCCGGTGCCGCAGCGGCGCACGGCGAGATCCTCTGTTTTCTGCATGCCGATGCGCACCTGCCCGAAGGCGCCGACGGCCTGATGATCGGCGGCCTCGCGCGCAGCCGGCGCAGTTGGGGATGCTTCAAGGTGCGCAGTGCAAGCGCGCATCCGCTGCAACGCGTGACTGCCGTACTGATGAACTGCCGCACACGTCTCACCGGCGTCGCCAGCGGTGCACAGGCTATTTTTGTCACGCGCTCATTATTTGAAGCCGCCGGCCGTTTCCCGGAAACCACCGGCAGGAAAGACCTCGCCTTTTCGCGGCAACTGAAAATCTACGGCGCGCCCTTGTGCATCAGGCACCCGCTGACGATCACTTAACAACTGCGACGGACTCGCGGCGAAAAAATACGCGGTGACGCAATCCGCGGATTCAATATTTAATGTTTTAAAACAATTACTTATGAAATATACGCCAGGTAAAGCCATGATGCAGCGGCGAAATTTTGGTTGCCTTTTGGGGGGGGCTGGGAAAGAATAGCCCCTCATTTTTGCAGTCGCATCCACAGACGCTGAACCTGCTCCAAAACCCTTAAGAATCATATTCTTGAAACGCCGCCCCGGCCGCTCAACCTGCCCCCGCCACCTGCTGCATGTCTGACCTCTCCAGCGTCACCGCTTTCCGCAAAACCTCACCGCAACTGCCCGTGCATTGGTACTTCGATGCCCGCATCCATGAGATTGAGCAGCGCCTGCTGTTCGACATGGGCCCCGGTTATGTCGGCCATGAACTGATGACGCCGAATGTCGGTGACTACCAGACGCTGTCGTGGCACGGCAATGCGCAGGCACTGGTGCGCAACAACAATGGTGTTGAACTGCTGTCGAACATCTGCCGCCATCGCCAGGCAGTGATCCTCAAGGACCGCGGCAATACCAAAAACATCATCTGTCCGCTGCACCGCTGGACGTACGGCTTGGACGGAAAGTTGCTCGGTGCGCCGCATTTCGCCGAGAACCCCTGCCTCGATCTGGCGCAAACACCGCTGACGCGCTGGAACGGTCTGCTGTTCGCAGGTCGTCGCGACGTGGCGCGTGACTTGGCAAAAATGGGCGTGATGCAGAACCTGGATTTCTCCGGCTATATGCTTGACCGCGTTGAAGTCGAAGAATACGCCTGCAACTGGAAAACCTTCATCGAGGTCTACCTCGAGGATTACCACGTCGAACCCTTCCATCCCGGGCTTGGCCAGTTCGTGAATGTGTCCGACCTGCAGTGGGAATTCGGCGACTGGTACAGCGTGCAGACCTGCGGCATCAAGAACCAGCTCGCCCGTCCCGGCAGCGCGGTCTACCAGCGCTGGCATGAACAGGTGTTGCGCCAGGGCGCCAACCAACAGCCTGCACATGGCGCAATCTGGCTGACCTATTTCCCGAACATCATGGTCGAGTGGTATCCGCATGTGCTGGTGATCAGCGCGATCATTCCGCGCGGACCCGAAGCCTGCAGCAACATCGTCGAGTTTTATTATCCGGAAGACATTGCGCTGTTCGAACGCGAATTCGTCGAAGCCGAACAGGCGGCGTATCGCGAAACCGCGGTGGAAGACGCCGAGATCATTGCGCGCATGACCGAAGGCCGCCGTGCGTTATGGCAACAGGGGCGCAGTGAAACCGGCCCGTACCAGTCACCGCTGGAAGACGGCATGGTGCATTTTCATGAATTCCTGCGCCGGGAAGTAGCGCCGCACATTTAGAATTTAATCAATAAAAACAATAAGTTACGTAGTTAATGCGGCAGCTTGGAGCTGCCGCAGCTTTTTTCAGCGCTTGATTTTCAATCGGCGTTTGTTACCTTTGCCCCCTCCAACCACCCGGCCGGCACGACGCCATGACCCATACCACCCTCGTCAGCGCTGAACAAACCGCAGCCCACCTCGACGATCCGCAGTGGGTGATCTGCGACTGCCGGCACGATCTCGCAAACCACAGCGCCGGTTACAAAGCCTATCGCGCCGGACACATCCCCGGTGCGCGTTTCCTGCATCTCGACGTCGATCTGTCCGGCCCGAAGACCGGACTCACCGGCCGCCATCCGCTGCCGCATCCTGCGACGTTCAGCCTGCGCCTCGGCGCGCTGGGCATCAGCAACAACACCCAGGTTGTCGCCTACGATGAAACCGGCGGCGTTTACGCATCGCGCCTGTGGTGGATGCTGCGCTGGGTCGGTCACACGAAAGCGGCCGTGCTCGACGGCGGCTGGCAGGCCTGGATCAAGGCCGGATTGCCGGTGACCGTTGCACAACCGGAGATCGAGCCGGTCACCTTCAACGGCAAAGCGCAGACACAAAGCGCCGTCGACAGCGCGCAGGTGCTGGCCAACCTGCAGGAGCGCAAGGCATTGGTGCTCGATGCGCGCAGCAACGACCGTTACCGCGGTGAAAATGAAACTCTGGATCCGGTGGCAGGCCACATCCCCGGTGCCGCCAACCGTTTTTTCAAACTCAATCTCGGTGACGACGGCCGCTTCAAGCCGCCGGCCGCGCTGAAGCAGGAATTCGGCAGCATGCTCGACGGCCACGCCCCGGAAGCCATCGTCCACCAGTGCGGCTCCGGCGTCACCGCCTGCCACAACCTGCTGGCGATGGAAGTGGCCGGACTCGCCGGCTCACGGCTGTATCCCGGTTCGTGGAGCGAATGGGTCAGCGACCGCCGGCGGCCTGTCGCGCGCGGCGACGCCTGATCCCGGCATCACCGGCACCATGAACAAGGGGCGCATCGCGCCCCTTGTTCATTGCAGCCTTCAAAAAAAATCTAGGCCAACGCTTCCGCCCAGATGTTGCGCGCCCAGCCCCAGGCATACGCAGCCTCGGCACTGCTCGCCGCCGCAGAAACCCCGCCGCTGCCTTTGACCGGCAGTATGCTTTTCTGGGTCGCGTCGTAACGATGCACCGATGCGACATGCATCGCGCTGTCGCCGCTGACAAAGCTGTAGCAGGTGTTCATCATCATGGTGTCGGCATTCACCGTCTGGCCCTTCAGCAGTGCAATGACCGCAGCGGCGCAGACCTTGGCGTGCTGGTTGGCCATGCTGCCGGACTTCGGCATTGCCGACGCCGACAGCGTCGCGTCACCGAGTACGTGTACGCCTTTGACTGCAAGAGATTCGCAAGTGGTCCAGTCAACACCGCACCAGCGGTTGTTCGCGGTGACCAGGCCGCTTTTCACCGCGATGTCGGCCGCGCGCTGCGCCGGCACCACGTTGATGACGTCACCCTTGAAGTTGTCGAACTGCAGCTTGACGGTCATGCCCCTGACGTCGACGTCGGCGATCTCGCTGTTCGGGTAATAGTCGATCATGCCCTTGTACAGGCCATCCCAGGCCGCAAGGAACAAACCCTTTTTCGACGTGATGTCGGGGTTGGAATCCAGCACGATGATTTTCGATTTCGGTTTCGTCTTTTTGAAATAGTCGGCGACCTGGCACACGCGTTCGTACGGCCCCGGCGGGCAGCGATACGGCGCCATCGGGATCTGCAGCACATAGACGCCACCGTCGCGCATGGCGGTGAGCTGGTTGCGCAGAGCCACGGTCTGCGCGCCGGCTTTCCATGCGTGCGGAATGCGGTTCTGCGCATCCGCGCTTTTCAGTGCAGGAATCTGGTCGAACATGAACTCGACGCCGGGCGACACGATGACGCGGTCGTAGCCGAGGCTGTCACCGCCATTGAGACGCACCTGGCGTTTTTCCGCGTCGATGGCCACGGCAGAATCGCGGATCACGCGGATGCCGCGGCTGCGCAAACCCTCATAGCTGAACGTGATGTCGTTCATCTGTGCATTGCCGCCGAGCACCAGGTTGCTGATCGGACAGGAGATGAAATACTGGTTGGGTTCGACCAGGGTTACGTTGATGTCGGGCGCCCACAGCTTGATGAACTTCGCCGCAGTCGCGCCACCGTAACCGCCGCCGACAACCACCACGCGCCCCGCGCCGCCGCCCAGGCTGGCACACCCGGACACGGCCGCTGCACCGGCGCCTGCGGCGGTCCATTTCATGAATTCGCGTCTGGAGATTCTGGATAAGGTCATGGCGTCTCCTACTTCACCGCCGGCGCTGCTGCTGCGGGACCGGGAGTAACCGCGGCGAAATAACCCGCGATCAGATTGAGCTGTTCATCGGTATAACCCTTGGCGTGCTGGTGCATGATCGTAGCCGGGCGTTTGCCGTCGCGGAATTCCTGCAGTTGTTTGAGCAGGTAATCCTTGTTCTGTCCGGCAAGGCTGGGCGGCACGCCGCCGACGCTGCGGCCGTCGGTACCATGGCAGGTGAAACAGGTGGCGGCGAGACTGCGCCCCGGATTCGGGCCCGCTCCTGCCGGCTGCATGGCAGATCCCACCGCATTTGCGAAAGTCATCGCAGACCATTGCGCCCATGCATTGCCAGCCATCAGCAGCACGAGTAGCAGCACGATTCTTGGCATGACAAACTCCGGATAGGAAACTAACGCCCCGAGGACGACATATCCGCGCAACGCGGATATCAATTTTTTTATGGGCCCAGTGTCTGCGTAAAGACCGCAGCCGTCAAGAAAGCGGCGGCCTGCTGGCCGCCGCTGCGTTCAGGCAACGCTGACGGGTACCGGTTCTTCGGCGAAATCGAGCCGCACCTTGCCATCGGCGCCGACATCGACCGTCACCTTGCCGCCGTTGGCAAGACGGCCGAACAGCAGTTCGTCTGCCAGCGCGCTGCGGATGGTGTCCTGGATCAGGCGTGCCATCGGCCGCGCTCCCATCTGCGGATCGAAACCCTTGTCGGCCAGGTACTCGCGCAGCGCCGGCGCAAAACTGATGTCGACTTTTTTCTCGTGCAGCTGTTCTTCGAGCTGCATCAGGAATTTATCGACCACGCGCAGGATGATCGCGCGATCCAGTGCCTGGAACGAGATGATGCCGTCCAGCCGGTTGCGGAACTCGGGGGTGAACATGCGTTTGATTTCACCCATCTCGTCGCCGGACTGACGAGCGGCGGTAAAGCCCATCGACGTTTTCGACAGCTCGGCTGCGCCGGCGTTGGTGGTCATCACGATCACCACGTTACGGAAATCCGCCTTGCGGCCGTTGTTGTCGGTCAGCGTGCCGTGGTCCATCACCTGCAGCAGGATGTTGAAAATATCCGGATGCGCTTTTTCGATCTCATCGAGCAGCAGTACCGAGTACGGGTTTTTGGTGACTGCTTCAGTCAGCAGACCGCCCTGGTCGAAGCCGATGTATCCCGGCGGCGCGCCGATCAGCCGCGATACGGCATGGCGCTCCATGTATTCGGACATGTCGAAGCGCAACAGTTCCACGCCCATCACATAGGCAAGCTGGCGGGCAACTTCGGTCTTGCCTACGCCGGTCGGGCCGCTGAACAGGAAACTGCCGATCGGCTTGACCGGATTACCCAGGCCGCTGCGTGCCATGCGTATCGCCGCGGTCAGCGCTTCGATCGCCTTATCCTGGCCGAACACCACCGCCTTCAGGTCACGATCAAGCGACTTCAGTGCACTGCGGTCATCGACTGACACGGTCTGCGTCGGGATACGCGTGATCTTGGCGATGATTTCCTCGATCTCGTGCTTGCCGATAATGCGTTTCTGTTTCGACTTCGGCAGAATTTTCTGCGCAGCACCTGCCTCGTCAATGACGTCGATGGCCTTGTCCGGCAGATGGCGATCGTTGATGAAGCGCGCCGACAGTTCAGCCGCCGCACTCAGCGCCGCCGGCTGGTATTTGACGCCATGGTGCTCCTCGAAGCGGGATTTGAGTCCTTTCAGGATGGCCACGGTCTCGGCGATCGTCGGCTCTATGACATCAACCTTCTGGAAGCGCCGCGACAGCGCGTGATCCTTTTCGAACACGCCGCGGTATTCGTTGTACGTCGTCGCGCCTATGCATTTCAGCTGGCCGCCGGACAGCGCCGGTTTCAGCAGGTTGGATGCATCCAGCGTGCCGCCGGATGCGGCGCCGGCACCAATCAATGTATGGATTTCATCAATGAACAGGATGCTGTGCGGATTTTCGGCCAGCTGCTTCAGCACCGCCTTCAGCCGTTGCTCGAAATCGCCGCGGTACTTGGTGCCGGCGAGCAACGCGCCCATGTCCAGCGCATACACAACGGCACGCTTCAAAATGTCCGGCACGTCGCCTTCGACGATGCGCCGCGCCAGTCCTTCGGCGATCGCGGTTTTGCCGACCCCCGCCTCGCCGACCAGCAGCGGATTGTTTTTGCGCCGCCGGCACAGTGTCTGAATCACGCGCTCCAACTCATGGGCGCGCCCGATCAGCGGGTCGATCTTGCCGGCCGTAGCCTGCGCGTTGAGATTCTGTGTGTACGACTCCAGCGCACCGCCAGACTGGTTTTCCTGCTCGGATTCCGCCGGCTCGCCTTCGGGCTTGGGCTGCTGCTGGGTTTGCGGCACCTTGCTGATGCCGTGCGAGATGAAATTGACTACGTCGAGGCGGGTCACACCCTTCTGGTGCAGGAAATACACCGCATGCGAATCCTTCTCGCCGAAAATTGCCACCAGCACGTTGGCGCCGGTCACTTCCTTCTTGCCGGACGACTGGACGTGCAGGATCGCGCGCTGGATCACGCGCTGGAAGCCCAGCGTCGGCTGCGTATCGACTTCTTCGCCGGCGAGTATCGGCGTGTGTTCGGTGACGAAATCGCCCAGCAGCTTGCGCAGCTCGTCAACATTGGCGGCGCAGGCGCGCAGCACTTCCGATGCGGAAGGGTTGTCGAGCAGGGCCAGCAGCAGGTGTTCCACGGTGATGAATTCGTGGCGTTTCTGGCGGGCCTCCATAAACGCCATGTGCAGACTGACTTCGAGTTCCTGGGCAATCATGGTTGTCCGATCATGGGCATGTGAGACTTCAGTTCTCTTCCATTACACACTGTAACGGATGCAGGTGCTGCTTGGCGTACGACTTTACCTGTTCCACTTTGGTTGCGGCAACATCTCTTGGAAATATACCGCAGACACCCATGCCGTCGCGGTGCACCTTGAGCATGACCTGAGTCGCGCTTTCGCGACTGAGGGAGAAAAACCGCTGCAAAACCCCTACGACGAAATCCATCGGGGTGTAGTCGTCGTTAAGCAGCAGCACCTTGAACATTGGTGGTTGCTTGGTTTTGGTACGTTTCGCCTCGAGGACGGTGTCTTCACGCTGCCTGGTTGCCATACCGTAGAAATGTTCGCATTACATGCTTCAAATGGGGCCCGTGCTCAATTCTGCAAGTGCAGCCCGCACGCAGAAAACCCGCTGCGAACCTATTGTGTCTGGAATGCAGAATTTTTCAAGTGGCTGCAAACAGTGGAAAAACCCGCCGGACAGGGGGGGGCCGGGGCATGCTTGACTTTCGCCAACAAATACCCTATTAAGCAGTCGGGTGTTGGGGTTCAGGCTTTATCGCTAGACCAGTTTGGCCAATGCGATCCTTGGAACTCGAACAAATCGCGGAGCCCATCCGCTTTTCTATCAAGGCAGGCATATGGCAACTGGTACTGTGAAATGGTTCAATGACTCCAAGGGTTATGGGTTCATCACTCCGGACGACGGTAGCGAAGATCTTTTCGCGCACTTCTCCGCGATCCAGATGAATGGCTTCAAGACACTGAAAGAAGGCCAGAAAGTGTCGTTCGAAGTCACCCAGGGACCCAAGGGCAAGCAAGCCTCTAACATCCAAGCAGCCTGAGCTGTGAATTTTGCCGCTGGCAGCGATGCCGGCGGCCCTGCACCAGACAAAGCCCGCAGACCCTCCAGGTCCTGCGGGTTTTTTTACGTACAGCCCCCGGGCGCTGCTTCCGGGCGAGCCTCCTTCCCCGGGTGCCGCTTCCGGGCAGCCCCATTCTTCATTACAGCTCCCGGACGCCGTATCCGGGTTAGTCCATGTATCGGGTACGCCTCATTCATGCCATAGACAATAAATGCGATAATCAGCCGACGGACCAGCATGGGAAGAGCGCGGATGACGCAAGTGCCGATCCTGCTCGTGGAACGCCCCGGGACGCCCCTACAGATCGCCGGAACCGGCCGATCACTTGACCGACAAAAATTCGAACGGAGACTTTAGCAATGAGTGGAAAACTGGACCTGCTGAAAATCGCGCAGGAAGAAGCAAGCGGCGACCTGTTCAAGTATCTGGACGGCGTGTTCAAGCGCTCCAAGACCCAGCCGCGCGGCATCAGCGACGCCACCATCTGGGAAGGCGGCAATTTCACCGGTGGCGTCAATCCGGTAGCCCATGCGCTCACCGACACCTTCGCCCTGAACGGCACGATCATGGCGCTCGACGTGCTCGGCCTGCCCTTCCTCGGCGTACCGATGATGGCGCAGTTCCGACACGACACAAAGCTGAAATCGCTTGAGTGGTTCGGCAAGATGGATTTCACCTGCCTGAAATGGTCGACCGCAGGCGACTTCATGGTCAATGACGGCGGCAAAAAAGTGGTCGTGGCCGGCAAGTCGGCCAATGCCCCGCTGCGCACCGCCGCCGGCGTCTATTGCAACGTCCGCCCCTACGGCTCGATCACCAACGTGCGTTTCATGCCCGGCCTGCCGTACTCGCAGGACAACAAGAAATTCATCGTTGAAAAAGCCACCGGCAACATCCACTCCGAAATGAACACCCCGGGCGTGCGCATGGCCTATGCCGCACGGCTGTTCCTGAAGCTGGTCAATGACCGCGGCTGCATCGGCCGCGTCGCCACCAAGCCGACCCAGGCGAAAGAAGACGCGGTAAACGCCGGTTTGTTCCGCTGGATGATCCAGGGCACCAAGTTCCAGCTGAAGCGCCAGTACGCGGTTGACGCCTACGAAGAGCACAAGGACAACGTCCACGCCATCGTCGCGCTGCTGCCGAAAGACTTCAAGGCCGGCATGGAAAACTGGGGCGGCGACATCTACGAGCACATCTCCGACACCAACTTCGGCCTGATGCTGCACGACATGATCGAGCAGCGCGAATGCATCATTTACTCGACCGACCTCGACGGCGACCGCCTGACCGACCTGATGGCCGACGCGCCGGACGTGCTGCGCAAGTGGGGCCAGATCATCCTCGACTACGCCAAGACCGGCAAGAAGATGGGCGACGTGTGGAAGGACATGGGCTTCACCATGAC